>NZ_LDJO01000071.1 GCF_001431595.1 Stenotrophomonas acidaminiphila
GGCGAAGCCGGCTTCGCCCTGCCCTGGCGGGGGCGGGGCGCGGGCGCTTACTGGCAGGCCTCGCAGGCTTCCGGGTTCTCCAGCGAGCAGGCGACGGCCTCGGCCGGGGTGTAGCTGCTGACCGTGGTCTTGGCGATCCGGGTGGCCGGGCGCGAGCGCAGGTAGTAGGTGGTCTTGACGCCCTTCTTCCAGGCGTACATGTACATGGACGACATCGCGCCGATGTTCGGGCTCTCCATGAACAGGTTGAGCGAGGCGGACTGGTCGATGAACGCGCCGCGGTCGGCGGCCATGTCGATCAGCGAGCGCATCGGCAGTTCCCACGCGGTGCGGTACACGGTGCGCAGCGCCTCGGGAATCTGCGGCAGGTTCTGGATCGAGCCGTCGGCGAGCTTGATCGCGTCGCGCATCTCCGGCGTCCACAGCCCCAGCTGCTTGAGTTCGCCGACCAGGTAGCGGTTGACCTGCAGGAAGTCACCGGACAGGGTCTCGCGCTTGAACAGGTTGGACACCTGCGGTTCCACGCATTCGTAGCAGCCGGCGATCGAGGCGATGGTCGCGGTCGGGGCGATGGCGATCATCAGCGAGTTGCGCAGGCCGTGCTGGACGATGCGCCCGCGCAGCGCTTCCCAGCGCGCGCCATCGGCCGGCACCACGCCCCACGCGTCGAACTGCAGTTCGCCGCTGGCGGCGCGGGTATCGGCGAACGAGGGATGCCGGCCGCGCTCCTGCGCCAGCTCGCACGAGGTTTCCAGCGCGTGGTAGTAGATCGCCTCGGCGATCTTCGCCGACAGCGCGCGCGCGGCGTCCGAGTCGAACGGCAGGCGCTTGCGGAAGAACACGTCCTGCAGGCCCATGCAGCCCAGGCCGACCGGGCGCCAGCGCAGGTTGCCGCGGCGCGCGGTCTCGATCGGGTAGAAGTTCAGGTCGATCACCCGGTCGAGCTGGCGCACGGCCAGGCGCACGGTCTCGGCGAGCTTGTCGAAATCGAAATCGCCGTGCGCATCCAGGTGGTTGCCGAGGTTGATCGAGCCCAGGTTGCACACCGCCGTCTCCTCGGCCGAGGTGATCTCGAGGATCTCGGTGCACAGGTTGGACAGGTGGATGACGTTGCCGGCGCGCAGGGTCTGGTTGCTGGCCTTGTTGCACTTGTCCTTGAACGTCATCCAGCCGTTGCCGGTCTCGGCCAGGGTGCGCATCATGCGCGCATACAGCTTGCGCGCCGGCACCGCCTTGACCGCCTTGCCCTGGGCCTCGGCCTGCACGTAGGCGCGCTCGAACGCCTCGCCGTACAGGTCGGTGAACTCCGGCACCACGCGCGGATCGAACAGCGACCATGGCTGGTCGGCCTCCACCCGCTGCATGAACAGGTCCGGCACCCAGTTGGCGAGGTTGAGGTTGTGGGTACGGCGGGCATCGTCGCCGGCGTTGTCGCGCAGTTCCAGGAAATCCTCGATGTCGGCGTGCCAGGTCTCCAGGTAGACGCAGGCCGCCCCCTTGCGCTTGCCGCCCTGGTTGACCGCCGCGACCGAGGAGTCGAGTGTCTTCAGCCACGGCACGATGCCGTTGGAATGGCCGTTGGTGGACCGGATCAGCGAGCCGCGCGAACGCACCCGGGTGTAGCTCACGCCGATGCCGCCGCTGAACTTGGACAGCTGGGCGATGTCGCCGTAACGGGCGTAGATCGACTCGAGCGAATCCTGCGGCGAATCCAGCAGGAAGCACGACGACAGCTGCTCGTGGCTGGTGCCGGCGTTGAACAGGGTCGGGCTGGACGGCAGGTAGTCCAGGTTGCCCAGCCGCTGGTACAGCGCCAGCGCCTCGGGCACGTCCTCGGACAGCGCGCTGGCGATGCGCAGGAAGAACTGCTGCGGGGTTTCGATCACCTTGCGGGTGTGCGGGTGGCGCAGCAGGTAGCGGTCGTACAGCGTGCGCAGGCCGAAGTAGTCGAAGTTGAGATCGTAGTCGGGGTTGACCGCATCGTTGAGCTTGCGCGCGTTGACCTGGACGAAGTTGAGCAGGCGCTCGTTGATCAAGCCCACTTCGTGGCCGCGGCCCACCGACTGCGAGAACGCGTGGATCTCCTGGCCGGATACCTCCTTGGCGATGAAGTTGGCCAGCAGGCGCGCGGCCAGGCGGCCGTACTCGGGCTCCTCGCCGATCAGCAGCGCCGCGGTCCGGATCGACAGTTCGTCCAGCTCCTGGGTGGTGGCGCCGTTGTACAGCCCGGAGATGGTGCGCGTGGCCACGCGCATCGGATCGACCGCATGCAGGCCGTCGCAGCAACGCTGGATGGCGCGGACGATCTTGTTCAGGTCCACCGGCTCGGTGCCGCCATTGCGCTTGGTCACGCTCATGGCGGTGGCGGTCGGCGGCGGGGTCAGTTCGAAGCCGGTCTCGGTCGGGACAACGGCGGTATCGGTGGCGGTCACGGCAATGCGTCCTCATGGCGTGGTGCACGCGGCGCCTGCCCTCGCAGGAACCAGGGCCGGTGGCGGGCGACAAGCATGGAAGGACGGCGTCGCAGCATCCGCGACGGGCACGACCCGAGGTCGCCACCGGCGCTGCCGCGTCGCCAGCCGTCTTCCCCTCGAAGACTCCGCAGCCGGCACCGCGCGCTGTGCTTCGCGCGGCTGTCGGCAGGTCTTCGGACTCATGGGCGCGGAGGCGGGGGCCTCCTCCTACTTCCGCCGCTTCCCAAGGCATCGGGCCTCAGTGCTTGGTGGCGGGTTCGTTCCCAATTACCGCTGCGGGGCAGTGCCGGACTGGCCATCGAAGGCGTCACCGGCTTCCCTTTCAATCCGGCGGGGAGCAACCCGCCAGAACCGACGGGACACAAGATAGTGGGGGTAAACGGCCCGGTCAACGCCAAATCTTGTGGGTGATCGCATTTCCCTTGCGGCACAAGCGATCCCGTCGCCGGTGCCCGGCGGGGCCACCGCGACCAGCCTATCGAGGCTGCGCAGTCAAGCCTTGGGAGACTGGTTGGCGGGTAGGAAAACGCCGCACGCATTCATAATCCAAAGCCCGATGCGATCCAATGCCCGATGCGCCGCCATGACTTCCGGCGGAGGCCCGATCCGGCACGGCCGGCGATCCTGTGGGTCCTCCGAATGGATTCCGCGCATGCGCCGCCTGGCCCTCGCTGCCGCCCTGCTCGTCCTGCCGGCGCTCGCCGCGCAGGCCGGCACGATGAAGTCACCGACCCTGTCCTCCACCCAGTGCGGGGTCAGCACCGACTACGACGTGCTGGTCGATGGCGGCGGCATCTGGCTGCGCCAGCACGACGCCACGCCGCGCGAGATCGTGTTCCACGACGGCCAGCTGAGCATCGACGGGCGCATGCAGGCGGTCAGCGCCGACGACGCGCAGCGCCTGCGCGTGCTCGAGGCCGGGGTGCGCCAGCTGATGCCGGCGGTCACCGGCATCGCCAATGAATCAGTGGGGATCAGCTTCGATGTGCTGGACGTCGTCTACGGCTCGCTGACCGGCAATTTCGATTCGCGCAAGGTGCGCGCGCTGCGCAGGGACGCCGAGCGCTTCGTCGCCTCGACCATCGGCCGCGGACGCTGGGAGCAGGACCTGTTCGGCGAGGGCTTCGACCGGCGCGTGCAGGACGCGGCCGAATCGCTCAAGGGCTCCATCGCCCGCGGCCTGCTGTGGACCCTGCTCACCGGCAGCGAGGAGCGCATCGAGAAACGCACCGAGAAGATCGAAGCCGAACTCGAGCCGAAGATCGAAGCGCGCGCACGCGCCCTGGAACAGCATGCGCAGTCCCTGTGCACCCAGGTCCTGGCGCTGGACCGGCTGCAGTCGGCGCTGGAGTTCCGCTACGACGGCCAGCCGCTGCGGATGATGAGCGTCAGCGGCGACAACGGCCAGGCGCCGCCAGCGACGCCGGTGGCGAAGGAACAGGGTCCGGACAACCGCATCGCCCTGCCCGGACACCCCTGATCCACGCGCCGCGCCGGGCCCGGGGCGGCGACGGGCCGCTCGCCGGAACCGGTGCTCATCCCCTGGGCAGCTGCGCCAGTTCCTCGCGCACCAGCCGCAGCACCAGTGCGTCCAGCGTATCCACCGAGTAGCCGGCCACGTCGTGCACGGTCTCGCGGCCGGGCCCGCTACCCGGATCGGACGCATCCTTGTAGGTGAGGAAGATGAAGCGCCCGCCGGTGTACTGGGCGATCTGTCGCTGCACGATCTCGCCGGTGGTGTCCTGTCCCGACGCGGCCACGCTGAACACCTTGATGCCCTTGCCCAGCGCCGCGAGCATGGTCTGGTCGTAGTGCGGCGGCGGATAGTCCATGTGCGGCGGCGCGTCGGCCAGCGACACCAGCAGCCGCGTGGTGGCCGGTCCGCGCCAGTCCAGCGCCTGCACCGCATGCGCGAAGGCTTCGTTCATCGCCTCGGGCATGTCGCCGCCACCGCCGGCACGCACCCCGTCGAGCACCTGCTGGAACGCGGCGACGTTGCCGGTGAGGTCCCAGCTGCGCACGAAATACGCGTCGCCGCGGTCGCGATAGGTGACCAGGCCGAGGCAGACGTCCGGGCGCGACGGCAGCTGCTCGATGCCGCGCACGATGTCCCGCAGCGAGGTGCGCAGCTTGTCGATCTCGTCGCCCATCGAGCCGGTGGCATCGACCATGAACACCAGGTCCAGGCGCGCGCGCGGGCTCGCCGCGGCGGCGGGCAGGCGGACTTCCAGCGCGTCCTTCTGCCCGCGCCGCAACTGCGCCTGCGCCTGCTGCCCGGCACGGCGCACGTCGACCCGGTAGCTGGCCGAATCGCGGTCGTCGAAGGCATTCAGGTGCAGCCAGGCCTGGCCGCCGGCATCGGTGCGCGCCCACATGCGCGCGCCATTGGCCGCGGAGACCGCGACTTCGGCATCGGGTACCGGCCGGCCCTGCGCGTCGACCACCCGCAGCCGCTGGCGCACCGACACGTCGCGCCCCAGCCGCGCCGCCTCGGGGTGGCGCTGCAGGAACTGCCGGAAGCCGCCGAAATCGGCGTTGTCATCGACCACGCCGGCGGTCACCGGCGTGGCCGGGCGCCGCACCGCCGGCGCCGATGACGCAGCGGGCGCGTCCCGCACCTCCGATGCCCTCGCCGCCACCGCGTCGGCAGCGATCATCGGCGCCGGTGGAGGCGGCGGTGGCGCCATCTCGCGCAACTCCCTGCGATGCGGAACCTTGCCGACCAGGGTGGGGATCTCGCGCACCCGCTCCGGTGGCTGCGGGTCCGGGTCCGGAACCTCGCGCATCCGCGGCATGTCGCTGCACACGCTGGCTGCCGGCGCGCGGAAATCCGCGGTGGTCTGGCGCCGGCGCGTGGGCACGGGCGCCTGCATGTCCGGCTGCACGGCGGGTGCGGACGCCGGTTGCGGCCACCGCGGCTCGCCGGCGAGTGCCGGCAGGCCGGCCAGCAGCGTCAACGCGAACGCCATCGAACGTACCGGCGGGCGCCGGAAGGCCATGCTTGCGTGCTTCATCTGCGTACTCCGTTGCTTGCGGGGTGGGCCGCCGCGGCGGCAGGCACGGAACAGAACGGATGGTGGCAAAGAACGGGGTTGGCGGCGCATGCCGCGGCCGGGGGTCAGCCCCGGCACGCGGCCAGCGGGCTACAGGCGGTGGGCGGTTCCCAGGTACTCGGCGCTCTGCATCTCGATCAGGCGGCTGGCGGTGCGCTCGAACGCGCCGGCCAGGCGGGTGCCGGAGTAGAGCAGCGGCGGCGGGTCCTGCGCGGTGCACACCAGGTTGACCTGGCGGTCGTAGAGCTCGTCGATCAGGTTGACGAAGCGCCGCGCGGCATCCTCGTTCAGGCGGTCGAAGTGCGGGATGCCGCCCAGCAGCACGGTATTGAACTCGCGCGCGATCTCGATGTAGTCCGAGGGACCGCGCGGGCCTTCGCACAGCGCAGCGAAGTCGAACCAGACGATGCTCTTGCCACGCCCGCGCACCGGAATCTTGCGGCCCTCGATCTGGATGTTGCCGGCGCGCGCGTCCTGGCCGCCGCTCAGCTCCTTCCAGCGCCGCTCCAGCCAGGCATCGCTGTCGCCTTCCAGCGGCGCCCGGTACACCGGCGAGCGGGTCAGCGCGCGCATGCGGTAGTCCTCGGTGCCTTCGGCGTACAGCTCCACGCAGTACTTCTGCAGCAGGGCGATGGCCGGCAGGAAACTGTCGCGCTGCAGGCCGTTGAGGTACAGGTTCTCCACCGCGGTGTTGGAGGTGGTCACCAGGGTCACGCCTTCGGCGAACAGCCGTTCGAGCAGGCGCGCCAGCAGCATCGCGTCGCCGATATCGGTGACGAAGAACTCGTCCAGCACCAGCACCCGCAGTCTGCTGCGCCATTCCTGGGCGATCTTCGCCAGCGGGTCGCTCTGGCCCTGGTGTTCGCGCAGCCGCTCGTGGATGCCGCGCATGAAGCGGTGGAAGTGGGTGCGGTACTTCTGCTCGATCGGCAGGCCGTCGTAGAACAGGTCGACCAGGAACGTCTTGCCGCGGCCGACGCCGCCCCAGAAATACAGGCCCTTGACCGGCTCGGGCTTCTTCCAGAAGGCCGACAGCCGGTCGAGCCAGCCGTCCTGCGCCGAATCGACGATGGCCTCGTGGATGCGGTCGAGCTCGGCCAGTGCCGCATGCTGGGCCGGATCGTCGCGCCAGTCGCCACGGGCCACGCCGGCGGCGTAGCGCTGCGAGGGGGTCGTCGCATCCATGCTCAGCAACTGCCGTCGGGCAGCCAGCGCCGCACTTCGTGCTGGATCGCGCCGCGCAGGTCGATCAGCTTGCGATGGAAGAAATGGCTGGTATCGGGCATGCGCACCAGCTGCGGCGGGTCGGCCAGCGTCTCCAGCCACGCATAGACGGCCTGCGCGTCGACCACCTCGTCGGCGTCGCCCTGCACCACCAGCCACTGCGCCGGCGGCTGCAGCGCGTCGAAATCCCAGGTGCGGCGGCCGACCGGGGGCGCGATCGAGATCAGCGCCTGCGGCGCCAGCGCGCCACTGGCGCGCAGCGATACGTAGGCGCCGAAGCTGAAACCGGCCAGCCACAGCGCGCAGTCCGGGCGCTGGGCGCGCACCCATGCCACCACCGCGCGCAGGTCGTCCTGCTCGCCCTCGCCGTTGTCGTAGCTGCCGGCGGAAGCGCCGACACTGCGGAAATTGAAGCGCACGGTGGTGATGCCCAGTTCGCGCAGCGCGCGCGCGGCCATCGTCACCACCTTGTTGTGCATGCTGCCGCCTTCGGTGGACAGCGGGTGGCAGATGACGGCGACGACCGGCCGCGCGGCGACATCGCCCTCGGGCGGATCGACCGCGACCTCGAGCGGCCCGCAGGGGCCCTCGAGCATCAGCACCGCCGGTTCGCGGGGAAAGGAAGGATTGCTCATGGCGCCATAATAGCGGCCCCATCCAGCGGCTTCACCGCCACCACCGCACGGCAACGAATGCGATGCACTTCCTGATCCTGAGCGTGATCTGCAGCGTGCTGGTCTCGGTCCTGCTGAAGCTGGCGCCGCGGCGCGGCATCGACATCGCCCAGGCGGTGACCTGGAACTACCTGGCCGCCAGCGTGCTGTCGCTGCTGCTGCTCAGGCCCTCGCTGCAGTCGCTGCGCGACGGACACGCGCCGTGGCCGGCACTGCTTGGGCTGGCGCTGGCCCTGCCGGGCATCTTCCTGGTGCTGGCGCGTGCCGTGCGCGAAGCCGGCATCGTGCGCAGCGACGTGGCGCAGCGGCTGTCGCTGCTGCTGTCGCTGGGCGCGGCGTTCGTGCTGTTCGGCGAGCACGCCAATGGCTGGAAACTGGCCGGGCTGGGGCTGGGCCTGCTGGCCATCGTCGGCGTCAGTGCGCGCAGCGGCGGGCGCGGCGCCGGCACGGCATCGAGCTGGCGCTGGCTGCTGGCGGTGTGGGCCGGCTTCGCGCTGATCGACATCCTGCTCAAGCAGGTGGCGCTGGCCGGCACCCCGGCCACCGCCGCGCTGCTGGCCAGCTTCGCCATCGCCTTCGTGCTGATGCTGGCCTGGCAGCTGCTGCGCCACTACCGCGGCCGCCAGCGGCTGCAGGCGCGCAACCTTGGCTTCGGCCTGCTGCTGGGTGCCATCAACTTCGGCAACATCCTGTTCTACGTGCGCGCGCACCAGGCGTTGCCGCACAGCCCGGCCACCATCTTCGCCGGCATGAACATCGGCGTGGTGTGCCTGGGCGCGCTGGTCGGCGTGCTGGCCTTCGGCGAGAAGACCAGCGCCTGGAACCGCGTGGGCCTGGGCCTGGCGGTGGTGGCGATCGCCCTGATCGCACGCGGCGCGCAGGGCTGAAGTTCCAGCACGGCTTCCTTGCCCAACGGGGTGATCCACACCTTCTTTAATGTTACTTTATAACAAAATGGAGCCGATCCGATGAAAAATGCAGCTGCCCTGTTCGATGTCTCCGCCATCGCCCTGTCCGGCCTGTGCCTGCTGCACTGCCTGGCGCTGCCACTGCTGGCCGCGCTGCTGCCGCTGTTCGGCACCTGGAGCGAGGCCGAATGGGTGCACGGGGTGTTCGTGCTGATCGCCGTGCCACTGACCAGCTACGCGCTGTGGCGCGCGCATCGGCATCGCCCGCTGCCCGCCGCGCTGTGGCTGCTGGCGGGCACCGGGCTGGCGCTGCTGCTGGCCGGTGCGTCCGGCGGCCTGGACGAGCGGGCCGAAACGCCGCTTACCGTCGCCGGCAGCCTGGCACTGGCCAGCACCCATCTGTGGAACGCGGCGCGGCGGCACGCGCACTAGGGGTCGCCGGCGTCAGGAGCACGGTGCCGGCACCTCTTCGCCCGGGCTCAGGGATCGAAACCCAGCAGCAGCGGGTCGTGGTCCGAGCTGCGCCACGGGCCGGGCACGTTGCGCCCCTGGTAGCCGGCGTCGTCGGCTTCATCGGCATTGATGTGCCATTCGGCCGCGCCCTTCAACCGCGCCGCCATGCCCGGGTTGAGCAGCGCGTGGTCCAGGCGCCCGGTCAAGCCGTTGTAGACGTAGCTGTAGGGCCGGGACACGCCGGCGACCTTGAACGCGTCGCGCCAGCCATCTGCCTGCAGCTGGCGGATCGGGTCTTCCATCGCATAGGCATTGAAGTCGCCCAGCAGCACCGCATCGCCACCGCCACTGCCGGTCGGATCGCGCTGCAGCCACTGGTGCAGCAGCCGCGCCGATGCCACCCGGGTGGCGGTCCAGCAGCCCTGGCCGTCGTTCTGGTCGGCGTCGGCGCCGCTGGCCTCGCTGCAGCCCTTGGACTTGAAGTGGTTGGCCACGACCACGAACGGCCGGCCCGTGCGGCCCATGCGGAAGGCCTGCGCCAGCGGTACCCGGCTGCGCTCGCCGAACGGTTCGCGCTCCAGCACCGCCGGCCTGCCCACCGGCGCCACCCGTGCTGCGCGGTAGATGATGCCAACCCGGATGGGGTTGTCGCCCGGCCCCTTGCCGGCGTCGACGAACGCCCAGTGGCGCTCCTTGTCCTGCCCTTCGTTGAGCGCGCGCACCAGCCCGGCGATCGCCGAGTCCGGGCCGTAGCCGTCGTTCTCCAGCTCCATCAGCGCGGCCACGTCGGCGTCGAGGCCGCGGATGGTGGCGACCAGCTTGGCCTGCTGTGCCTGGAACTGCGCGAACGTCTTGGCGCCACGCAGGGTCGGGAAGCCACCACCGTGGCCGTCGCCGTTGAAATAGTTCTCCAGGTTGAACGCGGCGATGCGCAGCGCCCCGGCCACCGCCGGCGGCTGCGGCCGCTCGATCGCCGGTAGCGGCAGCGCGGCGGTCAGCTGCAGCCGGTAGTCGCCGTCGTAGCGCTGGTCGACCACGCCCTCGACGCCGCGGAACACCATGCCGGTGCGCAGCTGCGCGGCCTCGGGCAGGTAGGACACGCGGCCCGGGTCGCGCTGGCTGCTGCCATCGTCCAGGCGCAGGCGGCGGCGCGCGTTGTCGGCCCCCAGCGCCGCGTTCTCCGCGGTGCCGGCGGCGGCCAGTTCGGTCGGCTGCCACAGCCGCCCGTCGAAGGCGACGGTCAGCTCGCCGTGACGCGCCAGCTGGTCCTGCCCGGCCAGCGTCAGCGGTGCGGCGATGCGCACCTTCATCCCTTCCAGCGCCTCCCAGCTGGCGGGCACGGCCTCCAGCACGGTGATCCCGGGCGCGGGGCGGGCGCGGGCCGCCGCCACCGTTTCGGCCTGCAGCGCGGTCAGGGTCTGGCCGCCCTTGCCGGCCGCCAGTTCCTGCACCGTGCCGGTGACGCGCAGCCACTGTCCCGCGGGCAGCGCGCGCGCCGGGTCCATCTGCACGAACAGCGCATCGGACGTGGCCGGATCGCGATCTCCCGCGTCCTGCAGGAAGACGCCGCCGAGACCGGCGCGCAGGTCGGCGCTGACGAACCCCTCGATGGTGACTTGGCGTCCTTCCAGCGGGCTGCGCGGGCCACTGCCCTGTACCTGGCCGATGGCGAGGACGGCCGGCGTCCTGGCGACCGCCTGCGGCGCAAGGGCGACGGACAGCGAGAGGGCGAGCAGCGCGGGGAGATGACGCATGGGGTGGACTCCGGAACGGCGGAAAGCAAAGCGCCGCCCGGGAGGGCGGCGCCGCGTGTCCATGATGGGCACGTTTTATTTCAGGTTTGCCAGCATCCAGTCGACGGTGGCGTGGATCTGCTCGTCGCTCAGGCCAGCATTGCCGCCCTTGGGCGGCATCACCCCGCCGTCCGGGCCGGTGTAGCCCTCGATGGCGTGCTTGTAGAGCGTCTCGGTCCCCTGGGCGATGCGCTTGTCCCAATGCGCGTGGTCCAGGGTCGGTGCCATGCCCACGCCGGTCAGGTGGCAAGCGGTGCACAGCTTGTCGAAGATCACCTTGCCGTCCAGGGTGCCGCCGTAGGCGCCGCCTGCGGCAGCAGCCTGGGCAGCCGCGGCTTCGGCCGCCGCAGCCTGCGCCGCGGCACCGGTGCTGCCCGCGTAGACCGCACCGGCCGGGGCGATGCGCTGCTCGACGCGCGCGACCGCCTGCGGGGAGGCTTCGGTGGGAATCGCGCGCTGCAGGAACGACGCGAAGATGATCAGCCCGACCGTGACGACAGCCAAGATGGCGATCACGATGGAGAAGCGTTTCAGGAACTGCAGGTCGTAATTCCGCACGTATCAACACCCCTGGCAAGTAGTCGGTGGACCACAGCTACCGGCGGAGTATAGACCAGCGCCCCCACCCACCGGCAACGGGCAGCGGCCGGACGGCGGCCTCATCCCCCGTGCGTGGCCATGCCGGCACCGGCCGCGCGCAGGCACAACGCGCCGATCGCCTGGACCAGCGGCTCGCCGCCGCGCAGGCCGTCGCGGCTGGGCGCGGTCGGGCCGACCAGCGCCTCGGTGAACGCACCGACGATGCAGGCCGCGCCCACGTCCAGGTCCTGCGCCGGGAATTCGCCGCTGCGGACGCCGTCGCCGAGGATGCGCTTGAACACGTCGCCGAACAGGCGGCGACAGCGGATGCGCTCGGCCTCGACCTCCGGATCCACCGGTTCGGCGATGAAGGCATAGGCCAGTGCCGGCCCGGCCAGCGCGCGGCGCACGAAGGAGGCCACCGCCTGCTGCAGGCGCACGGCCGCCGGCTGCGGCCCGTCGGCGATCGCCGAAAGGATGTCCAGCTCATGCTCGACCGCGGCGGTGAGCACCTCCACGAACAGGTCGGCCTTGGACGGGAAATGGCGGTAGATCAGGCCGGTGGATACCCCGGCCTCGGCCGCCACCGCGGTGATCGGCGCGTTGCGGTACCCGCCCGCGGCAACCAGCCGCCGGGCCGCTGCCAGGATCGCCTCGCGGTTGCCGGCAAGGCGCTTTTCCATCAGTTCCGAACGTTTGTAGGCCATGGATTGATTCTAGATTCAATTTTTGAATTTGTATTCACTTTTTCATGGAGACCGGCTAGGCTGCGCGCGAACGCCCGTGCTGACGGCCAGTCCGTCATTCCCCTCCCGGAGCGCCCACCCGTCCCGCCGTACCGGAGCCGCCCCCATGCACGTCCCCACCCTTTCCTTCGATCTCGGCGAAGAGATCGACATGCTGCGCGGGAGCGTGGCCCAGTTCGCGGCCGCGCACATCGCGCCGCTGGCCGCCGACGCCGACGCCGGCAACCAGTTCCCCAACACGCTCTGGCGCCAGCTGGGCGAACAGGGCCTGCTCGGCATGACCGTGGAGGAAGAATACGGCGGCAGCGGCATGGGGTATCTCGCCCACGTGGTGGCGATGGAGGAAATCTCGCGTGCCTCCGGCGGCATCGGCCTGTCCTACGGCGCGCATTCGAACCTGTGCCTGAACCAGCTGCGCAAGAACGCCAGCGAGGCGCAGAAGCACAGGTACCTGCCCAGGCTGTGCAGCGGCGAGCACGTCGGCGCGCTGGCGATGAGCGAACCGGGCGCCGGCTCGGACGTGGTGTCGATGAAGCTGCGCGCGGAGCGGCGCGGCGACCACTACCTGCTCAACGGCAACAAGATGTGGATCACCAACGGCCCGGACGCCGACGTGCTGGTGGTCTACGCCAAGACCGACCCGGACGCCGGCTCGCGCGGCATCACCGCCTTCATCGTCGAGAAGGGCATGAAGGGATTCTCCACCGCGCAGAAGCTGGACAAGCTGGGCATGCGCGCCTCCAACACCTGCGAACTGGTGTTCCAGGACTGCGAGGTGCCGGTGGAGAACGTGCTCGGCGAGGTCGGCGGTGGCGTCAAGGTGCTGATGTCCGGCCTGGACTACGAGCGCGTGGTGCTGTCCGGCGGTCCGCTCGGGTTGATGGCCGCGGCTCTGGACGTGGTGCTGCCATACGTGCACGAGCGCAAGCAGTTCGGCGAAGCGATCGGCACCTTCCAGCTGATCCAGGCCAAGCTCGCGGACATGTACGTGGGCCTCAACGCGTGCCGCGCATATGTGTATGCGGTGGCCAGGGCCTGCGACCAGGGCCGCACCACCCGCCAGGACGCGGCCGGCGCGATCCTGTATTCGGCCGAGAAGGCCACCTGGGCCGCCGGCGAGGCGATCCAGATCCTCGGCGGCAACGGCTACATCAACGAGTACCCGGCGGGCCGCCTGTGGCGCGACGCCAAGCTGTACGAGATCGGCGCCGGCACCTCGGAGATCCGGCGCATGCTGATCGGGCGCGAGCTGTTCCAGCGCACCGCGTGATCCAGGCCCGGCAATCGCCGGGCCTCTCCCTGGAGGGCGCCGGCAGGTGAAGGGCAACGGCAACGGCGGGGTTCCCGCATCATGGACCCCACGCGCCGCGCGTCCGCCCTTCGGCCCCCCTTCGCCGACGGCACACAGGCAACCGCAGGAACCACCGCCATGAGCGTACTGAAAACCCAGCTGCAGCCCGGCAGCGAGACATTCGAGGCCAACCGCGCGGCGATGCAGCTGCTGGTCGACGACCTGCGCGCGACCCTGGAGCGCACCGCGCGCGGCGGCAGCGATGCGGCGCGGGCCAAGCACACCGCGCGCGGCAAGCTGCTGGTGCGCGAGCGCATCGACGCGCTGCTCGATCCCGGCAGCGCGTTCCTGGAGATCGCACCGCTGGCCGCGCACGGCATGTACGACGACCCGGTGCCGGGCGCCGGCATGGTCGCCGGCATCGGCCGCGTCTCCGGCGTGGAATGCCTGATCGTCGCCAACGACGCCACGGTCAAGGGCGGCACCTACTACCCGGTGACGGTCAAGAAACACCTGCGCGCGCAGGAGATCGCACAGCAGAACCGCCTGCCGTGCATCTACCTGGTCGACTCGGGCGGTGCGTTCCTGCCGCTGCAGGACGAGGTATTCCCCGACCGCGACCACTTCGGCCGCATCTTCTACAACCAGGCCAACCTGTCCGCGCAGGGCATTCCGCAGATCGCCTGCGTGATGGGCAGCTGCACCGCCGGCGGCGCCTACGTGCCGGCGATGAGCGACGAGACGGTCATCGTCCGCGAACAGGGCACCATCTTCCTCGGCGGCCCGCCGCTGGTGAAGGCGGCAACCGGCGAAGTGGTCAGTGCCGAGGAGCTGGGCGGCGCCGACGTGCACACGCGTATTTCCGGCGTCGCCGACCACATGGCCGACAACGACCTGCAGGCGCTGGCGCGGGTGCGCGCCATCATCGCCAGCCTCAACTGGCGCAGGCCGGAGCCGCGCGTCGCGCTGCAGTCCGGCGAGGCGCCGCTGTTCGATGCGCACGAACTGTATGGCGTGATCCCCGGCGACACGCGCAAGCCCTACGACGTGCGCGAAGTGATCATGCGCATCGTCGACGGCTCGCGCTTCGACGAGTTCAAGCCGCGCTACGGCAACACCCTGGTCACCGGCTTCGCCCATGTGCATGGCCATCCCGTCGGCATCATCGCCAACAACGGCATCCTGTTCTCCGAATCGGCGCTCAAGGGCGCGCACTTCATCGAGCTGTGCTGCCAGCGCGGCATCCCGCTGCTGTTCCTGCAGAACATCACCGGCTTCATGGTCGGCCGCAAGTACGAGCACGGCGGCATCGCCAAGGACGGTGCCAAGCTGGTGATGGCGGTGGCCAACGCCCGCGTGCCCAAGTACACGGTGGTGATCGGCGGCTCGTTCGGCGCCGGCAACTACGGCATGTGCGGCCGCGCCTATTCGCCGCATTTCCTGTGGATGTGGCCGAATGCACGCATCGGGGTGATGGGCGGCGAACAGGCCGCCAGCGTGCTGGCCACGGTCAAGCGCGACGGCATCGAGGGCAAGGGCGGGCAGTGGCCGGCCGACGAGGAGGAGGCGTTCAAGGCGCCCATCCGCGAGCAGTTCGAGCGCCAGGGCCACCCCTATTACGCCAGCGCGCGGCTGTGGGACGACGGCGTGATCGACCCCGCCGACACCCGCCGCGTCCTGGGTCTGGCGCTGGCCGCCAGCCTCAACGCACCGGCGCAGGACACGCGCTTCGGCGTGTTCCGGATGTGAGGCCGTCGGCATGACACGCATCGAGCCGGAAGCCTGCGCTTGTGCTCTGGCTCTTGCGGTTGCCTTCGCTGTCCCGGGTTCCCTTCCGCAGCGACGGCGCCGACGGAGAGGACCCGGAGGGCGACGTGCATGGATGCACGTCGTTTTTCGACACGACACGGATGTCGTGTCGAAAAATCCCGGCGGCGGAGTGGACCCGGCGCGCGCAGCGCGTTGGGCGCGGAGGCAGGGCGTGCTTTCTTTTGGCTACCTTTTCTTTGTACGGGCAAAGAAAAGTAGCTCGCTCCCCGGCAGGGGAGTGAAAGCTCTTCAATACTTCAAGCTGCCACCGCGCAGCACGTCATGGAATACGCCATGTTCGACAAGATCCTGATCGCCAACCGCGGCGAAATCGCCTGCCGCGTCATCGCCACCTGCCGCCGCCTGGGCATCGCCACCGTCGCGGTGTACTCGGACGCCGACCGCGACGCACGGCATGTGCGGCTGGCCGACGAGGCCATCCACATCGGCCCGGCGCCGGCGGCGGACAGCTACCTGCGCGGCGCGGCCATCCTCGACGCCGCGCGCCGCAGCGGCGCGCAGGCGATCCACCCCGGCTACGGCTTCCTGTCCGAGAACGCCGGTTTCGCCCGCGCCTGCGCCGACGCCGGCGTGGTGTTCATCGGCCCGCCGGCCAGCGCCATCGACGCGATGGGCGACAAGAGCGCGGCCAAGGCGCTGATGCAGCAGGCCGGCGTGCCGCTGACCCCCGGCTACCACGGCGAGCGCCAGGAGCCGGCCTTCCTGCGCGCGCAGGCCGACGCGATCGGCTATCCGGTGCTGATCAAGGCCAGCGCCGGCGGCGGCGGCAAGGGCATGCGCAGGGTCGAGGCCAGCGCGGATTTCGACGCCGCCCTGGCCAGTTGCCAGCGCGAGGCGCAGTCGGCGTTCGGCAATGCGCACGTGCTGGTGGAGAAGTACATCGAGCGGCCGCGGCATATCGAGATCCAGGTGTTCGGAGACGGCCACGGCAACGTGGTGCATCTGTTCGAGCGCGACTGCTCGGTGCAGCGCCGCCACCAGAAGGTGCTGGAGGAAGCCCCGGCGCCGGGCATGACGCCCGAACGCCGCGCGGCGATGGGCAAGGCCGCCACCGACGCGGCGCGCGCGGTCGGCTACGTCGGCGCCGGCACGGTGGAATTCATCGCCTCGCCTTCGGGCGAATTCTGGTTCATGGAAATGAACACCCGCCTGCAGGTCGAGCACCCGGTGACCGAACTGATCACCGGCACCGACCTGGTGGAGTGGCAGCTGCGCGTCGCCGCCGGGCAGCCGTTGCCGAAGACCCAGGCGCAGCTGGCCATCCACGGCCACGCCATCGAGGCACGGCTGTACGCCGAGGATGCCGACCGTGGGTTCCTGCCCTCCACCGGCACCCTGCGCCACCTGCGCCTGCCGCGGCCCGATGCCCACGTGCGGGTGGATGCCGGCGTCGAACAGGGCGATGCCATCACCCCGTACTACGACCCGATGATCGCCAAGCTGATCGTGCATGACGTGGACCGCGACAGCGCGCTGCGGCGCATGCGGCAGGCGCTGGCGCAGTGCCGGGCGGTCGGCGTCACCACCAATGCCGGCTTCCTGCACCGGCTGGTGGCGACCGGTTCGTTCCGCCAGGCCGATCTCGACACCGCGCTGATCGAGCGCGAGCACGACGCACTGGACGTGCGCCACCAACCCGCGAGCGCGGCCGACTGGGCGCTGGCCGCGGTGCTCGCCATCGACGACGGCGCCACAGTGCCGGCCGACGCCTCGCCCTGGGCCATCGCCGATGGCTGGCGCGCGGCCGGTCCCGCCGCGCGCGCGGTGACACTGGAACACCAGCAGCAACAACGCACGCTGCGGGTACGGCGCCACGCGGACGGCTGGCAGGTGGATGGCGACGGCGACCCGCTGCGGCTGCGCGGGCGGGTGCACGCGGACGGCTATGCCGTGCAGATCGACGACCGGCTGCACCGCGGCGACGTCGTGCGCGACGGCAATGCGCTGCACGTCTTCGCCGATGGGAACCAGCGCCGCTTCACCCTGCACGACCCCGTCGCCGAGGCCGACGGCGGCAGCGACCATGGCGGCAGCCTGCTGGCGCCGATGCCCGGCCGGGTCATCGCCCTGCTGGTCGAGCCGGGCAGCAGGGTCGCCCGCGGCACCCCGCTGCTGGTGATGGAAGCGATGAAGATGGAGCACACCCTGCAGGCGCCGGCCGACGGCGTGGTCAACGGCTACCGCGTGCGCGGCGGCGACCAGGTGGGCGACGGCGCGGTGCTGGTGGATTTCGAGGCGGGCGCGGGAGATTGATCCATCCCGCAACCCCGGGGACGATGAGACTGCGACGCCATTGAAACCGGGAACGCCCCCATGACCGGTGCGACCACGCACCTCATGCCCGGTGCGCAGCTGATCCATTCCAATTGCGCCTCACGGCTCCAAACCCGCGCATCCCCACACCTTGCCCACGGGATCGAACTCGGCGATTTCCTGTCGCGCGGCACGCCAACCGAATCCCCCCACCGCGACCGGTCCGTCGCACAGGGGGGCCAGGCCGAAGGCGCGTTCCAACTCGCCTTCGTTGATCGCCGCGGTCACGAACGCTCCCAGGCCCAGGTCAGTGGCGCTCAAGCACAGCGTCTGCGAGAGATGGCCAACATCCATCAGCAGCGCGCGATAAGCCTTGGGATGGTCGCGGTACTTCCAGTAACTGCGCGCCACGCGAGGCGCGTAGATCACCAGCACCGGAGCCTGGGCAAACCACCACTGCCCGGCCAGTGCCCTGCGTGCCAGGTCATCCAGCGGCATGGCCGGGGCGGGCAGCGGACGCAGGGCATGCTCGTGTGGGCGGTAGTGGTACAGGCCCGGGGGCACCCCCTGGACCCGTTGCACCAGTAGATAGGCCTCGGTTGCATGCAACCCACCTCCCGAAGGGGTGTGTTTCTTCAGAAACTCGATGCCCTCTCCCGCAATCACGCTTCCCTGCGCGGCGAAGACCCGGTCCAGCATCCGCGCGAACAGCGCCTGCTCCAGCCCCCGCTCAGGATCGAAGTTGCGGCAGGTGGTACGCCTCTCGAGCAGCGTGTCCAGGCTATCGGCGGGAGGCCGCTGCAGCGGGATGTCCGGGCCACAGCCATCGCGCTCGGCCACCGCAGGCGGTGGTGTGCCGCAAGTGCGCAGCAGGCCGGCGACCGTATCCATGCCCAGTCGCTGCATCGAGGCCACGCTGTCCACGCCACTCCAGCAACTGGCCTTGTGCACGACCGCGGCCAGTGGCCACCAGTTCAATGCGCGGTGGCGTTCCTCGGCCGCGCGCTGCGATGCAAAACGGGGCTCATCGGAAACCAGCAGTCCTGTTTCCAGCAGGCGCGACAGGATGTCCTCCGGCATGGCATCGGCCATGCTCCATAGCTGCGGACTGAAACGCCCCAGCCATGTCATCTCCGCCTCCGACACCTCGATTTCCTGCTCAAGGTGCGGCGCCAGGGCGAGCCAGCGACGGGTACGGGCAACCCCTGCACCGCCAGCGAGCAGACCGGCCAGATCAAAGCTCGCAGTCTCCCGTGATTCAAAGAAAACGCATGCACAGCGACGCACGTTCATGGGTATGATCCTCATGCCGCGCGGGGGGGCGCTGCATATCCATACAATCTCGAAAAGCCGGTCAAGCGCCTCTGGCGCCCCCCAACCGGACAGGGGGAACAATGAGCAACGGCTCCAACAATGACGACGCCGCGGCTGGCCATCCAGGCCTCGATGCGGTGATGGCGGACACGCTGCTGGAGAAGCTGTCCAGCGACGATGGATTCCGCGCGCTTTTCCACGCCAATCCCATCCAGGCGCTGGCCGATCTTGGCGTGGACGCGGCACAGGCACTGGCACCCGTAGCGCCTGGCGTGGGCGATCCGTTCTATTGCATGACCACTACCCAGCTGGCCAGCAAGGAAGAGATTGCCGCCGCCCGCACCGAATTGCAGGCCCACCTCACGCGCGCGGGCAATCACGCTGTGATCTTCTGCTTCGAAGCCGAAAGGATCGCTTCGGCCCTGGACAGCAACTGAGGAGACAGTACCGAGGCAGGCCACTGCCGCAGGAACACCTGCATCTCGGCAGTGGCCTGACTGCTCTTTCCCTGTGCAGCCAGCGACTCGGCAAGCCAGAGCCGCGCAAGCCGTGAGTCAGCAACATTCAGGGGCTGCAGCACCTGGGATGCATTGGCTTCGACATAGGCCAGGCCCCGCTGCTGCAACAACCAGCGCGCCTGAGTTTCGGCCTCGGCATGGCGACCCGAGGCGGCCAGCACGCGGTACAGCGCAACCCGCGACTGGTAGAGATCGTCGGCACGGGGCGATAACAACCTGCTGGCCTCGTCGTGACGCCCGTTGGCAGCCAGTTGACCGGCCTGCACGATTCGCTGCAACGCGGCCGTGGTTGTCCCGAGCCTCCCCTTGTCCGGCAATGCATCGACCTGCCTCAGGGCATCAGCCGCCAGGCTGGCATCACCTTCACGCTGTGCCAGCCAGGCATTGGCCAACAGCATCGACGTCAGATCCGCACGATTGGAAGGATCCCAGGCGGGGTCGGCCATCGCATTCACCAGCGCCTTCGCGGTGGCCGCACGGGCCGATCTCGGCAAGGACGCGCCGGCCATCTGCGCCACTACGCCCGAAATGAAGCGGAACTGCAGGTGCAAGAACGCATCCTGCGTGCTGCTGGCCTCCAGCGCACCATCCGCCGCCGCCCTGGCCTGCGCCCATTTCCCCTGGTCAAGCGCCAACGACACCCGATCGATCATCGGTACCAGGTCGGTGCCCGCGTAGCCGCTGGGTTTGATGGCTTCCAGCGCGGCCATGGCTTCCGCCGGCCGCTCAAGCACCGCCAGCACGTTGGCGATCCGCCGCCCCTGGCCTGCCTGGGTTTCGTTTCCGATTTCGCGCAGCCGCTTCAACGCTGGTTCCGCCGCCCCCTTGGCCAGCAGAATGCGCGCCAGGAAGTCGGCCGCCAGCGGTCGCAACGGATCCTGCGGTACGTCGGCGGCCTGCGCGAAGGGCAATGCCTCGTCCATCCGGTTGACCGAGAACAGGTGCCAGGCAGAGTTGGCCTGGCCAGCAAAGTCGTCGGGATAGAGCCCGGCCATGAGCTGCCATTTCTCCAATGCCTGCGCCGGTGCCCGCAACTCGGCCTCCCAGGCATCCAGGTAAAGGCGCTCACGATCAGGCAGGCGGTGCCTCAGTGCCAATGCGCGGTCGAGGAACGGCATGGCCGCCGGCCGCTCCGAACGTGCCACCATGACACGCGCCGCGCCAAGGTAGCCAAGTGCGAACTCGGGGTCGAGCGTTGTTGCCTCGCCATACATCTGCATCGCCTGCTGCCACTTTCCCTGGCGAGTGGCCTGCAATCCGAGCGCATAGGCGCGCAGGGCGTGGAGGTTGGAAGTCGTAACCGATGGCAATGGCTGGGACGCGGCCTTGACCGATGTGCTGGTTTCCCCCAGATGACCGCGCAGGCGCAAGGCAATGGCATCGACCGAGGCCAGCAGCGACTCCAGGCCGCGGCCATCGACGAAATCCGAGCGGATAGTGGTCTGGGTATGCGGATCGACGATCTCCATGCTCAGGCGCAGCTTGCCGCCCACCTCGGAGACTGCCGGAAGTATCACCAGGCGTGCGCCGTCGCGCAGCGCCACTTCCGATGCCAACGTGCGGTCCAGGCGGGATACCACGGGATCGCGGCGCATGCGCGACAGCGTGTCGCGCGTCTTCATGTCGCTCAGCACGTTGACATGCCGCGACTGCTCCAGGCTGACACGCAGGGCCTGCATAACCGAATCGTCCAGCAATGCATTGCCGGTCAGGTTGCGCAGGTCGCCCATCACCACCCAGTCGCGCTCGGCGAAGGCGATGGCCGGTTCCGGCCGCGCGATGAACCAGGCCCCGACCCCCAGCGCCACCAGCAATGTCGCTTCGGCGACCAGCGCCATCGGGCGCCGCCACAGCGGCAGGTCGCGCCAGGCCTTGGGCGTGCTGCGAGGCATGCGCAGCGGGGCGAACCCCGGCTCGCCGACCTCGAACACTTCCTGCCTGGTCGGCACGCCCTTGAAGTGCCAGCGCCCGTGCGATCTCCACAGCAGGTGCTCGCTGCGCGCGCCCAGCTCGCGGGCGGAACGGTGCGCCAGCGACTCGGCCACCGCCGACAGCAGGATCTGTCCGGGCCGCGCCAGCGCCATCAGGCGCGCGGCCAGCGGCTTGGCCAGGCCCTCGACTTCCAGCGGCTTGGCACCGGCCTGCACCGCCTCGACGCTGTTGTGCCAGGTCAGCACCTCGCCGACATGCATGCCGGTACGCGCCTGCAGGCCGATGCCGCGCAGCTGGCCCAGCTGCTCCAGGCCCTGCCGGTAGTCCAGCGCGAAACCCAGCCCGTTGACCGGCCGCTCGAACAGCAGCAGCAGGCCGTCGGAGCGGTCGATCATGCGTCCCTTCCACTGCTGCTGCAGGCGCAGCACCAGCCGGTCGTGCTCCTGGAACAGTTCCGCGGCCGCGGTGTCGCCCAGCCGCTCCACCAGCGCGACCGAGTCGCACAGGTCGGTCAGCAGCAGCGTGTGCACGCGGGGGGCGGGGGCACCCGCCGTTGCATCCATGTCCGGTGTGGCGGGCACCTGCTGCATGTCAGCCGGACCCCAGCCAGTCCACCGGCCATTGCAGCCGGTTGCCGCCACGCCGCTTGGCCTCGTACAGGGCACTGTCGGCATGCGCGTACCAGTCGTTCCAGTCGCGCGACGGGTCGAGCAGGCTGACGCCGATGCTCACCGGGCACACCCGCGGCACCGGCTGCGACCGTTCCAGCAGGCCGTGCACGGCATGCAGGATGAAGCCGGCCACGTGTTCGAGCGCCTCGGCATCGGCCTCCTGCACCAGCAGGCAGAATTCGTCGCCGCCCAGGCGGCAGGCCAGCCCGCCCGGCTGCACCACCGAGCGCAGGATGTTGGCCACCGCCTGCAGCACGCGGTCGCCGACCAGGTGGCCATGTTCGTCGTTGATGCGCTTGAAGCGGTCGCAGTCGATCAGCAGCAGCCCCTGCGGCGGGCTCCGCGACGGCTGCCGGCACTCCTGCAGGTAGAGGGTCAGGCCACGGCGGTTGTACAGGCCGGTCAATTCGTCGGTCCGCACCAGTTCCTCGGTATGGCTGAGCTGGTGGGTGGTGGTGTAGAGATTGTCCAGCGCCGCTTCCAGGTCGTGGTTGCGACGGCGCAGCTGCCGGATCAGCATCTGTTCGTTGGAGACCACGCGCATGATCGTGCGGCGCAGGAAAAAGGCGACCCGGCCCGGATCGTGGTCCACCAGCTTCTGGAAATCGGGATGCCCGAGTTCGAGCAGGGACAGCTCGGTCGAGGCACGGGCATCGGCGCCGCGGCGATGGTCGCCGATCAGCAGGCCCAGCTCGCCGAAGAACTCCCCCGGGCCCAGGTACTTGACCACCAGGTCCTCGCCGAAGTTGAGATCGACGATGCCACTGACGATGACGAACATGGCGTCGCCCGAATCCCCGCGGCGGAACAGGACCTCGCCGGCGGCGACCTGGCGCTGCCGTGCGAACCGCGAGAACAGCGCGAATTCGTCGGGCGACAGGACGGGATGCACGATTTCGGCCATCGCCATGTGGGCGACACCCGGTTCGCGCTCATCGGCCATGATTGCAGCACTTTCGCTGGTCATTCCCTCAGCCCCACCGCCCCTTCGTCCCCGGGGGCTAGCGCGGAAGGATAGCACCGGCACAAAGCGTGGAGCAGGTCGCAAACCGGCGCCCATCGCATTCAGCCATATGAAAGAAAGGGCGGCCGTCGCGGCCGCCCCTGCTCCATACCCAAGTAACGGTAAAAGTATCGAAACCAGGGCCTTCAGGCGGCCCTGCCGGCCTGGAACTGCGCCTCCTCGGTGGAGCCGGTCAGCGCGGTGACGCTGGAGGCGCCGCCCTGGATCACCGTGGTGACGTCGTCGAAGTAGCCCGCCCCCACTTCCTGCTGGTGGGAAACGAAGGTGTAGCCCTGCCCGCGCGCGGCGAACTCCGGCTCCTGGACCTGCTCCACGTAGTGGCGCATGCCCTCGCCACGGGCGTAGTCGTGGGCGAACTTGAAGGTGTTGAACCAGTTGATGTGGATGCCGGCCAGGGTGATGAACTGGTACTTGTAGCCCAGTGCCGACAGTTCGTCCTGGAAGCGGGCGATGGTGCGGTCGTCCAGGTTCTTCTTCCAGTTGAACGACGGCGAGCAGTTGTAGGACAGCAGCTTGCCCGGGCTGGCCGCGTGCACCGCCTGGGCGAACTCGCGGGCGAAGCCCAGGTCCGGGGTGCCGGTCTCGCACCACACCAGATCGGCATACGGCGCGTAGGCCACGCCGCGGCTGATCGACTGCTCCAGCCCGTTGCGCACCCGGTAGAAGCCCTCGGCGGTGCGCTCGCCGGTGACGAAAGGCGCGTCATTGGGGTCGAAGTCGCTGGTCAGCAGGTTGGCGGCCTCGGCGTCGGTCCGCGCCAGGACGATCGTCGGCACCCCCAGCACGTCGGCGGCCAGCCGTGCGGCCACCAGCTTCTGGATCGCCTCCTGGGTCGGCACCAGTACCTTGCCGCCCATGTGGCCGCACTTCTTCACCGCCGCCAGCTGGTCCTCGAAGTGCACGCCCGCGGCACCGGCGACGATCATGTTCTTCATCAGCTCGTAGGCGTTGAGCACGCCGCCGAAGCCGGCCTCGCCGTCGGCCACGACCGGCAGGAAGAAGTCGATGGCCTCCTCGGCCTTCAACTTGCCGTCGATGATGTTCTTCCACTGGATCTCGTCGGCGCGCTGGAAGGTGTTGTTGATGCGGCGGACCATGGTCGGCACCGAGTCATAGGCGTACAGCGACTGGTCCGGGTACATGGTCTCGGAGGTATTGCCGTCGGCAGCCACCTGCCAGCCGGACAGGTACACCGCCTCCAGCCCGGCCTTGGCCTGCTGCATCGCCTGGCCGGCGCTGATCGCGCCGAAGGCGTTGACGTAGCCCTTCCTGGCCTCGCCGTTGAGCAGCTTCCACAGCCGCTCGGCGCCGCGCCGGGCCAGGGTGTGCTCGGGCTGCACGGTGCCGCGCAGGCGCACCACGTCGGCGGCGCTGTACGGGCGGCGGATGCCGGCCCAGCGCGGGTTGCTGTCCCAGTCGTGCTGCAGGGCGTCGATCTGTTGCGTGTAGGTGCTCATGGTGGAACTCCTTGGGGGGCGGGGCGTGCAGTAGGGGGCGGCCAGTGGCAGGGCTCAGTCGATCTGCCGGTACGCCGGCAGGGTCAGGAACTCGGCCAGTTCGTCGGCGTGGCTGAGCGTGCCGAGCAGTTCGATGGCCTGGGCGATGCGGTCGCCGCCGGGCAGCGCGGCGGTGTCGCCCAGGCGCGCCGGCAGCGCGCGCAGGGTGGCGTCGAGCAGCGCGCCGTCGATGGCGGTGCCGTCGTCCAGGTGCTGGTTGCCGGCATGCAGCCACTGCCAGATCTGGCTGCGGCTGATCTCGGCGGTGGCCGCGTCCTCCATCAGGTTGTGGATCGGCACGCAGCCGTTGCCGTCCAGCCACGCGGCCATGTAGCGCACACACACTTCCACGCTGTTGTCGAAGCCGGCGCGGGTGATGGTGCCGGCGCAGGGGGCCACCAGGTCATCGCGGGTGACGTGCACGTCGCGGCGCAGCACGTGGTGCTGATTGGGGCCCGGCATGTGCTCGTCGAAGATCGCGCGCGCCACCGGGATCAACCCCGGGTGCGCCACCCAGGTGCCGTCGTGGCCGGCACTGACCTCGCGCAGCTTGTCCGCGCGCACGCGCGCCATGGCCTGCTCGTTGGCGGCCGGGTCGTGGTTGATCGGGATCTGCGCGGCCATGCCGCCCATCGCATGCGCGCCGCGGCTGTGGCAGGTCTGGATCAGCAGTTCCGAATACGCCTTCAGGAACGGCTGGGTCATGGTCACCTGGCCGCGCTCGGGCAGCACCTTGTCGGCATGCCGGCGGAAGGTCTTCAGGTAGGAGAAGATGTAGTCCCAGCGGCCGCAGTTCAGGCCGACGATGCGCCCGCGCAGTGCATGCAGGATCTCGTCCATCTCGAACACCGCCGGCAGCGTCTCGATCAGCACGGTGACCTTGATCTGCCCGTGCGGCAGGCCGAGCATGCCCTCGATGTGCGCCAGCGCGGTTTCCCACAGCGCCGCCTCTTCCATCGACTGCAGCTTGGGCAGGTAGAAATAAGGGCCGCGGTCACGGCGCATCAGCGCGCGGGCGTTGTGGAAGGCGAACAGCGCCGCGTCGAACAGGCCGCCGGCGATCGGCTGGCCGTCGACCAGCACGTGCTTCTCGTCCAGGTGCCAGCCACGCGGGCGCACGATCAGCACCGCCTGCTCGGCGAACGGCCGCAGCGTGTAGTGCTTGCCGGGCGCGCCATCGGCCGCCGCCGGCGCGGTGTACTCCAGGTCGCCGCGCACCGCGCCGATCAGCGCCTGCTGGCCGGCCAGGAGGTTGC
>NZ_LDJO01000072.1 GCF_001431595.1 Stenotrophomonas acidaminiphila
CCACCTCGAGATGTTCTACAACCCCATCCGCCGACATGGTTCCGCTGGCGGACTGTCACCGGTAGAGTTTGAGAGGCGCTACGCGCAGAGCGGCGACTGAGTGTCTACGGAACTCTGGCCGGTCCACAGGGCCGGTTGACTCGTATCACCGATGCCAGTGGCATGACGCAGTACTGCTACAACCGATTCGGTGAGTTGACCCGCAAGATGCAGATGACTGGCAGTCAGGTGTTCGAGGTTCGCTACCACTACGACGCCGCAGGTCGTCTTGCTGGCCAGACATATCCGGACGGAACGGTACTGGATGCGGTGCTCGATGGAGAAGGTCGCGTCGTCGAGCTTGGCATCGTCCCAAGCGGTGGCGGACGGCAGGTAGTGCTGACCGGCGTGACCTATGCGCCGTTCGGCCCTAGTACTGGCTGGACATATGGCAACGGCCGTAATGTCATGCGCTCGCTGAATCAGAACTACCAGCCGCAGGCGATACACGACGCGGACACCGGGGGTCTTTCGCTGTGGTTCGAGTTCGATGCAATGGGCAATCTGGCCCGATTGAAGGATGCGGCGCAAAGCAGCACCTTGGCGCAATACAGCTACGACGCGCTGAATCGCCTTGAGCACGTGAAGGACGGACCGACCGGGACGCCGATCGAAACCTTTGATTACGACGCGACCGGCAACCGCACCAGTGTGCTGAGGGCGGGTGTGATCACCGCTTATGCGTATCCCGCTTCCAGCCATCGTCTGTCGAGCGTGGGGGGCATGGCGCGTAGCTACGATGCGGCTGGAAACACCACTGGCCTGAGCTCCGGGACTGGGTATGCGTACAACGATGCCGGGCGCCTGGCACTGGCGACGCATGGATCCGTGGTAGAGGTGAGCTACGGATACAATGGCAAAGGTGAGCAGGTGCGCCGTACTCAAGGCACGGACACGACGTACTACGTGTACGATGAGGCGGGCCGCATGCTCGGTGAATACGGCAATGCCGGTGGCATGCAGCAGCAGGTCATGTGGTTTGGGAACATGCCTGTTGGTGTGCTGCACCGATCAGGTGCTGGTCATGCCTTGCACTACATCGAGCCGGACCACTTGGGCACACCGCGCGTCATTATCGATGGAATCCGTAACGTCCCGATCTGGACGTGGAGCATCGCTGGTGAGGCGTTCGGGAGTACGCCGCCGGATGAGGACCCGGACAACGACGGCGTGGCGTTTGCCTTTGATCTGCGATATCCAGGCCAGCGATATGACAATACTACGGGTTTGAATTACAACTACTTCCGCGATTACGACCCCAGCACCGGAAGATACGTGCAGAGTGATCCGATTGGGCTGATGGGGGGGATAAACACGTATGGTTATGTAGTAGGCAATCCACTGTTGAATAGCGATCCTCGCGGGCTTGTAACTTGGAGGGGGTACGCTCACGGCGCAGGATTTGGGCACGCAGTGATCGCGGCAGCTAGATATAACTTCCACCTTGTTTCGGATTGCGTTAACGGCCGGCAAGCAATTGTCGATATTGATGCGAGTTTTTTTGGAGGAGGGTTAGGAGCGCCAATCACTTACACAATCTCGCAGGTATCGTTAGATGATGGGAAATCCGAGATTGATCCGTACGCACTTACAGGAAGTGCTTCTATGAAAGGAGCAGGACTGGCTGCTGGGGGTGGCGTTGCCTACTCTGGTTTTCAACTAGGGGCAGGGAAATCACCAGGTGCATGGGGTGGACAAGGGGGTTGGGATGCAACCCTTTATTGGTATCCAATAGGAAATTCAAAGATGGATGGTAGCCCCAAATGGGTCAGCTGTGGGGCATGTGGATCAAAATGAATACAGAAACCTTCCTGCCGCTTCTTTTCTTTGGATTTCTGCTTTTAATAGTGAGCAGGCTAATCGCTATAAAGCTCGCTAAAAGTTCTTTACCAAACGGGCGCCATTCAGAACTAGCTTCGCTTGATTACATTCCGTTGAATACCCCATCTGAAGCGCTTAAGTCGCTTTCTGCTTTTGGGAAAGCAGCTCTATCAAAACCACTTTCATTAGTTGGTCTTCTTTCATTTATACATATTGCGACTTGGATATCTCTGATTGGTGCAGTTCTCTTCGAGATATTTAGATAACCGCGATCAGGCTCGCCTTCTAATATAACTACTTCCGGGATTATTATCCATGGGCCGGAAGGTGCTCGCAGAGTGATCCAATTGGTCTTGCAGGTGGTATCTCGACGTATGGGTACGCTGGCGGAAATCCGCTGACGGGGATTGATCCGCTGGGGCTGGCAGACACTTCGTCGCCTTGGTCAGTTGGCTGGGAGTGGTTAACTGGCACAGGGCCTCGGTATCGTGATTTTAGTGATGGTGATCCGTTTGCTGAGACACTCAGACAGCATGGAAATATTCAGCGCCTCTTGAAAAGAGCTTGCGAGGGGGCAATTCTAAAGCAAGGAAAGTGGGATTACTCCGTAAGTGGTTGGAAGGGGGTTCCGCTCTATTTGCACGACTATTCAAGCTTGTTGACTTTCGGTCATATGGGAAATATTGCAGTTACTTTTCTCGGAAGCTACAACGCACGATTATCAAATCGGCGCTAACACGCTCTATGTTCAGGTGAACAATTCTTCTTCGATACAATCAGTAACGCATCCCCCTGTGATTGGTTGCACTAGGTGGTGGTCTGAGAACATTGGCGATCCACTGAATCGTTGGCGGTCGACTGGTGCAATGTAAGAAGTTGCCCGGACACTCAACCTGACATTTGATTTGTCCGAGTGTGGGTGCAAAAAAATGATGCGCTCCTTCGTAACACTGCTTATTTCCGCTTCTCTTGTTGGATGTGCCTGGGAACAGGATGTGACTGAATTTGTCGAAGTATGGAGGGCTGACGATGTTCGGGATCAGGGCAGGGAGATTTCCATGCGGCAGGATGGAAAGTTCATGGCAGCGAGAATTCCTGCCGCTATGGTTTGCTCGTCTGCTGGCGCAGGCATATCGAGCGAGAAATGTAGCGTCCCTTACGGCGTCATGGTCTTTATTGGCCCAGAAAAAGAGCTGCCATTGATCTCAGGCGTTTATAAACCATCGACAGGAATAGAGTTCAGCCATATGTGAATAACAACAAGCCCTGCTCACGCGGGGCTTGTTGTTTATCCGTTCTCGCTTCGCATCTGTTCCTGCTGCTGTTACCTGGAGTTCCCAGAAAGCGAATCTGTCAACGTCGGCGGCATCCCCACTCGGGGCACTGCCCGCTTTACGGTGAGCCATCCGGGCAGGCGCGATCCAGCTGGCGGTAGCCGATGGCTTCGGCCAGGTGCGTGCGTTCGATGGGGCCGCCACCGGCCAGGTCGGCGATGGTGCGGGCCACGCGCAGGATGCGGTGCATCGAGCGTGCGGACAGCTGCAGGCGTTCCATCGCCTGTTCGAGCATGGCCTGGTCGGCGGCGGTCAGCACGCAATCGCGCAGGGTCTGTCCCGGGTCGAGGCGGGCGTTGGGGGTACCGGCGCGTTGCAGCTGGCGGGTACGCGCCTGCGCTACCCGGGCCTGCACGGCGGCGCTGGTTTCGGCGGGCGGAGCATCGCCGCGCAGTTCGGACGGTGGCAGCCGTGGCACCTGCAGCTGCAGGTCGATGCGGTCCAGCAGCGGGCCGGAGATGCGCGCGCGGTAGCGGGCGATCGCATCGGCCGAGCAGCGGCACCGGCCACTGCGGTCGCCGGCCCAGCCGCACGGGCATGGGTTCATCGCCGCCACCAGCTGGAAGCGGGCCGGGAACTCGGTGCTGCGCGCGGCCCGCGCGATGGTGACCACGCCCGATTCCAGCGGCTCGCGCAGCACCTCGAGCGTCTGCCGCTTCCATTCGGGCAATTCATCCAGGAACAACACGCCGTTGTGCGCCCGCGAGATCTCGCCGGGCCGCGGCAGTGCGCCGCCGCCGACCAAGGCGACGGCGCTGGCCGTGTGGTGCGGGGCGCGATAGGGCCGTTGCCGCCAGCGTGCCGGGTCCACGCCGTGGCGCCCGGCCGAGGCGATGGCCGCCGTTTCCAGGGCTTCGGCCTCGCTGGCCTCGGGCAGGATGCCGGGCAGCCGCGAGGCCAGCAGGGTCTTGCCGCAGCCGGGCGAGCCGACCAGCAGCAGGTGGTGGCCGCCGGCGGCAGCGATCTCCAGTGCGCGGCGGGCCTGCGCATGGCCGCGCACGTCGGCCAGGTCCGGCAGCGGTGCAGGTTCGCAGGTGCTGACCTGCGCGTCGGGCAGGGCCTTCTCGCCAGCCAGGGCGGCGCAGACTTCCAGCAGGGTGCGCGCGACCTTGACCGTCGCCTGCCGTGCCAGCGCGGCCTGGTCGGCGTTGTCCGGCGCCACCACCAGCGTGCGCTGTTCACGCGCCGCGGCGATGGCCGCGGGCAGCGCGCCGTCCACGCCGCGCAGTTCGCCAGTCAGCGCCAGCTCGCCGATGAACTCGTGCGCGGCCAGCGCCTGGCGGTCGATCTGGCCGCTGGCGGCGAGGATGCCCAGTGCGATGGGCAGGTCGAAACGGCCGCCGTCCTTGGGCAGGTCGGCCGGGGCCAGGTTGATGGTGATGCGCCGGGCCGGGAACTCGAACTGCGCGCAGAGAATGGCCGCGCGCACCCGGTCGCGCGATTCGCGTACCGCCGCTTCGGGCAGGCCCACGATCTGGGTGCAGGGTAGCCCGCCGGACAGGTGCACTTCGACCCGTACTGGCGGCGCATCCACCCCGGCGCGGGCACGGCTGTGCACCAGCGCCAGGCTCATGGGCGTGGCTCAGGCGTCGCCGGTGGGGCGCTTTTCCAGTGCGGCGACAGCCTGTTCCAGCGCGTCCAGCTTCTCGCGGGTGCGCAGCAGCACGGCGCGCTGCACTTCGAACTCCTCGCGGGTGACCAGGTCCAGTTTGGCCAGGCCGGCCTGCAGCGCACTCTTGAAAGTGGCTTGCAGTTCCTCGCGCGATTCGCGCAGGCCCGGTGGCACCAGGTCGCTCAGGCGGCGGGCCAGCGCATCGATGTGGTTGAGGTCGATCATGGGGTGCTCTCCGCAGGGGCAGGCTGGCAGGTTAGGCGCCGCCGGCAATCGCGGCCATCGGGCTCTGTTGCGTGGGGACATCAGGATAATCCCTTGCCGTCCGTGCGGCACGCCCCGCGCCTGCCGGGTCAGCGCCGGGCAGGCTATGCTTTCCCCGGCACACAGACAGGGAAACGACCGATGAAAATGATCATGGCCATCGTCAAGCCGTTCAAACTGGACGACGTGCGCGAGGCGCTCGCCGAGCGCGGCGTGGCCGGCATCACCGTCACCGAGGTCAAGGGCTTCGGCCGGCAGAAGGGCCACACCGAGCTGTATCGCGGCGCCGAGTACGTGGTCGATTTCCTGCCCAAGGTGAAGATCGAGGTCGCGGTCACCGACGCCCAGGCCGACGAGGTGGTGGAGGCCATCGTCAAGGCCGCCGGCACCGGCAAGATCGGCGACGGCAAGGTGTTCGTGTACGACCTGGGCAGCGTGGTGCGCATCCGCACCGGCGAGCTCGACGCCGACGCGCTCTGAACCATGGCGACCGTGGACGGTGAATTCGGCCAGCGCCTGCAGCGGGCCCTGGCGATGCTGGATGGCAAGGGGCTGCCGCGCGGCACGTCCGAGCCGTTGCTCTACCGGGGGTTGTGGAAGCTCGGTTTCCGCGTGCCGCCGCCGCTCATGATGGGGTTTGTCCCGAATGCCTTGCTGATGGGGGGCTTCTTCGGGCCGACCTGGGGCTTGGTGATGTGGTTGGTGGGCTGGCGCCGTTCGCAGATGCCGGTGGGCATGGTGCTGCAGGCCATGGTGCTGGCCGGCGTGCTGTTCGGCCTGTCGATGGGGATGTACGGGCGTTGGATTGCGGGCCGGCACGGCATTCCGCACTGGCGCGATTTCCAAGGCTGAGCGCGGCTGGCGGGCCGCTGCCGGTGTTGCCCGCCGCGGCGGGCGGGCCGTGGACAGTGGCATGCGTTCCCGGGCAGGCCGGCCGGTAGTCGGTACCGCCGCTGCAGTGGGCTCCCAGGCTGCGGCCTGGGAGCTGTCTCCTGTGCTGAAGCCGCGGGGTCCTGTGGGCCAGCGGGCCCCGCGAGGGGCGGCAGACGAAAGACCTCGTGTCGCTACGGAGTCATTCTGGGCGGAGCCCCCGGGTTGTCCGCCCGATGCCCTGGCCATGAAGGCGATCCGGCGGGACAGGGCCCCATGCGGGAAAGGAGCGCGCCAGGCCCAGGCGCGGACATGGCGGGCGGTACCGATGCCTCAATCGCTGCTGCCTCCGGGTTGTTTGTCCGTGCCCATTGCTTCCAGCGCCGCGCGGGCGCTGCGGCTGGCCGGATCGAGCTTCAGGGCGGTGCGGTAGCTTTGGCGCGCTTCATCCAGCCGCCCCGCCGCGCGATACGCCTCCCCGAGACTGTCGTGGGTGTTGGCCGAACCGGGATATGCCGCCACGCCCCATTCAAATACGCTGACCGCCTCGTCCTTGCGGCCCGCGCGAAGGAACGTGTAGCCCAGCGCGTTCAGCGCCCTCTCGCTGTGGTCGTAGTCGTCGCGGCGCACCCCCAGCCCTTCATAGGCCGCCGTCATGGCCTTGGGCCCCTGGCGATAGGCGATCGGGGTCAGCAGGTCGTCCAGGCTCCGCTTTGCCGGTTGCATCGGCTTGCCGTTGAGCACCTCCATGAGGTCCTGGCCCATCGTCACCACAAGCGCGCCCTGCCAGAAATTGTCGAGGATGATGACGCAGTCCTCGTGCGACTCGGACCGCAGGTAATAGCTCTGGTAGCCCGGTACGCTGCCGGTGTGGGAGACGACCTGCAGCCTGGCGCCATCGGGCAGTGTCCAGTCATCGACATTCCACCCGAACCCATGGTGCGACGCCTGCGCTGTCAGCATCTGCCGCCGCGTGTCGTGGCTCAGCAGGCGCTCACCATACAGCGCCCGGTCGAAGCGGTAGAGATCGTCGACCGTGGTGTAGATGCCCGCCGCCGCGAACGACACGCTCGGGTCGATCCACTGTGGCTGCACCAGGGTGCCTTCCGCGGTGCGGGTGTAGCCTTCGGCGAGCCGTTCCAGCACCGACCTGCCGTTGAAAACACCACTGGCGGCCATGCCTGCCGGGGCGAAGATCCGCTCCTGCAGGTTGTCCGCAAGAGGCTGCCCGGTCGCCTGTTCGATCAGCAGGCCGAGCAGGAAGAAGCCATTGTTGTTGTATCGCCACTGCTGGCCCGGATTTTCCAGGAGCGTCGGCTTGATCCACTCACGCGCAAAGTCCATCGGCGCATAGCTGCGGCGCGCGGCGGTCTGCCACCACGGGTCGGTGTAGCGCCCGGGGACGTCGGCAAGCCCCGAGGTGTGGCTGAGCAGCTGGGCCACCGTCACCTTCGCCGCAGGCGTCCCGGCGTAGAGCGCCGGCAGGTATTCGCCCAGTGTCCCGTCCAACCGCAGCGTGCCCTGCTGGACCAGTTGCATGGTGAGCGTGGCGACCAGCGGCTTGCTCAGCGAGCCGACCCGATAGCGCCCTTCCACCCGGTTGGGCGTTGCCCATTCAACATTGGCCTGGCCGTAGGCGGCGCGCAGCAGCACCTGGTCTCCCCGCGCCACCAGCACCGTCCCGTTGAACCCACGGTGATCGGCGTAGCTGTCGACGAGGCGGCGCAGTTCATCGGCCGTGGGAGGCTGCTTGGCCAGGGCGACTGCGCTGCACGTCAGCAGGACGAAACCACATACCCGGGCAATGGGACGCATCGATTGGCCTACGTTGGAGAACCCGTCCGAAGCTAGCGATTGACTACAGTTGTAGTCAATGGGTCGTCCGGCATGGTTCCAGGGCCCTCCGGGCGAGGCGCCGTGCCAGGCAGCGTGATGGCTGCGTTCGGCAGCCGGGTGGCCCGGGGGATGCGCGGCGCCTGGAGAACCAACGAAAACCCCGCGCCGGTGGCCGGCGCGGGGTTGGGGTACGTCGCTGCGGTGTGGCGCGGGCTTACTCGCCCAGCGCCTTGGCCACGAACGGCGGGCTGACCAGCACGCCGGTGTGCAGCGGGGCGGTGTAGTACAGCGTGTCGAACGGCTTGGCGGCGGCGTCTTCCTGGCGGAAGCCGAAGCCGAAGCCGGCCTGCTTGCTGGCCACGGTCACCGACCACCAGCCGGTCGGGTAGCACGGCTGCGGGAACGGCAGGGTCTTGAACGACTGGAAGCCGGCCTTGCCCATCTCCGCGCGCATGTCCTTGATCAGGTCCAGCAGCGCCAGCGGCGATTCGCTCTGCTGCACCAGCAGGCCGTCGTCCTTCAGCGCGCGGAAGCAGCTTTCGAAGAAGGCCTTGTTGAACAGGCCCTCGGCCGGGCCGACCGGGTCGGTGGAGTCCACGATCACCACGTCGACGCTGCCCGGCGCGCAGTTGGCCATGTAGGCCACGCCGTCGTCGAACAGCAGCTCGGCACGGGTATCGCCGTTGGACTCGCACAGCTCCGGGAAGTACTTCTCGGCCATGCGCGTGACCTGCTCGTCGATGTCGCACTGGGTGGCGCTTTCAACGCCCGGGTGCTTGAGCACCTCGCGCAGGGTGCCGCAGTCGCCGCCGCCGATGATCACCACGCGCCTGGGCGCCGGGTGGGTGAACAGCACCGGGTGGCTGATCATCTCGTGGTAGAAGAAGTTGTCCTTGGTGGTCAGCATCATGGCGCCATCGATGACCATCAGCTTGCCCCAGTCGGTGCTGTCGTAGATCTCGATCTTCTGGAACGGCGACTGCACTTCGTCCAGCTTGCCGGTGATGCGGAAACCGATGGCCGAGCCGGTCGGCTGGAAGTGTTCGATGAACCAGTTGTCGAGGGTGGTCATGGGGATTCCTGGGTGCAATGGACTTTTCCCTTCTCCCGCGGGCGGGAAAAGGTGCCCCGGAGGGCGGGCGAGGGGGGCGGCAAAGCCCGGTACGACGGGGTCTGCGCCGTATTTCCGCCCCTGGATCCCGCTCCGGAGCGGGAGGGCGGAAGGCGCGGGCGCGGATTGTAACGGACCCTTGCCCCGCTGGCGTTAGAATGCGCGTCCTTTTTATCCACAGCCGAGAGTTGCTACGCCGATGAGCGATTGGTCCCTCGACCAGGCCCGCAAGACCTATTCGATCCCGCACTGGTCCGACGGTTATTTCGACGTCGATGCCGCCGGGCATGTCGTGGTGCGCCCCACCGGCGCGCGGGGCCCGGCCGTGTCGTTGCCGGAAATCGTCGATTCGGCGCGTGCCGCCGGCGCCAAACTGCCGCTGCTGGTGCGGTTCCCGGACATCCTCGGCGAGCGTCTGGGCAAGCTGCAGGCGGCTTTCGCCCAGGCCCAGCGTGACTGGGATTACCGTGGCGGCTACACCGCGGTCTATCCGATCAAGGTCAACCAGCACCGCGGCGTGGCCGGTACCCTGGCCAGCCACCATGGCGAGGGTTTCGGCCTGGAAGCCGGCTCCAAGCCGGAGCTGATGGCGGTGCTGGCGTTGAGCCGGCCGGGCGGGCTGATCGTCTGCAACGGCTACAAGGACCGCGAGTACATCCGCCTGGCGCTGATCGGCCGCAAGCTCGGCCTGCAGACCTATATCGTCATCGAGAAGCCCTCCGAGCTGAAGCTGGTGCTGGAGGAATCCAGGGCGCTGGACGTGAAGCCGGGCCTGGGCGTGCGCATGCGCCTGGCATCGCTGGGTGCCGGCAAGTGGCAGAACAGCGGCGGCGACAAGGCCAAGTTCGGGCTGTCGCCGCGCCAGCTGCTGGACCTGTGGAAGTCGCTGCGCGATACCGAGTACGCCGACTGCCTGAACCTGCTGCACTTCCACATGGGCAGCCAGATCAGCAACGTGCGCGACATCGCCAACGGCATGCGCGAGGCCACCCGCTATTTCGTCGAGCTCTCGCGCCTGGGCGCGAAGATCAGCCACGTCGACGTCGGCGGTGGCCTGGGCATCGACTACGAAGGCACCCGCTCGCGCAGCTACTGCTCGATCAACTACGGCCTGAACGCCTACGCCAGCAACATCGTGCAGCCGCTGGCCGAGGCCTGCGAAGCGCACGCGCTGCCGCCGCCGCGCATCGTCACCGAGTGCGGCCGCGCGATGACCGCCCACCACGCGGTGCTGATCGCCAACGTGTCCGAAGTGGAGCAGGCCGCCGATGGCCGCATCCCCGAGGCGCATGACGACGAACCGGCCGCGATCCGCCACCTGCGCGAGATCCATGACGAACTGGACCAGCGCCCGGCGGTGGAGCTGTTCCAGGAAGCCCAGCACTTCCACGCCGAAGGCCTGAGCGCCTACGCCCTCGGCCAGATCGACCTGCCGCAGCGTGCGCGCATCGACGACCTGTTCTACGCCATCGCCAACGGCGTGCGCGCGCGCCTGAGCTACGACGAGAAGAGCCATCGCCCCGCGCTGGACGAGCTGAACGACCGCCTGGTCGACAAGTACTTCGTCAATTTCAGCGTGTTCGAGTCGATCCCCGATGCCTGGGCCATCGACCAGGTGTTCCCGATCGTGCCGATCGAGCGCCTGGACGAGCGCCCGGACCGCCGCGGCGTGATCGCCGACATGACCTGCGACTCGGACGGCATGGTCAAGACCTACGTCGAGAACGAGAGCCTGGACAGCTCGCTGCCGCTGCACTCGGTGGGCCATGGCGAGAGCTACCGCATCGGCTTCTTCCTGGTCGGCGCCTACCAGGAAATCCTCGGCGACATCCACAATCTGTTCGGCGATACCGACGCGGTGGAAGTCACGGTCGATGGCAGCGGCTATCGCATCGCCCAGCAGCGTCGCGGCGACACCACCGACGTGATGCTCGATTACGTCGGCTACCGCCTGGACGACCTGCGCGCGGCTTACCGGCAACGCGTGGCCGCGGCCAACCTGCCGGCCGAGCGTGCCGCCGAGCTGGACGCCGCGCTGGAAGCGGGCCTGACCGGTTACACCTACCTGTCGGACGAGCCGCTGGGCTGAGCGGGCCGCGGCCATCGCCGCGCTGACGAGGGGGCGGGCGGTGCCCGCCCCTTCTCATTTGCGGCCTGTGCTGCGCGCAGTGCCGGGATGGGCGCCAGCGTCGAGGGCAGGCATGGGAACAACCCATCGCATCGCAGCCGCCGGCATGCCCGTCCGTGTCGCCGGCATCAGCCTTCGCGCGCGACCTGGAAGCCGGCGAACGACTGGCTCACCGGCATCAGCTCCAGGCGGTTGACGTTCAGGTGCGGCGGCAGGGTGGCGACCCAGAAGATCTGCTCGGCGATGTCCTGTGCGGTCATCGGGTTGGCGCCCTTGTACAGCTGGTCCGAGGCGGCCTGGTTGCCATGGGTGCGCACCAGGGTGAACTCGGTCTCGGCCATGCCCGGCTCGATCGCGGTCACGCGTACGCCGGTGCCGTGCAGGTCGGCGCGCAGGCCCAGCGAGAACTGGCTGACGAAGGCCTTGGTGCCGCCATAGGCGTTGCCGCCCGGATACGGGTAGATGGCGGCGGTGGAACTGATGTTGATGATCGCCCCGCGGCGTTCGATCAGCCGCGGCAGCAGGTGATGGGTCAGGGTGACCAGCGCGGTGACGTTGGTATCGATCATCGTGCGCCAGTCCTCCAGGCTGGCGTGCTGGGCAGCGGCGGTGCCCTGCGCCAGGCCGGCGTTGTTGACCAGCAGGTCGATGCCACCGAACGCCGCCGGCAACGCCGCCAGTGCCGCCTCCATCGCCGCCGGATCGCGGATGTCGAAGACCGCGGCGTGCACCCGCTCGGCCCCGAACTCGTCCACCAGCGGCTGCAGGCGCTCGGCACGGCGGCCGGTGGCGATCACCTTCCAGCCGGCGGCGGCGAAGCGACGGGCGGCGGCGGCACCGAAACCGGACGTGGCGCCGGTGATCAGGACGGTCTTGGACATGACGGTTTCCCAGGGAGAAGAGGCCATCGATTTTCGCACCTTCGCGGAGCACCGGCGCTGGCGTGATGCGGACACCCCGAACACGTCCATCGCGTCAACGCGCATGCCCATGGCGCCCACCCAGCGGAGACCCAGCCCGCTTGAGCCAAGGGGGCGCGCCGACAGGCGCGGGGTTGTGGGAAAAAACAGGCACGGGACCCAAGGTTTGTTTCACAAACGCGGGGTGAAGCCTCTGTAGCGACATCACTGCGCCCACGATTTCCGCACCTCGCAGAACACGGGGCTCGTAGACGCGGAGCCTGCCGCGAATGGTGCACTTTGCCAAATCCTGTGCGTGGCAAGCCCCGCACCCACGATGTTCCCGCCGGAGCCACAGCCCCCTTGAGACAAGGGGGCGCGCCGACAGGCGCAGGGTTGTGGAAGAAGAGGGCGTGGGGCCCGATGTCTGCGCAGCAGACATTGGGGTAACACCGCCGTGGCGGTGTCACCGTGGCGCGCCGACAGGCGCAGGGTTGTGGAAGAAAAGGGCGTGGGGCCCGATGTCTGCGCAGCAGACATTGGGGTAACACCGCCAAAGCGGTGTTACTGCGCCTTGATGGCCATCGCCTGCAGGCCGCTGCCGTTGAGCTTGGCCTTGGCCTCGGCCAGTTCGCTGGCGGTGCCGTAGGGGCCCATGCGCACGCGGTAGACGGTGTTGCCGTTGATCTGCGCCGATTCGACGCGGGCGGCCAGGCCCATCATCGCCAGCTTGGCCTTGGTCGCCTCGGCGTCGCCGGAAGCGCCGAAGGCGCCGGCCTGGAGGATGTAGCGGACGTTGTCGCCGCCCGCCGCGGTTGCCGGTGCCGCTGGCTCCGCCCGCCTGGGTGCGCTGTCGGCTGCGGCCACGGCAGGTGCCGGGGTGGCCGTCGCGGTGCCGGCCGGCGTGCCTGCGGCTGCGGCCTGGCGCGGCGTCTCGCTGATCGGTGCCGGCAGCGGTGCGGCGGCCGCCGGTACCGGGCGCCCTTCCAGGGCAGCCTGCGCGCGCTGCGCTTCGCTGGCCTGCGCTGCCCGCGCGGCCTGGCTTCGGCGCTGTTCCTCGGCACGCGCGCTGGCGGCCAGCTCGGCGTCGGACATCTGCACTTCCTTGCCCGGCAGCAGGGTGTAGAAGTCGTACTGGGTCGCGGCCGGCTTCTCCGCCGGCTGCGCGCCATCGTGCGCGGCTGGACGGGGGAGGTCGGCGCCGGCGTCGATGTCGGCATCGGCGACCGGGGCCGGCTGTGCGTCCGGGTTGGGCTGGGGACCGACCCGCAGGAAGCCGTCGCCTTCCTTCTTGAACAGGTTCGGGGCGGCCAGGAACACCACGGCCGCGATCGCCGCGCCGGCGACCAGCCATACCCAGCCGGGCGTACCGTTGCCGCTGTTGCGCCGGGCCTGGCTCTTGCCGCGTCGTGCTGCCATTTCTGCAACGTCTCCTTGCTTACATCTTTTCCGGCGCGCTCACGCCCAACAGGCCCAGCCCGTTGGCGAGCGTCTGCCGCGCGGCGCCGGCCAGTGCCAGCCGGGCGTTGCGGGTGGCGGCATCGTCCACCAGTACCGGCGTCCCGTGATACCACGTGTGGAAGGCGTGCGCCAATTCACGCAGGTACTGCGCCACCAGGTGCGGTTCCAGCGACACGCCGGCGGCCTCGACCACTTCCGGGTAACGCGAGATTTCGTTCATCAGCTCCAGCGACGCCGCGTCGTCGAGCTGCGCCAGCGCGGACAGGCCCATCGCCTGGTCGTAGTCCATGCCCTTCTCCTGCGCCTGCCGCAGCAGCGAGCAGACGCGGGCATGCGCGTACTGCACGTAGAACACCGGGTTGTCGTTGCTCTGCTGGCGTGCCAGGTCGATGTCGAAGGTCAGCTGGGAATCGGGCTTGCGCGCGATCAGGAACCAGCGCACCGCATCGCTGCCGACCTCGTCGATCAGGTCGCGCAGGGTCAGGTAGCTGCCGGCGCGCTTGGACAGCTTCACTTCCTCGCCGCCGCGCATCACCGTCACCATCTGGTGCAGCACGTATTCCGGCCAGCCCTGGGGAATGCCCACGCCCAGCGCCTGCAGGCCGGCGCGCACCCGCGCCAGCGAGCCGTGGTGGTCGGCGCCCAGTTCGGTGATGGCGCGCTCGTAACCACGCTGCCACTTGCTCAGGTGGTAGGCCACGTCCGGCAGGAAGTAGGTGTAGGTGCCGTCGGACTTGCGCATCACGCGGTCCTTGTCGTCACCGAAATCGGTCGAGCGCAGCCACAGCGCGCCGCCTTCCTCGTAGGTGTGGCCGGAGGCGACCAGCTGGTCCACCGTCTCGGCGACCTTGCCGTCGGTATACAGCGAGCTTTCCAGGAAATAGATGTCGAAATCCACGCCGAACGCAGCCAGGTCCTGGTTCTGCTCGTTGCGCAGGTAGGCCACGGCGAAACGGCGGATGGCGTCGATGTCCCCGGCATCGCCGGCACCGACCACCTGGCTGCCTTCCAGCTCGACGGTCTGGCCGAGCAGGTAGGCCTTGGCGACGTCGGCGATGTACTCGCCGTTGTATGCCTCGGCCGGCCACTGTTCGTCGCCCGGCTTGAAGCCGCGTGCGCGTGCCTGGACCGAGCGGGCCAGGTTCTCGATCTGCACACCGGCGTCGTTGTAGTAGAACTCGCGCCTGGCATTCCAGCCGTTGGCTTCCAGCACGCGGGCGATGCAGTCGCCGATCGCGCCGGCGCGGCCATGGCCGACGTGCAGCGGGCCGGTCGGGTTGGCCGAGACGTACTCGACGCCGACGCTGCGGCCGTTGCCGCCCAGGTTGCGGCCGTAGTCCGCGCCTTCGCGCAGCACGCTGGCGACCTCGCGCTGGAATGCCACCGGCGCCAGCTTGAAGTTGATGAAGCCCGGGCCGGCGATCTCGACGCTGGCGACGTCGTCGCTGGGTGGCAGCGCCGCGACCAGCGCCTGCGCCACCGCGCGCGGGTTGCTGCGTGCGGCCTTGGCCAGCAGCATCGCGGCATTGGTGGCGAAATCGCCGTGCTCGCGGGTCTTGGGTCGTTCGACCACGAAATCCGGCGGCAGGGTGTCGGCAGGCAGGGTGCCGTTGGCGCGCAAGGCTTCGATGCCTTGGCCGATCAGGGCGCGGAGTAGGGATTTCACGTGACTGTCTGCTTGGAGCGCGGAACTGAACATTTTACCCGACCGGCGGGGCCGCTGCTCCCGCGGCGGCGCGGCCGGTCAGCGAAGTCAACAGCGCGTGCAGGCTGCGGCCGGGGCTTGCATGGCCTGCGGCCGTGCCGTGCGATGGGGCTGCCATGCCTGTCCCGGAAGACCGGTGCAGGCGCGTCACGCCCGGGGCGGGGGCCGGCGGGCAGGCGCATCCGGCTACATCCAGCCGCGGGCCGCCAGCGACACCGGCGGGCCATCGCCGATGACGAAGTGGTCCAGCAGCCGTATCTGAACCAGGGCCAGTGCCTCGCGCAGGCGAAGGGTGACGGTACGGTCGGCCGCCGACGGTTCGGCGCTGCCGGAAGGATGGTTGTGGCCGACGATCACTGCCGCTGCGTTGTGTGCCAGGGCCCGGCGCACCAGTTCGCGCGGGTGCACCTCGGCGCCGTCGATGGTGCCGCGGAACAGCTCCTCGAAGGCCAGTGCCCGGTGCCGGCTGTCCAGGAACAGGGCGGCGAACACCTCGTGCGGCCGCGGCCGCAGCCGCTGCACGAAATAACGGCCGGCCGAGTCCGGGTCGGTGAGGGTGGTGCCGCGCTCCAGGTCCGAGGCCAGGTGGCGCTGGCCCAGCTCCAGTGCCGCCACCAGCCGGCAGGCGCGGGCCGGGCCCAGGCCCGGCACCCGCATCAACTCGCGCGCGCCATGGTCCATCAACTGCCGCAGCGGGCCATGTAAGTGCAGCATCTCGCGTGCGGTCCGTATCGCATCCTGGCCGGGCAGGCCCGAGCCCAGGAAGATGGCCAGCAGCTCCGCGTCGGACAGGACGCTGGCCCCTTGTGCCAGCAGCTTTTCGCGGGGGCGTTCGGAGTCGGGCCAGTGGCGGATGTGCATGGCCTCAGGGTGGCCGTCAAGCGTGTGCAGGGTAATAAGTCGTCACGGACCCTTCGGGTAAGCTAAAGATTCTTGTGCAGGTAGGATTTCCCAAGTGACCGGCTTTCCCCACAGTGTCCATGCGCCCTCCCGGCCGCTGGACGGACAGAAGCTGCTGCTGTGCGTCGGCGGCGGCATCGCCGCCTACAAATCGCTGGAGCTGGTGCGCCGCCTGCGCGACGCCGGCGCCCACGTGCAGGTGGCCATGACCGACGGTGCGCAGCAGTTCGTCACGCCGTTGAGTTTCCAGGCCCTGTCAGGGCAACCGGTGCGCACCACCCTGTGGGACAGCGCCGCCGAACAGGCGATGGGCCATATCGAACTGGCACGCTGGGCAGACCGCATCGTCATCGCCCCGGCCACCGCCGACCTGCTGGCGCGGCTGGCGCACGGCCATGCCGACGACCTGGTCACCACGCTGTGCCTGGCCACGACCGCGCCGCTGACGGTGTGCCCGGCGATGAACCACCGGATGTGGCTGCATCCGGCCACCCAGGCCAACATCGCGCTGCTGCGCGAGCGCGGCGCGCAGGTGATCGGGCCGGAGGACGGCCCGCTGGCCGAGGGCGAATCCGGCCCCGGGCGGCTGAGCGAACCGGAGGCCATCGTCGCCGCGCTGGCCGGCCAGGCCGCGCCCGCGGCGGTTGCGGCCGTGCCGGACCGGCTGCAGGGCATGCGCGTGCTGATCAGCGCCGGGCCGACGTATGAGGACCTGGACCCGGTGCGCTATGTCGGCAACCGCTCCAGCGGCAAGATGGGCTACGCGCTGGCGGCCGCGGCCGCACGCCGTGGCGCGCGGGTGGTGCTGGTCAGTGGCCCGGTGCAGTTGCCGACGCCGGCCGGCGTGCAGCGGGTGGACGTACGCTCGGCCGCGCAGATGCGCGAGGCGGTGCTGGCCGCGCTGCCGGCCGACATCTACATCGGCGCGGCGGCCGTGGCCGACTACACCCCGCGCCAGGTGGCGCAGCAGAAGCTGAAGAAGACCGCGGGCAGCCAGACGCTGACCCTGGAGCTGGTGCGCACCCCGGACATCCTGGCCGAGGTGGCTACCCAGGAGCAGGCGCTGAAGCTGGTGGTCGGCTTTGCCGCCGAGACCCACGACGTGGAGAAGTACGCGCGTGGCAAGCTCGCCGACAAGCACCTGGACCTGATCATCGCCAACCAGGTCGGCATCGCCGGCGGCGGCTTCGAGAGCGACCAGAACGCGGCGACCGCCTATTGGGGCGATGGCCAGCGCGCGTTTCCGGGTACCGCCAAGACGCAGCTGGCCGAACAACTGCTGGACCTGATCGCGGAGAGACTGGACGCATGAACATGGATGCCGCCCCGCACCCATTGCAGGTGAAGCTGCTGGACCCCCGCTTCGGCGATGCCTGGCCGCTGCCGGCCTATGCCACCGAGGCCAGCGCCGGCATGGACCTGCGCGCGGCGATCGAAGTGCCGATGACGCTGGAACCCGGCGACGCGGCGCTGCTGCCCAGCGGCATCGCCATCCATATCGCCGACCCGGGCCTGTGCGCCGTGGTGCTGCCGCGCTCGGGGCTGGGCCACCGCCATGGCATCGTGCTGGGCAACGGTACCGGCCTGATCGATGCCGATTACCAGGGGCCGCTGCTGATCAGCGTGTGGAACCGCGGCCGCGAGCCGTTCACCATCGAACCGGGCGACCGCGTCGCCCAGCTGGTTGTCATGCCCATCGCCCGCGTGACCTTGCAGGTGGTGGATACTTTCATCGACAGTGCGCGTGGAACGGGTGGATTCGGCCACACCGGAGTGCGCTGACAGGGGAAACGCACGATGAGCCAAGGGAACCAAAGCGGGCGCCCGCGCCCGGCGCTCGGCCGTTCGACGCCGCTGCTGGCGGCACTGCTGGTGCTGCTGGCCGGCTGGTTCGGCTGGGGGGCCTTCGAGCAGTGGCGGCAGGCCGGCACCGGCGCCCGGCTGGAGCAGGCGCGCGACCAGGCGGTGCAGGAACTGCACAAGGCCCTTGCCGCGCAGACCGCGCAGTTCGCGCGCCAGCTCGAGCTGGAGCCGGTCAAGGCCGCGCTGGCCCAGGGCGATGGTGCGGCCGTGGCATCGGCGGTGCGTGAAAAATGGGGCGGGGTGGACGACGCGCAGGTATTCGACGGTGCGCTGGCCGATGCCTACGCCGACCCGGCCGCGTTCGGCTATTCGCGGCTGGCCCTGCTGGAACTGGCGATGAGCGAAGGCAAGCCGGTGGCGCGGGTGGTGCGTGACGGCAATGCGCCGCGCCTCGGGCTGGCCGCACCGGTGCGACTGCAGGAGCGGCCGGCGGTGGTCTACGTGCGCCAGCCGCTGAACCCCCTGACCACCGTGTTCGATGCGCTGGATTCGCCCGATTCGGCCTTCCTCGGCCTGCGCCAGGGCGGGTTCACCATCGTGCGTCGGGGCGATACCGCCCTGGGCGGTGGCGCCGATGCGCTGGCACGGCCGGTGGCCGACACCGGCCTGCGCGTGGTCGCGGAAATGCCCGACATGAGCGAAGGCCCGCTGGGCCTGGGCATGCTGGCCTGTGCGACGGTGGCGCTGCTGATGCTGGCGACGGCGGTGCTGTTGCTGGTCGGCCGCAAGCGCCTGCGCCTGCCTGTGCTGCGGCGCGGTGGCGAGGCGGTCGATGCCGACAGTGGCGTCACCCTGAGCGAGGCGCTGGCGCAGGAACCGCTGCCGGTGGCGGCGGCGCGCGTGCGCGGCGCGGGCAACGGCGAGGATGAGCCGGCGCCCGAGATGGACATCGGCACGGTGCCCGCCGGCATTTTCCGCGCCTACGACATCCGCGGGGTGGTCGGCAGCGAGCTGACGCCGGCCGTGGCCACGCTGATCGGCCAGGCCATCGGCACCCAGATGCAGGCCCAGGGCCTGCGCGAGGTGGTGGTGGGGCGCGACGGCCGCCTGTCCGGCCCCGAACTGGTGGCCGGGCTGGTCGAAGGCCTGCGCCGCGCCGGCTGTGATGTCATCGACATCGGCATGGCGCCGACCCCGGTGGTGTACTTCGCCGCGTACCACCTGCGCGCCGGCAGCTGCGTGGCGGTGACCGGCAGCCACAATCCGCCGGACTACAACGGCTTCAAGATCGTCATCGGCGGTGAAACCCTGTCCGGCGAGGCGATCACCGACCTGCACCGGTGCATCGTCGAAGGCCGCCTGCAGCGTGCCGATGCCCCGGGCGGGCTGCAGCAGCGCGAGGTCATCGCCGACTACGTGCAGCGCATCGCCGACGACGTGCAGCTGGACCGCCCGCTCAAGGTGGTGGCCGACGCCGGCAACGGCGTCGCCGGCGCGGTCGCCCCGCAGCTGCTGGAAGCCATCGGCGCCGAGGTGATCCCGCTGTACTGCGAGGTCGACGGACAGTTCCCCAACCACCACCCGGACCCGAGCGAACCGCACAACCTCGAGGACCTGGTGCAGATGGTCCGGCGTTTCGACGCCGACCTCGGCGTGGCCTTCGACGGCGACGGCGACCGCCTGGGCGTGGTCACCCGCGATGGCCGGATCGTGTTCGCCGACCGCCTGCTGATGCTGTTCGCCGCCGACGTGCTGGCGCGCAACCCCGGCGCGATGGTGATCTACGACGTCAAGTGCACCGGCCGCCTGGCCGACTACATCCTGCGCAACGGCGGCAGCCCGATGATGTGGAAGACCGGGCATTCGCTGATCAAGGCGCGCATGCGCGAGACCGACGCCGAGCTGGCTGGCGAGATGAGCGGCCACTTCTTCTTCAAGGAGCGCTGGTACGGCTTCGACGACGGCCTGTACGCCGCCGCGCGCCTGCTGGAGATCCTGGCGCAGCGCGAGGAAGATCCGTCCGAGGTGTTCGACGAACTGCCCGATGCGGTCTCCACGCCGGAGCTGAAAGTGGCGGTGGCCGAAGGCACCCAGCATGCGCAGGTGGCGTTGGTGGTGGCCGCCGCGCAGGCCGAGGATTCGCCGTTCGCGGCCGCCCGCATCTCCACCATCGACGGCCTGCGCGCGGATTTCAGCGACGGCTGGGGGCTGGTGCGCGCGTCCAACACCACCCCGGTGCTGGTGCTGCGGTTCGAGGCGGACGACGCGGACGCGCTGGAGCGGATCAAGGGCCTGTTCCGCGAGCAGCTGCGGCAGGTGCTGCCGGCCGGCACCGAACTGGGCTTCTGAGCCGGGGTACCCGCGCCGCGCGCGGGTGCCCGGCCGTTCGCCGCGAGGCACAGCACGCGCGCCCGGTGGCGCGTGGCGCTAGGGTGCCTGGAAGCGCAGGCCGACGCCCGGTTCGGTGAACAGGTAGCGCGACTGCAGCGCCGAGTCGCCGAGCTTGTGCCGCAGCCGGCCCACCAGGATGCGCAGGTAGTGGGTGTCGTGGCGATGGCTCGGGCCCCAGACTTCCTGCAGGATCTGCGGCTGGGTGACCACCCGCCCGGCGTTGCGCAGCAGCAGCGCCAGCAGCGCGTACTCCTTGCGGGTCAGCGCCACCGCCGCACCATCCACGCGGACCTCGCGGCGGGCCAGGTCGATGTGCAGGTGGCCATCGTCGAACAGCGGCACCTGGCCGTCGCCATCGGCGTTGCGGCCGCGCAGCAGCGCCCGCACCCGTGCCATCAGCTCCTGCGTGCCGAACGGTTTGGTCACGTAGTCGTTGGCGCCGTTGTCCAGCGCCCGCACCTTCTCCGCCTCGCCACCGCGCACGCTGAGCATGATCACCGGCACCTGGCTCCACTGCCGCAGTTCGGCCAGCACCTCGTGGCCTTCCATGTCGGGCAGGCCGATGTCCAGGATCACCAGGTCGGCGCCCTCGCCGGCCAGAGCACGCAGTCCCTCGCCGCCATTGGCGGCCTGCATGGTGGCGTATCCCTGGGCGCGCAGCGAGATGTCGAGGAAGCGGCGGATCTGCACCTCGTCGTCGATCACCAGCACCCGCGCCGGCGGTATGGCGGGGGGCTCAGCCATCGTCGCGCGGGCCTTCCGGGTGGGGCTGGAGCAGGGGCAGGGTCATGCGCACCAGCGTACCGTGTCCATCGCGGCCGGGCAGCGCTTCGACATGGCCGCCATGCGCGCCGATCATGCCCTGGCAGATGGTCAGGCCCAGGCCGGTGCCCTGGCGGCCGCGGTCGCCGCGCTCGACGCTGTAGAACATGTCGAAGATGCGCTGGCGCTCGGCGTCGGGAATGCCGGGTCCCTCGTCGATCACCTCGATGCACAGTTCGCCGTCGCGCACGCGCGCGCGTACTTCCACCGCCACACCCGGCGGCGAGAACTTGGCCGCGTTCTCCATCACGTTGAACAGTGCCTGCTCGACCAGCGCCGGATGCACCCAGATCGGCGGCAGGTCGTGCGGGATGTCCAGCTTCAGCAGTGCTTCGGGCTGGTAGCGCTGCAGGCGCCGTGCCGCCGAGCCGATCAGTTCGTCGACGCCGATCCAGTCGCGGCTGAGCTTGAGCCCGTCGTGGCCGAGCCGGGTCATGTCCAGCAGGTTCTGGATGTAGCGGTCCAGGCGCTCGCCCTCGACCACGATGGTGTCGAGCAGGGCGCGGCGGTCGCCGGCATCCATCGCCTCGGCATAGCTGGAAAGGCTGTCGGCCGAGCCGATCATCGCCGCCAGCGGCGAGCGCAGGTCGTGCGATACCGACGACAGCAGCGCCGAGCGCAGGCGTTCGGTCTCGTTGTGCAGGTGGGCGGTCTCCAGGTCGGCGACCAGCCGCGTGCGCAGTGCCGCCTGGGCGATGTCATCGACCATCGCCTCGGCCAGCTGGCGCTGCTCCGGGGCCAGCCGCGGATGCTGGTGGTCGAAGCGCAGGCCGGCCACGCCGATGCCATGCCCGTCGCCATCGAGCAGCGGCAGGAACCACCAGTCGGCGCCGGCCAGGGTGTCGGTGAAGCGGCCCGACGGCTGCCCGTGGCGCAGCGCCCAGTCGGCGGCGGCCAGGTCGGTGTCGCCGGGCGCGGCGCTGCCGCCGGTGCTGGTGTCGTGCGCCACCCGCACCCAGGCCGGTGCGTCCAGCGCCTGCTCCAGCGCGACCCGGCCGGCATGCGCCACCTGCGCGTTGTCCACGGCGCTGGCCAGTTGCCGGCCCAGCGCCTGGCGCACGTTGGCATGGCGGTTGGCCGCGCGCAGCGCCACCACCTGCATGCGCAGCCGCGACGCCAGTCGCCCGGCCACCAGCGCCGCGGCCAGGAACAGGAACACGGTGATCACGCCCTGGCGCGCGTTGATGGCGAAGGTGAAACGCGGCGCGATGAAGAAGAAGTTATAGGCCAGGAAGCACAGCGTGGCCGCCAGCACCGCCGCGCCCATGCGCGTGCGCGCGGCCACCAGCACCACCGCGACGATGAACACCATCGCCAGGTCGCTCAGCCCGATCCAGCGTTCGCCCAGCCATGCCGCCCCGCAGGCCACGGCGGTGGCCAGCAGCGCCAGCCCGGCATCCCGGCGCCAGTTCTCCGGGTCCAGCGACAACCGCGCCCGGCGCGCGCTGGCCCGCGCCTGCGGCGTGCTGATGATGGTGATCTCGTAGTGCGCGCCGCGCTGGATCAGCTGCTGGGTCAGGGTCTGGTTGAACAGCCGCGCCAGCGGCCGTTCGCGGGTGCGGCCCAGCACCAGGGTGGAGACGGCGTTGTGCGCGGCGTGGTCCAGCAGCACGTCGGCGATGCCCGGCCCGTGCAGCAGTTCGGCATCGCCGCCGAGCCGGCGCGCCAGCGCGAAGGCGGCGTCGATCTCGCGGCGGGTGGCCTCGTCCTGGCGGCGGTGCTGCACCGTGACCACGGTCCACGGGGCATCGCGGCGCTCGGCGATGCGCCGGGCCACGCGCACCAGGTATTCGCTCTGGCCGCCGCCGTCGATCGCCACCAGCACCCGGCGCCGCAGCGGCAGGTTGCCCTCGCCACGCGCCGCGCGGGTCTCGCGCAGGCTGCTGTCGACGCGGTCGGCCGCCTCCTGCATGGCCAGCTCGCGCAGCGCGGTGAGGTTGGCGGGCGAGAAGAAGGCCTGCAGCGCCTGCGCCGCCTGCTCGGGCACGTATACCTTGCCCTGCCGCAGGCGCTCGATCAGTTCGCGCGGCGGCAGGTCGACCAGCACGATGTCGTGCAGGCGGTCGAACACCGCATCGGGCACGGTTTCGGCGACGCGTACCCCGGTGATGCGCATCACCACGTCGTTGAGGCTTTCCAGGTGCTGGATGTTGATGGTCGTCCACACGTCGATGCCGGCGTCGAGCAGTTCCATCACGTCCTGCCAGCGCCGTTCGTGGCGGCTGCCGGGGGCGTTGCGGTGCGCCAGTTCGTCCACCAGCACCAGGGCCGGGCGCCGCGCCAGCACCGCATCCAGGTCCATCTCCTGCAGGTGATGGGCGCGGTACTGGACCTCGCGCAGGGCGATCAGCGGCAGGCCGTCCAGCAGGGCGGCGGTGTCGTCGCGGCCGTGCGTTTCCACCACGGCCGCGACCACGTCCACGCCCCGGCGCAGCTGCTCCTGCGCACGGGTGAGCATGGCGAAGGTCTTGCCGACGCCGGGTGCGGCGCCGAGGAAAACCGTCAGCTTGCCGCCCGCCTCGCGTTGCAGGCTATCGGCCAGCGCATCGGCCTGGCGGCTGCGGGAGTCGTTCATGGCCGCGATTGTGCGCCGCCACCGGCATGGGCGGAATCAACGCGCATGCGCGGCGGCATCCAGGGCCAGGTTCAGCGCGATCACATTCACCCGCGGCTGCCCGGGCACGCCCCATCCGGGCGCCTGCACGTGGCGTTCCAGCAGGGCCTGCACGCGCTGCTGCGGCCAGCCGCGTGCCCGCGCCACGCGCGCCACCTGCAGCCGTGCCGCGGCCGGCGACAGCTCCGGGTCGAGCCCGCTGGCCGAGGCGGTGACTAGGTCGGCCGGCACCTGCGCTGGTGCGACCCGTTCGCGTGCCGCCACCGCGGCGGTGGCATCGGCCACGCGCTGCGCCAGTTGCGGGTTGCCGCGCGCCAGGTTGCTGCCGGCGGCGGCCATCGGGTCGTAGCCGCTGGCCGATGGCCGCGCCTGGAAGTAGCCGTCGCCGGCGAACGGCTGGGCCAGCAGCAGCGAGCCGCGTACGCGGCCGTCGGCGTCGCGGACCAGGCTGCCGCCGGCCTGGGCCGGGAACAGAGTGCCGGCGATGCCGGTGGCGAGCACGGCGTAGGCCAGGCCGGTACCGAGCAGGGCGAACAGCGACAGGCCGATGGCCGGGCGCCACAGGGCAGTGGGGGTCTTGGGGGTCATGCGCCGAATACCAGGACGAGGAGAAGATCGATGGCCTTGATCGCCGCGAACGGCAGCAGCACGCCGCCGACGCCATACACCAGCATGTTCCGGCGCAGCAGCGCGGTGGCCGTGGCCGGGCGGAAGCGCACGCCACGCAGCGCCAGCGGAATCAGCGCCGGGATCACCAGCGCGTTGAACACCAGCGCCGCCAGCACCGCGTTGCGCGGGCTGGACAGCTGCATCACGTTCAGCGCCGCCATCGACGGGATCGCCGCGGCGAACAACGCCGGCAGGATCGCGAAGTACTTGGAAACGTCGTTGGCCAGCGAGAAGGTGGTCAGCGCGCCGCGGGTGATCAGCTGCTGCTTGCCCACCTCCACCACCGCCAGCAGCTTGGCCGGATCCGAGTCCAGGTCGACCATGTTGCCGGCCTCCTTGGCGGCCTGGGTGCCGGAGTTCATCGCCAGCCCGATGTCGGCCTGGGCCAGGGCCGGGGCATCGTTGGTGCCGTCGCCGACCATCGCCACCAGCCGCCCGCCCGCCTGCTCGCTGCGTATCCGCGCCAGCTTGTCCTCGGGCCTGGCCTGGGCGATGTAGTCGTCCACGCCGGCCTCGGCGGCGATGGCCGCGGCGGTCAGCGGGTTGTCGCCGGTGATCATCACCGTACGGATGCCCATCGCCCGCAACTGCGCGAACTTCTCGCGCATGCCGTGCTTGACCACGTCGGCCAGCTCGACCACGCCCAGCACGTGCCGGCCCTCGCACACCACCAGCGGGGTGGCGCCGCCGCGTGCGACCTGGTCCACGCGCGCCTGCAGTTCGTTGGGCACGCTGCCGCCGAGCGCCGATACATGCGCGGTGATGGCATCGGCGGCGCCCTTGCGGATGCGGCGACCGTCCGCAAGATCCACCCCGGACATCCGCGTCTGCGCGCTGAACGCCAGGTAGTCGGCCTGGTCTGGTTCGGCCGTGGCACAGCCCTGCTCGCGCGCCAGGCGCACGATCGACCGGCCTTCCGGGGTCGGGTCGGCCAGCGAGGACAGCAGTGCGGCTTCGCGCAGCTGCCAGGCTTCGATGCCGGCCAGCGGATGGAAGGCGCTGGCCTGGCGATCGCCGTAGGTGATGGTGCCGGTCTTGTCGAGCAGCAGCACATCCACGTCGCCGGCCACTTCCACCGCCTTGCCCGACTTGGCCAGCACGTTGGCCTGCAGCGCGCGGTTCATGCCGGCGATGCCGATGGCCGGCAGCAGCCCGCCGATGGTGGTCGGGATCAGGCACACCAGCAGCGCGATCAGCAGCAGCGGATCGAGCCGCACGCCGACGGCGGCGGCGATCCCCGGCAGCGTCGCCACCACCACCAGGAAAGTCAGCGACATCGCCGCCAGCAGCAGGGTCAGCGCGATCTCGTTCGGCGTCTTCTGCCGGTTGGCGCCTTCCACCAGCGCGATCATGCGGTCGAGGAAGCTGTGCCCCGGCTCGGCGGTGACGCGCACCACGATCTGGTCGGACAGCACCTTGGTGCCGCCGATCACGCCGGAGCGGTCGGTGCCGGCCTCGCGCAGCACGGGCGCCGATTCGCCGGTGACGGCGGCCTCGTTGATGGTGGCCAGCCCCAGCACGATCTCGCCATCGGCCGGCACGAACTCGCCGGCACCGACGATCACGTGATCGCCCGGGCGCAGCGCCGCGGCCGCCACCGCGCTTTCGGCCGCGCCGATCCGCGGTGCCGCCAGGCGACGCGCGACCAGGTCCTGGCGCGCACGCCGCAGCGCCGATGCCTGGCCGCGGCCACGTGCTTCGGCCACGGCTTCGGCGAAGTTGCCGAACAGCACCGTCAGCAGCAGGATCGCGGTAACCGCCAGGCCGAAGCCCAGCGGTGCCTGGCCGCCGAGGGTAAGCAGCAGCGCCAGTACGGTACCGGCCATGACCACCGCCATCACCGGGTTGTGCAGCAGGTGCGCCGGCGCGAGCTTGCGCACCGATTCGCGCAGCGCGTGCCGCCAGCTGGCGGCATCCAGCAGCGGGGGGCGGCGCGTGGCCGGGCGGGAAACAGGGGAGTTCATCGAAGCGCTCATGGATGTCAGGCTCCCTGCAGCGCCAGGCCCAGGTGGTCGGCCACCGGGCCGAGCACCAGTGCCGGCATGAACTGCAGCACGGTCAGGACGACGATCACGCAGACCAGGGTCAGGGCGAAGGTCGGGGTTTCTATCTGCAGGCTGCCGGCGCCCTGCGGCGCCTGCCGCTTGCCGGCCAGCTGCGCGGCGATGGCCAGTGGCACGATCAGTACCGGGAACCGTCCCAGCGCCAGCACCAGCGCGCAGCTGAGGTTCCACCAGACCGTGTTGTCGGCCAGCCCTTCAAAGCCCGAGCCGTTGTTGGCATAGGCCGAGGTGAACTCGTAGAACACCTGGGTGATGCCATGGAAGCCGGGGTTGGAGGTGCCGGCCAGGCCGGGGATGGCCAGGGTCAGCGCGGTCATGCCGAGCAGGGTGATCGGCTGCAGCAGCACCAGCAGGGCGAGCAGCCGTACCTGCGGCGTTTCCAGCTTGCGGCCGAACAGCTCGGGCGTGCGCCCGGTCATCAACCCGGCCAGGAACACCGCCAGCAACAGGTACACCAGGAACTGCTGCAGGCCGCAGCCGATGCCGCCCCAGATGGCACCGACCAGCATGTTGACCAGCGAGGCCATGCCGGCCAGCGGACTCATCGAATCCTGCATGCCGTTGACCGAACCGTTCTGCACCTGCGTGGTGAGCGTGGCCCACAGTGCGGTGCCGTCGGCGCCGAAGCGGACTTCCTTGCCCTCCATCAGCAACGGGCTGGCAGCGCCGGCGCCGTGCCCTTCCAGCCACACCGTGCCGAAGGTGGACAGCAGCGACATGCCGAGCATGCAGCCGAACACCAGCGCACCGAAGCGGCGGCGGCCGGTGAAGGCGCCGATCATGAACACCACCGCCATCGGCACCAGCACGATGCCGACCAGTTCCAGCGCGTTGGACAGCGGCGTCGGGTTCTCCAGCGGGAAGCTGCTGTTGGGTCCGTACCAGCCACCGCCATTGGCGCCGAGCTGCTTGGCCGCGACCATCGCCGCCACAGGGCCGAGCGGGATCTTCTGCGTCGCCATGCCGGCGCTGGCGTCGATCGGCGTGGCCTGCGGGCCGGCGGCCAGCGTCGAGGGCACGCCCTGCCAGGCCAGCAGCAGCGTCCATACCAGGCACAGCGGCAGCAGGAAGCGCAGGCACAGGCGCACCACGTCGGCGTAGTAGTTGCCCACGGTGACGGATGCGGGTGCCGCGGAGGCGCCGGTGGCGGGGTCCGGCGCCCGCGCGAACAGCGCCCGCAGCGTGGCCACCGCCAGTGCCAGGCCCATCATCGGGGTGATCACCTGCAGGCCGGTGATGGCGGTCATCTGCGACAGGTAGGACAGCTGCGCCTGGCCGCTGTAGTGCTGCTGGTTGGTGTTGGTCAGGAACGACACCAGGGTGTGCAGCGCGGTGTCCCAGCGCAGGTTGGGTACCTGGTCGGGGTTGAGCGGCAGCCAGGCCTGGGTCATGAACACCGCCAGCGTGGGCAGCGCCAGCACCAGGTTGCTGGCGAGGAAGGCGATGGCATAGCCGCGCCAGGACATGGCGCGCCCGGGGTCCACGCCGAGCAGCCGGTACAGCGGCTTTTCGATCCACTGGAACAGCGGGTCGATGCGCATGGGCGTGCCGCGCATCAGTCGCGCCAGGTACAGGCCCAGCGGCCACGCCAGGGCGATGCCGGCCAGCAGGATGACAAGGGCTTCGGTCATGGCGTGCTCCTCAGAACGACTCGGGACGCAGGACCGCGTACAGCAGGTAGGCGGCAGCGACCAGCGCCACCAGTCCGCACAGGAACAAAAGCCAGCCGGGCATTGGGAACCTCGGTTCAGCGGGGCGACCGCCTGCGCGGCGGGCGTACCGTATGGAAAGGGAAGCGACGGCGCCATTGCCTGCGCGGCCGCCCGTGCCAGGAGCGGTATCGTGCTCGCGGGTGCCGTAAACGTTCGATGGCGCCCGGCCGGCCGCGGCGTAAAAACGCCATAAAAAATCCGCAGGGTGGGCGGTAATGGCGTGGCCGCGCGGGCGACCCGGAGGCTGCGTGGGTGGACGGCGGCAACAAAAAAGCGGCCCGTGGGCCGCTTGCGGGGTTCCGCTTGTGGGGCGCGCTCAGCCCGGCGGCGACGCCGGGGTATCGGCCGCATCGGCCGCCGCGCCGGTGCCCTTGAGCTCGCGGTAACGGGCCAGGGTTTCGGCGATCTCCACGTCCAGTGCCTTGCGCTGCTGCTCGAACGCCGCCTGCAGCCGCAGCTGGGCAAGCAGTTCGGTATGGCGCTGGCGGATGTCCTGTGCCTGCTTGTCGGTGACCTTCTGCCCGGCCAGTTCGCGGTCGCCGGCGACCGACAGCTGGGTGGCAAGCGCCTCGCGCAGGCTGCCGACGTTGTAGATCGCGGTCTTGATGTTGTTGTCGACGATCGCCGCGCGCTCGTTGAACACGCGGCGCAGCGCGTCCTCGCTGCCATAGGTGGACAGCATGGCCTGCTCGGTGCGCTTGCGGGTCTCGGCCGCCGCGGCATCCACCTGCGCCTGTGCGGCGGCAAGCTCCGCGTCGGCACGCTCCTCTGCGCTGAGCGCGCGCTGCACCTCGGCGCTGCGCAGGCCGCTGCGCGCGTTGAACTCCTGGCGCGCGCTGTTGACGGCCTCGGGTGGCAGGGTGTCCGAACAGATCCGTTCACCGCGGGGGGTATCCCAGCAGTAGAGCTTCTTGCCGGTGTCGGCCGGCTTGTCCTGGGCCGGCGCCGGTGCCGGCATGGCCAGTGCTGCCAGCACCAGCAGCATGCCGGTGCCGGTGATGGACGGATTCGGCCTCATGACAGCCCCCTGCGGTCAGCCCGTTGGATTGCTTCCGTAGCGGGCCCGGTAGGCCAGCAACGGTTCGCGGTAGCCGACAAGTTCCGGGTTCCCGGAGGCGAATGCAAGCAGGTCGGCCAGGTTGGCCACGGCGATCACCGGGATGCCGGTCTCGGCGGCCACGGCCTGGGCGGCCGAGCGGCGGTCATCCTCCGAGGCGATCTCCTGGCGGTCCAGCGCGACCACGATGCCGGCCGGGATGCCGTTGGCGGCGCGGATGATGGCCAGCGCCTCGCGGATGGCGGTGCCGGCGGTGATCACGTCGTCGACGATCAGGATGCGCTTGCCGGCCATGTCGGCGCCGATCAGGGTGCCGCCCTCGCCGTGGTCCTTGGCTTCCTTGCGGTTGAAGGTCAACGGCAGGTTGCGGCCGCGGTGCGAGAACTCGCAGGCGATGGCGGTGGCCAGCGGGATGCCCTTGTAGGCCGGCCCGAACAGCTGGTCGAAGGCGACGCCGGAGGATTCGACCGCGTCGGCGTAGCAGTTGCCCAGCTGGGCCAGCGCCAGGCCGGTGTCGAAACGGCCGGCGTTGAAGAAGTAGGGGCTTACCCGGCCGGACTTGAGGGTGAACTGGCCGAAGCGGAGGGCATCGGCGTTCAGCGCCAGCTGCAGGAAGCGGGAACGGTGGTCACTCATGTAATGCGCTTTTTTGTCGTCTATTGAAGGCGCCTAGGGTAAAGCATGGCTTCGGGGAATGCTGGCGCGGGCGGTATGCTGTGCCGTCCCGGGCCTGTCAGCGGTTTCCCATGCGCATCATCAGTTTCAACGCCAACGGCATCCGTTCGGCCACCACCAAGGGCTTCGGCGCCTGGTTCGCCGGCCAGCAGGCCGACGTGCTGTGCATCCAGGAGACCAAGGCGCAGGAATCGCAGCTGTCCGACCCGCTGTTCCGCCCGGACGGCCACCACTGCTTCTACCGCGATGCCACCACCAAGAAGGGCTACAGCGGGGTGGCGATCTGGAGCCGGCGCGAACCGGACGAGGTCCGCACCGGGCTGGGCTGGGCGCCGTTCGACGACGAAGGCCGCTATATCGAGGCGCGCTTCGGCAATCTGAGCGTGGTCTCCTTCTATATCCCGTCCGGCTCGTCGGGCGAGCTGCGCCAGGGGTTCAAGTTCGAGGTGATGGACTGGCTGCGGCCGATCCTGGCGCAGTGGCTGGCCAGCGGCCGCGACTACGTGCTGTGCGGGGACTGGAACATCGTGCGCACTGCCCTGGACATCAGGAACTGGAAGTCCAACCAGAAGAACTCGGGCTGCCTGCCGGAGGAGCGCGACTGGCTCAACGGCCTGTGCGCGGACCTGCCCGGGGAGCACGACCCGGCTGCCGGCCGCGGCTGGGTGGACGCCTACCGCGTACTGCACCCGCAGGGGCAGGACTACACGTGGTGGAGCAACCGTGGCGCGGCGCGCGCCAACAACGTCGGTTGGCGCATCGACTACCAGCTGGTCACCCCCGGCCTGCGCCAGCGCCTGCGCGGCTGCTCGATCTACCGCGACGAGCGCTTCTCCGACCACGCCCCGTTCAGCGTGGACTACGACCTGTGAGCGAAGCGCTGGTGGAGGCCCCGCATCGCGGCCTGTCGCGACTGCGCCGCCTGTTCGTGATCCTGCTGCTGGGCTTCGCCTCCGGCCTGCCGCTGGCGCTGACCGGCGGCGCCATGCAGGCGTGGCTTACGGTGGAAGGCCTGGACCTGGTCACCCTGGGCTTCCTGTCCCTGATAGGCATCCCGTACACGTTCAAGTTCCTGTGGGCGCCGCTGATCGACCGCTTCGACCTGCCGTTGCTCGGCCGCCGGCGCGGCTGGATCGTGCTGATGCTGTTCGCCCTGGCCGCGGCGCTGCTGGTGATGAGTTCGCTCTCGCCCTCGCGCAACCTGGGCCTGTTCGCTTCCGTGGCGGTGGTGGTGGCCTGCCTGTCGGCCACTCTGGACGTGGTGATCGATGCCTACCGCACCGACTTGTTGCAGCCGGCCGAACGTGGCCTGGGCGGCTCGCTGACCGTCCTTGGCTATCGACTGGCCATGGTCCTGTCCGGTGGCATCACCCTGATCTGGGCCGAGCAGTGGCAAAGCTGGCCGCAGGTGTACCGGGTCATGGCGAGCTTGGCGGCGGTGGTCGGCGTGCTGGCGCTGGTGCTGATGCCGCCGCTGCCGGCGCGCTTCAAGGCACCGGTCTCCAAGGCCAGCAATGAAGTATGGGGTTTCCTGGCGCTGGTGCTTGGCGTGGCGGCGGGGGCCTGGCTGGCCCACCAGCTGCTGGTGCTGGTCGGGCTGGACCCGGACAGCAGCGACCGCTGGGTGCGGCTGGTGTTCGTCATCACCCAGATCGCTGCGGCGATGGTGCTGGGCCTGGGGGTCACCCGCTGGGTGCGCTTCGAGACCCTCAACGCTTCGCTGCGCAGCTATTTCGGCATGCGAGGTGCCGGTGCCTTCCTCGCGCTGGTGGTGCTGTACAAGGTCGGCGATGCCTTCGCGCTGAGCCTGTCCACGCCGTTCCTGCTCAAGGGCATGCACTTTAGCCAGGCCGAGGTAGGGCTGGCCAACAAGACCATCGGTCTGCTGATGACCATCGTCGGCGCCATCGTCGGCGGCTTCTTCCTGCTGCGCCTGCGCCTGTCCACGGCGGTGATCGCCTTCGGGGTGCTGCAGTTGGTCTCCAACCTGGGGTTCTACCTGCTGGCCCGCGAGGGGGCTGGCGCCTGGGGTACGGTGGAAGTGCCCGCTTTCAACCTGCTGATCGTGCACCTGGACACGCCCACGCCGATGGACGGCCTGCTGCTGTTCGCGCTGAGCCTGGACAATTTCGCCGGGGGCATGGGCACGGCGGCGTTCGTGGCGCTGCTCAGTGGCCTGTGCGGCACCCGCTTCTCGGCTACCCATTACGCGCTGTTGTCGGCCTTCGCCACGCTGGGGCGGGTGTTCGTCGGGCCGTTCGCCGGTGTACTGGCCGATGCCTATGGCTGGCAGGTGTTCTTCCTGGTCTCGGTGGTGGTTGGCATGCCGGGTCTGCTGATGGCCTGGTGGCTGCGCCGCGAGGTGGATGCCACCACCCGGGTTGTCGAGGCCGGCTAAATCGCCGGCCGGTTCTTATTGAATCCCCCGGCCGCGTCGTCGATGATGCCCGCGGGGGGGATCCGCCGGACTGCTGGCGGGATGACATGGCCGACGTGATCTTGCGGGATGTCGACCCGCTGCTGCTTGAACGCATCCGCCGCCTGGCGGTGGCGCGCGGCTGGACCCGCGAACATACCTGCCTGGTGCTGCTCGAACAGGGCCTGTTCGCCGGCGAGCACGAGATGAGCCACGGTTTCGAGAATCCGGAAGTGGACGTGCTGTCCGAAGCCATCCACGCCCTGCAGGCGTTGCCCGCCGGTGCCGAATTCGGTTGAGTGCACGCCCGGCACGGGCCAGGGCTGGGCCCCGATGCCCCGGCTTCAGGCAAACGCGGCTCGCCGTAGTAGATGCGGGTTTGCGCCGCATGGGACATGCCGGGCAAACCGTGCCGGGCGAGCCCGGCAGCTACGACAACGGGCAGGTCAGGTGGACGCCCGGCACCCCAGCGTCCGTGCGGGCGATTTTCGGGGCTGCGCCCCAAGGTTTCACGCCGGGTGGATCGCGCCCAGGATCCGCGGCCCGCGCGCGCCGCTGACGCTGGGCAGGTTGCCCGGGCGTCCGGCCAGGGCTTCGCGTGCCAGCCAGGCGAAGCCCATCGCTTCCATGTAGTCCGGGTCGAGCCCATGCGCGGCGCTGGAGACCACCTCCACCCCCGGCAGCCGCGCGGCGATGCGCCGCAGCAGGTGGGAATTACGGACGCCGCCGCCGCATACCAGCAGCCGGCGTGCGCCGGGCAGGTGCGCCCGCAGCGCATCGGTGACGGTGGCGGCGGTGAGTTCGGCCAAGGTGGCCTGCACATCGGCCGGCGCCAGCGGCGCGTCGCCGATCCGCGCGTCCACCCAGTCCAGGTGGAACTGTTCGCGGCCGGTGCTCTTGGGCGGTGGCAGCGCGAACCAGGCATCGTCCAGCAACCGCGCCAACAGCGCCTCGTCGACCCGGCCGCTGGCGGCGAAAGCGCCATCGGCGTCGAATGCGGTGCCGAGGTGCCGCTGGCACCATCCATCGAGCAGCGCATTGGCCGGGCCGGTGTCGAAACCGCGCAGGCTGCCGTCGCGGGCCAGCAGGCTCAGGTTGGCGATACCGCCCAGGTTGAGCACTGCCCGGTCCTCGCCGCTGCTGCCGAGCATCGCCAGGTGGAAGGCTGGCATCAGCGGCGCACCGTGTCCGCCGGCGGCGACGTCGCGGCGGCGGAAATCGGCCACCGTGGTGATGCCGGTCAGTTCAGCGATGCGGTTGGCATCGCCGATCTGCCAGGTGAAGGCGGGGCTGGCGGTGGGACGATGGCGGATGGTCTGCCCGTGCGAGCCGATCGCCCGCACCTGCGCATGCGCGATGCCTGCCCGTTCGAGCAGGCCGTTGGCGGCGGCGGCGAAGGCGATGCCGACCTCGGCGTCCAGTTGCCCGAGTGCGTCCAGCGATGCCGGTTCGGCACCCTGGCCCAAGGCAACCAGCGCGTCGCGGGTCCGGACCTGCCAGTCGAAGGTATGCCCGTGCACGAACCGGCAGCCGCCTTCAACCGGGAACTGCACCAGCGCGGCGTCGATGCCATCGGCGCTGGTGCCGGACATCAGGCCGAGGAACAGGGGCAGCTGCGGATCGATGGAGGTCATGCCGGGGCCGGAAACAAGAAGGGCAGGGAAGCTTCAGGCTCCCTGCCCTGGCCGTCAACGCGGCAGGCCGCCGTCAGCCGCGCTTGTTCCCGGCCGGGGCCGTTGCGGTACTGGCGGTGACGGTGGGCTTGTCCTTGCCGGCATCGGCGTACATCAGCTCTTCCATGCCGCGGATGCGGGCCATCGCCGGCGCGGTCTGGGCGCGGAACGCAGCCAGCTCGGCACCCTTGAGCGGCTCCGGCGGCGGCATGGTCACCGACAGCGGGTTGCGGTGCTGGCCGTTGACCCGGAATTCGTAGTGCAGGTGCGGGCCGGTGGCCATGCCGGTGGAACCGACGTAGCCGATCACGGTGCCCTGGTTCACGCGCTGGCCGGTACGGATCTTGCCGAAACGCGACATGTGCCCGTACAGGGTGGTGTAGCCGCGGCCGTGGTCGAGGATCACCACGTTGCCGTAGCCGCGCTGGGTGCCGGCGAACTGTACGCGGGCGTCGCCGGCGGCCATGATCGGCGTGCCGGTGCCGGCGGCGTAGTCCACGCCCTTGTGCATGCGCATCGTGCCGAGGATGGGGTGGCGACGCGAACCGAAGGTGGAACTCAGCCGCGCGAACGGGATCGGCATGCGGATGAAGCTCTTCTTCAGCGGCCGGCCGTTGAGGTCGAAGTACTCGGACTTGTCGCCACGGTCGAAGCGGAACCCGGTGTAGGTCTTGCCGCCGGTACTGAAGGTCGCGGCCAGGATCTTGCTGGTGTCGATGCGCTCGCCCTCGCGCCAGGTCTCGTCCATGACCACGCTGAAGCGGTCGCCCGGCTGCACGTCCTTGGAGAAGTCGATGTCGTACTTGAAGATCTCGTCGGTCATCGTATTGATGGCCGAGGGCGACAGCCCGGCCTTCAGCGCCGAGGCATAGAGCGAGCTGCGGATTTCGCCGCTGGCGACCACGGTGCGGGTGGTGGTCACCCGCTCCAGCACCCGCTCGCGGACCTGGTCGCCCTGCAGCGACAGCTCGACGCGGTGGCCGGCATCGCGGTCGAAGCGGATTGTGCGCAGCTGGCCGTTCACCGGCAGGTCGAAGGCGATCTCGGTACCCGGCCGCAGCCGGGTCAGTGCCTCGCGCGTGCCCGGGTGGTCCAGTACCCGGTGCATCACCGTCGCCGGTACCCCCGCCACCTCGAACAGGTCGCTCAGGGTCTGGCCGCGTTGCACCCGCAGGATCTGCCAGCTGTCGCCGGGAACTTCGGCGCGCCGGGCCGGCGGCAGCGGGGGCAGCGGCAGGGCCAGGGTCGAATGCGCCGATGGCAGCGGCGCGTCGATGGCATTGGAGAAGCCCGGCACGATGGTCGCCGCCAGCGCGCCGATGGTCGCGAACAGGCTGGCGTGGATCCAGTGGCGCCGGGTCCAGCGCTCGTTGAACGCTGCCGGGAGGTGTTGCTTCAACTTCCGATGCAGGGCGGTGTCGTGGAGGACGTGGAGTCGTTCCTGAAAGCGCTGTTTGCGCGCCTGGCCGTGATCGGGTTGGGACATCGCTGGGTTCTCTGGACGGCCCGGATCGCGGGCCCAAACGCGGTTAACATAGTCACCCTTCAATACCGCGTCAAACCATTGAGCCGCATGGCTTTTTGATGAATTGGGCGGTTAACCTGCACTTAACACCATTCATGTCTGACGGCGAAGCCGGGAGTTCTAGCGTGTCCTCGATTGATGAAGCCCTTGCCCTGATCGGCCGCGGTGCCGATGAAATCCTCAAGGTGGATGAACTGCGCCAGCGTCTGGAGAGCGGTCGTCCGCTGCGGGTCAAGGCCGGCTTCGACCCCACCGCCCCGGACCTGCACCTGGGCCATACCGTGCTGCTGAACAAGCTGCGCCAGTTCCAGAACCTGGGGCACCAAGTGATCTTCCTGATCGGCGACTTCACCGGCATGATCGGCGACCCGTCGGGCAAGAACGTCACCCGCAAGCCGCTTTCGCGCGAGGACGTGCTGGCCAATGCCCGCACCTACCAGGACCAGGTGTTCAAGGTGCTCGACCGCGAACGCACCGAGGTCCGCTTCAATTCCGAATGGTTCGGCAAGATGGGCGCGGCCGACATGATCCGCCTGGCCGGCCAGCACACGGTGGCGCGCATGCTCGAGCGCGACGACTTCGCCAAGCGCTACGCCGCCCAGCAGTCCATTGCCATCCATGAGTTCCTCTACCCGCTGGTGCAGGGCTACGACTCGGTGGCGCTGGAGGCGGACGTCGAGCTCGGCGGCACCGACCAGAAGTTCAACCTGCTGATGGGGCGCGGCCTGCAGGAGCACTACGGCCAGAAGCCGCAGATCGTGCTGACCATGCCGCTGCTGGAAGGCCTGGACGGCGTCAACAAGATGTCCAAGTCGCTGGGCAACTACATCGGCATCAGCGAGCCGCCGATCGACATCGTCACCAAGACCATGAAGATCGACGACACGCTCATGTGGCGCTGGATCGACCTGCTCAGCTTCGACATCTCCATTGCCGAGGCCGGGCAGCTGCGTGCCGAAGTCGAAGCCGGCGCGATCAACCCGCGCGAGATCAAGCTGCGCCTGGCGCGCGAACTGGCCACGCGCTTCCACGATGCCGCTGCCGCCGAGCAGGCCATTGCCGGCTGGAATGCGGCGGTGACCGGGCAGGGCGACATCACCCAGTTGCCGCTGCAGGAAGTGGTGGTGCCGGCCGACGGCCTGCGCATCGGCGCCCTGTTGACGGCCGCCGGCCTCACGCCGAGCAACTCAGAGGCCTCGCGCAAGCTCAAGGAGCGTGCGGTGAAGGTGGACGGTAGCGTCGTCGAGGACGCGCAGACGGTGCTGCCGCCGGGTTTCGAGGGCCTGCTGCAGGTGGGCAAGCGCACGTTCGCGCGGGTACTGCTGGTCGTCGCCTGACGCCACGCCGCAGCCAGGCCGGGCCAGAGGTCCCGGTCTGGCGCGGCATGAATGCACGCGAATCATCTCGTATTTGCCTCTTCCCAAAGTGGAGAGGAGGACGCATACTTCCGCTCCTTCGCCGCCGGCCGGTGGTTGGCAGCGAAGGCAGGAAGTTGAAGTCACCCTC
>NZ_LDJO01000073.1 GCF_001431595.1 Stenotrophomonas acidaminiphila
CCTCCGGGGGCAGGGGCGGCGTGACGGTCGGGTCACGCTGCGCTGCAACCTGACCTGCGCGGCGCGCGGCTCTATCATCGGTTTCAACAGAAACCGAGATGTCGCACGGCCCATGAGCACTCCCGCCCCCCACCTCCCGCAGACGCAGACGGAAACCAGCCCGCTGCGTTTCGTCACCGCCGCCAGCCTGTTCGACGGCCATGACGCGGCCATCAACATCATGCGCCGGCTGATCCAGGCACAGGGCGCGGAGGTGATCCACCTGGGCCACAACCGCTCGGTGGAGGACGTGGTGCGCGCGGCGCTGCAGGAAGACGCCGACGCCATCGCGCTGTCGTCCTACCAGGGCGGCCATGTCGAGTACTTCAAGTACATGGTGGACATGCTGCGCGAGCGCGGCGCCGGCCACATCCGCGTGTTCGGTGGCGGCGGCGGCACCATCACCCCGGAAGAGATCCGCGAACTGCAGGCCTATGGGGTCGAGCGCATCTACCACCCCAACGACGGCATGAAGATGGGGCTGGTGGAGATGATCGAGGACGTGGTCCGGCGCGCCGGCGATGCCCGCGACGCGGTACCGGCGGTGGACGACGGCGGCGTGCCCGGCATCGGCGACGAGATCGCCATCGGCCGCATGCTGTCGCGGCTGGAGGACGGCGCCTTCGGCGAAGCGGAACTGGCGCACCTGCGCCGGCAGTGGCAGCTGGCCGGCGGCAGGACCCCGGTCATCGGCATCACCGGTACCGGCGGCGCCGGCAAGTCCAGCGTCACCGACGAACTGCTCAATCGCTTCCTGGCCAGCTTCCCGCAGATGCGCGTCGCGGTGGTCTCGGTCGACCCGACCCGCCGCCGTACCGGTGGCGCGCTGCTGGGCGACCGCATCCGCATGAATTCGCTGCGCAGCCCACGCGTGTACATGCGCTCGATGGCCACCCGCCGCCAGCACGCGGCGATCAATACCGTGCTGCGCGACTGCATCGGCTTCCTCAAGTCGCTGGCCTACGACCTGGTGATCGTCGAGACCGCCGGCATCGGCCAGAGCGACTCGGAGATCGTCGACCTGGTCGATTTCCCGATGTACGTGATGACCAGCGACTTCGGCGCACCCAGCCAGCTGGAAAAGATCGACATGCTCGACTACGCCGAGCTGGTGGTGCTCAACAAGTTCGACAAGCGCGGCGCCGAGGACGCGCTGCGCGACGTGCGCAAGCAGTGGAAGCGCAACCGCGTGGCGTTCGCGATGAAGGACGAGGACGTGCCGGTGTACCCGACCATCGCCTCGCAGTTCAACGACCCGGGCATCAGCTGGATGTTCGCCAACCTGTGCCGGCTGCTGCGCGACAAGCGCGGAGCGGGGAACGCAGAGGCGGCAGCGCAGGGCGGCTGCGATTGGATGCCGGCCATCGACACCACGCTGAAGGAGCCGCGCGCGACCGTGCTGATTCCCGGCAGCCGCGTGCGCTACCTGGCCGAGATCGCCGAGCAGGGCCGCGCCATCAATGCCCGCATCGAATCGCAGGCCGAGGTGGCCGAGCGTGCCCAGGGCTGCTGGCAGGCGCTGAAGGAACTGGGCGATGCCGCGCTGCCGGCGGCGCTGGACCTGTACCCGGCCGATGCCCTGACCGACGCGGCCGCCGACACCAGCCTGCGCACCCTGCGCCAGCGCTACAACGACGCGGTGCAGTCGCTGGATTCGGAGGCCCTGCGCCTGCTGCGCGAGTGGCCGGCGCGGTTGAAGTCGATCACCGACGAGGTCAACGAGTACCAGGTGCGCGGCAAGACCATCCGCGTCGAGAATTACCGCGAGTCGCTCAGCCACCAGCAGGTCCCGAAGATCGCCGCGCCCACCTACCGCAGCTGGGGCGAACTGCTGGTGTTCCTGCAGAAGGAGAACCTGCCCGGTTCCTACCCGTACACCGGCGGCGTGTACCCGTACCGTCGCAGCGGCGAGGATCCGATCCGCATGTTCGCCGGCGAGGGCACCCCCGAGCGCACCAACCGCCGCTTCCATTACCTGAGCGTCGGCCAGCCGGCCGCGCGCCTGTCCACTGCCTTCGACAGCGTCACCCTGTACGGCGAGGATCCGGCGCCGCGCCCGGACATCTACGGCAAGATCGGCAACTCCGGCGTCAACATTCCCACGCTGGACGACATGAAGAAGCTGTACTCGGGCTTCGACCTGTGCGCGCCGACCACCTCGGTGTCGATGACCATCAACGGCCCGGCACCGATGATCCTGGCGATGTTCATGAACACCGCCATCGACCAGCAGGTGGAGAAGTACCTGAAGGCCGACCCGGCGCGCTGGGCCGAGGCCGGGAAGAAGATCGCGGCGATGTTCGAAGGTCGTACCCGCCCGCAGTACCACGGCGAGCTGCCGCCGACCAACAACGGCCTCGGCCTGGGCCTGCTTGGCGTCACCGGCGACCAGCTGGTGGATGCCGACACCTACGCGCGGATCAAGGCCGAGACGCTGTCCACCGTGCGCGGCACCGTGCAGGCCGACATCCTCAAGGAAGACCAGGCGCAGAACACCTGCATCTTCTCCACCGAGTTCGCGCTGCGCATGATGGGCGACATCCAGCAGTATTTCGTCGACCACGGCGTGCGCAACTTCTACTCGGTGTCGATCTCCGGCTACCACATCGCCGAAGCCGGCGCGAACCCGATCAGCCAGCTGGCCTTCACCCTGTCCAACGGCTTCACCATCGTCGAGTACTACCTGGCGCGCGGGATGAGGATCGACGACTTCGCGCCCAACCTGTCGTTCTTCTTCTCCAACGGCATGGACCCGGAATACACCGTCATCGGCCGCGTCGCCCGCCGCATCTGGGCGCGCGCGATGCGCGAGCGCTACGGCGCCAACGAGCGCAGCCAGATGATGAAGTACCACATCCAGACCTCCGGCCGCTCGCTGCACGCGCAGGAGATCCAGTTCAACGACATCCGCACCACGCTGCAGGCGCTGTACGCGCTGTTCGACAACTGCAACAGCCTGCACACCAACGCCTACGACGAGGCGATCACCACGCCCACCGAGGAAAGCGTGCGCCGCGCGGTGGCGATCCAGATGATCATCAACAAGGAGCTGGGGCTGAACTTCTGCGAGAACCCGTGGCAGGGCAGCTTCATCGTCGACAAGCTCACCGACATCGTCGAGGAGGCCGTGTACAAGGAATTCGAGGCGATCAGCGAGCGCGGCGGCGTGCTCGGCGCGATGGACACCATGTACCAGCGCGGCAAGATCCAGGAAGAGAGCCTGTACTACGAGCACAAGAAGCACGACGGCAGCCTGCCGCTGGTCGGCGTCAACATGTTCCTGCCCAAGGAACACGCCGGCGAAGTGGCGACCGAGATCGAGCTGATCCGTTCGACCGAGGAGGAGAAGGGGCAGCAGATCGAGAACGTGCGCAACTGGCAGCGCAACCGCAATGTGCTGGCCCCGGCCGGCGAGACCTCGCACAGCCACGAAGTGGTCGGCAGCGCCTGCAACGACGACGGCGTCCACGACGGCCACGGCCTGGCCTACCTGCAGAACACCGCGCGCGAGCGCCGCAATGTGTTCGCGGCGTTGATCGAGGCAGTCAAGACCCACAGCCTCGGCCAGATCAGCCACGCGCTGTACGACGTGGGCGGGGAGTACCGCCGGAACATGTGATTGGCCGCGACGGCAGGGCCCCGGGGCGGGCCTTGCCGCGTTGCCGGCGCCCCCGGTAGCGCCGGCCGGCCCGCGGGGTGGGGTGGGCAGGATCGTCCGGCCACGATCATGCGCCCCCGCCGGGATGAACGCCCAAGCGGGCCCGCCGCTGGACGGGGCGATGGCGCTCGGTGACCATAGCCCCGTATGTCCGCCCTCCCCACACCCTCCGCGAGCCTGCTGCAGCTGCTGCCCGAAGCGGTGGTGCAGACGGATGCGTTGTGGGCGATCACCTACCTCAACCCGGCCTGGCACGCGCTTACCGGGCATCCGCTGGACGCGGCGCTGGGGCGGTCGCTGCTGGAATTCGTGCATCCCGACGACGTGGGCACCCTGCGCTCGGGCATGCCGGTGTTCCGGCTGCGCTTCGCCGCGGGCGATTACCGCTGGGTGCGGCTGCAGTTGCACCCGGAGACCGACGAGGCCGAGCGGGTGATCAGCCGCCAGGGCGTGCTGATCGAGATCACCGAGGTCACCGAGCAGGTGCTGGTGGAGGTCCGCCAGCGCTTCCTGCGCCTGCTTGAGACCATCGACGGCGTGGTCTGGGAAGCCGAGCGCGGGGTGGGCAATACCTTCCTCAGCCCGCAGGTGGAGCGGCTGTTCGGCTACACCGTGGAGGAATGGCGCGCCGATCCGGGCTTCTGGCGCGCGCATGTGCACCCGGACGACCTGGCCGAGGCGCTGCTCATCGACGAGGCCGCGTACAACGCCACGCACAGCTACGCCTACGAGATGAGCTACCGGCTGATCGCCAAGTGCGGCAAGGTCGTGTGGGTGCGCGACCTGTGCCGGGCGGTGGTCGAGCCGGGCCGGCCAAACCGCATGATCGGGTTGATGATCGACGTGACCCGCGAGAAGCACACCGAGCTGGAACTGCTGCGCTCGGACAACCGCTACGCGCTGGCCACCCTCGGCTCCAACGACGGCATCTGGGACTGGGACCTGCGTACCGATGTCATGCACGTGTCCGAGCGCTTCCGCCAGATCGTCGGGATGGGCGACAGCGACCCGGTGCATCACGGCGGCTGGCACTTCCTGCAGCAGCTCATCGACCCCGACGACCGCGCCCGCGTGCAGCTGGCCTACCGCCGGCACCTGTCGGGGAACAGCCCGAACTTCTCGGTGGATTTCCGGGCGTTCCATGGCTCGGGACGGCTGGTGTGGGTGAACTGGCGTGGCGTGGCCCAGTTCGACGACGGCGTTGCCGTGCGCATGGCCGGCTCGCTGAGCGACCTGGCCGAACGCGGCAGCTCCTATGACGCGCTCACCAACCTGCCGGGCCGGCCGTTGTTCCGGGCCCGCCTGGCGCACGCCATCGCCCTGCACCGCAGCGAATCCGGGGACGGCGTGGACATGCCGGCGCGTGGCGGTACCACGATGTTCGCCGTGCTGCTGCTGGACCTCAACCGGTTCAAGGCGGTCAATGACAGCCTGGGCCATCATGTCGGCGACCAGTTGCTGCAGCAGGTGGCGCGTCGCCTCGAATCGTGCGTGCGCAACGTCGACCTGGTCGCGCGCATGAGCGGCGACGAGTTCAACCTGCTGCTCGAATCCATCGACCCCGGCGAGGCGGCCGAGCGCGCCCGGCAGATCGCCGCGGCGCTCGAAGTGCCGTACATGATCGGCCCGCATACGGTGAGCAGCAGCGCCAGCATCGGCATGGTCAGCAGCCAGTCCGGGCTGAAGACGATCGACGACTACCTGCGCGCGGCCGATGCGGCCATGTACCGCGCCAAGAGCCGCTCGCTGGGCGTGTGCGTTGCTTCATGACCCGCCTGCCTCGGCCGGTGTTGCCGTGAGCAGTGCCTTGCATGGCGTTTCCCCGGTGCCGGGAGACTGACCGCCCGGCGGGCATGCGTGGTGAGTCGGAGGCAGGGCATGACAGTTCGTGCGGCACCCATGCCGCGCGGTTATGGATGCGCCGCGGCAAGCGCCATGCGAAACATGCCGGATGCCTTGTGCCATGCGCTTTTGCAGTGCGTGGACGCGGGCCTGCATGAAGCCGGCGGCGCACTGTCGGGCAGGCCGGCCCGTTGCTACCCTCGGCCGCACTTTCTGCAGACAGGCGGTGGCATGGACAGGCGGCGATTCCTCGGTGGCACGGCATTGGCGGGGGCCCTGTTGCCCCTGATGGGCACGGGCAGCGCGCTGGCGGCGCAACGCGGCGCGCGGTTGCTGCCGCTGCCGCTGGAGAAGGGCGATACGGTGGGGCTGGTCAGCCCGTCGGCGGCCAGCAGCGACCAGCTCAGCCTGCAGCTGGCGCGCGAGGCGATGGAGGCGCTGGGCTTCAAGGTCAGGACCGGTGCCCACTATGGCGCGCGCTACGGGCACCTGGCGGGCACCGATGCCGAGCGCGCCGGCGACCTGAACGCCATGTTCGGCGACCGCCAGGTCAAGGCCATCGTCTGCGTGCGCGGCGGTTCCGGCGCGGCGCGGCTGTTGCCACTGCTGGACTACGCCGCCATCCGTGCCAACCCCAAGGTGCTGCTCGGCTATTCGGACATCACCGCGCTGCATTGCGCGATCCAGGCCAAGACCGGGCTGGTGACCTTCCACGGGCCGATCGGATCGGGCAGCTGGAACCGGTTCAACGTGGACCAGTTCGAGCGCCTGTTCTTCAAGCGCGAACTCATGGAATACCGCAACAGCGTCGATACCGACGACGAACTGGTGCCGCGCAAGAACCGCACCAGCACCATCACCGGCGGCACCGCGCGCGGCGAGCTGGTGGGTGGCAACCTGACGGTACTGACCGCGCTGGCCGGTTCGCCGTACCTGCCCGATTTCAACGGCAAGATCCTGTTCCTGGAGGACGTGGACGAAGCGCCGTACCGCGTCGACCGCATGCTCAGCACGCTGAAGCTGATGGGCGCGCTGGACAGGATCGCCGGCTTCATCTTCGGCGAATGCACCGGCTGCACCCCCGGCGACGGCTACGGCTCGCTGACCCTGGACCAGCTGTTCGCCGACTACATCGCGCCGTTGAAGATCCCGGCCTTCCGCGGGGCGATGATCGGCCACATCCGCGAACAGTTCATCGTGCCGGTCGGCGGCCGCGTGGAAATGGACGCCGACGCCGGCACCTTCCGCTTGCTGGAACCGGTGTTCGCCGGCAGCTGACGACCTGCGGCGGCGGATGGCTCCCCCTGCCGGCGTGGCGATGCCGCCGCCTATACTGGCGCGGCCGCCGGCCGGCGGTATCGGCATGCCACAGGGAGGAACCGCCATGTCCAGCGTCTGGCTGATGCGCCCGCTGTCGTTGTTGTGGGCGCTGTTGTTCGCCGCACCGGTATTCGCGCAGGCCGTACCGGATGAGGGCGAACTGCTGTTCCGCGGGGTCCGGGTGCTGGACACCGTGCGCGGCACGCTGGGGGCGCCCACCGACGTACTGGTGCGCGGCAACCATATCGCCGCGATCGGCGCGGCGGCGACGCCCACGGCCGCGGCCACGGTGATCGAGGGTCGAGGCCGCACGCTGATGCCGGGGCTGATCGACGCGCATTGGCACAGTACCTTCACCGCACTGTCGCAGGCGGACATGGTGGCCCTGGCCGCCACGCCGGACCAGCTCGCCGCCCGGGTGGCGGCCGAATCCGAGCGCACCCTGCTGCGCGGCTTCACCAGCGTGCGCGATGTCGGCGGGCCGATCTTCGAACTCAAGGCGGCGATCGATGCCGGCCGCACCCGCGGCCCGCGCATCTGGCCGTCCGGCGCCACCATCAGCCAGACCGCCGGGCATGGCGACATGCGCCTGCCGCACGAGCGCTCGCGACGCTTCTTCGGCAAGCCGGCGCTGGCCGAGGAGATGGGCGCGACCTTCATCGCCGACGGGCGCGACGAGGTACTCACCGCGGTGCGCGAGAACCTGCGCATGGGGGCCAGCCAGATCAAGCTGATGGCCGGCGGCGGCACGTCATCGGCCTATGACCCGGTGGACGTCACCCAGTACACGCTCGACGAGATGCGCGCCGCGGTGGAGGCCGCCGGGGACTGGGGCACCTACGTCACCGTGCATGCCTATACGGTGCATGCGGTGCGTCGCGCCATCGAAGCCGGCGTGAAGAGCATCGAGCACGGGCAGATGCTGGACGAGGACACGCTGAAGCTGATGGCAAGCCGCGGTGTCTGGCTGTCCAGCCAGACCCTGCGCGCGAGCACGGAGAACATGGACCCGCTGCGCCGCGAGAAGCGCAAGCCGGTGATCGACGGGCAGGCGCGCATGTGGGCCATGGCCAAGCGTGCCGGGGTGCGCATGGCGTGGGGCACCGACTTCCTGTTCGAGCCGGCGCTCAATGTCGAGCAGAACGCCTTCATCCTCGGCCTGCGGGAGTGGTTCACGCCGGCCGAGATCCTGCGCATGGTCACCCACGACAATGCCGAACTGCTGGCGCTGTCCGGCCTGCGCAGCCCCTATCGCGGGCGCCTGGGGGTGGTCGAGGAGGGTGCGCTGGCGGACCTGCTGCTGGTCGAGGGCAATCCGCTGGAGGACCTGCAGTTGATCGCCGACCCGGCGCGCAACTTCGCGGTGATCGTCAAGGACGGGCGCATCGTCAAGGGCGCCGACTGATCATCGCAGGCAGGGCGGGCATAGGGCCCGCCGTGGAGGGGCGCCGCTGCGGCGCCGGCAGACTGCCGCTGCTCGATTACCGGCAGGCGAGGGCGCGATGAAACGGTTGTTCAAGCTCGACATTCTTTTGCCCTGGGCGGCGCTGGCGGTGATGGCCGGCTGCGCGCACCGGGCGCCAGCGGTGGCCGTCGAGGCGGCGCCGGTGGCGCACATCGTGCCGTTGCCACGCTCGCTGGAGACCCGTCCGGGCACGCTGCGGATTGCCGCGGCGGTGGCGGTGGAAGACGCGGGCGCCGCCCCCATGGCCCGGCGTGCGCTGGACGAACTGCTGGCGACGCTGGACATCGCCAACGCGGACACCGGCACGCCGCTGCGCCTGCAACGGGTCGACGACGCCGCGCTCGGAGAGGAGGGCTACCGGCTGGTGGTGGACGATGCGATCCACCTGAGCGCGCGTACCGATGCCGGGTTGCTGCACGCGGTGCAGAGCCTGCGCCAGCTGCTGCCGGCCAGCGCCGGCCCGGCGTACCGGGTGCCGCGGCTGGCGATCACCGACGCGCCGGCCTACCGCTGGCGCGGGCTCTCGCTGGACGTGGCGCGCAGCTTCCTGCCGGTCGATTACCTGGAAAGGCACATCGACCGCATGGCGCTGTTCAAGTTGAACCGGCTGCACCTGCACCTGACCGACGACCAGGGCTGGCGGATCGAGATCAAGCGGTATCCCCGGCTGGTGGAAATCGGCGGCGCCAGCGCGGTGCAGGGCGGGCGCGCCGGTTACTACACCCAGGCGCAGCTGAGGCACCTGGTGGCCTACGCGCAGGCGCGTGGCGTCACCCTGGTGCCGGAGATCGACATGCCCGGCCACGTGCAGGCGGCGCTGGCCTCGTACAACGCGCTGGCCTGCGATGACGTGGCCAACCGCGGCACCTACTCGGGCGTGGAGGTGGGCTTCAGCGTGTTGTGCCTGGACAAGCCCGACGTCGTGTACCCCTTCGTCCGCGATGTGCTGGAGGAGGTGGTGGCGATCTTCCCGTCCGCCGAGATCCATATCGGCGGCGACGAGATCAAGCATCCGCTGTACGCCGGGTTCGTGGCACGCGCCGCGGCGATGGTGGAGGCGATGGGGCTGACGCCCATCGTCTGGGAGGAGGGCTCGGTGGCCGACCTGCAGCCCGGCGCGCTGCTGCAGTTGTGGAACGACGGCTATGCCATCGATGCGGCGGTCGCCAGGGGGCACCCGCTGATCCTGTCGCCGTGTTCGTACCTGTACATCGATCATGGCAACCATGCGGGCCAGCCCGGCGCCGACTGGTGCCGCGCCGAAGGAGTGCCGCTGGCCCGGGTGTATGCCTTCGACCCGACGCCCTACACGACGGCGGTGGGCGTGGAAGCGGCCCTGTGGAGCGAGTTCGTGCATACCGATGCCGCCACCGACGAGCGCCTGTGGCCGCGCCTGGCGGCGGTGGCCGAGGTGGCGTGGAGCCCCGCGCCGCGGCGCGACTATGCCGGCTTCGTGCGGCGCATGGGGGCGCTGCGTCCGCATCTGGACGCACTGGGCGTCCGCTACTACCGCGAGCCGGACCTGGGATGGAACGGCACAGCGGAGGCGCGCTGAGGCCGGTCCCGTGGTACCGCGGCGCGTACGGGCCACGCTCGGTTAGCATGGCGGTCTGTCCACGAATGAGGTCCGGGCCATGCATCGCCTGCTGGTGGTCGACGACGACAGTGACATCCGCGGATTGCTGGCCGAACAGCTCGGCCGCACCGGTTATGCGGTGAGCACCGCCGCCGATGGCGTCGAGATGCGCCATGCGCTGGCGCGCGAACCCATCGACCTGATCGTGCTCGACCTCAACCTGCCGCACGAGGACGGGCTGGCGTTGTGCCGCGAACTGCGCACGCGCTCCACCACCCCGGTGATCATGCTTACCGCCCGCGCCGAGCCGATCGACCGCGTGCTCGGCCTGGAGATGGGCGCCGACGACTACCTGGCCAAGCCGTTCGAGCCGCGCGAACTGCTGGCCCGCATCCGCAGCGTGCTGCGGCGGACCGAGGCGCTGCCGGCCAACCTGGAGCCGCTGGCGATGCGCCGGGCGACGTTCGCCGACTGGGTGTTCGACCTGGAACGGCGCCACCTGGTGGATCCGGCCGGGTGCGTGGTGATGCTGTCCGGCGCCGAGTTCCGCCTTCTGCGGGTATTCGTCGGCCATGCCAACAAGGTGCTCTCGCGCGATCAGCTGGCCGCACTGAGTGGCGGCCGCAGCTATGAGACCCAGGACCGTGCCATGGACCTGCAGGTCAGCCGCCTGCGGCAGAAACTCGGCGCTGCCGGCGGCCTGATCAAGACCGTGCGCAACGAAGGCTATGTGTTCGCCGGCGTGGTGACCCTGGAATGACGCAGCGGCTGCGGCGGTTCCTGGCCTCGATGACCGGGCGGCTGTTCGTCATCCTGCTGGCCGGCATGCTGGCCGCTGCGATCGGCGCCACCCTGCTGGCCGATACCCACCGCCGCCAGGAGTTCGAACAGCAGAACCTGATGCGCATGGCCGACCGCCTGCAGGGCTTCGTGGCCCTGCTTGAGATCAACCCCGAACTGCGTGCGCGCCTGCTGGAAACCGGCGGCGCCAGCGTGCACCAGGCGCGGGGCGACGTCCACGCCGGCGCCGAGGACGTGGCGCTGATGGCGGTCCTGGGTGATCGCGACGGGCCGGTGGCCAATGCGCGGGCCTATGTCACCGGCTTCCGCGCCTGCCTGCCGCCGCTGCCGGAGCTGCAGCGTACGCACATTCCCCAGCAGCTGCGCAAGCATTATCCGGCGGTGATGCCACCGCGCTGCCGCCTGGTGGAGCTGAACCTGGGCGATGGCACGCCGCTGCGGCTGACACTGCAGTACCCGGCAACGGCGCGTATCAGCCTCTTCGCTTTCGATCCGCTGTTCCTGTCGCTGCTGTCGCTGGCCATCGCGGTGCTCGCCTACGTGGTGGCGCGCATCGCCAGTTCGCCGCTGCAGCGGCTGGCCGACGCGGCCACCGAACTGGGCCAGGACCTGCAGCGCGACCCGCTGCCGGTGACCGGGCCGCAGGAAGTAAGGCGTGCGGCCGAAGCCTTCAACGCCATGCAGCAGCGCCTGCAGCGGCATATCGGCGAGCGCACGCAGATGCTGGCCGCGATCACCCACGACCTGCAGACGCCGCTCACGCGGTTGCGGCTGCGGCTGGAGAACGTGGCCGACGAACCGCTGCGCGAGCGCCTGATCGCCGACCTGGCGGCGATGCAGGCACTGGTGCGCGAGGGACTGGAACTGGCGCGCAGCGCCGAGAGTGCCGAGCAGCGGGTGGTGCTGGACCTGGATTCGCTGTTGCAGAGCGTGGCCGCGGATGCGGCCGAAGCCGGGCACCGGGTCGTGTTCGAGCAGGGCTGTGGCGCGGTGCTTCCGCTGCGCCCGCTGGCCATGCAGCGGCTGTTCTCCAACCTGGTGGACAACGCCGTCAAGTATGGGCATTCGGCACATATCCGCGCCCAGGCATGGGATGGCCAGGTCGAGGTGCGCATCCGCGACCACGGGCCTGGCCTGGCCGCGGACGAACTGGAGGCGGTGTTCACGCCGTTCCTGCGCCTGGAGACCTCGCGTTCGCGCGATACCGGCGGTGCCGGCCTGGGCCTGACCATCGCCCGCACGCTGGCCGAGAAAAACGGCGCCACCCTGGTCCTGCGCAACCACCCCGATGGCGGCCTGGAAGCGGTGGTCCGCTGGCCAGCGCCCGCCGCGGACGCCCCGCGCCGAGGCTGACCGCCGCCGGACCGGCCGGTTCCGCTGCCCGGTTCCCGCCACGGGGGCTCCACGGGGACTCCACGGGGCGGGCAATCCCCCCTACCATGTGCCCACTCTCCCCCTGCCCGTGCACATGACGTTGCCGCAGCCGTCCGACCGCATCGACCGCCCGGCCCCGTCGTTGGATCGATGCCGTGGATCGTGCCACCGCGGCACTGCCCGCGGCCGCTGGGCCCAGCGCTTCGTGCTGCTGTGGCTGTGCCTGCTGGTTGCGGCCGGGGGCGTGGCCGCGGCCGAGCAGACGCCGCCGCTGCGCGATTACGCCGTGGACATGTGGACCTCGCGCAACGGGCTGCCGCACAACTCGCTGCGCGGCATCGCGCAGACCCCGGAGGGGCACCTGTGGTTCGCCACCTGGGAAGGGGTGGCGCGCTACAACGGGCTCGACTTCGACCTCTATGACCGCAGTACCCGCCCCGGCCTGCTCGACAACGGCATAGGCGCGCTGTACGTGGATCGCGACGGTGCGCTGTGGGTGAGCGACTCGCGCGGCAACGTCCTGCGGCGCACCCTCGACGGTCGCTGGCGGCAATGGCCGCAGCACCCGCCGGCGCCGAAGGTGTTGATCCAGGCGATGCAGAAGGACAGCAAGGGCCGGTTGTGGCTGCTGTACGAGGGGCGCGGGCTCGGCTATCTGGCGGCTGACGGACGCATGGTCTACGAGCCGCCGCAGCCGGGCGCACAGGTGAACATGACCCTGTCCAACTGGCTGGCCGTCGATGACAAGGACCGGGTCTGGGTCGGCACGATGGATGGGCTGAAGCTGCGCGGCGACGATGGCGTGCTGCGCGATGCACCGGCCGCCCTGGGCCTGCCGCCGGGCCCGGCCTGGCCCTACCGCGCGCCGGACGGCGTGGTGTGGATCGTGACCGATGGCGCGCTGTACCGGATGCAATCCGGCGGTGCGCGGCGGGTGCACGTGCTGCCCGGGGTTTCCCACACCACCGCGATGCTGCAGGACCGCCATGGCGATCTGTGGCTGGGTACCGAGAACCAGGGGTTGTACCGCATCGGCAGCCACGGCGTGGAGCGCCTGCCGAACAGCCGGCAGATGCAGAACGGGCGCATCACCAGCCTGATGGAGGATGCCGAGGGCAGCATCTGGGCGGGCGGCAATGGCGGCCTGTACCGGCTGCGCGAAACCCTGTTCACCAGCTATACCACCCGTGATGGACTGAGCGGCGATTACGTGCGCGCGGTGATCGAGGACGACCAGCGGCGCCTGTGGATCGGCGGCGCCGCCGGCCTGGACCGGATGGAGCAGGACGGCCGCATCGTGCCGGTGCCGCTGCGCAACAGCGTCGGCAAGGCGCCGTCGGTGCTGAGCGTGGTCCAGAGCCGCGATGGCGCGATGTGGGTCGGCACTTTCGGCGACGGCATCTATCGCATCGACCGCGATGGCAGCAGCCGCCATTACGGCACGGCCAGCGGCCTGGCGGCGGGCAACGTACGGGTGATGGCCGCCGACCGCAATGGCGATGGCATCTGGGCCGGCACCCAGCGCGGGGTGGTGCGGCTGGGCGCCGATGGCGTGCAGGTGCCCGTGGCCGCCGGGCTGCCGGGGGGACTGGTGACTGCGCTGCGCGACACCCACGACGGCCTGTGGATCGGTACCATCGAAGGCATCCGCATACTGCGCGGAACCACCGTGCAACGGCTGGACGTGGACGGACTGGGCGGAGGCCGCAGCATTTTCGGCTTCACCCCGGTGGGCGATGCGATGTGGGCCACGTCCGACCGCGGCCTGTACCGCTACCGCGACGGTCACCTGGCCCGGGTGGGGCTGGAGCAGGGCATGCCGGTGGATACCGTGTTCGAGATGGTGCCCGACCGTCTGGGCAACGTCTGGATCAGCAGCAACCGCGGCATCCTGCGCACGACCCAGGCTGCATTGGACGCCGTGGCCGACGGGCGCAGCCCGCGCATCGAAGTGGAGCGCTACAACGAGATCGACGGCATGTACAACGCCCAGGCCAACGGCAGCACCGGGCCATCGGCGGTGCTGCGCGGCGATGGGACCTACTGGGTCGCGACCGCCGGTGGCCTGAGCATGGTCGATCCATCGCGGCTGCAGCGGTTCCGCGAGCGGCTGCCGCCACCGGTGGTGGTTGAAAGCGTGCAGCTGGACGGTGTGCCGCTGCATTGGCAGGCCAACGGCGTCACCGCGATCCCCGGCGGGCGCCGGCTCACCGTGGGCTACGTCGGCCTGAGCTACCTGATGTCCGACCGGATCCGCTACCGCACCCGGCTCGAAGGGCTGGACGCCGACTGGATCGATCGCGGCAACCAGCGCAGCGTGGAATTCATGGGGCTGCCGCCCGGCGACTACACCCTGCACGTGTCGGCCATGCACCCGGGCGGGCGCTGGAGCGAAAGCGAGGCGGCCTGGAAGTTCACCGTCGAGCCGCTGCTGTGGCAGCGGCGCAGCATGCAGGCGGCAGCCGGCATCGTGCTGCTGCTGGCGCTGGTGGCGTTGTACCGGTACCTGATCCACCGCTACAAGACCAGCAACATGCGCCTGGCGCGCCAGGTCGCCGAGCGTACCGCCGACCTGCAGCTGCAGGCCGAGCGCCTGCTGGCGGCCAACCAGGAAAAGACCGCGCTGGCCGAGCGCCTGCGGCAGCAGGCCGTGGCGTTCGAGCGCCAGGCCCACGAGGACCCGTTGACCGGCCTGCCCAACCGCCGCGCCTTCGACGAGGCGCTGGCACGCGACTTCGCCCGCTCCCAGCGCAGCGGCCACCCGCTGAGCCTGCTGGTGCTGGACATCGACCACTTCAAGACCGTCAACGACAGCTGGTCGCACAGCGTGGGCGACCAGGTACTGCGCGAGGTGGCGCGGCTGCTGGCGGCCAGTTGCCGCGATTCCGACCTGCCGGCGCGACTGGGCGGCGAGGAGTTCGCGCTGCTGCTCAACGACACCGCGCTGGACGAGGCGCAACGGGTGTGCACGCGCCTGCAGGGGCTGTTCCATGCGCAGCGCAACTGGGCCGGCATCGACAACCTGCGGGTGACGTTCAGCGCCGGGCTGGTGCAGCTGGCCGCGGACGACCGCACGCCGCTGCTGTTGTTCCAGCGCGCGGACAAGGCCCTGTACCAGGCCAAGAGCGATGGCCGCGACCGGATCTGCCTGGGTTGACCAGGTGGCCGGCCGTTCCGGCCCTGGCCATCGGCCGGGCGTGGGCGCCTACTGTCGTGGCCAGCCGTTGACGATCTGGCAGAACAGGCGCGCGGTCTGCTCGGTGTCGTACACCGCGCTGTGCGCCTGGTTGGCGTCCCACTCGAATCCGGCGGCCTGCAGCGCCCGCGCCAGCACGGTCTGGCCGTAGGCCACGCCGGCCAGGGTCACTGTGTCGAACACGCTGAACGGATGGAACGGATTGCGCTTGTGGCCGCTGCGGGCCACCGCGGCATTGAGGAAGTTCAGGTCGAAATGGGCGTTGTGGCCGACCAGGATCGCGCGCTGGCAGTTGTACTTCTTCAGCGCCGCGCGCACCGGCGCGAACACGTGCTCCAGTGCCTCGCGCTCGGGCTTGGCCAGCCGGAACGGGTGGTCCAGCACGATGCCGGTGACCTCCAGCGACTTGGGATCGATGTCGGTGCCTTCGGCCGGCACCACGTGCGCGCAGCTGGTCTGGCCAGGCAGCAGCAGGCCGTTCTCGTCCATGTCCAGGGGGATGGCGGCGATTTCCAGCAGCGCGTGCCGGTTCCAGTCGAAGCCGCCGGTCTCCACGTCCACCACCACCGGCAGGAAGCCGCGGAAGCGTTGCGCCATCGGCGTGAAATCAGCAGCGGTGGCCGAAGGGTCAGCGGTTTGGTTCATCGCGATAGGGTAGCAGAGGCCCGTGCCGGCCCCGTGGCTCAGGCGCCGGGCGCCCGCTCGCGCCGGTGCTTGATCGCGTACATGTCGGCATCGGCGCGGCGCAGCAGGGTTTCCGCGTCGCGGCCGTCGGCCGGGCAGCAGGCCACGCCGATGCTGACCCCGATGCGCGGAAACGGCGAGTGTGCCTGGCGCTGGTCCAGCGCGGACTGCAGCACGCCGGCCACCGCGCGGGCGTCGTCAGGCCCGCTGCAGTCAGGCAGCAGCGCCACGAACTCGTCGCCGCCGACGCGGGCGATGAAATCGCCGTGGCGCAGCGCCTGGCGCAGCCCATCGGCGGTCTCGCGCAGCTGGCGGTCGCCCTGCGCATGGCCATGGCGGTCGTTGATGGCCTTGAACCCGTCCAGGTCCAGGTAGAGCACGGCCAGCGGCCGGCTGCCATCACGCAGCAGCCGGTCCAGCTCCTCGCGCAGCCGGTAGCGGTTGGGCAACCGGGTAAGCGGGTCGTGCGCGGCCATGAACTCCAGCCGGCGCTCGAGCTCGCGCAGTTCGCCGACCGGGTGGCCTACGGCGATGCGCACGCCGTAGGCGGGCAGCCACCTGGCCGACCACTGCATGTCCACCAGCCCGCCGTCGCGGCGGACGTAGCGGTTGCGGAAATGCGGCAGCGGGTGGCCCGCCATGACCCGCTGCACCGCCTGCACGGTGGTGGCGTGGTCCTCGGGGTGGATCAGTTCGGTCATGCAGCGTCCCAGGACATCCTCGGGGCGGTAGCCGATGAGCCGCTCGAAGGCGGCGTTGACCGCCAGGTAACGGCCTTCCGGGTCGACCACGCACACCACGTCGGGCAACAGGTCGAGGATCTCGCCCGGGGGCGGCAGCGTCGAGGGCATGCGGGGACGGCGAGGCGGGGGCGGGAAGCAGATTATCGCGCCAGCATGGGTGTCCGGCGGAAGTGGGCGCGCCGGCCCCGCCAGCGCCTGCGGCGTTTGTTACCCTGTGCCGCTCTGTTCCGGATGGCGGCCCCGGTCCGCACTGCGCGAGATATTCCCCCCATGAAATGGTTCCGCATCGTCCCGATCCTGCTGCTGATCGCGCTCAACACCCTGCTGCACTGCCTGCCGCTGTTCGCGGTGGCGCTGTTCAAGGCATTGCTGCCGCTGGCCGCGGTGCGTCGCGCCTGCAATCCGCTGCTGACCGGGTTGGCCGAGAGCTGGATCGGGGTCAACAGCGCGATGATGGGTGCGTTCACCCGCACCCGCTTCCAGGCCGACATGCCGGCCACGCTCGAGCGCGACGGCCACTACCTGGTGCTGGCCAATCACCAGAGCTGGGTGGACATCCTGGTGCTGCAGAAGGTGTTCAACCGGCGCATCCCGCTGCTGCGTTTCTTCCTCAAGCGCTCGCTGTTCTGGGTACCGGTGCTGGGGTTGGCGTGGTGGGCGCTGGATTTCCCGTTCATGGGCCGCTACAGCCGCAAGCAGATCGCCCGCAACCCGGAGCTGGGCCGGCGCGACATGGAAGCGACGCGGCGTGCCTGCGCGCGGTTCCGCGACATCCCGGTGGCGGTGATGAACTTCGTCGAAGGCACCCGGTTCACCCGTGCCAAGCACGACGGCCAGGGCTCGCCGTTCCGGCACCTGCTCAAGCCCAAGTCCGGTGGCGTGGCCTTCGTGCTGGATGCGATGGGGCAGGGCCTGCATGCGCTGCTGGACGTGACCATCGTCTACCCCGGGGGCATCCCCTCGATGCTGGACCTGATGGCCGACCGCGTGCCCGAGGTGAAGGTGCTGGTGCGGGAGCGGCCGATCCCGGCCGAGCTGGTCGCCGGCGATTACCAGGGCGACCGCGCCTTCCGCGCGCGCTTCCAGCAGTGGATGAACGGCATGTGGCAGCAGAAGGACGAGGACATCGCCCGGCTGCTCGCCGACCCCGGCAGATGACGCGGCCGGGCCCGGGCGCGGCATCGCTGCCGTGCCCGGCGGTGTAGAGTGCGCGCCTGTCCGTCGCAACCAGGAGCCGCCATGACCACCGCCTTCTATCCCATCGGAACCCCCGGCCAGGCCTGGGGCGCGGCGGAAAAAGCGCAATGGCTGGCCCGGCAGCGCGTGCAGCGCAGCTATGCCGACGACGTGCTGGCCCGGATCGATGCCCTGCGCGACCGCTTCGACGTGGCCGGTTACGGGGAGCTGGACTATCCCTCCGGTCGTTACCCGCTGCTGGCCATCCGCAGCCGCGGCTGGGACGACGCCCTGCCGGTCGCGCTGGTGACCGGCGGCGTGCACGGCTACGAAACCAGCGGCGTGCAGGGGGCGCTGAAGTTCGTTGAGCGGCACGCGGCCTATTACGCCGGCCGCTGCAACCTGCTGGTCGCGCCCTGCGTGAGCCCGTGGGGCTACGAGCGGATCCAGCGCTGGAACGCGCTGGCGCTGGATCCGAACCGCAATTTCATCGCCGCCAGCCCGGCCCCGGAATCGGCGGCGCTGATGGCGCTGGTGCAGCCGTTGGCGGGGCGCTTCCTGATGCACGTCGACCTGCACGAGACCACCGACAGCGACGAGAGCGAGTTCCGCCCGGCGCTGGCCGCGCGCGACGGCAAGCCGTTCGAGCCGGACAGCGTCCCCGACGGCTTCTACCTGTGCGCCGATTCGCTCAACCCGCAGCCGGCGTTCCAGCAGGCGGTGATCGCCGCGGTGGCCAAGGTCACCCACATCGCGCCGCCGGATGCGCAGGGCCGGATCATCGGCTCGCCGGTGGTGGCGCATGGCGTCATCGAATACCCGCTCAAGGCGCTGGGCCTGTGCGCGAGCATCACCGGTGCGCGCTACACCACCACCACCGAGGTCTACCCGGACAGCCCGCGCGCCACGCACGAGCAGTGCGACGACGCCCAGGTGGCGGCGGTGACCGGCGCCCTGGCCTACGCGCTGGCGCACCGCTGAGCGATCCCGTGCGTACACTGCCGGGCTCCAGCACAGCGGGGCGGCAGGGCATGCATGGGTTTCTGACTGGAATGGCGATGGCCCTGCTGGCCTGCGCCGACGCGCAGGCGGCACAGGCGCCGGCCTATGACCGGCCGGGCATCGGTTTCTCGGCCAGCACGGTGGGCAAGGGCGTGCTCGCCTGGGAGCAGGGCCTGCCCGATGGCAGCCGCGACCGCAGCGGCGGGGTGACCACCACCGCGTGGACGGCCGACACGCTGCTGCGGCTTGGCCTGGCCCCAACCGTGGAGCTGCAGTTGGGCGCGGACACCTGGAGCGGCCAGCGCATCCGCGGTGCCGGCCTGCGCGAGCGTGCCGAAGGCGGCGGCGATGGCAGCGTCGCGCTGAAGTGGGCGCCGGCGCTGGCCAGCGACACGCTGACGGTCGCCTTCAGGCTCGGCACCACGCTGCCCTGGGGACGCGCCCCGCTGGGCGGCGATGGCCACGTCCGCGACGCGGGCGTGACCGTGGCCTGGGCGTTGCCGGCCGACACCAGCCTGGCGCTGTACGCCGACCGGCAATGGGGCGCGGAAGGGAGCGGCTGGCTGTTCTCGCCCAGCTACGGGTTCCCGCTGGGCGAGGACGTGGCGGCCTATGTCGAAGCCGGCTACGGCGAAGACGCCCGGCACATGCGCGCCGCCGGGGCCGGGCTGGCCTGGATGGCGACGCCGTGGCTGCAGCTCGACGTTTCGTTCCTGCGCGGGCTGGACGCAGCGACCGCCGACTGGCAGGGCGGCGTCGGGCTGGCGCTGTACTTCGACTGACGCCGCTCAGGGCGGTGCGCACCGGCGCGCTCAGCGGCGCCGGCGGATCAGGGTCGAGGAGGCCTGCAGGATGGCGCGGGTCAGCAGCGCCATCGAGGCGACCTCGCCCTTCCAGTGCTGCCAGTACAGCGGGATGTCCTCCCAGGCGCGCGCCTTGACGTAGACCAGGCGACCGCTGTCCAGGTGGCGGCGCACCAGCGGCAGCGGGTTCATGGTCCAGCCCAGGCCGCCGAGATTGGCGTGGACGAAGGCGCGGGTGGAGGGGATCCACCAGGTCGGCGCCTGCAGCGGCTGCTGCGAGCCGGTCAGGCGCTGGGCATAGCGCGCCTGCAGGTCGTCCTTGCGGTTGAACACCAGCACCGGGGCCTGCGCCAGGGCCTGCGCGGTGACGCCCCTGGCGAAGTGGCGCGCATGGAACTCCGGGGTACAGGTGGCGGCGTAGCGCATGCTGCCCAGCGCGTGGATCTGGCAGCCCTGCACCGGTTCGGACAGGGTGGTGACCGCGCCCAGCACCGCACCCTGGCGCAACAGCGCCGCGGTGTGGTCCTGGTCCTCGGTATGCAGGTCCAGCGTGGTGCTGCCGAGCCGGGCGAACGCCAGCGCGGCTTCGGGAAACCAGGTCTCCATGCTGTCGTGGTTCACCGCCACCGGGATGCTGGCGCGCGGCAGGTCGGCGTCGGACAGGCCGATCCGCTCGAACGCGTCGCGCTCCAGCAGCGCGGTCTGCTCGGCCAGGCGCACCAGCACCTGGCCCTCGGCAGTGGCCTCGGTGGGGGTGGTGCGCCGGACCAGCAGCTTGCCGACGCGTTCCTCCAGCGCCTTGATCCGCTGCGATACCGCCGAGGCGGTGACGTTCAGTGCCAGCGCGGCGCGTTCGAAGCTGCCTTCGCGGATCACCGCGGCCAGGGCGCGGAGTTGGGCATGGTCGATGCGCATGATTAAGTATTGCTAATGAGGGTTTAAGAAGTTTAGCTCCACTTCTCGATGCTGCACTGCGACAATTGCCGCCATCGACGCACCCCCGGTGCCGTCCCCCTCATAGCAGACAGGCAGTTCCCCCATGTTTTCCGTCGTAACCGCCCAGGCCACCAGCGCCGCCTGGCTCAGCGGTGCCGGTACCGGCATCGGTCTTTTCGCCGTGGTCGGCGCGCAGAGCGCCTTCATCCTGCGCCAGGGCATCCTGCGCCAGCACGTGATCCCGGTGATCGCCACCTGCTTCGCCATCGACGCGGCCTTCATCTTCGCCAGCGTGGCCGGGCTGCGCACGCTCACCGACCAGCTGCCGTGGCTGACCACGGTGCTGCTGTGGGGCGGCGTCGCCTTCCTGGTCTGGTATGCGCTGCAGTCGGCGCGGCGGGCCGTGGCCGGCGGTGGCGGCATGCAGCTGGATGACAGCGCCGAATCCTCGCGCCGCGCGGCGATGATGGCCGCGGCCGGATTCTCGGTGATCAACCCGCACTTCTGGCTGGACATGGTGGTGATCGGTTCGATCGCCGACAACTTCGGCCACGCGCGCATGGCGTTCGCCGCCGGCGTGGTCACCGCCAGCGCGTTGTGGCTGACCGCGCAGGGGCTGGGCGCGCGCCTGTTGACGCCGCTGTTCCACAAGCCCGGCACCTGGCGGGTGCTGGACGGCACCATCGCGGTGATCCTGAGCGTGCTGGCGCTGACCCTGGCGCTGCGCGGCGTCGGTTGATGGCGCGGGTGCCGCGCAGGCGCCTCCGCGCTGGCGCCCATCCGGCACCGGCGCGCGCATCCCGTGGTGGCGGCCGCGCATGAGCCAGCCGCGGCCCGCGCTGTGGACCCCGGGGTTCGTGCTGGCGTGCATCGCCAACTTCCTGATGGGCATGTCGTTCTACGTGCTGATGCCGACGCTGCCGTTCCATCTCGTGGAGCAGCTGCGGATCGGCGAGGCCACGGTGGGGCTGGTGTTGTCCAGCTACGTGATCGCGGCGCTGCTGGTGCGGCCGTTTTCCGGTTTCATCGTCGATCGCTTCAACGCCAAGCACGCCTACCTGGTGGCGCTGGCGGCCTACGTGCTGTTCACCTCCGGCTACCTGCTGGCGCACACCGTGCTGGTGTTCGTGCTGGTGCGGCTGGGCATCGGCGTGACCTTCGCGGTGATGAGCACCGCGGCCAACACCCAGGCCATCGACATCATCCCCTCGGCGCGCCGCGGCGAGGGCATCGGCCTGTTCGGGCTGATGAGCAGCCTGGCGATGGCGCTGGGCCCGATGGCCGGGCTGTGGCTGATGGACCACCATCCGTTCCAGGTGATCTTCGAGGCGGCGGTGGCCGCCGGCATCGCCGGCCTGCTGGTGGCGTCGTGGGTGCATGCGCCGCGCAAGCAGCGCGACGGCGCCGCCACGGTGTTGTCGCTGGATCGCTTCCTGCTGGTACGCGGTATCCCGCTGGCGTTGAACCTGGCCGTGATCGGCCTGGGCTACGGCATGCTGCTGGCCTTCGCCGCGCTCCACGGCAAACAGCTGGGCGCCGGCAATACCGGCATCTTCTTCACCCTGATGGCGGTGGGCATGATGGTCTCGCGCGCCTCTTCCGGGCGCCTGATCGATGGCGGCCGGGTGGTGCTGGCGACCAACGGCGGCAGCCTGGCGATCGTCGCCGGGCTGGGATTGATGGCGTACGCGGCCGCGCCGGCGACGTATTACCTGTCCGGACTGCTGGCCGGCTTCGGTTTCGGGGTGGTGTACCCGGCCTACCAGACGATGATGGTCAATCTCGGCGGCCACGCCCGCCGCGGCACCGCGGTGGCCACCTATTTCTGCGCGCTGGACGTGGGCATCGGCGCCGGCATGGTGCTGGCTGGCCTGGTCGCCGCGCGCTTCGGGCTGGGCGCGGCGTTCGCCAGCGGTGCCGGCCTGGCGCTGGTCGCCGGTCTGGTCTACGCGCTGCGGTTGTCGGCACGCTTCGTGCGCGCGCCGCTGCCGCAGGCCGCTGTTGCCGGCGGCGCACGGGCGGACGCAGACGACTGACGACCGGCGGCTTGGCCGGCGCCGGCCTGTGGCAGAATCAATCCGCATGCGGCGGCCGTGGATGGCCGCGCCATTACCCCGGGGGAAGCAATGAAGAAGTACCTGCCCGTCATCGCCGTGCTGTGCCTGCTGTCGGCCTGCAGCCAGGGGATCAAGGGCGTCTATGCCGATGCGATGGGCGTCACCCGGTACAGCTTCACGCCCGGCGGCACGGTCACCATCGAGGCGATGGGCATCTCGCAGGAAACCACCTACGTGCGCGAGGGCGATACCTTGAAGGTGGCGCTGCCGCAGAAGGGCGCGTCGCTGAATTTCACCATCAACGAAGACGGTTCGCTGGGCGGTCCGCTCGGCATCCGCCTGGAAAAAGCCGACAGGTAACGGGGCGCGGCATGCGGCCTTCAGCTCCTGCCCGACCGGGGTGCCAGCAGTGGAGCCGGTGATCGTCTCGGCGCTGCTGGCCGCGCTGCTGGCCGGCGCGGGTGCGGCGTGGTGGTTCGGCCGGCGGCGCGCGGATGCGGCCTGGAGTTTCGTCCCCGAGGCCGCCGATGCGGACGACGCTGCCGCCCCGGCAATGGACCCGGCACTGCTGCCGCGGATGCGCCGGCGCTTCCTGCGCGCCGCGCTCGGCATCGAAGACGACGTGGCGGAGCTGCCCGATGCGGCCGGGCACCGCCAGATCGCCGATACCGTGATCGCGGTGCTGGAGCGCGCCGACCTGTCGCAACGCTACATCCCGCGGCGTCCGCACCTGCTGCCGCAGTTGATCCAGAGCGTCAACGACAGCACCGCCTCGGCGCGTTCCATCGGCCGCATCATCGGCAGCGACCCGCTGCTGACGGTCAACCTGCTGCGCATCGCCAACAGCGCGCTGTACCGCTTCCAGCAACAGGAAGTGCGCAGCATCGAGCGCGCGGTGACCGTGGTCGGCAACGAAGGCATCCGCCAGATCATCTCCGCGGCGCTGGTGCAGCCGGTGATGAACCCTCCCGACGGCGATGGCGGCCGGTTCTCGCAGCGGGTATGGGATTACACCCTGCGCATGTCGCTGGCCGCGGCCGATCATGCCCGCAGCGTCGAGCGCGAGGACGGTTTCTCCGCGCAGTTGGCCGGCCTGCTGCGCGGGCTGGCGATGGTGATGGTGGTGCGCGCCACCGCCGACGCCTATTCGCGCCGGCAGACGCTGGCGCCATCGCCGGCACTGCTGCTGTCCCTGCTGGAACGGTGCACTCCGCAGCTGGCGGCGCGGATCGCGCGCGCCTGGCAGCTTTCCGCCGATGTCGCCGCGGCGCTGGAGGCCGGCGGCCAGGGCGTGCCATCGACGCCGCTGGCGCGTTCGCTGCAGGTCGGCGAACTGGCCGCGGCGTTGTCGATGCTGTGCCGGGAAGGATTGCTCGAGGAAGCGCAGGCGCTGGAAACGTTGTCCGCCTGCGTTCCCGGCCATGTCGGTGGCTGGTTGTGGAAGCGGGTCAGCCCCGATGCGCCGGGCGAGGGCTGAGCTGGATGCTGCGGGCGCGGCGCGTCACAGTTGTGATTCCAGCGGCAGCCAGCTGATGACGCGGGTGGTGGCGCGCTGCAGCCAGGTGGTATCCGGCTCGACGACGTAGCCGGCAGGTGGCCTGCGCGCACGGTCCAGCCAGCGCAGCTTTCCGTCGCTGTCCAGGTAGAGGTAGTAGCTCAGGTCGGGGCCGGACAGGCGCAGGTACTCCTCGCGCAGCTGCGCGGCCAGCACCGGGTCGTCGAACAGCACGCCCATCTCGGTGTTCAGGTACGCCGAGCGCGGGTCGAGGTTGAAGGACCCGACGAAGCCGCGCCGGTCGTCCACGACGATGGCCTTGGTGTGCAGGCTGGCGCCACTGCTGCCGAAGGCCGAGCTGCGGCCGCTGCTGCCGCGCGCCTTGAGCTCATGCAGCTGGACGCCACCGCGCAGCAGCGGCAGCCGGTAGTGCATGTAGCCACTGTGCACGGCAGCCACGTCGTTGGCCGCCAGCGAGTTGGTGATGATGCCCACATGCACGCCGTCTGCCACCTGCTGCAGCAATTCGCTGGTGCCGGTGTCGCCGGGGACGAAGTACGGCGAGATCAGCAGGGTCTTGTGCCGCGCCTGGCCCAGCTCCGCGCCCAGGCGCGTCACCAGCCAGTCGCCGCGGTCGTTGTCGCGGTGCTTGAGCGGCGGGTCGGAATGGACCTGGATGCGGTCGCTCCAGTGCAGTGCCAGGCGTCCGCCGACATAGGTGTCGGTGAGCCGCTCGCGCAGCCGTTGCAGGTAGGGGAGCGCCTCGGCCCGGCGCGCATCCAGCTCGGCACGGGAGACCAGCTGGTCGAGCTGGCGCGCCGACGGCGGGGCGAGGGCGGCGATGGGCACGGCGGCGCGGCTGTTCCAGAAGGCGTCGAAAATGGCGCTGGCCTCGCCGGCGGCCGGGCCGGCCAGCAGCAGGTCCAGGTCGCGGAAATTGACGTCCGGGCGCGCGTCGAAGTACTCGGCGCCGATGTTGCGGCCGCCGACGATGGCGACGCGGCCGTCGGCGATCCAGGCCTTGTTGTGCATGCGGTGGTTGATGCTGAAGACCCGCTGCACCATCTCCAGCAGGCGCCACAGGCCCTCGCGGTTGCGGAACGGGTTGTACAGGCGCACTTCGATGCGCGGATGGGCGTCGAGCGCCAGCAGCTGCGCGTCCATCCCCTTGGCGTTCATGTCGTCCAGCAGCAGCCGCACCCGCACCCCGCGCTGGGCCGCCGCGTACACGTCGTTCACCAGCAGGTGGCCGACCATGTCGTCGTGCCAAATGTAGTACTGCAGATCGAGGCTGCGGCCGGCCTGGCGGGTGACCACCGAGCGCGCGGCGAAGGCTTCCAGGCCGTCGACCAGGTAGGCCGCGCCGCTTTGCCCCGGGTGCGCGGCGAGCTGTGCCTCGAGCGCCCGGTCCAGCGCGGTCTGCGCGGCCCGCGGCGGCAGCGCGGTGGAGGGCTCGCCGACCGCGCGCGGGGTGAGCCAGTCGCCCAGCAGCAGGCCACTGGCGACCAGCAGCAGGAGCGCGGCGAGGATGCGGGTGCACAGGCGCAGCAGGCGCCTGCCGCGGGACGGGGAAGGTTCCATGCGTGCATCCTAGCGGGGTCCGGGTGATGCCGCTGCGTCGGGCCATGACGTTCCGGGGGTGTGGGCGGCGGCCGGTCTGGGGGAGAATCGCGGTTTGCCCTGCCCGAGCCCGCCGATGCACAACCGTTCCAGCTCCTTCCGTGCCCCCAGCCTGGTGGTCCAGATCATCATCGGCCTGCTCGCCGGCATCGCGCTGGCGCTGGCCTGGCCGCAGGGCGCGCACGCGGCCGGCCTGCTCGGCACGGTGTTCGTATCGGCGTTGAAGGCGGTGGCCCCGGTGCTGGTGCTGGTCCTGGTGACCGCCTCCATCGCCAACCACCAGCAGGGGCAGAAGACGCACATCCGCACCATCCTGCTGCTGTACGTGGCCGGCACTGTGGCCGCGGCGCTGGTGGGCGTGCTGGCCAGTTACCTGTTTCCCAGCACGCTGCTGCTCAAGGCACCCACCGACGCCGGGCTGAGCGCGCCGGGCGGCATCGGCGAGGTGCTGCGCACGCTGCTGATGCAGGTCGTCGACAACCCGGTCAACGCGCTGGCCCATGCCAACTACATCGGCCTGCTGGCCTGGGCCATCGGACTGGGGCTGGCGCTGCGCCACGCCGGTGCCGGCACGCGCGCGGTGGTCGGCGACCTGTCCGCGGCGATCACCTGGATCGTGCGCATGGTGATCCGGCTGGCGCCGCTGGGCGTGTTCGGCATCGTCGCCTCGCTGCTGGCCGAGTCCGGGCTGGGCGCGCTGGCGAACTACCTGCACGTGCTGTGCGTGCTGGTCGGCGCGATGCTGTTCATGGCCTTCGTCGGCAACCCGCTGATCGTGGCGCTGACCACCCGCCGCAACCCGTACCCGCTGGTGCTGCGCTGCCTGCGCGAAAGCGGCATCACCGCGTTCTTCACCCGTTCCTCGGCGGCCAACATCCCGGTCAACCTGGAGCTGTGCCGCAAGCTGGGCCTGCACGAGGAAACCTACTCGGTGGCGATCCCGCTGGGGGCGACCATCAACATGGCCGGCGCGGCGATCACCATCTCGGTGCTGACGCTGGCGGCGGTCAACACGCTCGGCATCGCCGTGGACCTGCCTACCGCGTTGCTGCTGAGCGTGGTGGCGGCGATCGGCGCCTGCGGTGCGTCCGGCGTGCCCGGCGGCTCGCTGCTGCTGATCCCGCTGGCCTGCGGCCTGTTCGGCATTTCCAACGACGTGGCGATGCAGGTAGTGGCGGTGGGCTTCATCGTCGGCGTGGTGCAGGACTCTGCCGAAACCGCGCTCAACTCCTCGACCGACGTGGTGTTCGTGGCCGCCGCCGAACAGGCGCGCGGGCGCGGCTGAAGATGGCCCCGCGCCTGACGCCCGCGGTCCGCATCGGCCTGTCCATCGCCCTGGCCACCGGCCTGTACGGCGTGTCCTTCGGGGCGCTGGCGGTGGCCTCGGGCTTCAGCGTCGGGCAGACCGCGGCACTGAGCCTGCTGATGTTCACCGGTGGCTCGCAGTTCGCCTTCATCGGCGTGATCGGTGCCGGCGGCAGCGGCATGGCCGCATTCGGCGCGGCCACCCTGCTGGGCATCCGCAACGCGGTCTACGGTGCGCAGATCAACCGCATGCTGCGGCCGCGCGGCTGGCTGCGCCCGCTGTCGGCGCAGCTGACCATCGACGAATCTGCGGCCACCGCCGCCGGCCAGGACACGCCGGCCGAGCAGCGCCGCGGATTCTGGGTGGCCGGGGTGGGCGTGTACCTGTTGTGGAACCTGTTCACCCTGCTCGGGGCATTGCTGGGCGATGCGCTGGGCGACCCGCGCCGCTGGGGACTGGACGGCGCCGCGGTGGCGGCCTTCCTCGGCCTGCTGTGGCCGCGGCTGCGTGCGCGCGAACCGTTGGCCATCGCCGCGACGTGTGCGCTGGTGACGGTGCTGGCGCTGCCCTGGGCGCCGCCGGGCGTGCCGATCCTGCTGGCGGCCGCGGTCGCCGCGCTGTGGGGTTGGTTCGGGCGCGGGCCGGCCGATGAAGGGCTGGAGCCGGACGTGACCCCCGGCCACGACCCGGCGGGCACCCGATGAGCCTGTGGAGCTGGGTGCTGCTGGCCAGCGCGGTGGCCTGGGCGGTCAAGTTCTGCGGCTACCTGGTGCCGGTGCGCTGGATGGAATCGGCGCGCATGACCCGCGTGGCCGGTGCGCTGACCATCGGCCTGCTGGCGTCGCTGACCGCGATGAACGCGGTGTCCGCGGGGCAGGGCGTGGTACTGGACGCACGCCTGGGGGCGCTGGCGGCAGCCGCACTGGCCCTGCTGCTGCGGCTGCCGTTCCTGGGCGTGGTGCTGGCCGGTGCGCTGGCGGCGGCGGTGCTGCGGCTGCTGGCGTAGCTGCCGGGCGCCGTTGCCAGCGGCGGCGTGGCTCAGAAGCGCTGGGCGGAAGCGAGATAACGCCACTGGCCGTCCGGCATCCTGTTCAGGCCGATGCGGCCGATCCGCAGCCGGCGTACCTGGGTGGCGCGCAGCCCGACCGCGGCGCACATGTGCCGCAGCTGGCCCGGCCGCACGTCCTTGATCGCGAAACGCAGGCGCTGTTCGCTCTGCCAGCTGACCTTGCAGGGCGGCAGCGTGCGCCCCTGGTACTCCAGGCCGTGGGTCAGCCTCGGCAGCGCCCAGGGGCTGCCTTCGCCGTCCACGTCCACCATGTATTCCTGTTCCAGCGATGCCCCGGTCTCGAGCAGGTGGCGGCGCACGCGCCAGTCCTGGGTAAGCACCACCAGTCCGCAGGCGTCGTCGTCCAGCGGCATCGGCGTTTCCAGGCGCAGGAAGTGGCGGTGCAGCAGGCGGATGCCGGAGGCGTCGTCGGCGAAACGGGCCTCCTCGCGCAGCAGCGCGGACAGGTCCGCGGCGCAGCAGCCGGCCGGCTTGTTCAGCAGCAGCGTCGCCGGCTCGGCCGGTTCGCTGGCGGCACCGGCGGCGAGGGTGACGGTCTGCCCGGCCACCATCGCCTGCGGTGCTTCCACCACCACTCCGTCGACGCTGACCCAGCCGCCCTCGATGTAGTGCCGGGCCTGGGCGCGGGAGCAGTTCAGCTGCGCGGCGAGGCGCTTGTCGAGGCGGATCGGGGTGGTCATCGGGGGCGGGCAGGTGCGGCGGGCGGCGAGTGTAGCGCCTGCCGGGGAACCTCGTGCTCCAGTGCGGTCAGGTACAGGCGCAGGTCGAACTCCAGCTGGTGGTAGTCCGGCTCCATGTGCAGGCACAGCTGGTAGAAGGCCTTGTTGTGCTCGGCCTCCTTCAGGTGCGCCAGTTCGTGCACCACGATCATGCGCAGGAACGGCGCCGGGGTATCGCGGAACACGCTGGCGATGCGGATCTCGCGGCTGGCCCTGAGCTTGCCGCCGTGGTTGCGCGACACGGCCGTGTGCAGGCCCAGGGCGTGCTTGAGCACCTGCAGCTTGCCGTCGTACAGCACCTTGCCCAGCGGCACCGACTGGCGCAGGTGGCGTTCCTTCAGCGCCTGCACGTAGTCGTAGAGCTGGCGGTCGCTGCGCACCGCGTGCGGCTGCGGGTAGCGGCGGCGCACGGCCTCGCCCAGGGCACCCTGCGCCAGCAGCTCGCGGGCGCGCTGCTGCAGGTGTTCGGGGTAGCCGGCAAGGTAGTTCAGGGGCTGCATCGGCGGGCGCGGGCGGGTGTGGGCCGGTATCATGCCGCATCGTTCCGATCACGTAGTGCGAAACATGGCAAAGGCGAACCCCCTGCAGGAGCAGCTGCTCAAGGCCGGCCTGGTGAAGAAATCCCAGGTCGCGCAGGTCGCGCGCGAGCAGAACAAGGCGCGGCACGCCAAGGGCGCACCGGCCGGCCCCAGCGAAAGCCAGCTGGAAGCCGAGCGCGCACGCGCGGAAAAGGCCGAGCGCGACCGCGTACTGGCCGCCGAGCGCAACATCCAGCGCCGTGCCGAGGAACTGCGGGCGCAGGCGCGGCAGATCATCGCCGACCGCCGGGTGCCGCGTCGTGGCGAACTGGAGTACCGCTTCAGCGACGGCGCGGCGATCCGCACCCTGCTGGTGGACGAGGCGCTGCGCCGGCAGCTGGCCGCCGGCACGCTGGTGATCGTGCGCCACGGCGAGGGGTTCGAGCTGGTGCCACGGCTGGCCGCGGAGAAAGTGCGCGAGCGCGATGCCAGCCTGATCGTGCTCGACCACGGCCAGGCCGGGGAAGCGCCGGCGTCCAGCGGCAATGCCGAAGACGACGCCTATTACGCGCAGTTCGTGGTGCCCGACGACCTGGTGTGGTGATGCCGTCCCGGTGCATTGGCCCGGCGTACAGGCGATTGCGCTAGGCTGGAACCGGGTCACTTCGGAGCAGCCAGCCATGGCCACCGGTTGGGCGGGAGACACCGCCGTTCAGGATCAGATCGACGCCACCGTCGAGGACGCGATCAAGCGCGCCCGCAGCCGCCTGCCCAGCGGACCCGGGCTGGAGCGTTGCGAGGAATGCGATGCGCCGATTCCCGAGGCGCGGCGCAAGGCCATTCCCGGCGTGCGCCTGTGCGTTGCCTGCCAGCAGGCGCTGGACGTGGAGGAATCGGCGCACAGCGGCTACAACCGCCGCGGCAGCAAGGACAGCCAGCTGCGCTGAGGGGCGGGCGGCACGGTAACGGCCGCGCAGGGGCGCCCGTGCGTACGGCCTGATGCATTGCCGCCGGTGGGGCCTGCAGCGGCGATTGCCCGTTACCGCACCCGCCGCTGCATCGGCACGAAACGCACGCCGTTGGCCGTCTGCGCCGGGCCGCTGCCGATGAAGCCGAACCGGGTGTACACCGGAACCGCGGTTTCGGACGAATTGACCGTGTAGGCGCGGTCGCCGTGGAGCCGCAGCGCGTGTTCCCAGAGCTGGCGCGCGATGCCGCGCCGGCGGGTATCGTCGCGGACGAACAGGTGCTGGACATGGCTGCCATCGCGCAGCGCGATCATGCCGCACAACCGGTTGTCCTGCTCGGCCACGTAGTGCGCGAACTGCGGGGAAAGCAACCGCTGCGCAAAGCTCTCCGCGGTGAATGTGGCCAGCAGCGGGTGGGTGCAGGGCGCAGTGCCGGGCCCGGCATCGAGCAGGTGCCGCGCCAGCGGCGTCACCAGGCCGCAGAGCGCGGCCGCATCGCCCGCGTGTCCACCGCGTACCGTGATCCGAGCTGGCATCGTCCCGTCCCTCGTCGTGCAGGGCCCGAGCATAGCGGTTGCGCCGGATCAGCGCGGTGCGTCGACGGTGCGGAAGCTGGCGGCCCAGCGCCGCATCGCGAACAGCCACCACAGCCAGCCGGCACTGGCGAGCAGCCCGCCCACCAGGCCGATGTGCTGCATGCCCAGGTGCAGGCCGACCTGGCTGCCGATCAGCGCGCCGGCGCCGATGCCGATGTTGAAGATGCCCGAGAACAGCGCCATCGCCACGTCGGTGGCGTCGGCCGCCAGCCGCAATACCTTGGATTGCATCGACAGCGCGAAGCAGATCATCGCCACGCCCCACACCGAGGCCAGCGCGTACAGCATCCAGGCGCCGCCGGTGGCCAGGCGCAGGCCCAGCAGGCACAGCGCCAGGGTGCCGATGGCGGCGAGCAGGAAGCCGCGCGGCCAGCGCATGCCCAGCCGCGAGAACAGCACGCTGCCGAAGAAACCCATGCCGCCGAACAGCAGCAGCACCCAGGTGGTCACGTGCGCATCGAAGCCACCGACCTGCTGCACGAACGGCTCGATGTAGCTGTAGCCGGTGAACTGTGCCGCCACCACCACCATCACCAGCAGGTACAGCGCCAGCAATGCCGGACGCCGCAGCAGCAGCGGCAGGCTGCGCGCCGAGCCGCTGTTCTGGCTGGGCAGCGGCGGCAGCAGCCGTGCCAGCACCCCCATCGCCAGCAGGGCGACGCCGCCGATGGCCAGGAAGGTGACGCGCCAGCCCAGCAGTTCGCCGACCACGCGGCCCAGCGGAATGCCCAGCACCATCGCCACCGAGGTACCGGTGGCCAGCAGGCCGAGCGCCTGCGGGCGCTTGTCCGCCGGCGCGATGCGCACCGCCAGCGAGGCGGTGATCGCCCAGAACACCGCGTGCGCCAGGGCGATGCCGATGCGGCTGAGCATCAGCACGCCGAAGTTCCAGGCCAGCGCCGACAGCAGGTGGCTGGCGACGAACAGCGTGAATACGCCCAGCAGCAGGCGGCGGCGGTCGAAGTCGCGGGTGAGCAGCATGCCTGGCAACGAGGTCAATGCGACCACCCAGGCATAGGCGGTGAGCATCAGCCCGACGTGTTCGATGGGCATGCCGAAACTGCCGCCGATGTCGCTCAGCAGCCCGACCGGCACGAATTCACTGGTGTTGAATACGAACGCGGCGATGGCCAGCGCGACCACCCCCAGCCAGCGCTGGCGGTCGCTGCGGACGGCGGGAACGGGCGACGCGGTGTCCGCCGCGGGGGCGGGACACGAGGGCGTGGGAGAGCGGGGCATTGCGGAGGGGAGAGCCGATGGGGGACGGCCCCTTGGCGGTGCCGCGGCGGGATTTTCGCACGCAACGGCCATACACGGACGGAACGCTGTGGTACGCCCTCGGCGACGGGGCCATGCTCGTCGCCGGCAGAACTCAGCCGTCGCCCTGGATCACGTGCGCCTGGGCGGCGGTGGACGGCCAGCGGCGCAGCCCGCGCTGGAAGAACAGGCTGTTGGGGATCTGCATCAGCGTGCCTTCGGCCGGGCCGCCGATTTCCTGCAGCGTGGTGTAGATCAGGTTGATGTCGATCACCTGGCCCTTCAGCCCGGGCTTTTCGCCGTTCTCCAGCAGTTCGATGCGGTCGCCGAGGCGGAACGGCCGGGTGGTGAAGATCAGCAGCGCGCAGAAGATGTTGGACAGCACGCTCCAGGCGGCGAAGAACGCCACCGCGCCGACCGCGGCGAAACCGGTGAACGCGGTCCACAGGATGGTCGGCGATACCCCGAGCTGGTCGAGGATGGCCACCAGCGCGGCGCTGCCGATCACGAAGTTGGACAGCCGCCGGGCCGCGGTTTCCACCTGCGGCGGCAGCGTGTAGTGCATGCCCAGGCGCGCCAGCAGGCGCCGGGTGAGCAGGCGCAGCAGCCACGCCACCAGCAGGATCAGGATGACGACCAGCGCGGTGTCGAGCAGGTTGATCCATCCATGCATCCATTCGGGCAGGTAGTTCTTCATCGGTCTGTCTCCTTGCGACGCCGTGCCCGGTCGCGGGCGCCTGCGTTGCAACGTTCGGAAAAGCACTGCGTGGCCATGTCGCCGGTACTGCTGTGCCACGGCCCGGGCACGGGCCGGCGCGAGGCCGGCGTACGTACCGCGCACGCCGGGCACCAGCGGCCGCGGCGGGCTTGCCGACGGGGCGCGGCACCGGCGTCGGTGCGGGCGGCGGTGGACAGGGACATGGTTGGCAGGCGGGGGGCGAAGCGGGATTGTCGGCCAGCCGGCGCGGCCTTGTCAGCCCATGCCGGCGTGGCCGCTGCGCCGCCCCGGCAAAAAGATCGCAGGCGGCTTTAAACCTTTCCGCTGGCCGCCGCATCCAACGGATATGCTCGACGCCACCGTGACCGCCACCGCCCCTTTTCCGCAGGCTGCCGACGACGACGCGCTGGCGCGTGCCGCCGCCGCAGGCGACAGCCATGCCTACGAGCGCATCTACCGCCGCCACGCCCCGCGCCTGTACGCGCTGCTGTGGCGGCTGTGCGGTGGCAGCGCGGCGCGCGCCGAGGACGCACTGCAGGAGACCTTCATCCAGGCCTGGCGCAAGTTGCCGCAGTTCCGTTTCGAGAGCGCGCTGGGCACCTGGCTGCACCGCATGGCGGTGAACACCGCGCTGATGGAGCTGCGCGCCAGTGCCGCGTTCGGGGCCCTGGACATCGGCGAGGGCGGCATGGACGTGCTGGCGCGGATGCCGGCGTCCAGCCGCTGCCAGGCCACCGGGCTGGACCTGGAGCGCGCGCTGGAGACCCTGCCGCCGCGCGCCCGTGCGGTGCTGGTACTGCACGACATCGAGGGCTGGAAACACCACGAGATCGCCGAGGAACTGCAGATGGCCGTCGGCAGTTCCAAGGCACAGCTGCATCGCGCGCGCGGGTTGTTGCGCGCGCGTCTGGGAGAAACACCATGAACGAACACGATTCCGACCACGACCACGACCACGACCACGACCACGACGACCTGGCCACGCGCCTGCGCCAGCTTCCTTCCGAGCGCGTGCCGCCGGCCGCGGCCTGGCAGCGCATCGCCGCGCAGCTGCACGAGGCGCCGCGCGAGCGGTCCGCCATCGCCACGCCGCCCCGGCGCCGCCGGCGCTGGCCGTCCGTCGCCGCGGCCGCGGCGGTTGCCGCGCTGGCGCTCCTCGGCGCCGGCCGCTGGTGGGCCGTGCAGCCACCGCAGGCGCAGGCCACGCAGGTTTCGCCGCTGGAGGCGCAGGCCGATGCGCTGGCCGCCAGCTACCGCCAGGCGCTGGCGGCGATTCCGCAGGACACCGTGCCCGCCGAGCTCGCCCCGGCGCTGCGCGAACTCGATGCCAGTGCAGGCAGCATCCGCTCGGCGATCGCACAGAGCCCCGATGCCGGCTTCCTGCTCGGCCAACTGCGGCGCACCTACGCGCTGCGCCTGGAACTTACCCGGCAGGGCCTGGATGCCGCCGGTCTTCCCACCTGAAGGAGAATCCCCATGAATGTTTCCCTGCGACACCTGCTGGCCGCCGTCGCGCTGCTGGCCCCGCTGGCCCCGGCCCTGGCGCAGACGCCGGTCAATGAACGCCACGCGCTGTCCAGCGGCGGGCGGGTGGAGATCAGCAACATCGCCGGCTCGGTGAGCGTGCGCGGCTGGGACCGCAACGAGGTGCAGCTGACCGGCACCCTCGGCGAAGGCCAGCGGCTGGAGGTACAGAACAGCGCCAACCGGGTGCAGCTGAAGGTGGTGTACCCGCGCAACAGTCGTGGCAGCCGCGGTGCGGTGCTGGAACTGCGGGTTCCGCGCGGCAGCGAACTGCAGGCCGGCACCGTCAGCGCGGCGCTGGACGTGGCCGATGTCGACCTGCGGCGCCTGCAGGCCAACACCGTCAGTGGCGGCATCACCGCGCGCGGGCAGGCCGGGCAGACCAGCCTCAATACCGTCAGCGGCACGATCCGCTCGCAACTGCGTACCCCGCGGTTGGAACTGCGCACGGTCAGCGGCGCGATCAATGCCGCCGGCAGCAGCGGCGGCGAGGTGGCGGCCAACTCGGTATCCGGGTCGGTCGACCTGGACCTGTCGGCGGTGCAGCGGCTCGACGTGGAAACCGTCTCCGGCGGCCTCGGCGTGCGCAGCGCCGGGCTGCAGCCGGGCGGGCGCATCAGCCTGCAGACGGTCAGCGCGCCGATCTCGCTGGCGCTGCCGGCGCGCACCTCCGCGCAGCTGAAGGTCAGCAGTTTCAGCGGCTCCATCCGCTCGGACGTGGGCCAGGTCGAACGCCCGCGCTACGGGCCGGGGAGCAGCCTGGACGCGCGCATCGGCGGCGGCGATGGCGATATTTCCATCACCTCGCATTCGGGCAATGTGCGGGTGGACCTCGGCGCGCGCTGAGCATCCCCGGCGCGTCCGCCCCGGTGCGCCGGGGCGGGCGGCTACAATAGCGGGCTTGCAACGTCATCGTCTGGAGTCGCCATGCCCGTTTCTTCCTGCCCGCAGTGCTCGTCGCAGAACGTCTACCCCGACGGCGCGCTGTGGATCTGCGCCGATTGCGGCCACGAATGGACCCCGGGCGAGGCCGCCGAATCGGCGCTGGTGGTGCGCGACAGCAACGGCAACGTGCTGGTTGCCGGCGACACGGTCACCGTCATCAAGGACCTGAAGGTCAAGGGGTCGTCGATCCCGCTCAAGCAGGGCACGGTGATCCGCAACATCCGCCTGGTCGAGGACGATGCCGAACACATCGAAGGCAACTCGGACAAGATCAAGGGCCTGGTGCTCAAGACCTGCTTCCTGCGCAAGGCCTGAACCACGGCGCGGCAGGCGCCGGGCGCGTCAATGCCCGGCGTGGCGGGCGCTGAGCCTGCGCAGCGTATCCAGCTTGGCCTGGTAGATCGCGCGCTGGCTGTCGCTGCCGCCTAGCGCGCGGGCCCGTTCCAGTTCACGCAGCGCGCGGCGGTTGTCGCCGCTGAGCGAGTAGGCCCGCGCCAGGCCGAAGTGGAACTGGTGGGCGCTGGCGTACAGCCGCACCGCATGCCGGTAGTAGTGGATGGCGGCGGGATAGTCGGCGCGTCGCTCGGCGTCAACGCCCTGCATGAACTGGTAGAACGGGTCATGCTGGTACTCGCGCCGCAGCCGCGCGTCCAGCCGCGCCGCGCGCTGCGTGTCGCCGATGCGCAGGTACAGCGCACCGGCATTGGACAGCGTGGAGGGCAGGTCCGGATCGATGGCCAGGGCCTTGTCGAATGCGGCAAGCGCTGCCGTGGTATCGCCCAGGCGGGTCTCCAGAACGCCCAGGTTGTTCCATGCCGGTGCGAAGCGTCCTTCCTGCTCCAGCGCCAGGCGGAAATGCGCGCGGGCCGCCGCGACCTGGCCGGCAGCCAGCAACTCGGCGCCGCGGTTGTTGTAGAAGTGGGCCAGTGCGCGCCGGTCGGAAACCGGGCGCGGTCCACGGCGGTCGTACAGCACGTTCTGGTCCAGATCCAGGGTGGCGCTGCGGCCGTTGACGCGCAGTCCGACATTGACGTGCCCGGCGTTGTAGACCACGCTCTGTTCCTGGTACCAGCTGACGACCCGCCCGACCTCCTGGACTTCGGCGTCGATGCCCGCTTCGCGCGCCAGGGCGACGAACAGCAGGGTGAACGACAGGCAGTTGGCGCGGCGCTGGGCCCAGGCCTCGGCGACGGTCAGGGTCGCGGCGGTGTCGTACTCCAGTGCCGGATCGGCGGCGGCCTTCGCATCCGGCGCGCTTGGCCGGAACACGAGTTCGACCAGCCGATGCAGGCGCTGCTCCGGGGAGAGGGTGGGGGTGATGACCTCATCGCGCACCTGCTGTTTCAGCGCGGGGGGAATCGCCATGATCTGTTCGGGCGTCGGCGGCGTGACCGGCGCTTCCGGTGGGGCGAGGGTGATGGCGGCGAGCAGGGCAAAGGCGTTCCAAGCGATCATGGCGACCACCGGTGAGGTGCTGCGGCGCTGCCAGTGTATGCCTGTCCGGGGGCGCCGGCGCAGTCGCCGTGCAATCCACAGGCGGTGTGGACCGGGCGCTGGCAAAGATGTGGATAAGTCACGGCACCCCTTGCGCCAGCGGCGTTGCGCGGGGCTGGTCATATTTTCGCCATGCGCACCGCGGGCGCCGGCAACGGGCGGCCCGGCGTACCGCAGGGTCTGCTAGTATCCGCGCCCCAGACGAGGCCGGCCGCCGCACGCCGGCGTGCTCCCGCCGGCCGGCGTTTCCATTCGACCATGACGAAGTTCATTCCCTCCGCCGAGGCGCAACTGTCGCTGGGTCTCGGCAGCGACATTCCCACCGAGCGCCTGTTCTTCGCGGTGATGCCCGATCCGGCCACCGCCTGGCGCATCGCCGAACTGGCCGAGGGACTGCGCGCCGAACATGGCCTGGACGGACGCCCGCTGGCGCGCGAGCGCCTGCACGTCACCCTGCATCACCTGGGTGATTACGCCGGCCTGCCACCGAGCCTGCTGGCGAAGGTGCAGCAGGCCGCGGCGCGGGTGCGGATGCCGGAGTTCGAGGTGTGTTTCGATGAGGTCGGCAGCTTCGCCGGCGGCCGCCAGCATCCGTTCGTGCTGCGCAGCGAGCACGGCGCCGACCTGCTGCTGGGCCTGCACCAGGAGCTGGCGCGCTGTCTGCAGGCCATCGGCAGCCGCCCGGATCCGGGGTTCACGCCGCACCTGACCCTGCTCTACGACAAGCGGCGCCTGCCGGTACAGCCGGTGCAGCCGATGCGCTGGCTGGTGCGCGAGTTCGTGCTGATCCGCAGCTACCTGGGTCAGACCCGCTACCAGATGGAAGGGCGCTGGAGCCTGGGCTGATACGCGCCACCGGGCGGGCCGGCAGCGCGGCGGTCAAGCCGGCCGCGAGGGACGTCGCCGACGCCGCAGCCGGTGCCTAGAATGGCGCATGGACCTGATCCCGATGCCCCTGCCGGCAGACCAGTTGGCCGAGATCGAAGCGGCGCACGCGCAGCCGCCGCGCGCGTACCACAATTTCGGCCATGTGCAGGCGCTTCTGCAGCACCACCGCGACGTTGTCGCCGGCCCGGGATGGCGGCAGCCGCGCGAGGTGGCGCTGGCGATGCTGTACCACGATGCGGTGTACGAGGCCGGGCGCGGCGACAACGAAGCGCGCTCGGCGATGATGGCGCGGGCGGCGATCGCGCGCTGGCTGCCCGATGCCGGCGTGGATGCGGAGCGGGTGGCGGCGTTGATCGAGCTCACCGCGCGCCACGGCCATGTGCGTGGCGATGAGCTGGACGCGGACGCGGCGCTGTTCCTGGATGCCGACATGGCCATCCTCGGCGCGCCGCCGGACGTGTTCGATGCCTATGACCGTGGCATCGCCGAGGAGTATCGCGGCAAGGTGCCGGGCTTGCTGTTCCGGCTCAACCGCCGGCGTTTCCTGAAAGGGGTGCTGGCGCAGCCGCGCATTTTCTTCAGCGATTTCTTCCATGCGCGTTATGACGCGCAGGCGCGGGAGAATCTGCGGCGGGTGACGGGCTGAGGCCTGCTTTTGCTTTGGCTGTTGCTCTTTAAGCTTTTGACTTTCCGGGTCCCCTTCCGTAGCGACGGAGCCGGTGGGAATAGCCCGAAGGGCGACGTGCAGGGATGTGCGTCGTTTTTCTACGCGACAGGGATGTCGCGTAGAAAAATCCCGCCGGCAGAGTGGACCCGGCGCGCGTAGCGCGTCGGCAGTGGCGTGTTCACCAGCCATTCGGCTGTTGAAAAGCGCCTCGGTGGCTCGCGCCACAAAGGGAAGCGAGAGCTTTTTGATCCTGCTCCAGCCTTTGCTTGGCTTCTCAAACCGCCAGGAGCGAAGGCCAAGGTGATAGCCGAGAAGTTCAATGGGCTTGGGGCAAGTATGAAAGCGGAAGCTTGAAGGCCGAGCTTTCGCCCCTGCTGCGCAGGAGCGAGTTACTTCTCTTTGCTCGTGCAAAGAGAAGTAACCAAGAGAAAGCACGCCCCTGCCTCCGCGCCCACGGCACTGCGTGCCGCGGGTCCACTCCGCCAGCGGGATTTTTCTACGCGACATCCCTGTCTCGTCGAAAAACGACGTGCATCCATGCACGTCGCCCCCTGCGGGGTCCTGTCCGTCGGCTCCGTCGCGGCGGAAGGGAACC
>NZ_LDJO01000074.1 GCF_001431595.1 Stenotrophomonas acidaminiphila
CGCACGGGATGTCGGCGCGATGCTAGCGTGCGCCGACATCCCGTGCGTCGACACGCACCGCAACCGTGCCGGAGGCATCCGATGAGCATCACCACGCAGGTCGGCCAGGCGCTGGCCGCCGAATTCGCCATCCCCGACGTCGGCACCCTGACCGTCGTCGCCACCCGCCTGCTCACCGCCATCGTGCTCGGCGGGGCACTGGGGCTGGAACGCGAGAGCAAGGGCCGCGCGGCCGGGTTGAAGACCCACATCCTGGTGTCGGTGGGATCGGCGCTGTTCGTGCTGGCGCCGCTGCAGATGGGCATCAGCGGTGCCGATGTCACCCGGGTCATGCAGGGCATCGTCTCGGGCATCGGTTTCCTTGGCGCCGGCGCCATCCTCAAGCAGGACCGCAAGGAACGCGTGCAGGGCCTGACCACGGCCGCCGGCATCTGGATGACCGCGGCGATCGGCATGGCCGCCGGCATGGGCATGCAGATGGTGGCGCTGGCCACCACCGTGGCCGCGCTGGCGGTGGTCAGCACGCTGCCGCGACTGATGCCGGACAGGAAGGCCGCGGCCGGCGGCATGGCCGCCGGGGACTAGGAGCGCCGGCGCCTCAACGGGCGGGCAGCTGCCCGGCCTTCAATACCAGTACGTCGATGCTGGACGGGACACCCAGGCGCACGCTGAAGCCGTCCCACTGCCCGGCACCGCTGCTGACGAACAGGCTCATGGCCCCGACCCGGTAGTCGCCACGCACGTAGCCGTGGTTGGCCGGCGCCACCACCCAGCGGTCGAACCCCAGCATGTGCCCGCCATGGGTGTGGCCGGATACCTGCAGGTCGAACGCGCCGGTGGCTGCCGCCGCGCGTGCCTGCTTTGGCTGGTGGGCAAGCAGGATGTGGGCGTCGCTGCCCTTGCCCGCGGCGATCACCGCCGGCAGGTCGGGGGCGAGCCCGCCGCGCATGTAGGCGCTTGGGCGCAGCGCGGCCAGGTCGCCCACGCCCGACACCGCCAGCGTGCGGCCGCCGATGTCGAGCCGGGCGGTCTGGTTCTCCAGCACGCCCAGGCCCATGCCGCGGAAGTGCGCCATCCAGCGCCGGTAGCCGTGGTAGTACTCGTGGTTGCCCGGCGCCACCCATACGCCGTGCGGCGCGGCCAGTTCGGCCAGCGGGGCGACGAACGCCGCCGTGTCCTCGACCTCGCCGTCGACCATGTCGCCGGGCAGCACGATCAGGTCGGGGCGCGTGGCCATCACCGCGTCAACGACGCGGCGCGTGCGCCAGGTGCGCTTGACCGGGCTGGCGTGCAGGTCGGCGATCACCGCCATGCGCAGTCCGTCCAGTTCCTGTGGCAGGCCCGGCACCACCAGCGCACGCTCATGCACCCGTGGCGGCTTCAGGCCATTGACGATGCCCAGCGTGGCCAGCAGCACGATCAGCGCGGCGGCGGCCTGGTTGGCGCGTGCGCCATGCCAGGCCGTGGCCAGGGCGGAGCTGCGGGGCGCCAGCCGCGACAGCAGCCAGCCGAGCTCGCGCAGCGCCAGCCAGACCAGCAGCATCACGAACATCGCCAGCACCCAGCCGAACACCAGCTGGATCCATGCTTCGGCCGCGTACGCCAGCATGTCCATCCGCCACAGCGCGGCCAGGCCCACTCCCATCAGGGCCAGCGCCACGCTGGTGCCAAGGTGCCAGCGGCGCTGCCGCCTTCCGGAAAACTGCACGGGCCACCACAACCACAGGGCAAGCAGCGGCAGGAGCAACGATACGATCAGGGTCATCTGCGGGGGAGCGGGCGGGCCGGCGCGGACGTTGCCATCCGGCCGCCATGGAGTCGTTCAAGAGGAAGCAGGAATCATGCGGCACGGCCGCACCGGCGGCGAGAGCGGCGGCTGCACCAGTGCGTTGCTGCAGCGTGGCGACAGGCGGACGTCGGCGGCAGCTGACGCTGGCGACGCCGCCGGCATCACCGGGCAACGGAGGCGGCAACACGGCCGCCCCCGTCCACGCCCGGCGCTGCTCAGCCGCCCTGGGTGGCGATCCAGCCGTCGACCTTTTCTTCCAGCACGTCCAGCGGCACTGAACCGTCCTTCAGCACCTCGGCATGGAACTGGCGGATGTCGAACTTGCCGCCCAGCTTCTGTTCCGCGCGCCGCCGCAGCTCCTGGATCTTCAGCTCGCCGGTCTTGTAGGCCAGCGCCTGGCCCGGCCATGCGATGTAGCGCTCGGCCTCGGCCACCGCATCGGGCTCGCTCACCGAGGAATTGGCGAACATGTAGTCCAGCACCTGCTGCCGGCTCCAGCCCTTGGCGTGCAGCCCGGTATCCACCACCAGCCGCACCGCGCGCCACAGCTCGCCCTGCAGGCGGCCGAAATAGCTGTACGGATCGGTGTACACGCCCAGGTCCTTGCCCAGGCTTTCGGCGTACAGGCCCCAGCCTTCGATGAAGGCGGTCTCGCCGCCGAAGCGGCGGAACGCCGGCACGCCCTGCAGTTCCTGCTGCAGCGCCAGCTGGAAGTGGTGGCCCGGAATCGCCTCGTGCAGGAACAGGTCCTCCGCGTCCCACGTCTTGCGGGTCGGCAGATCGTAGGTGTTGACGTAGAAGATGCCCGGGCGGCTGCCGTCCTCGCTGGGCTGCATGTACTCGCCACCGGCCGCCGACTTGGCGCGGAACGCCTCGATCGGGCGGATCTCGAAACCGGCCTTCGGCGTCAGCGAGAACAGCTTGGGCACGTTGGCGTTGATCTTCGCCTCCAGCCCACGGTAGTGCTCCAGCAGCGCCGCCTCCGAGCCGAATTCGAACTGCTTGTCGTGCTGCATGAACTTGAAGAAGTCCTGCAGCGAGCCCTTGAAGCCGACCTGCTGCATCACCGTGCGGATCTCGCCGTGGATGCGCTCCACTTCCTTCAGGCCGATCTCGTGGATCTGCTCCGGGGTCTGCGCGGTGGTGGTGCTCTCCTTGGCGTTGAAGGCATACCACGCCTTGCCGTCGGGCAACGCGTCCAGGCCCACCGTGTCGCGGGTCGCCGGCAGGTACTCGTTGGCGATGAAGTCACGCTGCTTCCTGATCGCCGGCAGCAGCTGCTGTTCGATCAGCGTGCGGTAGGCCGCGGCCAGGCGTTCCTTGTCGGCCTGCGCGAAATCGGCCGGCATCGCCTTGATCGGCCCCCAGAACTGGCTGTCCTCGGCGCCCTTGGCCGCGAGGATCTCGTCGAACTGCGGCACCACCTTTTCCATCAGCACGCGCGGCTGCACCACTCCGGCCTTCATGCCTTCGCGCATGTTGGCGATCTCGGTATCCAGCAGCACCGGGATGCGCGCGGCGCGCGCCATCCAGTTGTCGTAGTCCTTCACCGTCTTGAACGGCTGCGCGACCTGGCCCGAGCCCAGCATCACCGCGTAGCTCACGGTCGAGCCCATCTGGTTGACCGGCATCATCCAGCCGGGGAACTTCTCGCCTTCCAGCGACTGCTTCTGCTCCTGGACGAAGATGCGGTAGCTGAGCAGGTCCTGCCCGGCCAGCCCGGCATCGCCGATCTTCTCCGCCTTGTCCAGCCATTCGCGGGTGAAGTCGTGGCTCTGCTTGCGGAACTGCGCCGAGCCAAAATCCGGCAGCTGGTCGTTGTAGCGGTTGTCGCCCTGGAAGGTCGCCTGCAACGGGTTCAGCTTCAGCACGCCCTCCCAGTAGTCGGCATAAAGCTGGTTGAGCCGGGCGGCCTTGTCGGCCTGCGGCGCCTGGCTGGCGGCATCGCCCGCGGCCGGCTGCGTGGACGGGGAACAGGCGGCCAGCACGGTGGCCAGGGACAGCGAAACGGACAGGGCCAAGGGACGCAGCTTCATCGGGAATCCATCGGATGCAGGAAGCCGCCAGCGTCCACGCAGCGCTCCCGCCGGGGAAAGGGCCAAAGGTCATTGCCGCGGCGACCATCGCGGCCGCGCCGGCAACGCGTCATAATCCGCGCCCGCTCCAGCGCCCGTTCCGGCAGGCGCTCCCCCTACCGCCCGGTCCGGTGCCCACGGCACCCGCGGCCGCGCCCTGCTCCTTAGCTCCTGATGACTACCCCCCACCGCCCGCTGGGCTTCTGGTCCGCCACCGCCCTGGTCGTGGGCAGCATGATCGGCTCGGGCACCTTCCTGCTGCCGGCCACGCTGGCGCCCTACGGTGCCGCCACCCTGGTCGGCTGGGCCATCACCCTGTGCGGCGCGCTGCTGCTGGCCGTCACCTTCGCCCGTCTGGCGCGCCGCTGGCCGCAGACCGGCGGACCGTACGTGTTCGCGCGCAACGCGTTCGGCGAACTGCCCGGCTTCGTGGTGGCGTGGAGCTACTGGATCTCGATGTGGTGCGCGATCGCCGCCATCGCGGTGGCGTTCGCCGGCAGCATCGGCGCCATCTTCCCGTCCCTGACCGCCACCCCGGTGCGCGCGGCCGGCTGCGGCCTGGTCGCGTTGTGGCTGTGCGCCGGCGTGAACCTGGCCGGGCTGCGCGAGGCCGGCCGCGTGCAACTGCTGACCACCGTGTTGAAAGTGGTGCCGCTGCTGCTGTTCGGGCTGGTGGCGCTGTGGTTCGTCGACACCCGCCATTACGTGCCGTTCAATCCCAGCGGCGAATCGCTGGGCAGCGTGGCCGCCGCCACCGTGGCGCTGACGCTGTGGGCGATGATCGGGCTGGAAGCGGCGACCGTGCCGGCCGGATCGGTGGACGATGCCCCGCGGACCGTGGCCCGCGCCACCGTGGCCGGCACCGCGATCGCCGGCATCGCCACGGTGCTGGCCTGCACCACCGTGCTGGGCCTGCTGCCGGCCGACGTGCTGGCCCGTTCCAGCGCCCCGATGGCCGACGCCGCGGCTGCATTGTGGGGCCCGGCGGCCGGCGTGCTGCTGGCGGTGGTGATGGCGGTGTCCTGCGTCGGTGCGCTCAACGGCTGGACCCTGCTGGCGGCGCAGTTGCCGATGGCCGCGGCCCGCGACGGCGTGCTGCCGCGCGCCTTCGCCCGCGAGAACGCGCGCGGCGCCCCGGCCTTCGGCGTCATCGTCAGCTGCCTGCTGGCCAGCGTGCTGGTGATCAGCAACTACAACCGCTCGCTGGTGGACCTGTTCAAGTTCTCGGTGCTGCTGTCCACCGCCGCCACCCTGCTGCCCTACCTTGCCGGCGCAGCCGCCTGGCTGTGGCGCGGCGATGGCCGGGGCTCGCGGCTGGCCGCCGCCGGCGCGCTGGCCTTCAGCCTCTACGCGCTGGGCGGCATCGGCACCGAAGCGCTGCTGTGGGGCGCAGGCCTGGTGCTGGCCGGGCTGCCGATCTATTTCTGGCTGCGGCGGCGCTGAGACAGCGCCGGCCGGCAACCGGCTTCATTCCTCGACCTGCGGTGCCGCGCCCGCGTCGTGGCGTCGCGCCGAGCCACCGTTTACGGGCCTGCCGGGCAACCTGGCCAACCCCATGCGCCGGGTGATGAAACCATCGCCCTGCCTGCAATGGCGCGACACCGCGGCCGCCACATGCAGGCCGGCCAGGGCCGACAGCGCCCAGGCGCCATACACATGCACGTACCAGGCGAGCGCCCGCCCGCTTTCGTCGGCCGGCGGAACGAACAGCGCCGGTACCTGCACGCCGGCGAACAGGGTCCGGTCCGCGCCCATCCAGACCCAGATCACGTGGCCGCTCACCGGCAGCAGCAGCGCCAGCGCGTAAAGCAGGCCATGGACCCCGGTGCGGATCCGTCCGCTCCAGGGCGTAGCATCGTCGGCCCCGGGGACCGGCAGCCACAGGCGCAGGGCAAGGCGCAGCAATGTCAGGCACAGGATCAGCATGCCCAGCCGGAAATGCAGCGGGAGCAGCGCCGCCGAGTATTCCGGCGTGGCCGCGTACTCGGCCATGAACCCCAGTGCGATCTGCAGCACCAGCAGCAGCGCCAGCAGCCAGTGCAGCAGCCGCAGGGCCAGCGGATAACGCTGCGCATGCCCGCCGTTCACTGCGCGCACTGCGGGTATCCGGGGATGTTGCGGCCCAGCACGATGTCGCGCTGCGCCTCCCAGCCATCGCCGACCCGCACCGGTGTGACGATGCCCGGACCACCACGGCCCGGCGACGCCTTGCGCGCGACCGCGGGCGTCAGGTGCGGGTCGTCACGGAACAACACGTCGTCGATGTAGTACAGCGCGCAGCCACGCTCGATCACGTACAGATGGATGTGCCGGGGCAAGCGGGTTCCCGGGTAGCTGCCCGGGCGCACGGTGAGGAACGCATAGCGCCCGTCGGCATCGGTGGCGGCCCAGCCGCGCAGTCGTCCGTGCTGGCGGACACCCGGGGTGCGGTCGGTCTTCTCGCCCGGGTAGAGGCCCTGCTGGTTGGTCTGGTGCGCATAGACGACCACACCCGGACGCGGCCGCCCGTGCGCATCGGTAACGCGCCCATGCAGGCGCAGCCGCTGGCCGGGCTCGTCGACCGGTGCCAACCGGGCGCTGGCCGCCGGCGCGGCCGGCAACCCGATCAGCGCCACCTCGCAGTCCTCGCAGGGCCGCCCGACGACCGGCGTGGTAGCGGCGCCGGCAGCGCTGCAGGTAGCCAGCAGGACAAACAGCAGCGGCACGCGCGCGGCCGGTGCGGCGGGGGATGCAGGGTACGGGATCGACAGTCCGGTGGATCGTTGCATGCGGATGCTCCAGGCAGGGGGCCATGATGAAGAGCGCTGCCACCGCCGCGGCGTTAACCGCGTCGCCCTGTTAACACTCCACACTGCCGCTCCCTCTTTCCCCGTGTCCCCCCGACCCTCCAGGACATGAAGGCCGCGACCCTCCCGTTGGACATCGCCCGGCAGGTACAGGAAGCCCGCCGCGGGTCGCAGGCGGCGTTCGCCTGGCTTTACCGCACCTTCGCCCCGCTGGTGCATGCCATCCACCTGGGCATGGCGCCGCGTGCGCGGGCGGAGGAGCTGACCCAGGAAACCTTCGTCATCGCCTTCGGCAGGCTGGAGCAGTTGCGCGAGCCGGCGCGCTTCGGGCCATGGATCGCGATGATCGCGCGCCGCAACCGGCCCCCAACCACCATCGACGAACATGCACTGGCCGACGCCGACGAGCCGGTCTGGCCGGGGGCGGGCCCGGACGCGATGGCGCAGGCCGGCCAGGCACTGCACGCGATCCGCACCCTGCCCGAGGCCTACCGCGAGACCCTGATCCTGCGCCTGGTCGAAGGCCTCAGCGGACCGGAGATAGCCAGCCTCACCGGACTGACCCCGCAATCGGTCCGGGTGAACCTTCACCGCGGCATGCAGCGGCTGCGCGATGCGCTGGGCATCACCCGGCAGGAGCAAACGAGCGATGGTTGAGACACCCGATCCGCTGTGGGACCCGGACCTGCCGGGCGACCGCGAACTCGAGCGGCTGACGACACTGTTGGGCAGCTACCGCCATGTCCCCGGGCCGCTGCCCACCGCGCCGGCGCTGCGCCGCAGGCGCAGCAGGCGGGTCCTGCCGGGGGCCGCGGCCGCCGCGCTGGTTGCCGGCATGGCCATCGTCGCCGCGTGGCTGCCATGGCGCCTGCAGTGGAGCGAGCACCGGCAGTGGGCGGTCGAGGTCGAAGCCGATGCCCGCACCCTGCCGGCGACGCTGGCGGTCGGACAGACGCTGGCGACGGCGGCAACGCAGTCGGCCACTTTGCAGGTGGCGCGCATCGGCCGGATGCAGGTGCTGCCAGGGACCCGGGTCCGGCTCACGGACACCCGCACCGGCCACCACCGCATCGAACTGCTGGAAGGCCGCATCCGTGCGCGCATCTGGGCGCCACCCGGGCATTTCGGCATCGCCACCGGCAGCAGCGAAACCGTCGACCTGGGATGCGCGTTCGAGATGAGCCGCTCACCGCAGGGCGACGGCACCCTGCGCGTCACCAGCGGCTGGGTCATGCACCGCGTGGAAGGCCAGGAAACCCTGGTGCCGGCCGGTTCGACCCTCGACTTCAGCGCCGAACGCAGCGGCATTCCACTGGCCAGCGATGCGGCCGCCGGCTTCCGCACGGCCGTCATCCGCTTCGACCAGGCGATGGCCGCCGGCCAGCGCCCCCCCGATGCCGAGGCCCGGGTCGCCCGCGAAGCGACGGCCGCGGACCGGTTCAGCCTGCTCACCCTGCTTACCCGCTATCCGGCGCTGGCCTCCGGGCCGCTCTACACCCGGCTGGCGACAATGTTCGACAGCACACCTCCGCCAGGGCACCGCGCGGCATGGCTGCACGGCGACGTGCAGGCCATGAACCTGTGGTGGGAACAGATCCCGCGCCCGCCCAAGGCGTGGTGGTTGAACTGGCGCGACGCGCTGGACCGGGCACCGGCGGTTCCCGCGGCGGGCTGATAATGCATACGATCATCCGCTTCCGCCGACCCCCGCGCCCATGCCTGCCGCCATCACCGCACCGATCCGCCGCACCCGGCAGCCACGCGCCATCGCCCTGGCCTGCGCGTTGGCCTGCGCGATCTGGCCGGCGCTGGCGCAGACCCCGGACACCCCGCCATGGGAACCGACCACGCCGGCGCTGGATGACCGCCAGCAGGCCCTGCTCGAGGACATGCTCGCGCGGCTGCCGCCGCAACGCCCGGGCGTGGCCGACGTGTACGTGCTGGGCGTGGCCGGCGATGCCGACGAGGACGTGTTCCGCAACGAGGTCGCCTACCTGCGGCAGCTGTCGGCACGGCGCTGGGATGCGCCCGGGCGCATGCTGGCGCTGGTCAACCAGCCGGACACGCTGCCGGATGAGGCGCCGCTGCCACCGGCGACCTACGAGAGCATCGCCCGCGCGCTGGACGGGCTGGGGCAGGTGCTCGACCCGCGCGAGGACGTACTGTTCGTGTACCTGAGCAGCCATGGCCTGGACGACAGCAGCCTCTACCTGCACACCGGGCCGGACCAGGAGGACTACCTGACGCCGGAGGACCTGGCGCAGCTGCTCGAAGAGGCCGGCATCGGCAATGCGGTGATCGTGGTCTCGGCCTGCTATTCGGGGGGCTTCGTGCCGGTGCTGAAGGCCGCCAACCGCATGGTCATCACCGCTGCGCGCAGCGACCGCCCCTCCTTCGGCTGCGGCAATACCGACAGCGCCACCTGGTTCGGCCGTGCGTTCCTGGTCGAGGCGCTGAACGCCACCGACGACTTCGCCGCCGCCTTCGCCATGGCCCGCGACAGCGTCCGCCGGCGCGAGAAGCAGGAGGGCGAGCTGCCATCGCATCCGCAGTTCGTCGCCGGCAAGGCGATCGCGCCGGTGCTGGCGCGCTGGCGCTCCGGACTGCCGGCAAGTGCGCCGGTGCCCTATCCGTTCGTGCATGCGCCGACGGCCGCGCCAGGTGCGGCATCGGCCAGCCCCGGGACGCGCTGACCGCCTGGAGGACGCCGCCGGGTCAACGCAGCCGCAGTCGCATGCCCTCCACCGCCTCCCCGTGCGCACGCACCGGCGCCGCGCCAGCGCTGCGTTGATCGGCCTGCCCTGGGTGCACGGGCGGCTGTAGCGCCCGCACCACCCGCCCGCTGGCTCAGGGTTGCGCGTCCTGCAGCCGGTAGGTGGTGTGGCTGCGGTACTCCCTGCCGTTGAGCGTGGTGCGCACCTCGACCGTGTGTTCGCCCACCTCCAGCCGGGTCGGCAACGCCGCGCGCCACAGGTGCGAGGACGGCGTGGCTTCGGGCGAACGGTCGTAGCCGCGCAGCAGGTCGGTCTGGTCGTCGGCCACGTTCTCGGCCAGCAGGCGCGGATCGGGCTGCTCGACCCGCTTCATCGGCTGCCAGTCGCCGCCGTCGACGCGGAACTCCACCGGCAGGCCGTCATGGCCCATGAACACGTTGGCGTACACCCCCCACGCCGGGTACGCGCCATGCCGCAGCACCCGGGGCGCATGCAGCGCGATCTGCATGTCCTCCGGCGCACGGGCGACGCGGTACTCCACGCTGTAGCGGCCCTGCGGCTGCACGTTGAGCAGGCCGTAACCGTTGGGCGTGCCATCGGACATGGTGGTGTCGGGAATGCCCTGTGCGTCCTTCACACCGGACCAGAACGCACCGCAGGCGGCACCGACGTTGTACTCGTGCAGCGGCCGCGCGCCCTTCCAGCCCTGCGCCGCGCTCCAGAACACCTGGCTCTGGTTGTGGGTATGGCCGCTGAGCACCAGCGGGTGCGGCAGCTTCTCGAGCAGCGCGAACAGGCGCGCGCGATCCTCGGCGCGGAAGCCGCGGTCGAACAGCGGGATGTGCAGGCCCAGCACCACCAGCCGGTCCCTTGGCAGGGTCGGCAGGTAGCGCTCGAGGAAAGCGAACTGGTCTTCGCGCAGGCCGCCGACATACGCCGGCTTCTGCCCCGGTCGGGCGATGACGTCGTCCAGGCCGATGAACACCATCGAAGGTTCTTCCCAGGCATAGGTGTCCGGGCCGAGCTGGCGGTGGAAGCTGTCCAGCGCGTCGGCATCGCTGCGCGCGCCCAGGTCCATGTCGTGGTTGCCGGGCACGTGCAGCCACGGCACCCCCAGCGAGGTCACCGCCTTGACTAGCAGCGGATACAGCGCCGGGTCGTCGTTGCTGATGTCGCCCAGGGTCATGCCCAGCCGCGCCTGGTGGCGGCCACGCAGCGGCGCGACGATGTCGCGCTCGAAGTAGTCCACGTCCAGCGTGCTGGAGGTCTGGCTGTCGGCCATCACCAGGGCCTGGAAACTGTCCGCCGCATCCGCCTGCGGCACCAGCGCGAACGGACGGCATTGGGTACCCGCCACCTCGCCCGCGCGCGGGCGCCAGATATCGGGCAGGCCATCGGCACGCACGGCGGCACCACGGCCCGCGGGCTTGATGACGAACACGATGGGCTGCGCCGAATCCGGCAGCCGGTAGCGGCCGTCGCGGCCGGTGACGGCGATGTGCTCGCCGTCGGACACGCGGATGCCCGGCAGCGGCTGTTCCCCCGGGTCGCGCACGCCATTGCCATTGGCATCGTCGAACACCGCGCCCTCCACGCAGGACGCGGCCGCGGTCAGCGGTGCGCAGGCCAGCAACAGGCCGGCGAACAGGGAATGGCGCATGCGAGCCTCGTCAAGAGAACGGACAGGCCGCCATTATCGCGCCGTCATGCCACGCGCGCATGGCGCCACGCCGGCCAGGGACGGCAGGCGCCCGCGCCACACCTGCGCTCAGCGTGCCGCCTTCTCCGCGGCCCTGGCGTGGCGCTGTTCCAGCACCGCCACCGCATCGTCCAGCGACAGCCCGCGCGCGCGCAGCAGCACGATCAGGTGGAACAGCAGGTCGGCCGACTCGCCCAGCAGCTCGTCATCGCGCTGGACCACGCCGGCCAGCGCCGTCTCCACGCCTTCCTCGCCCACCTTCTGGGCGATGTGGCGGGTGCCTTTCTCGAACAGCTTGGTGGTGTAACTGTTGAGCGGGCGGTCGTGTTCGCGCTGCCGGACCAGTGCGTCCAGCGCGCCCAGGAACTGCCCCGGCGCGTCGCCGAAACAGCTGTTGCTGCCGGTGTGGCAGGTCGGTCCGTGCGGGTGCGCGCTGACCAGCAGGGTATCGCCGTCGCAGTCGGCCCGGATGGCCACCAGCTCCAGGTGGTGGCCGGAGGTCTCGCCCTTGGTCCACAGGCGCTGCTTGCTGCGGCTGAAGAAGGTCACTCGGCCGTCACGCAGGGTCCGGTCCAGCGCGGCGCGGTCCATGTAGCCGAGCATCAGCACGCGCAATGTCGCCGCGTCCTGCACGATGGCCGGCATCAGCCCGCCGACCTTGTCCCAGTCCAGCGCGGTCGTGTCGAAGCTTTTTTCAGTAGACATCGCGCACCTCGATCTGTTGTTCGCGCAGGAACCGCTTGAGTTCAGGAATGGCGATGGCCCCGGAGTGGAACACACTGGCCGCCAACGCGCCGTCGACGTCGGCCTGTTCGAACACGTCGGCGAAATGCCCGGGCGTGCCGGCGCCGCCTGAGGCGATCAGCGGCACGCTGCACAGGGCGCGGGCCTGGCGCAGCTGGGCGATGTCGTAGCCGTTGCGCACACCATCGCTGTCCATGCAGTTGAGCACGATCTCGCCGGCACCGCGCTGCTGCGCCTCGCGCAGCCAGTCCAGGGTCAGCCGTGCCTCGTCGCGGGTGCGGGCCGGGTCGCCGGTGTAGGAGCGCACGCGCCACTGCCCGTCGGGTTCGCGGATCGAGTCGATGCCGACGACCACACATTGCTGGCCGAACGCCCCGGCCAGCTCGCCGATCAGCGCCGGCCGCTCCAGCGCCGGGGTGTTGATCGAGATCTTGTCGGCGCCGGCATTGAGCATGGCGCGCGCGGTTTCCACGTCGCGGATGCCGCCGGCCACGCAGAACGGGATATCGATCAGGCGTGCGACACGCTCGATCCAGCCCCGGTCCACAGAGCGTCCCTCCGGGCTGGCCGAGATGTCGTAGAACACCAGTTCGTCGGCGCCCTGGTCGCGGTAGCGCAGCGCCAGCTCGGTGATCCCGCCCATGTCGACATGGTCGCGGAAGCGCACGCCCTTGACCACGCGGCCATCGCGCACGTCCAGGCAGGGAATGATGCGGCGGCTCAACATGCCAGCGCCTCCTGCAGCTGCAGCCGGCCTTCCAGCAGCGCCTTACCCAGTACCGCGCCGGCACAGCCGGCCGCACGCGCAGCGGCCACGTCGGCGACATCGCGCACGCCGCCGGAAGCCTGTACCGCCACCCCGGGCAGCAGCCGCGACAGGTGCGCGTACAGGTCCAGGTTGGGCCCGGACAGCATGCCGTCGCGGGCGATGTCCGTGCACAGCAGGTGCTGCATGCCCGCCTGCGCATAGCGCACGGCGAGTTCGTCCAGGGTGACATCGGCGGTCTCGGTCCAGCCGTGCACCGGCAACCGCCACACGCCATCGTCGCCCTGCCGCGTGTCCAGCGCGATGGTCAGCCGCGCGGCGCCGAACTCGCGCAGCCACGCCAGCACCTGCGCGGGCTCGCGTACCGCCAGCGAACCGACCACCACGCGGCTGGCGCCGGCATCGAGGATGCGGGCCACGTCGTCGCGGCAACGCACGCCGCCACCGGTCTGTACCTGCAGCCGGGTGTCCGCGGCGATCCGTGCCAGCAGGGACGCCAGGGTGTAGCCACCGGCCCTGGCCGCGTCCAGGTCGACCAGGTGCATCCACTGCGCGCCGGCAGCGGCGAAGGCCTGTGCGCGCGGCAACGGATCGTCGCCGTAGGTGGTCTGCTGCGCATAGTCGCCCTGCAGCAGGCGCACCACCTGCCCGTCGCGTATATCGAGCGCGGGATAGACGATAAAGCTCATGAAAGATCGCTCTGGATGAAATTGCGCAGGATGCGCGCGCCGGGGCCGGCCGAACGTTCGGGATGGAACTGCGCACCGCACAGGCGGCCACGCTGCACCACCGCGGTGAACAGGCCGCCGTGGTGGCACGCGGCCACGGTATCGGAGGTGACCGGTGCGGCGTAGCTGTGCACGAAATAGGCGCTGGAGCCGGGTGTCACGCCGTCCAGCAGCGGCGACTCGCGCAGCGCAAGCAGCTTGTTCCAGCCCATGTGCGGCACCCGCACGCCCACCGCCGGATGCAGGCGTCGCACCACCCCGGGCAACAGCCCCAGGCACTCCACCCCACCTTCCTCGGAGCGCTCGAACAGCAGCTGCATGCCCAGGCAGATGCCCAGCAGCGGCACCTGCAGTTCGCGCAGCGGCTGCACCAGCCCCTGGGCGTGCAGCCGGCGCATGCCCTCGGCGGCGGCGCCGACGCCGGGCAGGATCACCCGCGAGGCGCCTTCCAGGCCAGCGGGCTCGCGCACCATGCGCACCGCCACGCCCAGCCGCTCCAGCGCATAGCGCACCGAGCCGAGGTTGGCGCCGCCGGCATCGATCAGGCCGACCGTGCTCACAACGCCCCCTTGGTCGATGGCAGCTCGGTGCCCTGGCGACGGATCGCCTGGCGCAGGGCGCGGGCCAGCGCCTTGAAGCAGGCCTCGACCTTGTGGTGGTCGTTGTCGCCCTCGACCTTCAGGTTCAGGTTCAACCCGGCCGCATCGCACAGCGAGCGGAAGAAATGCGGCACCAGCTCGGTAGGCATGTCGCCGACCCGCTCACGCTTGAACACGCCCTCGAACACGAAGTACGGGCGGCCGCTGAAATCCAGCGCGGCGCTGGCCAGGGTTTCGTCCATCGGCAGGGTGAAGCCGTAGCGGCCGATGCCACGCTTGTCGCCCAGCGCCTCGCGCAGCGCCTGGCCCAGCGCCAGGCCGGTGTCCTCGATGGTGTGGTGTTCGTCGATGTGCAGGTCGCCCCTGGCCTGCACCTCCAGCGCGAAGCCGCCATGGCGGCCGATCTGGTCGAGCATGTGGTCGAAGAACGGCAGGCCGGTATCCACCTGCGACGCCGCGGCCCGGTCCAGGTCGACGGCGACGCGGATCTGCGTTTCCCTGGTATCGCGCTGCACGACGGCACGGCGCGGCGCATCGGCCAGCTCGTGGGCGATGCCGTCCCAGTCCCAGTCGCCGCCGAACTGCGCGGTGCGCAGCTGGAAGCCCCGGATCTTCATGTTGTCCGCGAACTGGATGTCGGTGGGCCGGTCGCCGACCATCGCCGAGCGCGCCCAGTCGATCGAACGGTCCTGCAGGTACGGCAGCATCATGCCGATGCCCGGCTTGCGGTTGGGGCTGTTGTCGGCAGGCCAGCTCGGGTCGATGAGCACGTCGCGGAACACGATGCCCTGGCTGGCGAAGATCTGCAGCATCAGGTCGTTGGGGCCGTCGAAGCTTGCCTGCGGGTAGCTGTCGCTGCCGAGCCCGTCCTGGTTGGAGACGATGACGAACTGGTAGCCGGCGTCGCGCAGGCGCAGCATCGCCGGGATCACGTTCCTGACGAAGCGGATCTTCTCGTAGGCGTCGATCTGGAAATCAGCCGGCTCCTCGATCAGGGTGCCGTCGCGGTCGACGAACAGGATGGGGGTCATGCTGCAGGCTCCAGCGTGGCGAGCACGCCGAGTACGCGCGCGTTCTGTTCAGGGGTACCGAGGGTGATGCGCAGCGCGTCGTGCAGCTGCGGCGCGCCGCGCTGGTCGCGCACCACCACCCCGGCGACCAGCAGCCGCTGGAACGCGGCCTCGGCGTCAACCAGGCGCACCAGCAGGAAATTGGCGTCGGACGGGTACACCCGGCGCACGCCGGGCAACTGCGCCAGCGCGGCGCGCAGGCGCTCGCGCTCGGCGCGTACCAGGGCGATGCGTTCGCGCGTGCGCGCCAGCGCCGCGTCGTCCAGCCCGGCCAGCGCCAGCGCCGAACACGGCGCCGGGATCGGGTACGGTGCCTGGCAGTTGCGCAGCACCGCGATCAGCCCGGCATCGGCGATCACGCAGCCGATGCGCGCCGCCGCCAGCGCATGCGCCTTGGACAGCGTGCGCAGCACGGCGATGTTGTCATGCCGCGGCAGCAGGCTTGCCGCCGAAGGCTCGTCGGCGAATTCGGCATAGGCCTCGTCGACCACCACCAGCGCCTGCCCGCGCAGCGCCGCGGCCACCCGCTCGACCTGCGCCAGGCCGATGCTCGACCCGCCCGGGTTGGAGGGCGAGCACAGGAACACCAGGCGTGCATTGCCCTGTTTCGCGGTGGCGATGATGGCCTCGATGTCCGGCACCAGCCCGGCATCGTCATCGCGCAGCGGCACCTCCAGCGCGGGCGCGTTCTGCAGCCGCGCGCTGACCGCATACATGCCGAACACCGGCGGCGTGTACAGCACGCCATCGCGGCCGGGCGCGCACAGCGCGCGCACCAGCAGGTCGATGGCTTCGTCGCTACCGCGCCCGATCAGCAGCTGCTCGGACCTGCAGCCGAAAAGTGCGGCCAGGCGTTCGCGCAGCGCCTGCGGCTGCGGCTCGGGATAGCGCCGGCACAGCGCCGCCGCATCGCCCGGGTTGGGCCACGCCGATTCATTGGCATTGAGCCAGATCTCGCCTTCCAGCCGGGTGCTGCGCGCGGACGCATATCCGGCGAAGCCGCGCAGGTCCTCGCGCACCAGGTCGAGCACGCCGCTCATTGCGCCACCTCCAGCCGCAGCGCGACCGCGTTGGCGTGCGCGTCCAGCCCTTCGGCGCGGGCCATCACCAGCGCGCACGGCCCGATCCCGGCAATGCCCTGCGCGCTGGCGGCCTGCACGCTGATCTGGTTCTGGAAGCTGGCCACGCTGACCCCGCTGTAGGCGCGCGCGGCACCGGCGGTGGGCAGCACGTGGTTGGTGCCGGAACAGTAGTCGCCCAGCGCTTCGGGCGTGTAGTCGCCCAGGAACACCGAACCGGCCGCCTCGACCCGCTCCAGCCAGTCGCGCGGCTGCCGCAGCGCCAGGATCAGGTGCTCGGGCGCGTAGCGGTTGGAGATGGAGAACGCCTGCTCGATCGACGCGACCTGGACCAGCAGCGAGGCCGCCAGCGCCTGCCGGGCGATGGCTTCGCGCGGCAGCCGCGCCACCTGCCGTTCCACTTCGTCGCGCACCGCGGCGATCAACGCGGCGTCGTCGCTGAGCAGCAGCACCTGCGAGTCCGGGCCGTGTTCGGCCTGCGACAGCAGGTCGGCGGCGACGAAGACCGGATTGGCACCGGCATCGGCGATCACCAGCACCTCCGACGGCCCCGCCGGCATGTCGATGGCCGCGGCACCGGCCTGCGCCACCTGCTGCTTGGCCTCGGTGACGTAGGCATTGCCCGGCCCGAACAGCTTGTCGCAGGACGGAACGGTTGCGGTGCCCCAGGCCATCGCCGCGATCGCCTGCGCGCCGCCGATCTTGTAGACCCGGTGCACGCCGGTCAGCCGGGCGGCCACCAGCACCGCCGGGTCGGCGGTGCCATCGCGGCGCGGTGGCGTGCACAGCACCACCTGGCGGCAACCGGCCAGTTTCGCCGGCACGCCCAGCATCAGCGCGGTCGACGGCAGTGGCGCGCTGCCGGCCGGTACGTACAGTCCGACGCGGGCGATGGCGCGGACGACCTTGCCGCAGACCACGCCCGGCGCGGTTTCCACCGAATACGGCTGGGCCATGCCGGCGCGGTGATAGGTGTCGATGCGTTCGGCCGCCTGCTGCATGGCGATGCGCAGTTCCGCCGGCACCGCCTGTTCGGCGGCGGCGAACTCGGCTTCGCTCACCTCGAAGCGTTCCAGCGCCACCCCGTCCAGGCGCGCGGTGATGTCGCGCAGCGCGGCATCGCCGCCCTCGCGGACCTGCCCGATCAGTGCCTCCACCGCGGCGCGGGTCTGCGCGGCCACCGCCTGTGCCGGCCGGGTCAGCGCGCGTGCCTGCGCGTCGGCATCCAGTGCGTTCCAGTCGATGATGTTCATGCCAGCGACTTCTCCACCGCCAGCACCATCAACCCCTGGGCGCCGGCGCGCTCGAGTTCCTCCAGCCGCTGCCAGCTCAGCGCGCCGTTGCACATGGTCTGCAGGCGCACCGACGTGCCATTGCCCGGCAGCCGCAGCAGCGGCTCGGCGTCGGGCAGCAGCCGCGCCAGCGCGTCCACGCGCTCTTCGGCGGCCGAGAACATCAGCAGCTTGCGGTCCTGCACCCTGCTCAGGCCGTCCAGGCGGCGCAGCAGCATCGCCATCAGCCCGGCGCGGGCGTCGTCCAGTTCGTGCACCGGGCCGGCCAGCACCGCTTCGCTGTCCAGCAGCGTTTCCACCGGCCTGAGCTGGTTGGCCGCGAGCGTGGCGCCGCTGGACACCAGGTCGCAGATCAGGTCGGCGGTACCCAGCTTCGGCGCGATCTCCACCGAACCGGACAGTTCCACCACCTGCGCGTCCACGCCCTTGTCGCGCAGCCATGCCGCCAGGATGGCCGGGTAGCTGGTGGCGATGCGCTTGCCCGACAGCTGCGCCACGCCCTGCCAGTCCCAGTCCTCGGGCACGGCGATCATCAGCCGGCACTGGCCGAAGCCAAGCCCGCGCAGCGGCTGGTAGGCGTCGGGCAGGCCCTGCTGGCGGCGCGCCTTGGCCTGCTCGTCCAGTTCATTCAGGCCGACCACGCCGAGGTCGCAGACGCCATCGGCGATCAGCCCGGGAATATCGTCGTCGCGCACCAGCAGCAGGTCCACCGGCAGCGATTCGCCGAAGCAGAACAGCTTGTCGCGGCTCTGCCGCCAGCTCAGCCCGCAGGCGGCCAGCAGGCTGCGCGCCGGGTCGGCCAGGCGCCCGCTCTTCTGGATGGCGATACGCAGCCGGTCGCGGGCCGGCGCGGAGGAGGAAGCACTCATGGGTCTTGTCTCAGTTGGATTCGGCTTTGCGCGCGGACAGGCGCTCGATGGCGACGGCATACCCGCCGGCGCCATGCTCGAGCGAACGCGCGACCCGGCCGATGGTGGTCACGCTCACCCCGGTCAGGTCGTAGATTTCGCGATACGGCACGCCCTTGCGCAGCAACGGCACCACCCGCCAGCGGTCGGCCATCGCCTCCAGCTCGGCCGGCGTGCACAGGTCGCGCAGGAACGCCTGCACGTCCTGCGGCCGCTCCAGCGCGGCGAACGCACGCGCCAGCGCCCTGAGGGAAGCGTCGGAGGCCTTTTCGCGGTCGGGGTCTGGGCGCGGTTTCATACGTACCAATGTAATAGCGTGCTAATACATTAGTCCAAACCATCCACCCGGTCAAACGGGCGCGGCGCCGGCTTCCGGGCATGAAAAAGGCCCCGCGATGCGGGGCCTCGGGTCCGGACGCGGCGCGGGCGCTCAGCGCGCCATGGCGCGGGCCTGTTCCAGTTCCACCTGCAGGGTGGATGCCAGCTCGTCGCGGGCGACTTCGAACTGCTGCTCGCGCAACAGGTCCTTGACCGCGACCACGCCGCGCGCCAGCTCGTCGTCGCCGGCCAGTACCACGAAGCGGATGCCGGCCTTGGCCGCGTACTGGAACTGCTTGCCGATCTTCTTCGGCTCCATCTGCACTTCGGTGTTGATGCCGCCGGCACGCAGGCGGCGGGCGATGTCCAGCGACTGCGGCATCGCCGCCTCGTCCATCAGCGCCACCATGGCCTGCACGCTGCTCCCGGCGATGCCCTCGATCAGGCCGGCCTCGCGCAGCTGCCAGAAAAGACGGGTCAGGCCGATGGAAATGCCCACGCCCGGCAGCCGGCTCTTGGTGTAGTGGCTGGCCAGGTCCTCGTAGCGCCCGCCGGAACAGATCGAACCGATCTGCGGGTGGTCCAGCAGGGTGGTCTCGTAGACGGTACCGGTGTAGTAGTCCAGCCCGCGGGCGATGGAGAAATTCAGGCAATAGGCGCTTTCCGGCACCCCCAGCGCCTTGACCAGTTCCAGCACCTCGCGCAGCTCGGCGGCGCCGGCACGCAGCGATTCGCTGGCGGCGGCACCGGCATCGGCCAGCACCGCGTCGATCCTGGCCAGCGCGTCGGCATGCGACTGCGAGCGCACCTCGACGAAGGCCAGGATGCGCTCCACGGCGGCGGCAGGCAGGCCGAAATCCGCGCCGACCAGGGTCTCGCGCACGTAGTCGGCACCGCGCTTGTCGAGCTTGTCGACCTCGCGCAGCACCAATGCCTGCAGCTGCGGATCGGACACGCCCTGGGCCTCGAAGAAGCCGCGCATCAGCTTGCGGTTGTTCAGCTGTACCGCGAAGCTGCCGATGCGCAGTTCCGAGAACACCGCGTGGATCACCGCCAGCACCTCGGCGTCGTAGCGGATGCTCAGCGCATCCTTGCCGATCACGTCCACGTCGCACTGGTAGAACTCGCGGAAACGGCCGCGCTGGGCGCGCTCGCCGCGGTACACCCGCTGCATCTGGTAGCGGCGGAACGGGAAGGTCAGCTCGTGCTCGTGCTCGGCCACGTAGCGCGCCAGCGGCACGGTCAGGTCGAAGCGCAGCGCCATCTCCGGCAGCCCCTTCTCGGCGGACCCGGCGGCATTGGCCAGGGCCCCGGTGGACTGCACGAAATAGACCTGGCGCTCGGTCTCGCCGCCGGACTTGGTCAGCAGGACGTCGGACAGCTCGAACACCGGGGTCTCCACCGGCAGGAACCCGAAGCGCTCGTAGTTGCGGCGGATGACGTCCAGCATGCGCTGGAACGCAATCTGCTCGCGCGGCAGCAATTCCATGATGCCGGGCGGGGTACGGGGCTTGATCACGGGCGAAACTCCTGCAAACAGTGGGGATGAGCGGACGCCAATTCTAGCGCCACCCCGCCCACGCCGACCGCATGAAGTATCATGGGCGCACTCCCCCCGCCGCGACGCCATGACCCGGTCCGTTCCCGGTTCCGAGCCAAACTCCGTACCGCCCCCCGTTTCCGAAGGAAGCGGCGCCCGCGAGTGCCTGCACTGTTCGGTGCGTCACCTGTCGGTGTGCTCGGCGCTGTCCTGCGACGAGGTGCGGGCGCTGGAACAGATCACCCTGTCCATGCCGGTGCCGATGGGCGCCACGCTGGCGCGCAGCGGCGAGCCCCGCGCGCACGTTTTCACGGTCACCGAAGGCGCGCTGCGGCTGGTCCGCACGCTGGCCGACGGCCGCCGCCAGGTCAACGGTTTCGTGCTGCCCGGCGACTACGTGGGCCTGAGCGGCAGCGACCTGCACCGCTACGATATCGAGGCCATCGCCGACAGCCGGGTGTGCCGGGTGGCGACCTCGCAGATGCGCGACCTGCGCCAGCGCTATCCGCACCTGGAGCGCAAGCTGCTGCAACGCGCCTGCCAGGAACTGGATGCCGCCCAGGACAACGCCATGGCGCTGGCCCGGCTGCAGCCGCCGGAACGGCTGGCCGATTTCCTGCTGCGCCTGGCCGCGCGCGAGGCGATGCTGGGCCAGGTCGGCAACCGCGTGGCGCTGCCGATGGGCCGTGGCGACATCGCCGACCACCTTGGCCTGACCATGGAAACGGTGAGCCGCACCTTCACCAAGCTGCGCCAGCAGGGGCTGATCGCCCTGCCGCACCTGAACGTGGTCGAGATCCTCGACTTCACCGGCCTGCAGCGGCTGGCCAACGACGACCTCGGCTGAGCCCCGGCCCGCGTTTGACGCCCCCCGCCCGGCCCTGCAAGCTGGGCGCGACCGCCGTGCCACCGCCGGCGGCTGACCCGGGAGGCCTCATGTCGCGCCTGATCGCCACACTGCTCTCCATCGCCATCGGCATCGGTTTCATGCTGCTGGTCCTCTACGCCTGGCCGGCCATCGCCGCCTACAACGCGCTCCCCTCATGGCTGGCGCAGGCCGGGTTGTCCGGCACCGCCTGGTACGGCGCGCTGACCCTGCAGGACTTCGCGATCAACCTGCTGCTCGCCCTGCCCGCGGCGTGGCTGCTGCGGCGGCTGGGCCGCGACCGGCTGCGCTTCCACTGCGCGCTGGCGACGCTCACCTTCGCCACCGCGTTCACGGTCGCGGCCGGCCTGCCGGTGTTCTCCGCCGGCGGCTTCATCGTTGCCGGCTGGCTGCTGATGCTGGCCGCACTGCCGCTGGCGACCTGGCTGCTGGGCCTGCGCGGGCGCGGCAACCGGCACCAGCCCTCCGGCCCCCTGCCCAGGCCACGCGCGGCCTGAGTCCGCAGGCCGGTCTGGCGCCATTTTCGCCAGACCGGCGCGAACGCCCGCCGCTGCTGGCGCGGCGGACACTTGTCCACAGGCTTTCCTCGGCACGCTCCACATCCGCTGTGGACAACGCGGCGGGTGCCGGCGTCAGCGCAGCAGCGTGTCGCGCAGCGCGGCGTATTCCGGGGCGCAGGGCTCGGCATGGGCCGGGCGCCGCAGCAGCTCGGCCAGTGCCGGCGGCACCGGTACCTCGCAGCCGATCAGGGGCTCGACCACCGCCTCGAACTTGGCCGGATGCGCCGTTGCCACCACCGCCCAGTGCTCGTGCGCCGCGGCCTCGTCGCTGGCGCGCAGCTGCTCCAGCACCCGCACCGCGGTAGCGGTATGCGGGCACAGCACTTCGCCATGCCGCCGATGGCGCGCGGCGATGGTGTCGGCGATGGCCTCGTCATCGACCGCGCGCGCGACGAACTGGGCACGCAGCACGGCGTCGTCGCCGGCATACAGCCAGCGCAGCCGCTCGAAGTTGCTGGGTGCGCCGACGTCCATCGCATTGGCCAGGGTGGCCACGCTGGCACGGGCCTGGTACGGGCCGCCACCGAAGTAGTCCGGCAACACCCGGTTGGCATTGGTGGCCAGCACGATCCGGCCCAGCGGCACGCCCAGTGCGCGCGCCATGACCGCCGCCATCGCGTTGCCGAGGTTGCCGGTGGGAACCACGACGTTGAGCAGTGCGTCCTGCGCGGCCTGGTGGGCCAGTGCCGCGTGCGCGTAGTAGGCCATCTGCGGCAGCAGGCGGCCGAGGCTGATGCTGTTGGCCGAACTCAACGGCACCCGCGCCTGCAGGTCAGCGTCGTTCAATGCCTGCTTGACCATGGCCTGGCAATCGTCGAACGAGCCGGCCACGCGCAGCGTGCGGATGTTGCCGCCCAGGCAGCCCAGCTGGTGCGCCTGCCGCGGCGACACCCGCCCATCCGGGTACAGCACCACCACCTGCAGGCCGGGCTGGCCGTGGAATGCCGCGGCGACGGCCGCGCCGGTGTCGCCGGAGGTCGCGACCACGATGGTCAGCGGCCGCGCCTGGCCCGCCCGCAGCCGCGACAGGCTGGCGGCAAGGAAGCGCGCGCCGAAATCCTTGAACGCGGCCGTGGGGCCATGGAACAGCTCGAGCACGTGATCGTTGCGGGTGGCCAGGCGGCGCAATGGCACCGGGAAGTCGAACGCCTCGGCACAGATCCGCGGCAGCTCCGGCTCCAGCCCGTCGCCGGCGAAGAATGGCTGCAGCAGCGTGGATGCGGTTTCGGCCAGCGAAGCGCCCGCCTGCAGGGTCCGGGGCGCCGGCATCTGCTGCGGCACGTAGAGACCGCCATCGGGCGCAAGGCCGGCGGCGATGGCCTGGCTGAGCGTGGCGGCAGGTGCGTTGTTGCGGGTGGAGATGAAGTGCATTGGGAGAGGATTCCGTGAAAGCGCCCCGCGGGAGGGCTGGGGTTCAAAGCAGGCGCGCGCCCGGGCTGTCCAGCGGCGTCACCCAGCTCTGGCTGTCGAAGTCGGCAGCGGCGAAAGCGGCCCGCACCTCCGCTGCGGCGGCCTGCGCGGCTTCGGCGGTCTCGAACCATGCGAACACGCTGGGGCCGGCGCCGGAAATGCTCGCGCCCATGGCGCCGGCCGCCAGTGCCGCCTGCTGGGCGGCGGCGAAGCCGGCGATCAGCGGTGCGCGGCGCGGCTCGACCAGCACATCGCGCAGGCCCGCGCGGACCAGCCCGGCGTCGCCGGCATGGCAACCGGCCAGCACCAGCGCCAGGTTGGTGCTCTGCGCGACGAATTCCCCGAGCGCATAGCTTCCCTGCAGCGCCGCGCGCGCGCGACGGGTTTCCAGCTGCGCATCCGGATGCACCAGCAGGCTGTGCCAGTTTGGCGGCACCGGCACCGGCACCAGCCGCTCCAGGGTGGACAGCACCAGTCCGCCCAGGAACATCGGCCCGAGGTTGTCGCCATGGCGGCTGCCACTGGCCACGGCCTCGCCGTCGAGCGCATGCAGGTACAGCTGGTCCCGGCCCAACGGCGCATCCAGCAGCGCATTGGCCGCGACCAGCGCGGCCACGCATGAGGCCGCCGAGCCGCCCATGCCGGAACTGAGCGGAATACCCTTGTCGATCTCGATCTCGAAGCCGAACGGCAGGGCCAATGCCTGCCTCAGTGCGATCAGCGCCGCGCCGGCGGTGTTGGCGGCCGCCTGCCTGGGCAGGTCCACGGCAGCGCCGCGGATCGCCGCGATGCGGACCTCCGGGGTGTCGATGCGGCGTACCGTCACCGTGTCGCCGACACCGGCCACGGCATAGCCGAGCAGGTCGAATCCGACCGCCACGTTCGCCACCGAGGCCGGCGCGAAGGCGCGCGCCTGGTCCCGGCCGGCCACCGCCTGCGTTGCTTGCCCGCTCACAGTCGCGCTCCCTCCCCCGCAGCCACCCGCAGCACGTCGGCGAACACCCCGGCGGCCGTCACTTCCGGGCCGGCGCCCGGCCCCTGCACCACCAGCGGATTGTCGCAGTAGCGGCGGGTGCAGAACTGCACCACGTTGTCGGTCAGGCGCAGGTTGGCGAAGGCATGGTCAGCGGGCAGCTCGACCAGGCCGACCGTGGGCCGCTGCCCCGGCTCGAAGCGCGCGACATAGCGCAGCACGTTGCCGCGCCCGCGGGCGTCGGCCAGGCGCTGGCCGAAGCCGGCATCGACCTCGTGCAGGCGGGCCATGAAGTCCTCCACCCCGCCCTGCTGCAGTTCCGCGGGCACCAGGCCTTCCACCGCCACGTCCTCCAGGCTGAGCGCGTGCCCGGCCTCGCGCGCCAGGATCACCAGCTTGCGCGCCACGTCCACCCCGGACAGGTCGTCGCGCGGATCCGGCTCGGTGTAGCCCATCGCCCGCGCCTGCGCGACCAGCTGCGAGAACGGCACGCTGCCGTCGTACTTGTTGAACAGCCAGGCCAGCGTGCCGGAGAAAATGCCGGCGATCGCGGTGACCTCGTCGCCGGTATCGACCAGGTCGCGCAGGGTGGTGATGACCGGCAACCCGGCCCCTACCGTCGCCTCGTAACGGAAGCGCGCGCCGGTGGCGGCGGCCGCCTCGCGGATCGCCTGGTAGCGCGCCAGCGGCCCGGAACCGGCCTGTTTGTTGGGCGTGACCACGTGGATGCCGGCGGCGAGCCAGCCGGCATAGCGGTCGGCCACGTCCGCGCTGCCGCTGCAGTCGATGACCAGGGCGTGCGGCAGGCGCGCGGACAGCAGGTGCTCGGTGAAACGGTCCAGGTCGGCCGGCTCGGCGCCGGCCTCGAACGCGGCCTTCCAGTCGCCCTGCACGCCCCGCGCATCCAGCAGCATGCGGTTGCGCGACAACACCGCGCGCAGGCGCAGGTCCAGCTTCGCCCGCGCCAGCAACTGCGGCTGGGCCAGATTCAGCTGCTCCAGCAGCGCGGCGCCGACGTTGCCCGGCCCGATCACCCCGACCGAGAAGGTCTGCGGCGACAGCCAGAACCCGGCATGCGCGGCACGCAGCGCCTTGGTCGCGTCGCGGGCGTCGATGGCCACGGAAATGTTGCGCTCCGACGACCCCTGCGCGATGGCCAGGATATTGACCTGCGCCCGCCCCAGGGCCTCGAACAGGCGCGCGGCCACGCCCGGCTGGCCGGCCATGCCATCGCCGACCGCGGCCAGCACGCTCACGTCCCCGGTCAGCTGCACGCGCTGCACCTGGCCGACGGCCAGTTCATGCGAGAACGCCTGCACCAGCGCATCGCGCGCGCGCGCCGCTTCGGCCTGGCGCACCACGCAGCAGATCGAGTGCTCGGACGAGCCCTGCGAGATCATCACCACCGACACATGCGCGTTGCGCAGCGCCGCGAACACGCGTTCGGCGGTACCCGGCACGCCGATCAGGCCGGTGCCCTCGACGTTCAGCACCGCCAGGCCGGGGCTGAGCGTCAGCCCCTTGATCGGCCCCCTGCCGGCACTGACCGCGGTGATGCGGGTACCCGGATGCTCGGGGTGGAAGGTGTTGCGGATGATGATCGGCAGGCCGCGCTCGATCGCCGGGGACATGGTCTGCGGGTGCACCACCTTGGCCCCGAAATAGGCCAGTTCGCAGGCTTCGTCGTAGCTCAGGGCTTCCAGTTGCACGGCCTCGGGCACCACCCGCGGATCGGCCGAGAGCACCCCGTCCACATCGGTCCAGATGTGCAGTTCGTCGGCGGCGAACAGCGCGGCGAAGATCGCGCCGGAGAAATCGCTGCCGTTGCGGCCAAGCGTGGTGATGTTGCCCTTGCGGTCGCGGGCGACGAAGCCGGTCACCACCAGCCGCCGCGCCGGGTGCGCGTCGCGCCACAGCGCCAGCTTGGCGGCACTGGCCTTCCAGTCCACGTCGACGCCGAGTTCGCCATGGTCGACCACCAGCACCTCGCGCGCGTCGAGCACGTCGGCGTCTTCGCCCAGCGCCTGCAGGTGATGGCCGAGCAGGTGCGCCGAGAACACCTCGCCCAGGCCCTGCACCCGGTCCAGCACCTCCTGCGGCAGCTCGCCGATCACCGCCAACGCGGCGAGGATCTCGCGCAGGCGATTGAAGCGCGCATCCAGCCACTCGATGCTCGGCCCGGCGTTCTCGGCCAGCAGCGCCACCGCCGCCGCGCGATGGCGGGCACGCAACTCATGCCAGCGTTCGTCCCAGCCCGGGTCGGCGGCGGCCGCCAGCCGCGCCAGGTCGATCAATGCGTCGGTCACCCCCTTCATCGCCGACACCACGGTGACCTGCAGGTCCTCGTCGCGTGCCAGCAGCAGCCGCGCCACGTGGCGATAGCGGTCGGCGTCGGCCACCGAGGTGCCACCGAACTTGTGGACCACGCGGCGGACGACGGCATCCGTGGCGGGAGCGAGGGAGGGAGCGGCAACTGGCGACATCGGATGAACCTCGGCTGGAGGCCCCGACACGCATCAGGATGGGATCCCCCGCATCCTGATCCGGGTGCGGGGCCGTGGTTTTCGGAAATTACGCGAAGACGACGGGCCGCACCGGGCGAGTGGTGACGGTAATGGTGGTGGTAATGGACAGGCCGCCGCGGTCGCCCGGCCGCGCGCCTGCGGGCGGCGGGTCGATGGCGAAGAGGGGCGACGGCATGTGCATGTGGTCAAGAGGACAACACGGGTGAATGCGCTGTCAAGTGCTGCGACGCAAAAGACCACTTGCGGCCATCGTCGGCGAACACGCACTTATCGGTTGCAAATGTCATCAACGCCGATCATCGGCCATCTACACCGCAAGCATCGACAAAAGTCCGGTTCGAACGCGGCAATGGTGCGCCGGGACCCGCCACCCTGCGGCGGCACATGCCCACCGCGCCGACATGCCCGACCTGCAGGTTCCATCCGGATCTGCGCGGAACACGCGCATCCGCCCGGGTCGTGGCGCCGTCAGTGCTGTGCCAGCGCCGCGGGCGCGGGCCGGTGCGCGGCGGCGGCCAGCACCACGCCGGCCAGGAGGCAGCCGGCCGCCAGCAGCTCCAGCGGCAACGGCCAGCGCTGCTGCCAGAGGAAGCCATAGAGCAGGCCGAACAGCGTCTCGAACACGATCATCTGCCCGCCCAGGCTGAGCGGCAAGGCACGGCTGGCACGGTTCCAGCAGGCGTTGCCGAGGATCGAGGCCAGCACCGCCACCGCCGCGGCGACCAGCCAGAACTGCACCCATTCGGCACCAGGCCGGCCCTGCCCTCCGGCGGCGAACGCGATCGGCGCCACCAGCAGCGCCAGCCCGCCCGTCGCCACTCCGGTCAACAACGACCAGTCATGCCCGGACACGTCCGGGCAGCGCGCCAGCCAGCGCGCATTGCCCACCGAATACACCGTCCACGACAGCAGCGCGCCCACCGCGCACAGCAGGCCGACCAGGCGCCGCCCGGTACTGGCATGTACATGCGAGGATGCCATCGCCGCCCACCCCATCAGCACCACCCCGGCCACGCACAGCGCCAGCGCCGGGGCCAGCTTCGACAGTGGCACCGCGCCCGGTTCGCGCGCGGCGGTGACCGCCACCAGCACCGGCACCATGCCGACGATCAGCGATGCCGCCGCGCCGCCGCTCCACTGCACCGAAACCGACAGCAGCACGTAATACAGCAGGTTGCCCAGCAGGCTGAGCCAGGCCAGCGCGGTCCATTCGGTACGGCCGATGCGCGAACGCAGGGCCGGCCAGCGCGGCACCAGCAGCACCAGCGCCAGGGCGCCGTAGACCAGGTAGCGCGCAGCCGCCAGCTGCAGCGGCGCGAACCCGGACAGCACCGCCGGGGCCAGGAACACCACGCCCCACAGCGCCCCGGATGCCACGCCGTTGGCGATCCCGACACTCATCGAACGACTCACGCCTGCCGCACCATTGCCATGGAGAACGGCGCGCAGTGTAGGCACCGCGGCGGGCCGCGTCTTGACCCGGGCTACTGCCGGGCGCGCCATTGCCGCGGCGTGCGGCCGCTCTCGCGCCGCAGTGCACGGGCGAACGCGCTGTGTTCGGAGTAGCCGGCGCGCAGGGCGATGTCGCTTATGCTGGCATCGCTGCCCAGCAGTTGCTGCCTGGCCCAGCGCAGGCGCGCGGCACTGACCCAGGCCAGCGGCGGCAGCCCGAACTCGCGGACGAACAGCGCATGCAGGCGGCTGCCGCTGACCCCGGCCATGGCGGCCATGCGCGCCACCGACCAGTCCAGGCCCGGCGCCGCGACCACGGCCATGCACACGCCCTGGAGCCGCGCGCCGCTGCCGGCCGGGGCAAAATGCCGCAGCAGGTGCGGCAGCGGGTCGCCCATGGCCCGGCTGCCGGGCAATCCCTGCAGGCGCTGGCGCATGTCCGCCGGCACCGCCAGCCATGGCCTGCGACGCAGGTGTTCGAGCGTGTCGTCGTCCAGCACCCCGGCAGCGCAATCAACGATCAGGCAGCAGTTGTCGCCCAGCACCTCCAGGTCATGGGTCTGGCCGGGGGCGACGAAGGCACCCAGCAACCGGTCCAGGTGGGCGCCGGCACCGCCCACCTCGAATGGCAGCTCGCCATGCACCGGCAGCACCCATTGCGCATGGTCGTGGCACTCCAGCCCGGTGGGCCGGAGGTAACGACGCAGATGGGGGATGCTGGCGCTGGCGGACATGCGGGCGGTCTGCGCAGGGGCGCCGCCGCGGGGCATCGCGCGGCAGGCGGGACGATGGCGGCCCCGACACGATTCGAACGTGCGACCTGTCCCTTAGGAGGGGACCGCTCTATCCAGCTGAGCTACGGGGCCTGCGGACGCGTATTGTGGCATGCCACCGCCACATCCGGCATCCACCCGGGGCCAAGAAGGGCACGCGGCTCTGCTAAAATCGTCGTTCTGCATGCCGCACCCCACCGCTGCCAGCGGCTGCGCCCCCCAACGCAAAGCAATCAGGAGATTTCATGTCCTTCGAAATGCTCAAGGCGCTCGGCCTCGACGCTTCCAACGCTGGCACCTACCTCGGCAATGGCCAGTGGTCAGCGGCCACTGACGCGGGCGTGCTCTCGCCGCGCAACCCGACCACCGGCGAGATCATCGCGCAGGTGCAGGCCACCACCGAAGCCGATTACGAGACCGTTGTCGCCCGCGCGCAGGAAGCCTTCAAGGCGTGGCGCACCACCCCGGCACCGCGCCGTGGCGAGGCCGTGCGCCTGTGCGGCGAGGCGCTGCGCAAGCACAAGGACGCGCTGGGTTCGCTGGTCGCCCTGGAAATGGGCAAGTCCAAGCCCGAAGGCGACGGCGAAGTGCAGGAGATGATCGACATCGCCGACTTCGCGCTGGGCCAGAGCCGCATGCTGTATGGCTACACCATGCATTCCGAGCGCCCGGGCCACCGCATGTACGAGCAGTACCACCCGCTGGGCCTGGTCGGCATCATCTCGGCCTTCAATTTCCCGGTCGCGGTGTGGGCCTGGAACGCGTTCCTGGCCGCGATCTGCGGCGACGTGTGCATCTGGAAGCCGTCCAACAAGACCCCGCTGACCGCCATCGCCACGATGAAGATCTGCAACGAGGCGCTTAAGCAGGGCGGCTTCCCGGACATCTTCTTCCTGATCAACGACGCCGGCACCGCGCTGTCGGAGAAGCTGGTGGACGACAAGCGCGTGCCGCTGATCTCCTTCACCGGCTCGACCCAGATCGGGCGCATCGTCAATGAGCGCGTCGCCCGCCGCCTGGGCCGCTGCCTGCTGGAGCTGGGTGGCAACAACGCCATCATCCTGGACGAGACCGCCGACCAGAAGCTGGCCGTGCCGGGCATCGTGTTCGGCGCCGTCGGCACCGCCGGCCAGCGCTGCACCACCACCCGCCGCCTGATCGTGCACGAATCGATCTACGACAACGTGCTGGCCACCCTGGTCAAGGCGTACAAGCAGGTCGAAGGCAAGATCGGCGACCCGACCGACCCGGCCAACCTGATGGGCCCGCTGAACAGCCCCGAGGCCGTGCAGCAGTTCCTGGCCTCGATCGAAAAGGCCAAGGCCGCCGGCGGCACCGTCGAGACCGGCGGCACCGCCATCGACCGCCCGGGCAACTTCGTGCTGCCGGCCATCGTCACCGGCCTGAAGAACACCGACGAGATCGTCCAGCACGAGACCTTCGCCCCGATCCTGTACGTGATGAAGTACTCGACCCTGGACGAAGCCATCGACATGCAGAACGGCGTGCCGCAGGGCCTGTCCTCGTCGATCTTCACCACCAACCTGAAGTCGGCCGAGAAGTTCCTGTCCGCGGCCGGCAGCGACTGCGGCATCGCCAACGTCAACATCGGCACCTCCGGCGCCGAGATCGGCGGCGCGTTCGGCGGCGAGAAGGAAACCGGCGGCGGCCGCGAGTCCGGCTCGGACGCGTGGAAGGTCTACATGCGTCGCCAGACCAACACCATCAACTACTCCGACTCGCTGCCGCTGGCCCAGGGCATCAAGTTCGACCTGTGATGGCATCGGCCTTCGCCGATTGAAATGACGATGCGGCCACACGGCCGCGTCGTACGGCGAAGCCAGCGGCAGGGCCTGGTCCAAGGCGTGGCCGGACCATGCCGCGCGGTGGCGGCGCCAGGCACTGGACGAGGGGGCGGGCAAGCCCGCCCCTTCCCCCTTCCCTCTCCTGCCCGGAGAGGGGCTCCATCCCAGCAACGGAGTCCCAACCATGAGCATTCCCGCACCACGACAGACCAGCAACTATGCCGTGATCGCCCTGGTCGCCGGCATCCTCGGCTGGACCCTGCTGCCGCTCCTGGGCAGCCTCGGCGGCATCATCTTCGGCCACATGGCACGCGGCGAGATCCGCCGCAGCAACGGTCAGCTCGATGGCGACGGCCTGGCCATCACCGGGCTGGTGCTGGGCTGGGCGTCGGTGGCGCTGTGGGTCATCGCCATCCTTACCTTCATCCTGTTCTTCGGCGGTCTGGCCTGGCTGGCCACGCTGAACGCCTGAGGCTGGCGTGCAGCCCAACGGTCCGACTGAGCGTTTCAGCAACCGGGTGGCGGACTACGTCCGCTACCGGCCCGGCTATCCGCCGGCGCTGCTGGACTGGCTGCATCGCGACATCGGCATCCCGGCCACCACGCCGGTCGCCGACATCGGTGCCGGCACCGGCATCTCCACCCGCCTGTTCCTCGACGCCGGCCACCCGGTGATCGCGGTCGAACCCAACGCCGCGATGCGCGCGGCCGCCGAGCACTGGCTGGCAGCCGGTCATCCGCAGCTGACCTTCGTCGCCGGCACCGCCGAAGCGACCACGCTGGCCGACGCCAGCGTCGGCCTGGTCAGCGCCGCCCAGGCCTTCCACTGGTTCGACACCGAAGCGCTGCGGCCGGAATGGCGCCGCATCCTGCGCCCGGGCGGCATGGCGCTGGTGTACTGGAACTCGCGCCTGCTCGACGCCTCGCCCTTCCTGTCCGCCTACGAGCAGTTGCTGCTCGACTACGGCACCGATTACGCCGCGGTGGCCGAACGCTACCAGGACGACGCCACCATGCGCGCATGGTTCGGTGACGGTCTGCGCGGCCAGGTGCAGTTGCCCAACACGCAATACCTGGACTTCGACGGCCTGCGCGGCCGGCTGCTGTCCTCCTCCTATGCGCCGCCGGCCGGCCATCCCCGGCATGCGCCGATGCTGGACGCCCTGCGCGGCCTGTTCGACACCCATGCGGTGGACGGACGGGTCGCCTTCGAATACCGAACCCGTGCCTTCGTCGGCACGCTGGACTGAACCCCATGTATCCGCTTGTACGCCCCTTCCTGTTCGCCTTCGACGCCGAGCGCGCCCACGGCCTGGCGCTGTCCGCGCTGGAACTGGCGTGGCGCACCGGCACCACGCCGCTGCTGGCGGCGCGGCCGGCGCCGATGCCCACGTCGGTGTTCGGCCTGGACTTTCCCAACCCGGTGGGGCTGGCCGCCGGGCTGGACAAGAACGGCGAGCATATCGACGCGCTGTTCGGCCTGGGCTTCGGTTTCGTCGAGATCGGCACCGTCACCCCGCGGCCCCAGGGAGGCAACCCGAAGCCGCGCCTGTTCCGGCTGCCGCAGCACGCGGCCATCATCAACCGCATGGGCTTCAACAATGCCGGCGTCGATGCGCTGGTGCGCAACGTCGAGCGCAGCAGCCAGCGCACCGGCCCGCTGGGCATCAACATCGGCAAGAACAAGGACACCCCCAACGAGGATGCGCTGTCCGACTACCTGGCGTGCCTGGAGAAGGTGTACCCGCTGGCCGACTACGTCACCGTCAACATCTCCTCGCCCAACACCGCCGGCCTGCGCGAACTGCAGGAGGAACAGGCGCTGCGACGGCTGGTCGGCGGCCTGCGCGAGGCGCAGGAACGCCTGGCCTCCCAGCACGGCCGGCGCGTGCCGATGCTGGTCAAGGTCGCGCCCGACCTGAGCGACCGCGACATCGAAGCGGCCGCCCGGGTACTGAGCGAACTGGAAGTGGACGGCGTGATCGCCACCAACACCACCATCGGCCGCGAAGGCGTTGAGCACGACCGCCGCGCGGCCGAGAGCGGCGGCCTGTCCGGCGCGCCGCTGCTGGGGCAGTCCACCCTGGTGCTGCGCCGGCTGCGCGCGCGCCTGCCCGAGCGCATCCCGCTGATCGGCGTGGGCGGCATCCAGTCCGGTGCCGATGCGGTGGCCAAGATGTCCGCCGGCGCGACCCTGGTGCAGTGCTACAGCGGCCTGATCTTCCGCGGCCCGGCGCTGATCGGCGAATGCGTCGATGCCATCCGCCGCCGTCGCGAGGCTCCGTCCCGAGGCGCCGTCGCCCCGCTATGACAACCGCTGCACCCTGGTCGCTGACCACAGACGCCCCGCTGCATTCCCTCAATACCTTTCACGTCGCCGCACGTGCGCCACGGCTGCTGCGCGTGCGCGACGTGGCCGCGCTCCCCGAGGCCCTGGCCGCGGTGGCGCCATCGCCGCTGCTGGTGCTGGGCAGCGGCAGCAACGTGCTGCTCGCCGCCGATCCGGAGGGCACCGTGCTGTGCTTCGACAACCGCGAGATCACGATCCTCGAGCACCGCGCCGACCATGCCGTGGTCCGCGCCGGTGCCGGCGTGGTCTGGCACGAACTGGTGATGTGGTCGCTTGCCGAAGGCCTGTCCGGGCTGGAAAACCTGGCGCTGATCCCCGGCACCGTCGGCGCCGCGCCGATCCAGAACATCGGTGCCTACGGTGCCCAGGTCGGCGAGTTCATCCACTTGGTGGAGGCCTGGGACACACTGCACGCGCAGTGGGTACAGCTTGACCAGGAGGCCTGCCGCTTCGGCTATCGCGACAGCCTGTTCAAGCACGAGCCCGACCGCTACCTGATCACCGCCGTGCAGTTGCGCCTGCCGCTGCTGCACGAACTGCGCCTGGACTACGCCGGCATCCGCGAGGAACTGCAGGCGATGGGAGTGGAGCTGCCGGTGGCCGCCGATGTCGCCAACGCGGTCATCGCCATCCGCCGCCGCAAACTGCCCGACCCGGACGTGCTCGGCAATGCCGGCAGCTTCTTCAAGAACCCGATGCTGCCGCGCGAACAGGCCGAGCTGCTGTCCCGCCAGCATCCGGCGCTGCCGGTGTTCCCGGGCGACGACGAGGGCAACCGCAAGCTGTCGGCGGCGTGGATGATCCAGGCCTGCGGCTGGAAGGGACGGCGCGAGGGCGATGCCGGCGTCTCGCCCGACCATGCGCTGGTGCTGGTCAACCATGGCAACGCCAGCGGCGCCGAGCTGCTGGCCTTCGCCCGCCGCATCTCCGCATCGGTGCTGGAGACCTTCGGCGTCCCCATCGAACCCGAACCGCGGCTGGTCGGCGCGCGCTGGTGAACGCCGTCGCGGCCGCGCCCGGCCCTGCCCCGCTGCGTGCGGCGCTGCTCATGTTCGGCAGTGCCATGGCCTTCGGCCTGATGGCCATCGCCATCCGCCTGGCAACGGCCTACGTGCCAACCCAGGAAGTGGCGTTCTTCCGCAACGCCTTCGGCCTGCTCGCACTGCTGCCGGTGCTGCTGCGCCCGGGCCACGCGCCGCTGCGCACGCAGCAGCTGCCGCGCTACCTGCTGCGCAGCGCGATCGGCCTGGCCTCGATGCTGTGCGGCTTCTGGGCGCTGGGCCACCTGCCGCTGTCGCAGGCCGTCTCGCTGTCCTATTCGACGCCGTTGTTCGTGACCATCGCCGCGGTGCTGTGGCTGGGCGAAACCGTGCGCGTGCGCCGCTGGGCGGCGGTGATCGCCGGCTTCATCGGCGTGCTGGTGATCGTGCGGCCCGGCGCGCACGGCTTCCAGGCCGGCAGCCTGATCGCGGTATCGGCGGCCATGCTCAGCGCGCTGGTATCGATCCAGATCAAGCAGCTCACCCGCGTCGACGGCCCGGATACGGTGGTGTTCTACACCTATGTGTTCTGGGTACCGCTGTCGCTGCTGCCGGCGCTGTTCGTGTGGACCTGGCCAACCGGCATCGCCTGGCTGTGGCTGCTCGCCACCGGCATCCTCGGGACCGTGGGCCAGCTGCTGTGGACGCGCGCACTGCGGCTGGGCGAAGTCTCGGCACTGACCCCGATCAGCTTCACCCAGCTGCCGCTGGTGGTGGCGCTGGGCTGGCTGCTGTTCGGTGAAACCCTGGACCGCTGGACCCTGCTGGGCGCGGCCATCATCCTCGCCGCCAACGCCTACATCGCCCACCGCGAGGCGGTACTGGCGCGTCGCCGGCGGACCCAGGCGCCCTGACCCCCCGGCGGCGGCACCCCACAGGTCCGCGCGGCCACGAGGCTGGCGGATGCCAGGGGCAGCCGGCGGCCCCGGCTGGCCTGCCCCGTGCAACACGGGCCAGGCCCTCAACCCGGAATCACTCCCACTCGATCATCAACAGGTCACCTAAACCCTCGTGGTTAAAGGGATTGAGCCTGATCAATATGGCGCGCTACCGTCGCTTTTACCGTCAAGAGCACACACCTTGTGCTGGCGCGGGAGATGGACCGATTTGCGAGAGAACGACGTTTTCGACACCATGATCAATCAGCTCTCAGGATACCGGAGAAATCCCCAAACGTCAGCCGCCGCAAGCGCGAGCGAGTCCCATCCGGTAGCTGACACTTGTAGCGGGTCTTCTAGGGATGCTCACCTGATTGCTCAGCGTCCCAATAGCGCTGCGTCGCTTCGAACGCTTTTCGCTCAACGTCCTGCATTCGTGTCAAAGCATGAGGCTCGGGTACAGGCCGGAAGCTTGACGACAACTGTTCGACGTCGCGTCGAGCGGCCAGATGGACCGGCCAGCCTTTCGT
>NZ_LDJO01000075.1 GCF_001431595.1 Stenotrophomonas acidaminiphila
GCGCTGGAGTACGCCACCAGGAAGGCCAACGTGCGCGTGCTGCGCATCCCGGCCGGTGACGCGCGCAACAACTACGACACCAAGCGCATTGGTTCTGGCCTGCTGATCCAGAGCGCCGACAACCGCGGCATGACCACCGACGAGCTGAAGACGGTGACCCGGCGTGCACCGACCACCGCCGAGCTGCGCGACCTGCTGTTCGCCTGGCGCGTGGCCAAGTACGTCAAGTCCAATGCCATCGTGTATGCGAAGGACGAGCGCACCATCGGCGTCGGCGCCGGGCAGATGAGCCGCGTCTATTCGGCGCGCATCGCCGGCATCAAGGCCGCCGACGCGGGGCTGGTGGTACCGGGCTCGGTGATGGCCTCCGATGCGTTCTTCCCGTTCCGCGACGGGCTGGACGCCGCGGCCGAAGCGGGCATCACCGCGGTGATCCAGCCGGGCGGTTCGATGCGCGATGCCGAGGTGATCGCGGCGGCCGACGACCACGGCATCGCCATGGTGTTCACCGGCGTGCGCCACTTCCGCCACTGAGGCCGCAGGCATGGCGGCGGGCGTATTCCGGGCTTTGGCGTCGCTGCTCGCCGCGCTGGTGCTGGCGTCGTGCCGGCAGGATGCGCCCGCGCAAGGCGACGGGCAGCTGCCGCACGGCCACGATGCGGCCGTGTTGTCGCTGCTCAAGGCGCGTTACGGCGCACCCGCGCAGCTGAAGGGCACCTGGACGCAACCCCTGGACGACCCGCAGCTGGACCCGGCACGGCAGGTCCAGCGCGAGCTGTGCGCCGACCGCGAAATCACCCTCGCCGATGGCCGCTATCGCATGCTGGCCGTGTGCACCCGCTACCTCGATGCGACGCCCGTGGAACTGGGCAGCAGTGATTTCATCGTGCTGCGCCAGGCCACCGACGGCACCCTGGGCGTCGCCGCCGAACTGCCGGGCCGGGCCAGCGGCAGCGGTGGCCGGCCAGGTGCGGTCAGCATCCTGCAGGTGGGCGCCGGCGCCTGGGCCTACCAGATCGACGACGAACTGGTGGTGGTGGGCTCGAGGATGCGCGACCGGGCCTGGCTGGTATTCGATGGCGGCGGCACGGTGGCCGAGGCGGGTTGGCTGCGTACCCACCTGGACAACCAGAATGCGATCGACTGCGTCACCACCGGCAGCTGCCGGCCCGGGACGCTGGACCTGGATTTCGATGCCCGTCCGGACGACAGCCAGCCCGGCCTGCGCTACTGGCCACTGCGCGTGCACGAGACCGGCAACGGCTGCACCGGCGCGGTGGATGCCGTGCATGCCATCGCCTACGATCCGGCGCAATCGCGCTACCTGGTCCCGGCGCGCATGCAGCTGGAGGCCTGCGACTGATGCGGTGGCGCCGGCCCCTGCTCCTGGCGGCGACCCTGGTGGTGACCGCCGGCTGCGGCAACCGTGCGCTGGAGCAGGCACAGCGCAGGGCCGTGGAAGAGATCGGCGCGCAGCTTCCCCGCCCCTATCGCGATGGGCTGGTGGTCGAATCGGTACGCCGTGACGGGGACGACCTGGTGCTGGTGATCCGTTCGGCGGACATCACCGTGGCCATGGCCCGGGCCAGGCCCGAGGTATTCGACGCGCTGCGCGCCGACGAGCAGGACGCGATGCTGGCGCTGTGCGACGAGCCGGCGCTGGCGCCGGTGCGCGCCGCCGGCGGTGGAGCCCGCCGCCGTTTCGTCGACGCCGATGGCGCCGTGTTCTTCGACGCCACGCTGAAAGCCTCCGATTGCCCTTCCCCTTGAATGCCCCCTACAGGAACTGCCCCATGAAAATCCTCGTCATCGGCTCCGGCGGCCGCGAACACGCCCTGGCCTGGAAGCTGGCCCAGTCCGTGCGCGTGAGCGAAGTGATCGTCGCCCCCGGCAACGCCGGCACCGCCACCGAAGGCAAGTGCCGCAACGTGGCGGTCAAGGTCACCGACATCGCCGGCCTGCTCGCGCTGGCCCGCGACGAAGCCGTGGGCCTGACCGTGGTCGGTCCGGAAGTGCCGCTGGTGGCCGGCGTGGTCGATGCATTCCGCGCGGCCGGCCTGCGCATCTTCGGGCCGACCGCCGCCGCCGCGCAGTTGGAAGGCAGCAAGGCCTTCGCCAAGGATTTCCTCGCCCGCCACGGCATCCCCACCGCGTTCTACGCCGTGCATACTGAGGTCGATGCGGCGCTTGCCTACCTGCGCGAGAAGGGCGCGCCGATCGTGATCAAGGCCGATGGCCTGGCCGCCGGCAAGGGCGTGATCGTGGCGATGACGCTGGACGAAGCCGAGGCCGCGGTGCGCGACATGCTCAGCGGCAACGCCTTCGGCGATGCCGGCGCGCGGGTGGTGATCGAGGAGTTCCTCGAGGGCGAGGAAGCCAGCTTCATTTCCATGGTCGATGGCCGCGTCGCGCTGCCGATGGCCACCAGCCAGGACCACAAGCGCGTGGGCGATGGCGACACCGGCCCCAACACCGGCGGCATGGGCGCGTACTCGCCCGCGCCGGTGGTGACGCCGGAGGTGCACGCCCGGGTCATGCGCGAAGTGGTCGAGCCGACCGTGGCCGGCATGATCGCCGACGGCGTGCCGTTCACCGGCTTCCTGTATGCGGGCCTGATGATCGACGCCACGGGCGCACCGAAGGTGATCGAGTTCAATGTGCGCTTCGGCGACCCGGAAACCCAGCCGGTGATGCTGCGCCTGCAGTCGGACCTGGTCGACCTGCTCGAAGCGGCCATCGACGGCGCGCTGGCAGGGGTCCAGGTGCAGTGGGACCCGCGCCCGTCGCTGGGCGTGGTGATGGCCGCCAGGCCCTACCCGGAAACACCGATCACCGGCGATGTCATCAGCGGCCTGGACGACGTGCCGGCCAGCGCCAAGGTGTTCCATGCCGGTACCGCGCTGGACGCTGCCGGCAACGTGGTCAGTGCCGGCGGCCGCGTGCTGTGCGTGGCCGCGCTGGGCGACAGCGTCCGGGATGCACAGGCCCACGCCTACGCCGGCGTGGCGAAGATCCACTGGGCCAACGAATTCCACCGCAACGACATCGGCTGGCGCGCGATCGCCCGCGAACAGCAGTAAGCCATCGGTGCGACGGAAGATGAAAAGGGCGGCCTGCGGCCGCCCTTTTCCGTTGCCTGCATCTGCCGGCGCGATGGGACACGGCCCATGGGGCGGGAAATACGAGGTGCGTGGAGGCCCTCGGCCCTCGCCCCGGCCCTTCAGCGGTGCACGCTGCCGATGCTGGCCGCCGGGTAGCGCGCGCCGGCCGCGGCGGCGGGCGGGAACACCGCCTCGATCCGCGCCAGGTCGGCGGCATCCAGCACGATGTCCAGCGCGCCCAGGTTTTCCTCCAGGTACGCCAGGCGCTTGGTGCCGGGAATCGGTACCAGGTCCTCGCCACGCGCCAGCACCCAGGCCAGCGCCAGTTGCCCGGCACTGACACCGCGCGCGGCGGCAAGCGCCCGCACCTGTTCCACCAGCGCCAGGTTGCGGGCGAAGTTGTCGCCCTGGAAACGCGGCGAATGGCGCCGGTAGTCGTCCGCGTCGAAATCCGCGGGCGTACGGATCGCACCGGTCAGGAAGCCGCGGCCCAGCGGCGAGTACGGCACGAAGCCGATGCCCAGTTCGCGCACGGTGGCCAGCACGCCGTTGTCCTCGGGCTCGCGCGACCACAGCGAGTACTCGGTCTGCAGCGCGGTGAGCGGGTGCACCGCATGCGCGCGGCGGATCGTCTCCGGCGCCGCCTCGGACAGGCCCAGCCAGCGCACCTTGCCCTGCTCGACCAGCCGCGCCATCGCGCCCACGGTGTCCTCGATCGGCACCTGCGGATCCACCCGGTGCTGGTAGTACAGGTCGATATGCTCCACGCCCAGCCGCTTCAGGCTGGCCTCGCAGGCGGCCTGCACGTACTCGGGGCGGCCGTCGACGCCACGCGCCTGCGGGTCGGACGGGTCCAGGCGGACGCCGAACTTGGTGGCCAGCACCACCTGCCCGCGGCGCCCGGCGATGGCACGGCCGACCAGCATTTCATTGGTGTGCGGGCCGTACATGTCGGCGGTGTCGAGCAGGGTGACGCCGCGTTCCAGCGCGCGGTGGATCACCGCGATGGCCGCGGCATCGTCGCCGCGGCCGCCGTAGAACGCGCTCATGCCCATGCAGCCGAGGCCGAGGGCGGAAACCACGGGACCGTTGCGGCCAAGGGTGCGGGTCTGCATGGCAATGCTCCAGAGGGGGGACGGCCACTGTAGGGCGCGGGAACATCGCGATAAATCCGGGTAATCTGCAACATCAATGAAGCAGGACTTCACAATAGCCCCCTCCCTGCTGCCGGCGCTGGCGGCTTTCGCCTGCGTCGCGCGCCACGCCAGCTTCAGCCAGGCGGCGATCGAACTGGGCATGTCGGCTTCGGCAGCGTCACAGTCGGTGCGCACCCTGGAGCGGCGGCTGGGCGTGCGCCTGCTGCACCGGACCACGCGCCGGGTCGGGCTGACCGAGCCGGGCGAACGCCTGCTGCGCGAAGCCGCGCCGGCCCTGGCGCGCATCGGCGGCGCGCTGCAGGCACTGGAGGAAAGCCGTGACGTGCCCGCCGGGCGCCTGCGCATCACCGCGCCGCGGATCGTGGTCGAACAGATGCTGCTGCCGCACCTGCCGGCGTTCTCCGCGTGCTTTCCCCATGTCGAGGTGGAACTGGCGGTGCAGGCGGCGCTGACCGACCTGGTGGCCGAGGGGTTCGATGCCGGCATCCGGCTGGGCGAATCGCTGGCCGATGGCATGGTGGCGGTGCCGCTGGGCCCGCCGCAGCGCCTGGTGGTCGTGGCCGCGCCGGACTACCTGCGCCGGCACCGGCCACCGGAAACGCCGCAGGCGCTGGCCGCGCATGCCTGCATCCGCTACCGGCGCAGCGATGGCCGGCTGATGCCGTGGGAGTTCACCCGCGACGGGCACGATTTCAGCATCGAGGTCGGTGGCGGGCCGATCTTCAACGACAGCGGGCTGGGCCGGCGCATGGCCATCGCCGGCCTCGGGCTGGCGCAGGTGTTCGAGGCGGCTGCGGCCGAGGACCTGGCCGCCGGCCGCCTGCTGCGCCTGCTCGACGCGTGGCAGCCGCCGTTCCCCGGCTTCCACCTGTACTACCCGTCACGCGAGCAGCTCGCGCCCAAGCTGCGGGTGTTCGTCGATTTCATGCGCGACGCCAACGCGGTGTCGTCGTAACGTGCGCGCACACCTGTCCACGAGCGGCACGGCCTTGTCGCCTGGTGGCCGGCACTGCAAGCTTGCGCACTCTCCCCATTGACGATCCACCGCACCGGCATGCGCCCCACCGAACGCCTGTTGAACCGGCTCTGGGCCCATGAAAAGGCCAGCTACGGCCTGCGCGTGTCGATCGCGCTGTCCACGCTGATGGCCGTGTGCTGGTACCGCGGCGACCTGCAGCCGCTGCCGTCGCTGTTCCTGGGCACCATCGCCAGCGCCGTGGCCGAGACCGACGACAACGGCTGGGGCCGCAGCAAATCGGTGCTGTTGTCGCTGCTGTGCTTCGTCGCCGCCGCCGCGGCGGTCATCCACCTGTTCGACTGGCCGCTGCCGTTCGTCGCGGCGCTGGCGCTGGCCGCCTTCGCCCTGACCCTGCTCGGCGCGCTGGGCGAACGCTACGCCTCCATCGGCCAGGCCACGGTGACCCTGGCGATCTACACCATGATCGCGATGGACCAGCACCGCGGCGCCGGCACCGATGCGGCCTGGCGCGACGTGGCGCAGATGCTCGCCGGCGCGGCGTGGTATGGCGCGCTGTCGATCCTGTGGACGGTGATGTTCGCCAACCGGCCGGTGCGCGAGCGGCTGGCACGGCTGTTCGCCGAGCTCGGGCGCTACCTGCAGCTCAAGGCGGACCTGTTCGAACCGGTGCGCCACGGCGACCTCGAGGCGCGGCGGCTGGCGCTGGCCGAGCAGAACGTGCGCGTGGTCGAGGCGCTCAACGCGGCCAAGACCGCGATCCTCAGCCGCTTCGGCCGCTCCGGGCGCCCCGGGGTGCAGTCCGGGCTGTATTTCCGCCTGTACTACATGGCGCAGGATTTCCACGAACGCGCCAGCTCCTCGCACTATCCCTACGAGGCGCTGACCGAGGCGTTTTTCCACAGCGACGTGCTGTACCGCTGCCGGCGCCTGCTGTCGCTGCAGGGCGGCGCGTGCATGGCGCTGGGCCAGGCCATCCGCCTGCGCCAGCCGTTCGACTACGGCGAACGCAACCGCCAGGCCGGGCAGGACCTGGAACACTCGCTGCAGTACCTGCGCGACCAGCACAACCCGCACTGGCAGCGGCTGCTCGGCTCGCTGCAGCTTCTGGCGACCAACCTGTCCAGCATCGCGCGGCAGTTGTCCGAGGCGTCGCTGGCCGACACGCCGTTGGAGGGCATCGACACCCGCCTGCGCGATTCCTCGCCGCACACCCTGCGCGAGATGGCCACCCGGCTGCGCCAGGCGCTGACGCCCGGCTCGGTGCTGTTCCGCCATGGCGTGCGCATCGCGCTGGCTCTGATCGCCGGGTACGCCGTGCTCAAGCTGGTGCACCCGAGCAACGGTTACTGGATCCTGCTCACCATCGTGTTCGTGTGCCGGCCGCACTTCGGCGCGACCCGGCTGCGGCTGGTGCAGCGCATCGGCGGCACCCTGTTCGGGCTGGGCGTGACCTGGGCGCTGATGCAGCTGTTCCCGGGCACCACCGTGCAGCTGCTGCTGGCGCTGGCCGCGGCGCTGCTGTTCTTCGTCACCCGCACCGACCGCTACGTGATCGCCACCGCCGCGATCACCACCATGGCGCTGCTGTGCTTCAACCTGCTCGGCGACGGCTTCGTGCTGATCTGGCCGCGGCTGCTGGACACGCTGATCGGCTGCGTGATCGCCGCCGCCGCCTCGCTGCTGATCCTGCCCGACTGGCAGGGGCGGCGCCTGCACCGGGTGATGGCGCAGGTGATCGCCACCAGCGCCCGCTACCTGGACGAGGTGCTGGGCCAGTACCGCAGCGGCATGCGCGACGACCTGCCCTACCGCATCGCCCGCCGCGACATGCACAACGCCGACGTCGCGCTGTCGGTGGCGCTGTCCAACATGCTGCGCGAGCCGGGCTACGCGCGCGGCAACCTGGATGCGGGGTTCCGCTTCCTGGCGCTGTCCAACACCCTGCTCGGCTACCTGTCCGCGCTCGGCGCGCACCGCGCGCGCGCCACGGTGACCGACGACCCGCTGGTCAGCCATGCCCAGCAGTACCTGCAACAGGCGCTGGCCGGGCTGTCGGCCGCACTCGGCGAGCGGCGGCCGGTGCCGGCGGCCGAGGTCGACGAGGCCGCGCTGGCCGATACGCTGGAGCAGTTGCCCGGCGACAGCGACGACAAATCACGGCTGGTACGCACCCAGCTGGCGCTGATCCTGCGCCTGCTGCCGCGGCTGCGCGCGGCCGCGGACGAAGCGGTGGGGGCGCCGGCGCCCGCCACGCCGGCGACACCGCTGGCCTAGCGCCGCCCGGACGCGCGCGGCATCGCCAGCAGCGCCGCCAGCGCCAGCGCGATGCCCACCGCGCACACGCCGTTCCAGCCGTACCGGGTCCAGGCCTGCGTGCCCAGCGCCGAACCGGCCGCGCCGCCGATGAAGTAGCAGGTCATGTAGGCCGCGGTGATGCGGCTGCGGGCACTTTCGTCCAGCCGGTAGATCGTGCTCTGGTTGTCGATGTGAACCGCCTGCACGGCCACGTCCAGCGCCAGCACGCCGACCACCAGCGCGGCCAGCGAGACCGGCGCCAGCAGCAGTACCCCCCATGACAGCAGCAACACCACCAGGCCGCCACCGGTCACCAGGCGGCCATGGCCGCGGTCGCTCAGGCGCCCGGCGCGGCTGGCGGCCAGCGCACCGGCCGCACCGACCAGCCCGAACAGGCCGATGCTGGCGATGGGGTAGCCATAGGCCGGCCCGGACAGCAGGAACGCCAGCGGCGTCCAGAACACGCTGAAGCCGGCGAACAGCAGCGCACCCAGCAACGCGCGCCGGCGCAGCACCGGCTCGTCGCGCAGCAGCGCCAGCACCGAGGCGAGCAGGCGCGGATACGACAGCGTCGCCTGCGGCCGATAGGCCGGCAGCGCGCGGGCCAGCGCCAGCGCCATGAGCAGCAGTGCCGCGCCGGCGACCCAGTACACGGTCTGCCAGGTGCCGATCCCGGCCAGCACGCCCGAGGCGGTGCGCGCCAGCAGGATGCCCAGCAGCAGGCCGGCCATCAGCGTACCGACCACGCGCCCGCGCCGTTCCGGCTCCGCCAGCGTCGCCGCGTGCGGGATGATCACCTGTGCGGCCACCGCACACAGGCCGCTGAGCGCGGTCCCGGCCAGCAGTTGCGCGAAATGGCCGGCGCTGGCGCTGACCAGCAGCCCCAGCGCCGCCAGCACGAACAGCGCCACGATCAGCCGGCGCCGCTCCAGGCGGTCGCCCAGCGGCACGATCAGCAGCAGGCCGGCGGCATAGGACAGCTGCGCGACGGTCACCACCCAGCCCACGGTGCCGGCGCCCAGGCCGAACGCACCGCCCAGCAGCTGCAGCAGCGGCTGGGCGTAGTAGTTGCTGGCCACGATCAGCCCGGTGGCCGCCGCCAGCAGCATGACCCGCCGCTGGCTGAGCGCGTTGGCATGGGGGGAGTGGGTGGACATCACGGCCTCGGTCGGGGGGGAGCAGGCGGCAAGTCTGTGACGGGGCCTTCCATGACACAAATGTATTGTCATCATCCATTTCATCTGCTTGAGTGATGGCATGTTCACCCTGCGCCAGCTCGAATTCGTGGTCGCCGTCGCCGAGGAAGGCGGGTTCACCGCGGCGGCGGCGCGCTGCCACACCGTGCAGTCGGCGCTGAGCCACCAGGTGGCGCGGCTGGAGGAGGCCTTCGGTGCGCGCCTGTTCGAGCGCGGCCACCGCCAGGTGCGGCCCACCGCCGCCGGCGAGGTGTTCCTGCGCAACGCCCGGCTCACCCTGCAGGCCGCCGACCGCCTGCAGGAAGAGATGGCGCTGGCGCTGGGCACGGTGCGCGGGCGCATCCGCATCGGCCAGATCACCGCGCTCACCGTGGTCGACGTCCCCGACCTGCTGGCCCGGTTCCGGGGCGCGTATCCAGCCGTGGACGTGCACCTGCGCGTGGGCATGAGCGAGGAACTGCTGGCCGAGCTGGCCGAGGGCAGGCTGGACGTGGCCCTGGTCGGCGTCGGCCCGCAGGTGCCACTGCCGGCGCAGCACCGCCTGCTCGACGAGGAAGGCCTGTCGCTGCTGCTGCCGCGCGGGCATGCATTGGCGGCGATGCAGCGGGTGCCGCTGCCCGCGCTCGACGGCGTCCCGCTGGCGGCGCTGGTTCCCGGCGCCGGCGTGCGCCGGATGATGGACGACGCCCTGCGCGAGCGCGGCGTCGCGCCGCGGCTGCAGTACGAGGTCAGCCATGGCGAACTGCTGCGGCAACTGGTGGCCGCCGGGCTGGCGGTCGCGGCGATCCCGGACAGCATGGCCGCGCGCATGCAGGGGGTGGACGTGCGCCCGCTGGCCGAGCCGTTCCGCTTCCGCACCTGCGCGGTCTGGCGCGCCGATCCAACGCCCGCCGCGCGCGCCCTGCTCGACCTGTTGCCCGCCGCCGCGACGCACGGGCCGCGCATCGAACCTGCTAAGGTGCGCCGCAAACCAAGGAACCCACGTGGCCGGCCATAACCAGTTCGCGCTGCTCGGACAGCGCCGCTTCCTGCCGTTCTTCGTCGTCCAGGCGCTGGGCGCCTTCAACGACAACGTGTACCGCCAGGCGATCATCGGCCTGCTGTTCTTCCTCGGCGTCAGCACCAAGGAACGCAGCATCTACGCCATGCTCGCGCCGGCGATCTTCATCCTGCCCTATTTCCTGTTCTCGGCGCTGGCCGGTCAGTTCGCCGAGAAGCTAGAGAAGCAGCGGCTGATCGTCATCACCACCACGATGGAAATCGTGATCATGTCGCTGGCCGCGCTGGGCTTCCTCACCCAGAGCATGCCGGTGCTGCTGGTGGCGCTGTTCTGCACCGGCATGCAGTCCACCCTGTTCGGCCCGGTGAAGTACTCGGTGCTGCCGTCCATCCTCAAGCCGGAGGAGCTGACCGGCGGCAATGGCCTGGTCGAGATGGGCACCTCCATCTCCATCCTCGGCGGCATGATCGTCGGCGGCATGATCTTCACCCTGGCCGGCAGCCACGGCCCGGTCGTGGCCTCGGTGGCGGTGATCGCGCTGGCGGTGGCCGGCAACATCGCCGCGCGGCTGATCCCGAAAGTGGATGCCGGCGCGCCGGACCTGAAGATCAACTGGAACCCGCTGTCCGAATCGCTGGCGGTGCTGCGGATGGCCAGGAAGCAGAAGGCGGTGCGCAACGCGGTACTGGGCGTGTCCTGGTTCTGGTTCGTCGGCACCATCCTGACCTCGCAGCTGCCGACCTACGCCGAGATCAACCTGGGCGGCGGCTCGACCCTGTACATCTTCGCCCTGGCGCTGTTCTCGGTGGGCACCGGCACCGGCTCGCTGCTGTGCGAAAAGCTGTCCGCGCGCACCGTCGAGATCGGCCTGGTGCCGCTGGGCGCGTTCGGCATGAGCGCGTTCCTGTTCGACCTGTACTTCGCCCGCACCGGCGCGGTGGCGGCGAGCGGGCTGGGCGTGGCCGGCTTCCTGGGCCAGCCCGGCAGCCTGCGCATCGTCGTCGACCTGCTCGGCATCGGCCTGTTCACCGGCCTGTTCGTGGTGCCGCTGTTCGCGCTGATCCAGAGCCGCACGCCGAAGTCGGAGATGTCGCGCGTGTTCGCCGCGCTCAACATCCAGAACTCGGGCTTCATCGTGCTGGCGGCGATGGCCGGCCTGCTCACCCAGAGCGTGCTGGGCTGGAGCGTGCCGCAGCTGTTCCTGGCACTGGCCATCGCCAACGTGCTGGTGGCCGGCTACATCTTCAGCATCGTGCCCGAGTTCCTGATGCGCTTCCTGAGCTGGGTGATGGTGCACGCGCTGTACCGCCTGCGCCGGACCGGCATCGAGGAACACGTGCCCGACGAGGGCGCGGCACTGATCGTCTGCAACCACGTCAGCTACATGGACGCGTTGATCCTGGCCGCGGTGATCCCGCGCCCGGTGCGCTTCGTCATGTACTACCGGATCTTCAACATCCCGGTGATGCGCTGGATCTTCCGCACCGCCAAGGCCATTCCCATCGCCAGTCCCAAGGAAGACGCCGAATTGATGCAGCGCGCGTTCGACGCCATCGATGCGGCGCTGGCGGAAGGCGAGCTGGTCTGCATCTTCCCCGAGGGCGCGCTGACCCGCGACGGCGACATCGCCCGGTTCCGCTCCGGGGTGGAGAAGATCCTGGCCCGGCGGCCGGTGCCGGTGGTGCCGCTGGCGCTGAAAGGCATGTGGAGCAGCATGTGGAGCCGGCGCGACACGCGCCTGGGACGGATGCGCGTACCGCGCCGCTTCCGCGCCCACATCGAAGTGGCAGCCGTCCCCGCCATCGACGGTACGGCCACCGACGCGGCGGCGCTGGAGGCCCGGGTACGGGCGCTGCGCGGCGGCGAGGCCTGACCGGCTTTACCGCCTGCCCGGCAAATCGCTACGCTATCCATCCAGACGCGGCTGCAGGGATTGCACGGCACCCGCCGACACCGAGGAAACATGGACATCCCACCGCCCCCTCCCGCCGCCCCCGCGCCGCAGCAGGTGCACCACTACTACCACCCGCAGAAGTCCGGCGGCGTGGCGGCCCTGCTGGAAGTGCTGCCGGGGCTGTTCCTGCAGACGTTCGGCATCGGCCACATGTACGCCGGCAATGTCGGCACCGGCCTGATCATCATGTTCGGCTACTGGGCGCTGACCTTCGTCAACGTCCTGTTGTGCTTCGTCTTCATCGGCTTCATCACCTGGCCGCTGTGCTGGGTCGCGGCCATGATCCTCTCGTCGCTGACCGCGGCGAACGCCTGCAAGTCACGCTGATCGCAACCCCATCGGAGAACCCATGAATACCGTCAATCCCGCCGGCAGCATCCCCAACCACCTGGCCTGGTCGATCATCGCCACCGTCCTGGCCACCTGCCTGTGCTGCCCGCTGGGCCTGGTGGGCATCGTCGCCATCGTGTTCTCCAGCAAGGTGAACAACCTGCTGAGCCAGGGCGACATCGAGGGCGCCCGCCGCGCCTCCAACAACGCCAAGACCTGGTGCTGGGTGGCTACCGCGCTGGCCATCATCGGCGTGGTGTTCAACGCCATCTACTTCGCCATGGGCGGTGCCGCCGCCTACATGGAAATGCTGCAGCAATACCAGTAAGCCGTGGCGCTGCTGCTCGAAACCCGGCACAAGCTCGCGCTGGCGGGGGTCGCACTGGCGATCCCCGCCGGCATCTGGCTGCTGTGGCATTTCGATCCGAACGTCGAGGGCAACCCGTTCCCGCCCTGCATGTTCCTGGCCTTCACCGGCTACTACTGCATCGGCTGCGGACTGACCCGCGCGCTGCACGCCCTGGCCCACGGCGACCTGCTGCGCGCGTTCTCGATGAATCCACTGGGCCTGGTGACCCTCGCCCTGGTCCCGCTGATGGTGCTCTGGTCCGCCGGCTGGAACCCGCGCTGGCTGCAGCCGCTGATGAGGGTGGTGATGGCGCCGAAGCTGTGGCTGGCGGTACTGCCGGCCTACTGGGTCGCCCGCAACCTGCCCTGGTACCCGTTCACCCTGCTCGCACCGGGCTGAAAAGAACAGCGCTGCGCGCCGGCACTCCCATCCGCGCGACGTACCCGGCACCTCCACCGGCCAATGCCGTGGCACCGGCTACCAGTGCTTCGCGACTCTATCCGCCGCAGGGACTCACCCCACCCAGCCGGCGATGATCAACAGCGCCAGCAGCGCCATCCACAACAGCAGCATGCGCCAGACCATGCTCATCGCATCGCGCAGTTCGGGATGACGTTCGGCGTGCGGAACCAGACCGGCCTCGCGCGCATCGGCCGCGTCCTCGGCCAGTTCCATGCCGACGCCTGCACGCGCGGCCTCGCCCAGGAAGCCCAGGTCCAGCGCCCAGCGGTTGCCACCGGCACGGCGCCAGGCCGAGAACACCGTGTCGAAATTGCCGACCAGTGCCATCGACAGCGTCATCAGCTGGGCCACCGGCCATTCCAGCACGGCCAGCGCCCAGGCGCCCGTCCCGCGGGCTTCGGCGGCCACGCCAGCGGCGATCGGGCCGTGTACGGACTGCACCAGCAGGCGGTACAGCACCGCGCCCAGCGGGCCCAGCAGCAGGAACCAGAACAGCGGCGCGAACCAGCGCCGCAGCGCGTTGTACAGGGTCGCGTCGACCAGCGTGGGCACATCCTCGCGCAGGCTGCCGCCGGCAGACTGGAGCTGGGCGACCGCTGCGTCGTGGGCCGCCGCATCCTCCGCGTCGATGACCGCCTCGACGTCGCGGTCCAGGTCGCGCGGCCCCCAGCACAGCGCCAGCACCGCCATGCCGAACAGCAGCGACGGCAGCCCGTGCAGGTGCCCGGCCAGCAGCCATTGCACGGCCGCCACCAGCAGCACGCAGGGGGTGATGGCCAGCAGCAGCCCGAAGCGGCCGGCATTGCTGCCGCCTTCATGTACCTGCAGCCAGCCCAGCCAGCGCCCGAACCAGCGCCAGTCGCGCAGGGCCGCCATCGGCGCGGGCGCCAGATGGCCAAGGACCAGTGCCGCGATCACTGCTACCAGGGTCGTGAACATGCGATTCCTCCGGGTCCTGATTGTAGGCCCCGCCAAGGCCGCGCGTGCCGATGCCCGCGACGGCCCGCTGCCGGCCTCATGGCTGCCGGCGCCGGTACCAGTCTTCGATCAGCGTACGTGCGATCGAGATCGGCGGCGACAGCAGGATGCCCTGGCCGTCGTCGGCCTGTTCGCGCCGCAGCGCGGCGCCGATTTCCTCGGCGTCGAACCAGCGCGCGTCCTCGAGTTCGCCGTCCACCTGGGGGACGTCGCCATGCGCGGTGGCCCGGAAACCGACCATCAGCGCGCCCGGGAAGGGCCACGGCTGGGTGCACAGGTACTCGGCCTGGATCACCCGCACCCGGGTTTCCTCGAACACTTCGCGCGCCACGGTCTGCTCGAAGGTCTCGCCCGGTTCGACGAAACCGGCCACCACCGACCAGCGCCGCGGCGCCCAGCTGGCCTGGCGCCCGAGCAGCAGGCGGCCGTCGTGCTCGACCGCGACGATGACCGCCGGGTCCACCCGCGGGTAATGCTCGGTGCCGCACTGGCCGCAGCGGCCGATGAAACCGCCACGCCCGAACACCACCGCGGCACCGCAGACGCCGCAGAAGCGGTTGCGCGAATGCCAGTACGACATGCCGCGCGCGTAGCAGAACACGCCCGACGCGTCGGCCGGCCATTCGGCGGCGGCACGGCGCAGGTCGATGCGTCCTGGCGCCCGCGCCCCGACCATCGCCGCCTCGACCACGAACCAGGCGCGCTCGTGCTGCATGCCCAGGAAGATGGCCGTGCCCGGGCCGCCGCCGAGTTCGCGGCCACTGGTCAGGAACGGCTGGCCGTCGGCATCGGCGAAAGCGGTGCCGTCGGCATCGAGTACCAGCACCCGGGCGTCGGGCCACAGCCGCGCCAGCGCATCGGCGTCGTCGCGCAGCGCATCGGCGCGATCCAGCGCGGCGCCGGCAAAGGCGTGTGCGTGGAAGGAAGAGTCGAAAACAGGCATCGTCGGCAGACTACCGGCAAACCACCGTGGCGAGAAGCTGCCCGCGTCCGCGGGGATGCGCGCGTGTCCGCGGCATGGCGCAGGACTCAGACGGCGAAACTGCTGCCGCAGCCGCAGGTCGTGCGGGCGTTGGGATTGCGGATCACGAACTGCGCCCCGGTGAGGCTTTCCGAGTAATCGACCTCGGCGCCCATCAGGTACTGCAGGCTCAGCGGGTCCACCAGCAGGGTCACGCCGTCGGTGACCACCGCCAGGTCGTCGTCGGCCCGGTTCTCGTCGAACTCGAAGCCATACTGGAAGCCGGAACAGCCACCGCCCTGGATATAGACGCGCAGGGCCAGGGCAGCGTTGCCCTCCTCGCGGATCAGCTCGCTCACCTTGGCCGCGGCGGCCGGGGTGAAGTTCAGCGGGCGATCGAGGGACTGGTAATCGGGGGCGGCCGTTGCGCCGGGCAGGGAAACGAGCGTGCTCATGCGACCAGCATGGGGACGGCCGCGCGCCGATTCAAGCCTCCGCCGCTTCAGCCTGCTCCTGCAGCGCCGCCGCCTCGGGCGAAGGCAGCGCGGCCATCGCCGTGGCATGCACCAGGCGGCCGTTGAGCTGGGCGCCGGCGCCCATCTCGACCACCTGGTAGTGGACGTTGCCGTTGACCCGCGCGGTGGGGGTCAGCTCGATGCGCTCGCCGGCATGGACGTCGCCGTCCATGCGCCCGCTGAGCACCACCACCGAGGCACGGACCTCGCCGTCGATGTGGCCCTGCTCGGCCAGGGTCAGCACCGCCTTGGCGCCCTCCTCGGCGATCACCCGGCCCTCGATGCGCCCTTCCACGTACAGGCCGCCGCTGAACATCACGTCGCCACGGATCACCACCTGCGGCCCGATCAGGGCGTCCACGACCAGGTGGCTGTCGCGGCTGGACTTGTTCTTGAACATCACTGCTCCCCTCTGCCGTTGCCGGCGAGTTTCCAATCGAAAGTCTGTGTCGCGCTCCCCCCGGGCCCGGTCAACGAGACTCGCACACGTTGCGGGGTGAAATCCTTGGGCAGCATCACGCTGCCGTCCAGGCGCTGGAAATACCGGAACGAATAGGCCTGCCCGGGCACCTCACGGCGCTGGTGGAGCTCGTCCCAGGTCACCGTCGCCAGTTTGCCGCCCTTCACCCCTTCCACCGAGAACCGCATCTGCCCCTGGCTGATGGCGCCCCTGTTCAGGTTCTGCGTCAGCACCACGCTGTAGTGCCAGGTGCCCGCTGCTTCGGCAGAGAACTCCACCGAATGCGCATTCAGCCCCTTGCGCTGGCTGGTGGCGCCCACCAGGCGCTCGTAGAACGCGACATCCGCGCGCAGCCCGGCGATCTCCTCGTCGCGCTCGGCCAGCGATGCCTGCACCTCGGTATTGGCCGCGCGGCTGATCTTGTCCGACGCCTCCAGCGTGGCCTGGCGCTGCCGCAGCTCCTCGATCTGGGCGCGCTGCGCGGCGACGGTACGCTCGCTCTGGCGCAGGCGCTCGCGCAACCCGCCGGCATCGGGCGAGGCGTAGCGGGCGGCCAGCCAGCCCACCAGCAGCAGCGACAGCAGCCAGGCGACGGCGAGGACGGCCAGCCGCACCCACGCCGATCGCTGCGGCGTTCCCCGCAGGGTGATCTGGAAACGCGAGGGGGATGGATTGCTCATGGCGTTACATGACCGGTGCCGGATCCTGCGCGAAGCGGCACCTTCGCTCCGGTTGAAACGGCTGGGCAGTGTAAACGACTCCCGGCACGGCCCGCCGGGAACTGGCAATCCCCCGGGGCATGGTCGATAGTTGCGATCCTGCTCACAGTTCCCGCGCGAGTCCGCGACCATGACCGAAGCCCACGTTTTCGTCATCGGCATCCTGCTGGCCTGGCTGGCCGGCATCCGCGTGTACCTGACCGTGTTCGGCGTCGGCCTGGCCGGCGTGCTGGGCTGGGTCGAACTGCCGCCGGCACTGCAGGCCACGCAGTCATGGTGGGTGCTGGGCACCTCGGCCGCGCTGGCGACCACCGAGTTCTTCGCCGACAAGATCCCCGGCGTGGATTCGATCTGGGACCTGCTGCAGACCCTGGCCCGGGTACCGGCCGGCGCCTTCCTGGCCGCGGCGACCCTGTCCCCCGACGGCCAGCTCGGCGCCGGCGCGCTCGCCGCCGGCGCCGGCGTGGCACTGGCCAGCCATGGCCTGAAGGCCGGCACCCGGGCACTGCTGAACACTTCCCCGGAGCCGGCCAGCAACTGGGCCGCATCGGTGGCAGAGGACGGCGTGGTGATCGCCGGCCTGGCGCTGGCACTGGCCCACCCGTGGCTGGCGCTGGCGCTGGTGGTCGGCGCAAGCCTGCTGGGCGCGCTGACCGTATGGCTGGTCTGGCGCACGCTCTGGCGCGGGGTCAAGCGCCTGTTCGCCGCACCAGCGCCGGCCGCGGCAGCGGCAACGGCCAGGGACCATTCGCTGCCACCGGCTCGTTGACCGCATAATCCACGGCATACGGGGAGTACCGATGGCAAGCAACGACACACCTACCTCCTCCGCCCGCCTGTCGCGCGCGGAGGTCCCGCCGGCAGACTACTGGCAGCGCTGGAGCGTGGGCAACGCGCCGCCGGCCGAAGCAGTCCGCGCGCATATCGCCGCCGCCCCGGCAGCGGCACCCGAAGCGGGCCAGCCCGCGGCCGCCGAAACGCCCTATCGGGTGCTGATCGTCGAGGACGATCGCTCGCAGGCGCTGTTCGCGCAGAGCGTGCTGCACGGTGCCGGCATGCAGGCGATCGTGCAGATGGACGCCGAAGGCGTGCAGCAGGCCATCGCCGAGCACCGCCCCGACCTGATCCTGATGGACCTGCACATGCCCGGGCTCGATGGCATGCGGCTGACCGCGCTGATCCGCCAGAACCCGCAGCAGCAGCTGCTGCCCATCGTGTTCCTGACCGGCGACCCCGACCCCGAGCGCCAGTTCGAGGTGCTCGACAGCGGCGCCGACGATTTCCTCACCAAACCGATCCGCCCGCGCCACCTGGTCGCGGCGGTGGCCAACCGCATCCGCCGTTCGCGCCAGCAGTCGCAGGGCACGGCCGAAGGGGTGGCGTTGAGCAACCCGGAGACCGGGCTGCCAACCCGGCACAACCTGATGCTGCAACTGGATGCGGCGCTGGCCGCGGCCGAGCATGGCGGGCTGATGTTCATCGAGATCGCCAGCGCGCTGGGCCTGCGCGAACGCTATGGTTATGCCGCCTTCGAGCGGCTGATGATGCAGGCCGGCCGGCGCCTGGCCGAAGCCGCGCGCCCGCACCTGCTGGCGCGGTTGAACGACAACAGCTTCCTGCTGCTGGGCCGCGGCATGGACGAGGACGCGGTCGATGCACTGGCGCGCTCGGTACGCCAGGCACTGTCCGCGCACCCGTTCGTGGTGCGCGATGACGAATCGCTGCACCTGCGCTGCGCCGTGGGTCATGCACGCCTGTCGCAAGGTTTCGAGGACGCCGGCATCGCCCTGGAGGCGGTCGAACGCACCGCCCTGCAGGCGCGGCTGCTCGCCGACGGCGTGGCTGCCCACCAGGGCAACGGCGATGCCGCCGCGCAGGAACACCTGGCCCTGCTGGAGGGGCAGATCGAGCTGGCCTACCAGCCGATCGTGGCCGTCGCCGGCAGCGACACCGCGCAGTACCAGGTGCTGCTGCGCCTGCGGCGCAACGACGGCACCCTGCTCTCGGCCGGCCAGGTGATTCCGGCGGCCGAGGCGGCCGGGCGCATCGGCGATCTCGACCAGCAGGTGCTCGACCATGCGCTGGGGCTGCTGCACCGCTACCAGCACGCCGTGCCGCCGATGCGTCTGTTCGTGTCGCAATCGCTGCGCAGCCTCGCCCGCGAGGCGTTCGCCGGCTGGCTGCTCAAGGCCATCGCCGACCGGCAGATCGCCGGCAGCTCGCTGGTCATCGACGTGCGCCTGGGCGACGCGCTGGTACACGCGGTGACATTGCAGCAGTTCTGCGAACGGCTGATGCCCGCGGGCGTGCAGTTCTGCCTGAGCCAGTTCGAACCCGGCGACGAGGCCAACGCGCTGATGACCCAGCTGCCGCTGGGCTTCGTGCGCATGGCCGGACGCTTCGCCGGCAGCCACGCCAGCCAGCAGTTGCGCGACGAACTGCGCGGCGCGATCGATGCCGCGCACCGCGCCGGGCTGCAGATCATCGGCCAGCAGATCGAGGACCCGCAGGCCGCCGCCGCGATGTGGATGAGCGGCATCGACTTCATCCAGGGCAACGTGGTGCAGTCGGTCGGCAGCGAGCTGGACTTCGACTTCCAGAACACGGTGCTCTGAGATGCAGGCAGCCAACCGCTGGGCCATGGCTTCGGCGATGCTCGCGGTCGCCGCCGGCGCGGCGCAGTGGCTGCCGCCGCCGCTACCGGCGCAGATCATCACCACCGTCCTGGCCGCGCTCGCCTGCCTGTGCGCATTGCTGGCCGCGCTCGCCGCACGCGCCCTGGCCGACACGTCCGCCGCGTTCGCGCAGCGCTCGCGCGACAACGAGCGCGAGCTGCAGCGGCTGCGCCAGGAACAGCAGCGCCATGTCCAGCTCGAGCAGCAACTGCTGCAGGCCAAGCAGGATGCCGAGGCGGCGATGCTGGCCAAGGGCGAGTTCCTGGCCACCATGAGCCACGAGATCCGCACCCCGCTCAACGGCATCATCCCGATGCTGGAAATGGTCGCGCAGGGTCCGCTGGCCGCCGAACAGCGCGAGATGCTCAACACCGCCAGCGAGAGTTCGCGGGCGTTGTTCCGCATCGTCGACGACATCCTCGACTACTCCAAGCTCGAAGCGCAGCGGCTGGAACTGGAGATCACCACGTTCAACCTGCGCGAGCTGCTGGACTCGCTGCTGCAGCTGATGCAGCGCTCGGCCGCGCACAAGGGGCTGGACATCACCCTGGCGCTCGACCCGGCGGTGCGGCTGGCGGTGCGCGGCGACCCGGTACGCCTGCGCCAGGTGCTCAGCAACCTGATGGTCAACGCGATCAAGTTCACCGAACGCGGCGGCATCCAGGTGCAGGTGCGGCGCATGGGCGAGACCAACGCGCAGCACCTGCTGCGCTTCGAGGTCCGCGACACCGGCATCGGCATCGATGCGGAACAGCAGCAACGCCTGTTCAGCGCCTTCACCCAGGCCGATGCCTCGACCACCCGCCTGTATGGCGGCACCGGCCTGGGCCTGGCCATCTGCAAGCGCATCATCGACCTGATGCATGGCCGGATCGGGCTCGACTCGGTGCCCGGCCAGGGCTCGACCTTCTGGTTCGAGATTCCACTGCTCAAGGTGATCGGCGACCTGCGCGCACCGGCGCACGGTGCCCACCCGCGGGTGCTGCTGGTGTCCACCGACGCGCGCCTGCGCCAGCGGCTGGAGCTGATCCTGCCGAACTGGGGGTTCGAGGTCCGCAGCGTGGACACGGTGCAGGAAGCGCTGGACCTGCTCCGCACCGGCGGCACCACACAGCCCTTGCACGCCGTCATCGGCGACCTGTCATCGCTGCGCCTGGGTGTCGCGGCGCTGCAGCGGGCCGGCGGCGACCACCGCCTGGTCTGGCTGCAGGACGACGCACCGCTGCCGGCCGAGCTGCGCGACAGTCCACGCGTGGTATCGCGGCAGGCGGCGGATGCGGCCCTGCGCGCGGCGTTGACGGAACCGGCCAGCACTGCGCCGGACACCGGCGCGGCCGCACCCTCCGTCGCGCCGGAAGCGCCGCCCCCTGCCCCGGCATCGCTGGAACGGGCGCGCGGACTGGCCGGCACACGGGTGCTGCTGGTCGAGGACAACCCGGTCAACCTGCTCGTGGCGCAGAAGCTGCTGGGCGTGCTCGGCTGCGAAGTGGAAACCGCCATCAACGGCCAGCTCGCGCTGGACAAGCTGCACGCCGCCGCTTACCAGGCGGTGCTGATGGACTGCCAGATGCCAGTGCTGGACGGTTACGCCGCCACCCGCCGCTGGCGCGAGCACGAGGCCACTACCCAGGCTACGCGCCTGCCGATCATCGCCATGACCGCCAACGCCATGGCCGGCGACCGCCAGCGCTGCCTGGACGCGGGAATGGACGACTACCTGTCCAAGCCCATTTCGCGCGAAGGCCTGCAGGCCTGCCTGCTGCGCTGGTGCGGGCCCGCGCCGACCGCCGGCGACGAACCGCCGCAGGCGGCACCGGCCCAGCTCGAGGAAGCCCCGGCCTCGGCCGCCCAGTCCACCGCCCTGCCGGTGCTCGACCGCGAGGTGCTGGACGAACTGCGCGAGATCGCCGGCGCCGAGACCGCCACCATCATCGACGTGTTCCTCGACGACACCACCCCGCTGGTGCGCCAGCTGCAGGAGGCCGCGGTCACACCCGACCTGGACCAGTTGCGCGAACTGGCGCACAGCCTCAAGTCGGCCAGCGCCAATGTCGGTGCCCTGGCCCTGTCGGCCGCGGCGCGCCGGGTCGAACTGGCCGCCCGCTCGGGCAAGCTGGAACGCCCGGCGGTGATGGTCGCACTGATCATTGCCGAGTTCGCCCGCGCCCGGCTCGCGCTGATCGGCTACCAGTCGGACATGCGCGGCGAACGGGCCCTGCAGGCCTGAGCCCGGCTCGCGCGCACGCGCATGTCGCGCCGGGGCGCGCGTGCGGGAAAGGGAGCGGGATCAGCGCCGCGCAGACGGCGCGGCCCTGGGTAGATGAGCGATGCCGTGGCCTGGGCCCGCAAGTGCCCGGCACAGCGCCGGGGCGGGCGCTCAGTCGTCCAGCTTGGTCAGCAGGTAGTTCGGCTCGCCGATGCGCTCGATCAGGTCCAGCTGGGTTTCCAGCCAGTCGATGTGCTCTTCCTCGGAGTCGAGGATCTTCACGAACAGCTCGCGGCTGACGTAGTCGCCGATGCTCTCCGCGTAGGCCACGGCCTCGCGCAGCACCGCCACCGCCGAGGTTTCCAGCGCCAGGTCGCAGCGCAGGATCTCGACCGGACTCTCGCCGATGCGCAGCTTGCCCAGCGCCTGGAAGTTCGGCAGTCCCTCGAGGAACAGGATGCGGTCGGACAACGCGTCCGCATGCTTCATCTCGTCGATGGATTCCTTGTACTCGTGCTCGGCCAGCTCCTTCAGGCCCCAGTTCTTCAGCATCTTGGCGTGCAGGAAGTACTGGTTGATCGCGGTCAGCTCGTTGTAGAGCACCTTGTTGAGGAATTCGATGACCTTGACGTCGCCTTTCATGGGAGTTGCTCCTGCACGCATTGAACGCGCGCACTGTAGCGTCACGGATGCGTCGATGAAGGAACGCGAATCGTATGCATTGGTCCGGCCGCAACGGCGGACCTGACGCATGCGCTCACGCCGCGGCCACGCGCCGCGACGGAGTTCAGGCCACCCTGGCCAGGCCGAGTACCGGCAGCGGCAGGTCGTGCACCGCGCGCGCCTTGGCCAGGAGCTCGCCGGCCATCTCCAGGCAGGAACCGCAGCTGGAACCGCAGCCGGTGCGCATCGTCAGCTCGGCAACCGAACTGCAGCCGTTGTCGGCCGCTTCGCGGATCTGGTGGTCGGTGACACCGTTGCAGATGCAGACGTACACGGGGGCGATGGGCAGGACCGGCCGGGAGTGGCCGGAAGCCATTTCAACGAAAACGAGAACGATTGTCAATTAAAATCCTGAATCGTTATCGATCAGATGGCGGCCGTCAGGCCGTCAGGCCGTCAGGCCGTCGGCCCCTCGCCCTGCGCCTTCCGCGGCCAGTAGCCGCGCTTGCGCGAACGCTTGCGCGGGCGCTCATGGCCTGCCGCATGGCCGGGCATCCACGCCTCCTGGGCGCTCTTCGGCATCGCCGTCACCCCTTGCCCGGCGATGCCCCGCGCCAACGGCGCCAGATGCCGCAGCGCGCGCGCATAGACACCCCGCTTGAACATGACCACATGCTCGACGGGATACCAGAAATCCACCCAGCGCCAATGGTCGAACTCGGGGGCCTCGGTATGGTCCAGGCGCACATGGCCTTCGTCGCCGGTCAGCCGCAGCAGGAACCAGACCTGCTTCTGGCCGATGCAGACCTGCTTCTCGGTACGGCGGATGGCGCGGCTGGGCAACCGGTAGCGAAGCCAGCCCGGGGTAGCCCCGAGCACTTCGACATGTTCAGGCAACAGGCCGGTTTCTTCCTGCAGCTCGCGATACATGGCCTCGACCGGGGTCTCGTCGGAGTTCATCCCACCCTGCGGGAACTGCCAGCCGTCCCGGCGCACGCGTCGTGCCCAGAACACCTGTCCGTCTTCCCGCATCAGCACGATGCCGACGTTCGGTCGATAGCCGTCCGGATCGATCACGATGCGGACTCCTAAATATTTCTACTGGCTTGGACTCTGCCATGGCCGCTGCAATGCCACAAGCGCGGAAAAAACAGTTGACAGGCAAGCCGGCGATACGCAGAATTGCGGGCTCCCTGAGGCTATGTAGCTCAGCCGGTTAGAGCACAGCACTCATAATGCTGGGGTCGGTGGTTCGAGTCCACCCATAGCCACCAAGGGAGCAGGAGCCCGGCTCCTGAAAACCACAGCCCCGTCGCCAAGCGGTAAGGCATCTGACTCTGACTCAGACATTCGGAGGTTCGAATCCTTCCGGGGCTGCCAGATATCAAAAGACCAGATCGAAAGATCTGGTCTTTTTTTGCCTGCTCCAGCGGTCTCGCCACCCCTGTTGGCCTCGACCGTCGCGGCATGCGATAATCCACCCCTGCCTAGCCCCGTCGCCAAGCGGTAAGGCACCTGACTCTGACTCAGGCATTCGGAGGTTCGAATCCTTCCGGGGCTGCCAAATACCAAAGGCCTGATCGAAAGATCAGGCCTTTCTTTTTGCCCCCAGCGGATGCCGGCGCGGCAGCCGCCATGGGCTTCACGCCACCCCGGAACGACAAAAGCCCGGCCGAGGCCGGGCTTTTGTTTTCCCAGCGGGATCCCGGAGGACCCCACGCCAGGCGCGATGGATCAGCGCTTGGAGAACTGGGTGGCGCGGCGGGCCTTGTGCAGACCAACCTTCTTGCGCTCGACTTCGCGGGCGTCACGGGTCATGAAGCCGGCCTTGCGCAGCTCGGACTTCAGGCCTTCGTCGTACTCGACCAGGGCGCGGGCGATGCCCAGGCGGATCGCACCGGCCTGGCCGGTGGTGCCGCCGCCGGTGGCGGTGACGATGACGTCGAAGCTCTCGGTGTTCTTGGTCAGCTCGAGCGGCTGGCGCACGATCATGCGCGCGGTCTCACGGCCGAAGAACTCGTCCAGCGGACGGCCATTGACGGTGATGTTGCCCGAACCCTTGCGCAGGAACACGCGGGCGGTGGAGGACTTGCGGCGGCCAGTGCCGTAGTTTTGCGTGATAGCCATGATTAGATATCCAGAACTTGCGGCTGCTGGGCGGCGTGCGGGTGCTCGGCGCCGGCGTAGACCTTGAGCTTGCGGTACATGGCGCGGCCCAGCGGGCCCTTCGGCAGCATGCCCTTGACAGCGATCTCGATCACGCGCTCCGGGTGACGCTCCAGCGCCTGGGCCAGGGTCTCGGTCTTCAGGTTGCCGATGTAGCCGGTGAAGCGGTGGTACTGCTTGTCCTGCAGCTTCTTGCCGGTGACGACAATCTTCTCTGCGTTGATGACAACCAGGTAGTCGCCGGTATCGACGTGCGGGGTGTAGACCGGCTTGTGCTTGCCACGCAGGCGGCGGGCCAGCTCGGTGGCCAGACGGCCCAGGGTCTTGCCCGAGGCGTCGACGAGATACCAGTCACGCTGGACGGTCTCGTTCTTTGCGGTGAAAGTGCTCATGAAAGAACTCAGGTTAGGTCGGGCTCATTGCGGCGCTGAACTGCCGGAACTCTGCCACGCGTTGTGAAGGTGAAACACAAGAGGCGGAATTGTACCGGCCGTGACCGGCCCACGCAAGCCGCCACCCGGCCGGCCTTGGCAGCCCCGGGGACAGCGGCGAGAATCCGGCTCTCCCCCACCCCGCCTGGACGCCATGACCACCGACCGCGCCTTCACGCCCCTGGACCGCCTGCTGACCGAGGCCCAGCGCGCGCTGGACACGGTGTTCGGCAACCCGCCGGCGCGCCGCCCCAACCCCGCCGGCGATACCCCGGACGTGGTGCTGGAACCGGACGCAAGGCGCCACGCCGCAGGCCTGATGCGCATCAACCACGTCGGCGAAGTGTGCGCTCAGGGGCTGTATTTCGGACAGGCAGCCGTCGCCCGCGACCCGTCCACCCGCGCGCACCTGCTGGAAGCGGCGCAGGAGGAGACCGACCACCTGGGCTGGTGCGCGGACCGCCTGCGCGAGCTCGACAGCCGCCCCAGCCTGTTCAACCCGCTGTGGTATGCCGGCAGCTACGCCATCGGCACCCTCGCCGGGCTGCGCGGCGACGGCTGGAACCTGGGTTTCGTGGTCGAGACCGAGCGCCAGGTGGAGGCGCACCTGGACGAGCACCTTGAGACCCTGCCACCGGCCGACCAGCGCAGCCGCGAGATCCTCAAGGTGATGAAGATCGACGAGGCACGCCACGCCGACCATGCCGAACACGCCGGCGCGCGGATCCTGCCGGCACCGATCCCGGCGGTGATGGCACTGGCCTCCCGGGCCATGAAAACCATCGCCTACCGGCTCTGAACCCACGCCCCGGCCTCACGGCGGAACGGGCGAAGCACGCATTCCGTCTGCTGCAGGGCCCACGGGTCAAGCCGGCGCGCCGAAGGCGCGGGAATGGGTGAACCCGGAGCCGGGACCCAAGGTTTGCGCAGCGGACCCCGGGGCAGCATGCCCGCTCCGCGGACGTGACTACGACACGATCTTCAACCCGATCACGCCAGCCACGATCAGGCCGATGCACAGCAGCCGCGGCCACGAGGCGCTGTCGCCGAACAGCACGATGCCCAGCGCGGCGGCGCCGACCGCGCCGATCCCGGTCCAGATCGCATAGCCGGTGCCGATCGGGATCGACCTGAGCGACTGCGACAGGCACCAGAAGCTGACCGCCATCGCCGCCAGGGTGCCCACGCTGGGCCACAGCCGGGTCCAGCCCTCGGTGTACTTCAGGCCGATCGCCCAGACGACTTCGAACAGACCGGCCACCAGCAGGTAGATCCAGGCCATGGGGTTTACTCCTTAAAGGTTTGGGCACAAAAAAAGCGGCCCGGTGCTGGTGAGCACCGGGCCGCCGTCGGCTGTGTTCCGTGGATCGCACCACGGGGCGGGCCGTCCCGCCGGGTATTTCAGGAGCGGCAGGCTAGCAACCGCTCCCCGAACCGCATGTAACCGTCACTCGGCCAGGTTGCGGCCGTGGAACAGCTCCTCGATCTCGCGGCGCAGCAGCGCCTCGATCTTCATGCGCTCCTTGAACGAGAGGTTCTTGGCCTTCTCCTCGAACAGGTACTGGTCCAGGTCGAAATCCTTCAGGTGCATCTTCGTGTGGAAGATGTTCTCCTGGTAGACGTTGACGTCGAACATCTCGTAGCGCGACTTGATGTTCTTGGCCAGGAAGTTCTGGATCGAGTTGATCTTGTGGTCGATGAAGTGCTTCTTGCCCTTCACGTCGCGGGTGAAGCCACGGACGCGGTAGTCCATGATCACGATGTCCGACTCGAGGCTCTCGATCAGGTAGTTCAGCGCCTTCAGCGGCGAGATCACGCCGCAGGTGGCGACGTCGATATCGGCGCGGAAGGTGGCGATGCCTTCCTGCGGGTGTGTCTCGGGATAGGTATGGACGGTGATGTGGCTCTTGTCCATGTGCGCGACCACCGCGTCGGAGATCAGCTCCTTGCCGGCGGCCTTCTTGTCGATCACCGGCTCCTCGGAGATGAGGATGGTCACCGACGCGCCCTGCGGATCGTAATCCTGACGGGCGATGTTCAGGATGTTGGCGCCGATGATCTCGGCCACATCGGTGAGGATCTGCGTGAGTCGATCGGCGTTGTATTCCTCGTCGATGTACTCGATGTAACGCTGGCGCTCCTCTTCGGTACGCGCATAGCAGACGTCATAGATGTTGAAGCTCAGCGCCTTGGTGAGGTTGTTGAAACCCTGCAACCTCAGGCGAGGCAACGGCTTGACCACGGCGGTCGGTCCTGTGAATGGTGGGAAAGGGGGCAATTATGGGGCAAACCGCCCCCCGGCGAAACGTGCGCGGCCAACAGGCGTTTGCCCCTTGTGGCCTGCGTCGCTAAGCTTGTCCGTTAAGACAAGTTCATAAACACGAACATGAACGTCATCATGAGTCCAGGGATCGCCAACACCGTGCCTAACGTGCGCCTCGCCTCCAGCCCCTTGGCCCTGGATATCGCCACCATCGATCGGTTCCTGGCCCACAGCCACCGCCGCCGCTACCCGGGGCGCACCGACGTGTTCCGCCCCGGCGACCCGGCCGGCACCATGTACTACGTGGTCAGCGGCTCGGTCAGCATCATCGCCGAGGAGGACGAGGACCGGGAACTGGTGCTGGGCTACTTCGGCGCCGGCGAGTTCGTCGGCGAGATGGGGCTGTTCATCGAATCGGACAAGCGCGAGGTGATCCTGCGCACCCGCACCCCCTGCGAACTGGCCGAGATCAGCTACGAACGGCTGCACCAGCTGTTCCTGGGGCCGCTGTCCAGCGACGCCCCGCGGCTGCTGTACGCGATCGGCTCGCAGATTTCCCGGCGCCTGCTGCACACCAGCCGCAAGGCCAGCCGCCTGGCGTTCCTGGACGTGACCGACCGCATCGTGCGCACCCTGCACGACCTGGCCCGCGAGCCGGAATCGATGAGTCACCCGCAGGGCACCCAGCTGCGCGTTTCGCGGCAGGAGATCGCCCGGCTGGTGGGCTGCTCGCGGGAAATGGCCGGGCGCGTGCTCAAGAAGCTGCAGGCCGACGGCATCCTGCACGCGCGCGGCAAGACCATCGTGCTGTACGGAACGCGTTGATACGTACTCACGCATAAACCCCAGAGTCTGCTCCGCAGACCCCGGGGCCCCGGCGCATCGGCCTCCAGATCCCTGCGCCTGTCCGCGCGCGCCCCTTTGACAACAAAAGCGGGCTGCCTCAGCGGAAACCTGACGTCTCCAGCCCCCGAGTCCGGCACCGCGGGGCAATCCCGCGGCCTTGACGGTTGCCTTCCTTACCCAGCAGTCTCCACCAATGGAATTTGGAAGCGAGTTCTACTGGTTCATCCTGATCGGGATCGGGGCGCAGCTGGTCGATGGCGCCCTGGGCATGGCATTCGGGCTGGTGTCCTCGTCTGTTCTGTTGAGCATGGGGCTGCCACCGGCGGCGGTGAGCGCCAGCATCCATACCGCCGAGGTATTCACCACCGGCGCGTCCGGGGTATCGCATCTGGCGGCCGGCAACGTCGACCGGCGGCTGTTCCTGCGCCTGGCGCTGCCCGGTGCGGTTGGCGGCGCACTCGGCGCCTACGTCCTGACCCAGTTGCCCGGCGAGTTCATCCGCCCCTTCATCTATCTCTACCTGCTGGCGCTGGCGATCTTCATCCTTGCCCGCGCGGCCGGCCGCTTCACCCCACGCAGCGAGGTGCAGCGGGTACCGGTGCTGGGCTTCTTCGCCGGCCTGCTCGACGCCAGTGGCGGCGGCGGCTGGGGGCCGGTGGCGACCTCGACCCTGCTCGCGCGCGGCGGCAAGGCACGCACCACCATCGGTACGGTGAATGCGGCCGAATTCATCGTCACCCTGGCGATCTCGACCACGTTCCTGCTGTCGATGGGATTGCAGCACCTGTCCATCGTCGCCGGGCTGCTGGTCGGCGGGATGATGGCCGCACCGGTGGCGGCGCTGCTGGTCAAGCGCCTCAAGGAGCGCTGGGTACTCATCGCGGTGGGGGTGCTGGTGCTGTCGATCAGCCTGTTCCAGATCGGCCACGCACTGCACCGCTGGCTGGGCTGACGCCCGGCAGGCGCACCGCCGGCCAATGGCCGGCGGCGCCGTTCAGGCCGGCTCGCCGCCGCGCTCGGCACAGCCCCAGTTGAGGATGCGGGTGCCGGCCGGCAACACACGGCGGAAGTACGCCACCCGCGAATGCTTGGGGTTGACCACCACCGGCGCCTGCGCCGCGCGCAGCAGCGGCAGGTCGGCGGTGCTGTCCGAGTAGGCGATGGCGATGGCGCCATAGCCGCGCTCGCGCAGCATGCGCATCTTCTCTTCGTTGTGGCAGTGGCGGGTGGCGCCCATCGCGCCCAGCCGCGGCCCCACTTCGCTGCCGACCACCGGCACGTCCTGGTGCGCGACGAAGGCCAGGATGGCACGCGCCAGCTCCGGCGGCGCACCGGTTGCCACCACCACCCGGTCGCCGGCGCGGCGATGCGCGGCGAACACATCCAGCGCCCGTGGCAGCAGCCGCGCGCGGATCGCAGGTTCGTGCGCGCGCACGTACTGGTCGATGATGCCGTTGAACTCCCGCGCCCGGTGCAGGCCGAAGGTCGCGATCCACACGTAGCCGGAAATGCCGAAGCGGCGCGTCGGCAGCAGCGCCACCAGCGGGCCGAACAATGGCGTGATCAGCACTGCCGCCAGCATCCGCAGCGGGTTGCGGCGGATCAGCCAGGCGAACAGGTGGCTGCCGGAATCGCCGTCGTACAGCGTGTGGTCGAAATCGAAGACGACCAGTTGCGCGTCGTCGCGGGGAACGGGGTAGGACTCGGTCATGCGCTGAAGAATAGCTGACGCAGGCCCTCGCCCGGCTCCTCCACGCGCATGAAGGCCTCGCCGACCAGGAAGGCGTTGACGCCGGCCTCGCGCATGGTCCTGACGTCGGCCGGGCCGAGGATGCCGCTCTCGGTGACCAGCAGGCGGTCGCGCGGCACCGCCGCGCGCATCGACAGCGTGGTGTCCAGCGATACCTCGAAGGTGCGCAGGTTGCGGTTGTTGATGCCCACCAGCGGCACCGGCACCTGGATGGCGCGCTCCAGCTCGTCGATGTCATGGACTTCCACCAGCACGTCCATGCCCAGCTGCATCGCCAGGTCGGACAATCCGGCCAGCTGGCGGTCGTCCAGCGCCGAGACGATCAGCAGGATGCAGTCCGCGCCCAGCACGCGGGCCTCGACCACCTGGTAGGGGTCGATGACGAAATCCTTGCGCAGCACCGGCAGCGTGCAGGCCTCGCGCGCCTCGCGCAGATAGGCGTCGGCGCCCTGGAAGAAATCCACGTCGGTGAGCACCGACAGGCAGCTGGCGCCGCCCAGCTCGTAGCTGACCGCGATCTCGGCCGGACGGAAATCCGGGCGGATCACGCCCTTGGACGGGCTGGCCTTCTTGACCTCGGCGATCACCGCCGGGTCGCCGTTGGCGATGGCCGCCTGCAGCGCGCTGGCGAAACCACGCACCGGCGACGCATCGGCAACGCGCGCCTTCAGTTCGGCCAGCGGCACGCGGGCACTGCGCTCGGCCACCTCCTGCGTCTTGCGGGCGAGGATGGTGTTGAGGATGTCGCTCATGACTCTGCTTTCCTGGAAGACGGTACGGCGGGAAGGGAAGACGGGTTGGCGCTCAGCCGGCCAAGGCGCGGCTGGCGGCGACGTACTGCTGCATGCGGGCACGGGCGCTGCCGTCGGCGATGACCGCGCGCGCGCGCGCCAGCCCGTCGGCGATGCTGTCGGCCACGCCGGCCACGTACAGGGCGGCGCCGGCGTTGAGCGCGACGATGTCGTTGGCCGGGCCGGGCTGGTTGTCGAGCACGCCGCGCAGCATGGCGATGGACTCTTCCGGGTTGGCCACCTTGAGATTGCGGCTGGCCGACATGGCGATGCCGAAATCCTCCGGGTGGATTTCGTACTCGCGCACCTTGCCGTCGCGCAGCTCGCCGACCAGGGTGCCGGCGCCCAGCGAGATCTCGTCCATGTTGTCGCGGCCCCACACCACCAGCGCGCGCTGCGCGCCCAGCTCGCGCAGCACGCGCGCCTGGATGCCGACCAGGTCGGGGTGGAACACGCCCATCAGGATGTTGGTGGCGCCAACCGGGTTGGTCAGCGGACCGAGGATGTTGAAGATGGTGCGCACGCCCATCTCGCGCCGCACCGGCGCCACCACCTTCATCGCCGGGTGGTGCATCGGCGCGAACATGAAGCCGATGCCGGTCTGCTCGATGACCCGCACCACCTGCTCCGGGTTGAGCTCGATCGCCGCACCCAGCGCCTCCACCGCATCGGCGCTGCCGGACTTGGACGACACGCTGCGGTTGCCGTGCTTGGCCACCTTGGCACCAGCCGCGGCCACCACGAACATCGAGCAGGTGGAGATGTTGAAGGTATGCGAGCCATCGCCGCCGGTGCCGACGATGTCGACCAGGTGCGATTTGTCGGCCACCGCCACCGGCAGCGCGAACTCGCGCATCACCGTGGCCGCGCCCGCGATCTCGCCGACGGTCTCCTTCTTCACCCGCAGGCCGGTGAGGATGGCGGCGGTCATGGTCGGGGACACTTCGCCACGCATGATCTGCCGCATCAGGTCGACCATCTCGTCGAAGAAGATCTCGCGGTGTTCGATGGTGCGTTGCAGGGCTTCCTGCGCGGTGATGGTCATGAAAACTCCAGGATCAGGAAATGACGATGTAGTCGCTCTGGCTGCGGATGCCGGCGTGGGGGCCGGGAACCAGGTGCACGTGCAGGCCGCCGATGGGGCCGACGGGCAGGCAGCTGTCGACGTCGAACAGGGCATCGCGGTGCGGCTTGATCCACTCCGCGCCGGCCTGGCGCAGCGCCTTGCGCTTGGCGTCGGCCGTGTCGTCGGCGACCACCAGCAGGTAACGGTGGGCCTCGCCGAACTCGCCGGCGACATAGCCGCCCAGATTCACGAAGTAGAGCCGCGGCGCATCGGCGGCGGGCGCGTCCGCGGACAGGCGCACCTGCCACTGTTCGACGCCATCGACCGTCATCCACGAATCGATGTGCAGCCCGGACGTCTCGCCGAACCACTGCTGGCGCAGCTGGGCATGGGTCCGTTCGATGCCCGGCGCCACCGCCAGCACCACGTCGTGCACTTCGGTGTTGGCGCGCGCATGGCGGCCGCCGAGCATCACCACGAACAGCCGCAGCGCTTCGGTCCCGCTCAGCACGTGCGGTCCAGGAAGTTCTTCATCAGCGCGTGGCCGTGCTGGGTGAGGATGGACTCGGGATGGAACTGCACGCCTTCCACCGGATGCTGGCGGTGGCGCAGGCCCATGATCTCCTCCATCGAACCGTCGGCGTTCTCGGTCCAGGCGGTGATCTCCAGCACGTCCGGCAGCGTGGCCTTGTCCACCACCAGCGAGTGGTAGCGCGTGGCCTCGTAGCGGTCGGGCAGCCCGGCGAACACGCCCTTGCCCTCGTGGCGGATCGGCGAGGTCTTGCCGTGCATGATGTTGCCGGCGCGGATCACGTCGCCGCCATACACCTGGCCGATGCTCTGGTGGCCCAGGCACACGCCGAAGATCGGGATGGTCGGGCCGAGCCGCCGGATCACCTCCAGCGACACCCCGGCGTCGTCGGGGGTTTTCGGCCCCGGCGACACCACGATGTGCGAGGGATTGAGCGCGGCGATCTGTTCGACGCTCAGCGCGTCGTTGCGCACCACCTTCACCTCGGCGCCCAGCATCTGCAGGTACTGCACGAGGTTGAAGGTGAAGCTGTCGTAGTTGTCGATCATCAACAGCATGGTTCGTCTCTCATCGTTGTCGTGTAGCCGCCGGTGCTTCGTCGATGCCTGTAATCAGTTGCCATTTCCCGTCCCAGCGCGCATAGCCCGGGGCCGCATAGTCGGCATCCGCACTCACCGAGCCAATTCCAAATTTCGCCATGTCTGCAACCGACACCGTCCAGTCGCACGCACAACCTTGTTCCTGGCCAAGAACCGTAATCGCCGGATCAACCCCGATCATTCTGAAGAACGCGGCCTGTTCCGAGTAAACGCGGCGGTACCATTTTTTCGTGGCTCTCCGCGCAGACCATCGCTCCAGCCACGTGAGCGGCCGACCGAGCTGCCTCTCGACACCGGAGAAGTCGAAACTCTCGAGAAGATTCTTCTGCAGCATGGAACCGTGCCAGATGACCAGCGCGCCACTGTCCACCCGCTTCCGCCGGCCTGCCGGGAACACATAGTTCGCGCAGGAGGATATGCAGATATCTCCCACTACACGTACATCCATCCCTCGCTCATGCAGCATCCTGCCCAGTGCCATTCCTGCCTCAATGTCGCCGCCGCCCGATCGGATGGCCAGCTCCGTCAGCGAACTGTCCGCGTCCAGAAATGCCCGCACCCTGGCAACCGACTCATCCGCTATACGTCCATCAAAATGGAGCGCCGTGCCCTCCGGACGTATCACTGCATTCTGCCTGTCCCCGGGAAGGTCAGATTCCCGGGCCGATGCGACGGCTGCCAGACCCATCGCCGCCACGAAAAATGCGGTCCGCGGGCCATTGGCAATCATCCCTTTCACCTCACAAACCTCTCGCCGCCTGCGCCACCGCACGGAACAGCGCGCGACCCTTGTTCATGGTTTCCTGCCACTCGGCATCCGGATCGGAGTCGTAGACCACGCCACCACCCGCCTGCACGTACAGGTAACCGTCCTGGATGACCGCGGTGCGGATGGCAATGGCGGTATCGGCATCGCCGTTCCAACCGATGTAGCCGACCGCGCCGGAATAGACGTTGCGCTTGACCGGCTCCAGCTCGCGGATGATCTCCAGCGCGCGGATCTTCGGTGCGCCGCTGACGGTGCCGGCCGGGAAGGTCGCACGCATCACGTCGCTGTAGCTCAACCCGGCCTTCAAGGTGCCGGTGACCTCGCTGACGATATGCATGACATGGCTGTAGCGCTCGATCACGAACTGCTCGCCCACCTTGACCGTGCCCGGTTCGGCGACGCGGCCGACATCGTTGCGGCCGAGGTCGATCAGCATCACATGCTCGGCGCGCTCCTTGGGATCGGCCAGCAGTTCGACTTCCAGGGCCTTGTCCAGCTCCGGCGTGGCGCCGCGCGGGCGGGTGCCGGCGATCGGACGCACGGTGACGATGCCATCGCGCAGGCGCGCCAGGATTTCCGGCGAGGAGCCGACCACCTGGGTGCCGCCGACGTCGATGAAGTACATGTACGGCGACGGATTCAACGCACGCAGGGCGCGGTACACATCGATCGGCCGCGCACGGAACGGCACGCGCAGGCGCTGGCTCGGCACCACCTGGAAGATGTCGCCGGCGCGCACGTATTCCTGCGCCTTGCGCACCACCGCGTGGTACTGCTCGCGGGTGAAGGACGACTGGAAATCCTGCTCGTCGATGGCGTCGGACACCTGCGCCTGCGGGTAACCGGCACCGCCCTGGCGCAGCCGGTGCGCCAGTTCGTCGAGGCGCCGGTTGGCGCGCGCCCAGGCCTGCGGCTGCGACGGGTCGGCATGCACGATCAGGTACAGCCGGCCCTTGAGGTTGTCGAACACCGCCAGCTCTTCGGACAGCATCAGGTAGATGTCCGGCGTTCCGAGTTCATCGGGTTTGTCGCCCGCGCCCAGGTGCGGCTCGATGTACTGGATGCACTCGAAGCCGAACCAGCCGACCAGGCCGCCGGTGAAGCCCGGCAGGCCATCCAGCTGCGGCACCGAGTACTGCCTGCGCAGCACTTCCACCTCGGCCAGCGGGTCAGCCACCTCGCGGCGCTCGACGACTTCACCCAGCTCGCTCACTTCCAGCGTGTGCCCGCGGAAGCTGTAGATGCGTCGCGCCGGCAGGCCGATGATGGAATAACGGCCGAAGCGCTCGCCACCCTCGACCGATTCGAACAGATAGGTATGCGGGCCGTCGGCGAGCTTGAGGTAGACCGAGAGCGGCGTGTCCAGGTCGGACAGCACTTCGCGGACGACGGGAACGAAATTATGCGGGTGTGCGCTGTGGCCCTCAGTGGCCAGCTGCTGGAACTGCTCTTGCGTGATCAAGACGGCTTTCCTTCCGGGAATCGACGGTGGCGGTACGGACGACGGCAACGGGCCACCATCGCCACCAGCGGCGAGCGGAAGAAAGGGAACGCTTGGTCGTCAGAATGGGCACCGCGCAACTGTACCGCAAATGGGCCCCAGCGGGGGCCGCGGCACCCGGCGGGAACGCTTGCAGGGGCAACTGTCCGCGCCCGCCCGGGCGTGTGCGGCGCCCCACCACTGGCCTCAGGTCACGGCGGCGGGAGGCCGGCGCGGCAGATGCACGGTCACGCACAGCCCCGGGGCGCCGCCGGGGCCGGCGTCGCCATCGGACAGGACGACGCTGCCGCGGTGGCGGGCGACGATGGCCCGCACCAGGCTCAACCCCAGCCCGGTACCGGCCTGGCCGCGGTCGGCCTGCAGGCGCTCGAAACGGTCGAACACACGCTGGCGGTCGCCTTCGGGAATGCCGGGCCCCTGATCGCGGACGCTCAACTCGACCTGCCCGCCCGCGGCCGCCATGGCCAGGGTGACGGTACCGCCGGCCGGCCCGTACTTGAGCGCGTTGTCGAGCAGGTTCACCAGCAGCTGGAACAGCTGGTCCGGGTCGCCCGCCACCTGCAGTGGTGCGCCCACGACATGCAGGCGCATGCCGCGCTGGGCGGCGACCGGCTGGTAGAGCTCGGCCACGTCCTGGACCAACTGGTCCAGGTCGACCACGGTGGCATCGTCGGCAGTCGCCGGCTGTGCCTCGATCCGCGACAGCCGCAGCAGGGCGGAGAAGGACTGCAGCAGGCCGTCGGTTTCGGCCAGCCCGGCATCCAGCTCGGCGATCGCCACGGGCGAGGCGGCGATCGCCGGCACCTCGCGCATCGCGTCCAGCCGCGCGCGCAGGCGGCTCAGCGGCGTGCGCAGGTCATGGGCGATGTGATCGGTGGCATGGCGGACCGCATCGAGCAGCGCCTGTATCCGGTCCAGCATGCCGTTGAAGCGCAGCGCGACCCGGTCGAACGCATCGCCGCTGCCATCACTGTGCACGCGCAGGCCCATTTCACCGGCGGCCACACGTTCGGCCGTACGGTCGAGGTTGCCCAGCCGCCGCGCCACCCAGCGCGAGGTCCAGCGCCCGACCATCGCACCCATCACCGCCGCGGCCAGCAGTGCCGCCAACGCCGAGTGCAGGATCAGGCGCAGGAAGCCATCTTCCGAGCGCATGCGCAGGCCGGTGAGCAGGTACTGGCCGTTGTCCAGCACCTGCTGCTGCGCGATCACCCGCGGGGTGTCGTCGGAAGCCGCGTCGACGAACTGCAGCCAGCGCGCGCGCCCGGTCCAGCCGGGCACGTCGGCCAGGCTGCCGGCGATGACCTTGCCATGGCTGTCCAGCAGCATGTACACCATGTCCGGATCGTCCGGGGTGCCGATGCGCGCCTCCAGCTCTTCGCGCAGGCGCGCGTAGCCCGCATGCCGGTACAGATCGCGCAGCCCCGCCGCATCGGTGCGCACGACCTCGTGCGCGTCGCGCTCGAGCAGCGTCGACACCGCGGCATAGACGCCGGTGCCGAGCACGATGAACGACAACAGGAAGGCGACGGACACCGCCAGCGCCAGCCGCGAGGTGGTGGAGCGCGGCAGGCGCATCACCCGTCGAGCCGGTAACCGGCGCCGCGCACCGTATGCAGCAGCGTGCTGGCGAAGCCATGGTCGATCTTCTGCCGCAGGCGGCTGATGTGCACGTCGATCACGTTGGTCTGCGGATCGAAGTGGTAGTTCCACACCGCTTCCAGCAGCATCGTGCGGGTGACCACCCGGCCGGCGTTGCGCATCAGGTAGTCGAGCAGCATGAACTCGCGCGGCAGCAGCTCGATGGTACGGCCGGCGCGCGAGGCGGTGCGGCGCAGCAGGTCCAGCTCCAGGTCGGCCACCTGCAGCCGCGTCGATGGCGCGGCCGCCGGCGCCCCCGGGCCGCGCCGCGACAGGCCGTCGAGCCGAGCGCTGAGTTCGGCGAAGGCGAACGGCTTGACCAGGTAGTCGTCGGCACCGGCGCGCAGGCCCTCCACCCGGTGGTCGACATCGGCCAGCGCGGTCAGCAGCAGCACCGGCACCGTGTTGCCGGCGCCACGCAGCGTGCGCAGCACGGTGAGGCCGTCCAGGCCGGGAAGCATGCGGTCGAGCACGACCGCGGCATAGGCCTCGGTGGTGGCCATGAACAGGCCATCGCGGCCGTTGCCAACGCAATCCACGACGTGTCCGTCCTCGCGCAGCCCCTTGGCGATGAAAGCCGAAATCTGGGTATCGTCCTCGACGACCAGTATGCGCATGGCGGCTTGGCTGTGGCCTGATTGGGGGCAAGCATAGCGCCGCCACCGGTGGCGGCCGTCATGCCCGCGGTTGCCGCTCAGTGCGCGGGGCTGGCGGGGGAGCGGACCGTGGACGGCACGCGGCGTTCGCACTTGCCCAAGGCGCTGCGCTTGAGGCACCGCGGCGGCGGCCTGGCCCGTGCCGGCAGCGCCCCCGCGGCCGGGGCAGCAGCGATGGTGGGCACGGGACCGGCGGCCTGCGGCATTGCGCCGCCAAGCACGGCCATCACGACCAGCACCATCACGCGATACGGGCGATGGGTAGCGGTGTTCATTGCCCTGCCCTCCGTCACGGTGACCCGACCGGACGCAGGCCGATCACGCCGGCCGAAGGACCGGCGTGACCCTTCCGGGCCGGGGACTTACTTGCCGTCTGCCGGGGGGGCAGGCGTTGCCGGCTTGGCGGCGGCGGCGTGGTGATGGTGCTTCTTGGCGTGGTGTTTGGCGGCCGGGGCGGCGGCGGTCTTGGCAGCCGGCGCCATCTGCATGGCCGGGGCCGCCGGGGCCGCCGGGGTTGCAGGCGTGGCGGGGGTGGCCGGCGGGGTCGACTGGGCGGCGAACGCGGTGCCGGCCCCCAGGGCCAGGCCGACGGCGAGGAGCAGGGCGGAAGTCTTCATATGCGTGATCCTTGGGCGGGCTATGTCGGGAAGGTTCGGGAAGATGGCGTTTCCAACCATCGCCGACAGATTGCGCCGCGCCGGCTAACGGGAGCGTGGCGCACGCATGAACGCTCTGTAATGTGCGCCCGCCATGCAACGGCAACGCGATCGTCATCGCCGCGTCATCAAAGCCCCGGAACATGGAAGTCCATAGCAGGGACGATGGATGGAGGCAGGATCAGCCTCCCACGAATTCCCCCGGCCGTGGCGTCGCCGCCACGGCCTTTTTTTTTACTGCCGCAAGGCCGGCCCGGGACGTCCACCACGGACGGCGCCGGGAATCAGCCCTCGGCGAACCGCCGCAGCGCGTCGCCCTGCAGCCGGTACACGGTCCACTCGTCCTGCGGCAGCGCGCCGGCGGCGCGGTAGAAGTCGATCGCCGGCGTGTTCCAGTCCAGTACCGACCACTCGAAGCGGCCGCAGCCCTGCGCCACCGCCAGCCGCGCGATGTGCTGCAGCAGTGCCTTGCCCGCCCCGCAGCCGCGATGTTCCGGGCTGACGTACAGGTCTTCCAGGTAGATGCCGTTGCGGCCCAGCCAGGTGGAATAGTTGTAGAAATAGACCGCGTAGCCGATGGCCTGGCCGTCGCGCTCGCAGACCAGCGCCTGCGCTTTCGCGTCGGCCCCGAACAGGCTGGCGCGGATCCCGGCCTCGTCGGTCTGCACCGACGATTCGGCCCGTTCGTAGATCGCCAGCTCGCGGATGAAATGCAGGATCAGGCCCGCATCATCGGCGGTGGCCGGACGGATATGCAGGCCGGCGGCCATGCTCAACCCCGCGCCGCGGCGACGTTGGCGCGCATCTGCGCGATGACCTGCGCGTAGTCCGGGGCGTTGAAGATGGCCGAGCCTGCGACGAAGGCGTCGGCACCGGCGGCGGCGATCTGCCCGATGTTGTCGGCCTTCACGCCACCGTCCACTTCCAGGATCACCGGCTTGCCGAGCTTGTCGATCATCGCCCGCACCGCGCGCAGCTTCTCCAGGGTCGAGGGGATGAAGGCCTGGCCGCCGAAGCCGGGGTTGACCGACATCAGCAGCACCAGGTCCAGGTCCTCCAGCACCCAGTCCAGCACTTCCACCGGGGTCGCCGGGTTGAGCACCAGGCCGGCCTTGCAGCCGTGCGACCTGATCAGCTGGATGGTGCGGTGGACGTGCCGCGACGCTTCCGGGTGGAAGCTGATCAGGCTGGCGCCGGCCTCGGCGAAGTCCGGCACGATGCGGTCCACCGGCTCGACCATCAGGTGCACGTCGATCGGCGCGGTCACGCCATGCCTGCGCAGCGCCTGGCAGACCATCGGGCCGATGGTCAGGTTGGGCACGTAATGGTTGTCCATCACGTCGAAATGGACCCAGTCGGCACCGGCGGCGAGGACGGTGTCGACCTCCTCGCCGAGCCGGGCGAAATCGGCCGAGAGGATGGACGGGGCGATGATGCAGTTGGACATGACGGGGCCTTTCAGCGCTTGCGCAGGGTTTTGATGCGGTCGTAGGCGGCGTTGATCTGCCGGGCCTTCTTCTCGGCCTGGGCGCGCAGCTCGGGCGCGGCCCCGGCCAGTTTGTCGGGGTGGTACTGGGACATCAGGCGGCGGTAGGCCAGGTCGATCTCGGCGTCGCTGGCCTCGCGGGTGACGCCGAGTTCGCGGTAGGGCAGGTCCTTGCCGAGCCTGAACCAGTCGCTGTCGAACGCATGGCCCAGCAGCACGCCCACCACCGCGCCGAACAGCGGGTTGGGCCTGAACAGCAGGGCGCCGGCGATGAATCCCAGCAGTTTTCCGTACCAGCGCATGGGCAGGGCCGTGGCCTCGAAGATCGGACCCGCATTTTATGCCACAGCGGCCCCGGACGGCCTTACACTAGGCCGCCCGCCGTCCCGCCGCGGGCCCCCCGGGTCCTGTGCCGACGGCCTCATCGCCAAGTTCCAGGAGTGCCCGTGCCGACCACGCTGCTGCAATCCGATCTTCCCGGCCTGCCCTTGCGCCACCGCGGCAAGGTGCGCGATGTATTCGATATCCCGCGCGAACGCCTGCCGGCCGACACGCCTGCCGGCGATTACCTGCTCATCGTGGCCACCGACCGCCTGTCCGCGTTCGACGTGGTGCTGCCCGACCCGATCCCCGGCAAGGGCGAGATGCTGTGCCAGGTCTCCAATTTCTGGTTCGCCAAGACCGCGCACCTGATGCCCAACCACCTGACCGGCATCGACGTGGCCAGCGTGTTGCCGGAAGGCGTGGACCCGGCGCTGTACGCCCGGCGCGCGGTGGTGACCCGCAGGCTCAAGCCGGTGCCGGTGGAAGCCATCGCCCGCGGCTACCTGATCGGCAGCGGCTGGAAGGACTACCAGCGCACCGGCCAGGTCAGCGGCATCAAGCTGCCCGACGGCCTGCAGCAGGCGCAGAAGCTGCCCGAGCCGATCTTCACCCCGTCCACCAAGGCCGCGGTGGGCGACCATGACGAGAACATCGACTTCGACGCGATGGTCAAGTCGGTGGGCGCCGAGCTTGCCGAGAAAGTGCGCGACGCGACCCTGCGCATCTACAAGTTCGCCGCCGAGTACGCGGCCGAACGCGGCATCCTGCTGGCCGACACCAAGTTCGAGTTCGGCACCGACGCCGATGGCCGCCTGTACATCATGGACGAGATGCTGACCCCGGATTCCTCGCGCTACTGGCCGGCCGACGAGTACGCGGTCGGCACCAGCCCGCCGAGCTACGACAAGCAGTTCGTGCGCGACTACCTGGAAACGCTGGACTGGGACAAGACCGCCCCCGGGCCGGCGCTGCCGGCCGAGGTGATCTCGCGCACCCGCGACAAGTACGCCGAAGCCCTGCAGAAGCTGGCGGGCATCCACATAGACTGAGCACCGGCGCGCCCGCCCGGGCGCGCACCACAGGCCCTGCCGGGAGAAGAGGCAGCATGGACATGAGCGCCGCACGCCCCATCGACCGTTGGTTCGCCAGCTATTCCGGCGACCACCGCAACCCCGTCAACCAGGCCATCCACGTGGTCGCGGTACCGGCCATCCTGTGGTCGGTGGTCGCCCTGCTGTGGTGCGTCCCGCCGCTGCTGCCCTGGTTCCAGAACGGCATCTGGGCGGCGCTGGCGATGTTCGGCGCGTGGGCGTACTACAACCGCCTGTCGCGGCCACTGGGCATCGGCATGCTGATCCTGTTCTTCGTCGCCGGCTGCCTGTGCCGGCTGCTGGAGGACCGCATCGGCGTGCGCGGCCTGCTCTTCTCCGGTATCGGCGTGTTCGTGGTGGCCTGGATCGCGCAGTTCGTCGGCCACCATGTCGAAGGCCGCAGGCCCAGTTTCCTCACCGACCTGACCTACCTGCTGATCGGGCCGATCTGGGTACTGGCCAAGCTGTACCGGCAGTTCGGCTGGAAGTACTGAGCCGGCACAGCCGCCGCGGACGGCGCCGGCAAGGCGCCAGGCCCGGCATTACAGCCCGAACATGTCCCGGGTCGGGTTGAACGGGCGCGGGGCGTAGCCGAAGTCGCGCCGCGCCGGTGCGATATCGAACACCAGCGGTTCGCGCATGCGCGCCAGCGCCGCGGCGTTCATGCCACGCAGGCGACCGATGCCATGGGCTGCCGCCAACGCCCCGCGGAACAGCGGCGCCGGCACCCGCAGCAGGCGCGGTGGCGGCTGCAGCGAAGCCAGCACCCGCCGCACCATCTCCGCATAACCCAGGCGTTCACCACCACCGAGCGCATAGGCGCGGCCGGCGGTGGACGGGTGCCGCAGCACCTGCAGCGCGGCGTCGGCCAGGTCCTGCACGTGCACCGGCTGGCGCAGGCCATCGGCGCCAGCGGGCAGCACGAACAAGCCGGCGCGCGTGGCCAGCCGGGCGATCGCGGTGAGCGTGGCGTCACGCCCGGCGCCATAGACCAGGGTCGGGCGCAGCACCGTGGCCGCCACGCCGCGCGCGTGGGCAGCGGCGAACAGGGTGGCCTCGGCCTGGCGCAGGCGGTGGGCGACGTCGCGCTCGGCCGGTTCGCTCGAATCACCCTTGACCTCGACGCTGGTGGAGCCGAACGCGACCACCCGTGGCGCGGCGATGTCCGAGGCCTGGTACCAGCGCGCGAAGTGGTCGAGCGGGCCGCAGCTGAACACCGCATCGAACGGACCATCGTCCCGCCAGTGGCCGGACAGGTCGCCCTGCCGCCATACCAGCCCCGGTGCCGGCGCACGCGGCATGCGCGACACCGCGCTCACCTGCCAGCCCTGCGCCAGCAGGCCCGCCAGCAGCCGTTCGCCGATCTGTCCGCTGCCACCGAATACCAGTGCCCGTGGCGGCGTGTCCCGTTCGTATTGCCCTGCTTCCATCGTGGAAGCATAGGCGATGGGAGCGCGCCGGCGCCCGACCGATGCACGCGCGAGCGGCTGCCCGGCCCGGGGCGGCCCGGCGATGCCGGCCGCCATGCACCCCCGGGGCGGCAGCGGCCGGGGCTCGCGGGACGGGCGGCGACGCCGGGCGCGAACCCGAACGGCTCGTTCATCTACGGGGTTCCGGTGGCAAAAAAGCGCCTGCTAGACTGCAAAACCTGCTCGCGAATCCCGCATTCCCTGCATGACATCCGTTCTCCCCCTGCTGCTCGCGCTGCCATTCCTGATGGCCGCGCTCATCGCCCTGCATGGCCGCCTGTCGCGCACGGCCGCGGCATGGCTGGCCGGCGCCGCACCGTTGCTGGGCCTGGTACTGCTGGGAGCGATGACGCCGGCGGTGCTCGACGGCGCGGTGCTGCGCCAGAGCTGGCCCTGGCTGCCACAGATCGGGCTGGAAGCCACCCTGCGGCTGGACGGGCTGGCCTGGATGTTCGCAGGGCTGGTACTGGGCATCGGCGCGCTGGTGGTGCTGTACGCGCGCTACTACCTCTCCGCACAGGACAGCACGCGCCGCTTCTACAGCAGCCTGCTGCTGTTCATGGGCGCGATGCTGGGCATGGTGCTGTCCGGCAACCTGTTGCTGCTGATGGTGTTCTGGGAGCTGACCAGCATCAGCTCGTTCCTGCTGATCGGTTTCTGGTCGCACCGCCGCGACGCCCGCGAGGGCGCGCGCATGGCCTTCGTCATCACCGGCGGCGGCGGCCTGGCGCTGCTGGCCGGCGTGCTGCTGATCGGACGCATCGTCGGCAGCTTCGACCTGGACGTGGTGCTGGCCTCCGGCGACCTGATCCGCGGCAGCGCGCTGTACCCGTGGGCATTGCTGCTGGTGCTGGCCGGCATCTTCACCAAGAGCGCGCAGTTCCCGTTCCACTTCTGGCTGCCGCACGCGATGGCCGCGCCGACCCCGGTATCGGCCTACCTGCACTCGGCGACCATGGTGAAGGCCGGCGTGTTCCTGCTGGCGCGGCTGCACCCGGCGCTGGCCGGCAGCGAGCTGTTCTTCTACCTGGTCAGCGGCATCGGCGCCCTGACCCTGCTGGTCGGCGCCTGGAACGCGATCTTCCAGCATGACCTCAAGGGCCTGCTGGCCTACTCGACGATCTCGCACCTGGGCCTGATCACCCTGCTGTTCGGCCTGTCCACGCCGATGGCGGTGGTCGCCGGCGTGTTCCACATCCTCAACCACGCCACGTTCAAGGCCTCGCTGTTCATGGCCGCGGGCATCATCGACCACGAAACCGGCACCCGCGACATGCGCCGCCTCGGCGGCCTGCGCCGGCTGATGCCGATCACCAGCACGCTGGCGATCATCGCCTCGCTGGCGATGGCCGGCATCCCGCTGCTCAACGGCTTCCTGTCCAAGGAAATGCTGTTCGCCGAGGCGCTGGCCACCGGTGGCCCGCAGTGGATGCGCACGGCGATGAGCTCGGCGGCACTGCTGGCCGGCATCCTCGGCGTCGCCTACAGCCTGCGCTTCGTCCACGACACCTTCTTCGGCAGGGGCCCGGTCGACATCGAGGTGGTGCCGCATGAACCGCCGCGCTGGATGAAGGTACCGGTCGAGGTGCTGGTGCTGATCTGCCTGGCGGTCGGCATCGCCCCGGCACTGACCGTGGCGCCGGTACTGCACGCCGCCGCGCAGTCCATCCTCGGCGCCGCGATGCCCGCCTACAGCCTGTCGATCTGGCATGGCTTCAACCTGCCACTGGCGATGAGCGCGATCGGCGTGGCCGGTGGCATCGCGCTGTACTTCGGCCTGCGTCGCCACACCGACCTGTACGCGGCCCGCAACCGTGCCGTGGGCAAGCAGATGTTCCAGCGCGGCATGGACGCGCTGTTCGGGCTGGCCCAGCGCATCACCCACGCGCTGGCGGACGGCAGCCTGCAGCGGATGCTGCTGGCGCTGGTGCTGGTGGCGGTGATCGTGGCCGCCGCGCCCTATGCCGCCGCCCCGGCATGGCCGGCCTGGCCGGCGGCGCAGCCGATGCCGCTGCTGGGCTGGGTACTGTGGCTGGTGATGCTGGCCTGCGCGCTGGGCGGGCTGTTCCTGTACCGGCAGCGCCTGCTGGCGGTGATCGTGGTGGGCGGCAGCGGGTTGATGGTGGCGCTGGCCTTCGTTTTCCTGTCCGCGCCGGACCTGGCACTGACCCAGTTGATGGTGGAGATGGTGACCCTGGTGCTGATGCTGCTGGGCATGAATTACCTGCCGGCGCAGTCGCCACCCGAGCGCGCGCCGTGGCGCAAGCGCCGCGACGCGCTGATCGCGGTGGTCGCCGGCGGCGGCCTGGCCGCGCTGGCCTACGCGATGATGACCCTGCCGCCCAACACCGTGGCCGGCGAGATACTGCAGCGCGCACTGCCCGAGGCCTACGGCCGCAACGTGGTCAACGTGATCCTGGTCGACTTCCGCGGCTTCGATACCTTCGGCGAGATCACCGTGTTCGGTATCGCCGCGCTGGTGGTGCACGCGTTGCTGCGCCGCTCGCGCATGGCCCCCGAGCAGATCATGCCCGGCCCGCCGGTCAAGCTGCCGGTACCGGCCGACCTGGCGCAGATCATGTTCCCGCTCACCCTCACGGTGTCGATCTTCCTGTTCCTGCGCGGCCACAACGCGCCGGGCGGCGGCTTCATCGCCGGCCTGGTGCTGGCGGTGCCGCTGCTGATCCAGTACGTGATCCAGGGCACGGCGTCGGTCGAGTCGCGCTTCGGTTTCGACTACGTCCGCTGCATCGGCGTGGGCCTGCTGATCGCCGTGCTCAGCGGCATGGCGTCGATGCTGTTCGGCGTGCCGTTCCTGGCCAGTGGCCACCTCGACCTGCACCTGCCGCTGATCGGCGAGCTGCCGCTGGCCAGCGCCATGGGCTTCGACACCGGCGTGTACCTGGTGGTGTTCGGCGGGGTGATGCTGATCCTGTCGATGATGGGCACCGTCAAGCCGTCGCGCACGCGCAGCGCGCGCCATGGCGAGATCGACATCCACCGCCGTTCGGCACGCACCGGGGAGATGCACTGATGGAACTGGCCCTGGCGAGCGCGATCGGTGTACTTGCCGCGATCGGCGTGTACCTGCTGCTGCGCGCACGCAGCTTCGACGTCATCCTCGGCATGACCTTCCTGTCCTACGCCACCAACCTGCTGATCTTCAGCGCCGGGCGACTGGCCAGCGGCAAGCCACCGGTGCTCAGGGACGGCGTACCGCCGGACCTGGCGCACTACACCGACCCGCTGCCGCAGGCACTGGTGCTCACCGCCATCGTCATCGCCTTCGCCATGACCGCGGTCAGCATCGTGCTGGCGATACGCAGCCGCAGCGACAACCACAGCGACCACGTCGACGCGCACGAGCCGGACGACGGCCGCGAAGCCGGCAACGGGGGCGGCGCATGAACCACCTGCCGATCCTGCCGATCCTGGTGCCGCTGCTGGGCGCGGCGCTGTCGCTGTTCGTCGAGCACCGGCGCTACGGGCCGAAGGTCCAGCGCAGCGTGGCATGGGCCAGCATGCTGCTGCTGGCGCTGGTCGAAGTGCTGCTGATCGCCGCCACCAGCCAGGGCGAGACGATGGTGTACCTGCTCGGCGACTGGCCGGCGCGGCTGGGCATCGCCCTGGTCGCCGACCGCCTCGCCGGCTGGATGCTCGGCACCACGCTGCTGCTGGCCGCGGCCTGCCTGCTGCACGCCTGCACCGGCTGGGACCGCCGCGCGCCGCATTTCCACGCACTGTTCCAGTTCCAGCTTGTCGGCCTCAACGGCGCGTTCCTAACCGGCGACATCTTCAACCTGTTCGTGTTCTTCGAGGTGCTGCTGATCGCCTCCTATGGCCTGCTGCTGTCCGGCGGCCGCGGCCTGCGCCTGCGCATCGGCCTGCACTACGTGGTGTTCAACGTCTCGGCCTCGACCGTGTTCCTGGTCGCGCTGGGCATGCTCTACGCCACCCTGGGCTCGCTCAACATGGCCGAGATCGGCCAGCGCATCGCCGAGCTGCCGCCCTCGCACCTGAAGCTGGCCAAGGCCGCGCTGGGCCTGCTGCTGGTGGTGTTCTGCGCCAAGGCCGCGCTGTTGCCGCTGTACCTGTGGCTGCCCGAGTCGTATGCGCGCGCACCGGCGGCGGTGGCGGCGCTGTTCGTGATCATGACCAAGGTCGGCCTGTACGCGGTGCTGCGGGTGGGCACGCTGTGGTTCGGCGAGGGCGCCGGCGCACTGGCCGGTTATGGCGCCGACTGGCTGCTGTGGGCCGGCATCGGCACGCTGCTGCTGGGCGCGCTGGGCGCGCTGGCGGCGACCCGGCTGCGGGTGCAGGTGGCCTACCTGGTGGTGGTCTCGGCGGCAACGCTGTTCATCGCCTTCGCGCTGGGCAACGCCGGCACGATCTCGGCCGGGCTGTACTACCTGCCGCACAGCACCTTCACCGCGGCGGCCCTGTTCCTGGTCGCCGACCTGATCCGCCGCCGCCGCTGGCGCGCCGGCGAACGCGGCGAGCGCGACCTGGCCGCGGCGCTGCCGGGCAAGACCGTGCCCGGCCTGCTGTTCCTGGTCGGCGCGGTGGCGGTGGCCGGGCTGCCGCCACTGGCCGGCTTCCTCGCCAAGGCCGCGCTGCTGTCGGCGGTGCCGGACGCGCATACCGGAGTGGTATGGGCGGCGGTCCTCGGCAGCAGCCTGCTGGTGATCATCGGCCTGGTGCGCAGCGGCATCCGCCTGTTCTGGCACGTGCCCGGCGAGGACGACGCGCCACCGCCGCCCGAGGGCGAGGTGCCGACGCGGCCGTTCGAGACCGCCGCCACCGGCGCGCTGCTGGTCTGCGCACTGGCGATGAGCGTGTTCGCCGCGCCGCTGATGCGGCAGACCGACGCCATCGCAGCGCAGCTGCTGGCGCCGCAGCAGTACCTGCATGACGTACGCGGCACCACGCCGCAGTCGAGGCAGCCATGAGCGCGCGCCGGCCCCTGCTGCGGCGGCTGTTCCCGTCGCCGGTACTGTCGATCACCGTGGTCGCGTTCTGGCTGGTGATGTCCGCCAGCTTCGACCTCGGCCAGCTGCTGCTGGGCATGCTGCTGGGCGTGGTGGTGCCACTGTTCGCCGCGCGCCTTGACCGCGAGTTCGCCCGCATCGGCACGCTGCGGCCGCTGCCGCGGCTGGCATGCGTGGTGCTGTGGGACATCCTGCTGTCCAACTTCCGCGTCGCCGTCCAGGTCCTGGGACCGGAACGCAGGCTCACCCCGGGGTTCATCTGGGTGCCGCTGGACATCGGCAACATCCACGGCATCGCCGCGCTGACCAGCCTGATCACCCTCACCCCGGGCACGGTGTCCTCGGCACTGTCCGACGACCGTCGCTACCTGCTGGTGCATGTGCTGCACCTGGAGGACCCGCAGGCCCTGATCGACGAGATCAAGTCCCGCTACGAAGCCCCGCTGATGGAGATCTTCCCGTGACCGGACTCCTGGTTTTCCAGACCACGCTGGTGGTGTGCATGCACATGGTCGGGCTGGCGATGCTGCTGGCGCTGTGGCGCCTGCTGCGCGGCCCCACCGTGCCCGACCGCATCCTCGCCCTGGACACGCTCTCGGTCACCGCCATCGCCGAACTGATGCTGTTCGGCATGTACATCAACTCGGCGGTCTACTTCGAGGCCGCGCTGGTGATCGCCATGCTCGGCTTCTGCAGTACGGTGGTGCTGAGCAAGTTCGTGCTGCGCCGGGACATCGTCGAATGATGACCTTCCTCCAGATCCTGCTGTCGCTGCTGCTGCTGGCCGGCTGCTTCTTCATCCTGGTCGGCGCGCTCGGGCTGGTGCGCCTGTCCGACTTCTTCAAGCGCCTGCATGCGCCGACCAAGGCCAGCACGCTGGGCGTGGGCTGCGTACTGGTGTGCTCGGTGGCGTACCACATCTTCCTCGGCGAAGACCCGCAGCCGCGCGAACTTCTGATCACCGTGTTCCTGTTCATCACCGCGCCGGTCAGCGCGCACATGATGGCCAAGGCGGCGCTGTCGCTGATGATGGAGAGCCGCCCGGAAGTGCCGGGCGATGACAGCGCGCGCAAGGAGCAGCTACCGCCCGCGGACGACCGCGGCGGCGACTGACGCCGGCACCGGTGCCGGCGGCGGCAAGTCGCCTGTCATCAGGCTTTCACCTGCGGCCGACAGGCTTGGGGCTCCGCGCCGCATCGCCCTTCCGCCCATGCAACCGCGCAAGACCGACCTCGCGCATGCCGCACTCCAGGCCCACCGCGCCCCGCTGGACCTGCGCCAGCGCCGCGCCCTGATCCTGTGCGACGGCAAGCGCGACCTCGCCGAACTGGGGGCGCTGCTCGGCGACGATGCCGCGCCCCTGATCGCCCAGCTGCAGCGCGATGGCTACCTGCACGCGGAGCAGCCGGACCCGGCGCCCTCGCCCTCGCCCGAAACCACGCCCGTGCCCGCCACGCGGCGCCGCTCGCTGCTGGCCGCGCGCATCTACCTGCTGGACATGCTCGCGCTGCAGCGGCATCCGGCCGCCGCGCGCCTGCACCAGCTGCTGCAGGCCACGCGCGGGGACGCGGACACCGTGCATGCGCTGCGGCTGGCGCTGGCCCAGTTGCCGGCGATGGCCTCGGACGGCTACGTGGGGCGGGTGCGCGAGCGCCTGCGCGAAGTGCTGCCCGAACCGCACCTGGCGGCGGTGCTGGACGCGCCGCTGCCGGCCTGAATCACCCCTGCGGCGGCGCGAAGTGGTCGCCCAGCCCGCTCCAGCACGCCTGGTAGTCGCGCTGCCGGTGCGCGGCGGCGATGGCCTGCTCGGTCGGGCGGATCACGCCACGGGTCTCGAACATGAAGGCCATGGTGTCGGTGATCACGTCCGGCCGCGACAGGTCGGCGCCGGAGGCCTTGTCGAACGTGGCCGCATCCGGGCCGTGGCCGGTCATGCAGTTGTGGATGGACGCCCCGCCCGGCACGAAGCCCTCGGCCTTGGCGTCGTAGGCGCCATGCACCAGGCCCATGAACTCGCTGGCGATGTTGCGGTGGAACCACGGCGGGCGGAACGTGTCCTGCGCCACCAGCCAGCGCGGCGGGAAGATCACGAAGTCCAGGTTGCTGGTGCCGGGGGTGTCGCTGGCCGAATGCAGCACCAGGAAGATCGACGGGTCCGGATGGTCGTAGCTGATCGAGCCGATGGTGTTGAAGCGGCGCAGGTCGTAGCGGTACGGCGCGTAGTTGCCATGCCAGCCGACCACGTCCAGCGGCGAATGGCCGATGGCGGCGCGCCACAGCCGGCCCTGGAACTTGGCGACCAGCTCGAAATCGCCTTCGAGCTGCTCGTAGGCGGCCACCGGCGTTTCGAAATCGCGCGGGTTGGCCAGGCCGTTGCTGCCGATCGGGCCGAGGTCGGGCAGCTTCAGCAGCGCACCGAAGTTCTCGCAGACATAGCCGCGCGCCTGGCCGTCCGGCAGGTCCACCGCGAAGCGCACGCCGCGCGGGATCACCGCGATCTGCTGCGGTTCGACCTCCAGCACGCCCATCTCGGTACGCAGCCGCAGCCGGCCCAGCTGCGGCACCACCAGCAGTTCGCCATCGGCGTTGTAGAAATAGCGGCCGCGCATGTCGGCATTGGCCGCGTACATGTGGATGGCGGCGCCGGCATGCGCCTCGGGCGAGCCGTTGCCGCCCATGGTGTACAGGCCTTCGATGAAATCGGTGGGCGCCTGGGGCAGCGGCAGCGGGTTCCAGCGCAGCTGGTTCGGCGATACCGCCGCGTGGCTGAAGTCACCATGCAGGCACGGCTGCGCGAACGGGGTGAACTCGCCGTGCATCGCCGCCGGGCGGATGCGGTACAGCCAGCTGCGGCGGTTGCTGCCGCGCGGCGCGGTGAACGCGGTGCCGGTCAGCTGCTCGGCATACAGGCCGTGGGCCACGCGCTGCGGCGAGTTGCGCCCCAGCGGCAGGGTGCCGGGCACCGCCTCGGTGGCGAACTCGTTGCCGAAGCCGGTTTGATACGCGTTGCTGACCATGGATTTGCCCGCCCGTTTCGTGTTTTCAAAGCCCCTCTCCTCCCGGAGAGGGGGCTGGAGCACATGTCTTACAGTACGCCGCGCTTGATCTGGTCGCGCTCGATGCTCTCGAACAGCGCCTGGAAGTTGCCTTCGCCGAAGCCTTCGTTGCCCTTGCGCTGGATGATCTCGAAGAAGATCGGGCCGATGCAGTTCTGGGTGAAGATCTGCAGCAGCTTGCGCTGCTTGGTTTCCGGATCGGCGTCGATCAGGATCTTGTTCCGGCGCAGGCGCGGCACGTCCTCGCCATTGTCGGGGATGCGCAGGTCGATCACGTCGAAATAGGCGTCCGGCGTATCCAGGAACTCGATGCCGCGCGCGCGCATGGCCTCGACGGTGTCATAGATGTTGTCGGTGAAGCAGGCGATGTGCTGGATGCCCTCGCCCTTGTACGCGTCCAGGTACTCGTTGATCTGGCTCTTGGGGTCGGACGACTCGTTCAGCGGGATGCGCACGATGCCGTCCGGCGCGGTCATCGCCTTGGACACCAGGCCGGTCTTGGCGCCCTTGATGTCGAAGTAGCGGATCTCGCGGAAGTTGAACAGGCGCTCGTAGTAGTCCGACCACTGCTGCATGTTGCCCAGGTACAGGTTGTGGGTCAGGTGGTCGATGAAGGTCAGCCCGAAACCCTTCGGGTCCTGCTCGGCGCCTTCCACCGGCACGTAGTCGGCGTCGTAGATGCTGCCGGCGTCGCCGTAGCGGTCCACCAGGTACAGCATGCAGTCGCCGATGCCCTTGATCACCGGCGCCGGCACCGCGCGGGTGTCGGCCAGCAGGGTGACTTCCTCGGCACCGTTGCCCAGCGCGGCGGACAGGACCTCGCTGGCCGGCCGCTTGAAGCGGATGGCGAAACCGCAGGCGCAGGGGCCGTGCTTGGCGGCGAAGTCGGCGGCGAACGAATCCGGCTCCTCGTTCACGAGGAAGTTGACGCCGCCTTGACGGTAGACGGTAATAGCACGCTGCCGATGGCGGAGCACGGCAGTGAATCCCATGTTCCTGAAGTAGTCGTGCAGCTGCGCGGCCTGCCCGGCGGGCGCGGCGAATTCGACGAACTCGAAACCGTCGATGCCCATCGGGTTCTCGAAGGTGGTCACCTGCATGCCCAGGTTGGGCGCGTTGGATGCGGCGTGGACTTGGGTATTCATGGGTTGCCTCCGGGAGTGGGGTCGTCGCCGCAGCCGGCGGCGGAGTACAGGAAGACACGCGAAAAACGCGGGTCCGGACCGAAGGTTATAGTTTCACATGAAACCACCATCAAGGTGCACTGCAGCATGAGCGCTTCCGATTACAGCAAGTCCACCAGCATCCGTGCCTCGCACGTGCTGCTCGATCTCGAACAATTCCTGCCGTACCGCATCAGCGTCCTGTCCAACCGGGTCAGCAGCAACATCGCGCGCCTGTACGGCGAGCGTTACGGCCTGTCGATCCCGGAATGGCGCGTGATCACCATCCTGGCGCTGTATCCGGGCTCGTCGGCAAGCGAGGTTTCCGAACGCACGGCGATGGACAAGGTGGCCGTCAGCCGTGCGGTGGCGCGCCTGCTCGAGCGCGGCTTCATCCGCCGCGAGACCCATGGCGACGACCGCCGCCGCTCGGTGCTGGCGCTGTCGGCGGCGGGCTTCGAGGTCTACGAGACCGTCGCGCCGATGGTGATGGAGATCACCCGCAAGCTGATGTCGGTGCTCACCGAGGAAGAAGAGCAGGTACTGGAACGGCTCATCACCCGGTTGGCCGATGCCGGCCTCGCGCAGATGAGCACCGACTGAAGCCGGGCCTGTCGCGGCCGGCTCAGCTCAGGAACTTGCGGCGCGCGTAGATCCACGGCGCGGCCAGCGCGGCAATGGCGCCACCGGCGAAGCCGAGCGCCGCCGCCACCGCAGCGGCCTCGACGCGCCCGGGCAGGGCCAGTGCCGCGATCAGCAGCAGCGCCGCCGGCAGGCCGATGAACGAGGCCAGGAAAAAGCGCCAGCGCGGCACCCAGGTATGCAGCTGCATCAGGCTCGCGCTGCTCCAGGCCTCGCCGGCCCGGTTACGCTGGATCTTGTCCACCAGCCTGACCAGGTCAACCTCGTTGCCTCCCTTGCCGGACCTTGCCACGCCAATCTCGGCATCCACTTCGACCGGATCAGGCCATTGTGCCGGCCATGCCTGTGGCGCGCCCACGCCATAGGCGGTCAACAGCGGGACTGTCAGCGACGGCGCCGACAACGCGCGCAGCCGGCGGTTGTCCAGCACGCACCACACCTGTGATGCGCCGGCCACGCTCACCTGGTACAGCGCCAGCTGCTCCGGCGCCGGATAGGGCAACGCGGTGACCCGCGCGGCCAGCGATTCGGTCCCCATCGCGCGCAGGAAGCCCACCCGGCTGCGGCCCACCTGCGCCCAGCCCAACCCCAGCGGCCCAAGCAGCATCACCTCGGCCGCGTCGGCCGCGCCGGCGGTGGCGCGTTCGTCGCTGGCCAGGAACGCGCTCAGCGAACGCGGCTCGGCGACGTCGTCCCTGCCCCAGCGATGCGACTGGCCCAGCAGGTATTTCAGCGGCACCCGCGCGGCGATGGTCTCGCCGCGCACGCTGTCCGAAGCGAACGGCACCACCGAGGCCACGAAGGCGCGCAGCTCGTTGCCCGGCACCGCGCTCCACTCGGCGGGCAACAGGCCATCGAGCAGGCCTTCGCGGGCCAGCCGGTCGATGCGCTCCTTCTGCTCCACCAGCCGCGCCACCGCGGCCTGCAGCATGATGGTCGGCGGCACCGCCGCCTGCGGCAGCCGGTAGCGCGGCGCCCCCTCCCCGGCGTCGGCCAGGGGCTGCTCGTCCAGCAGCGCATCCACCGTGGGCAGGCCGGTACCGGCGGTCGCAGCGGTGGCGGCCGGAGCGGCGGCGTCGGGGGAGGCATCGGAAGGAAGCGACATCGGGAATCGGCCCCGGCGAGCAAGGGAATGCTCCCGTTAGCGGCCGTGCGCCCCGGAAATGAAGCCCGGATCGAAAACGGCGCCCTGCGGCGCCGTCCCCTCCCGCGTCCGTGGCCCGCTCAGGGCGTGGCCGGCGGCGCCCATTCCTTGAGGAAGGCGAAGAACCGGGCGCGGTCGTAGCCCTTGCCCTTCTCCAGTTCCCCGGTGAACTGCGAATGCAGCAGCCGCCCCTCGGCATCGAGCACGAACAGGTGCGGATAGGCAGTGATGGCCGGGAAGCGCGACAGGAACGCCGCGTTCTCGTTGTCCTCGCTGTAGTTGACCTTCATCCACACGTAATGGGCGTCGCGGAAACGGCGGATCTCCGAATCGCCTTCCATGAAGGCGTCCATCAGGTGGCACCAGGAGCACCACTCGCCGCCCACGTCCAGCACGATCCGCTTGCCGCCGCGCTGGGCCTCGACCTTGGCCGTCTCCAGGTCGGCGACCGGGTCGCGCGCCGGGTCGAACTGCGCGTTGAGCGCGGCCACGGCGGCGATGTCCGCCGCGGCCGGGGTATTGCCCGAGGCGACCGGCTGGCTGGTATCGGCCACCGGCGCCTTCTGTTCGGAGGTGTCCAGCGGCTGCACCTTCTCCGCCGGCGGAGCCGGTGGCTGCGAACAGCCCCCCAGCATCGCCACCAGCAGCAGGGATACTCCACCGGACATCCGCTTCATCGTCGTTTCCTCACTTCACGCCGTGCATCAGCTTCTGCACCAGCGGCGCGATCAGGAACAGCAGCACGCCGGCGCCGAGCAGCGACCAGAAGCCGAAGGTATACCCCTTCAGGGCCGATTCGACGGTCATGCCGCTTTCACCGCTGACCACCGCGGCGAAGATGCCCGACAGGTTGTTGCCGATGGCGGTGGACAGGAACCAGCCACCCATCGCCAGGCCGACGACCTTGAGCGGGGCCAGCTTGGTGGTCATCGACAGCCCGATCGGCGACAGGCACAGCTCGCCCACGGTCTGGATCACGTAGACCATGAACAGGGTCCAGAACGGGATCTTGCCGGCGTCGTCGACCAGCGAGGACAGCGCGTACATCAGCAGCAGGAAGGCCAGGCCGTTGAAGATCAGGCCCAGGCCGAACTTGCGCGGGATCGACGGGTTGGCCTTGCCCAGCGCGGTCCACAGCCACACGAAGATCGGGCCCAGCGCCAGGATGGCCACCGAGTTCACCGACTGGAACCAGCCGATCGGGAAGATCCAGCCCCCCAGGTCGCGGTTGACGATGTTCTGCGCCAGGAAGTTGAACGAGCTGCCGGCCTGTTCGAAGAACATGAAGAACAGCACGTTGAACACGAAGATGATCAGCATGGCGATGGAGCGGTCGCGCGCCACCTTGCCCTCGCGCACGCCCTCGACCAGGATCATCACGCACAGCGCGGTGAACAGCGCGCCCAGGATCCAGCCGAGGATGCCGGCGTCGATCGTCAGCAGGCCATAGGCCACCGGCACGGCGACCAGCGCGCCGACCAGCACCGCGATGGTGCGGCCGATGCCGGCCCCGGCCGGGGCCGCGCCGACGCTGCCGAGCTGGCGGCGGCCGATCCAGAACCACACCAGGCTGATCAGCATGCCGATGCCCGAGGCGATGAACACGTACTTGTAGGCCGGCATGGCCTCGGTACCGAACAGCTTGTCGGCCAGGATGCCGGTCAGCACCGGGGCGACCAGCGCGCCGGCGTTGATGCCCATGTAGAAGATGGTGAAGCCCGAGTCGCGGCGCGAGTCGTTGATGCCGTAAAGCTGCCCGACCATGCTTGAGATGTTGGGCTTGAACAGGCCGTTGCCGGCGATGATCGTGGCCAGGCCGATGCGGAACACCCGGTCATCGGGAATGGCGATCAGGAACAGGCCCAGCGACATCACCGCCGCGCCGATCAGGATCGAGCGCTGGTAGCCGATGATGCGGTCGGCGACGAAGCCGCCGAACAGCGCCGCCGCGTAGACCAGCGCCAGGTAGGCGCCATAGAGCTTGCTGGCCCCGGCCTGGCTCTCGGCGAACTGGGCGACGATGTACAGCGCCAGTGCCCAGCGGATGCCGTAGAACGCGAAGCGTTCCCAGAACTCGGTCATGAACAGCATCCACAGCGGACGCGGGTGGCCGAGGAGGTTCTTGAACTCCGGCACGGGCGCCGGGGTGGATGCGGAATTCGGCGCGGCAGCGCTCATGCTGGGTTTCCCCCTGAGTGATTCGTTGGGCAGATGATGCAAATGAAGTCGGCCGGAATCGGCACGACGCGCGAGGATCACCGAAGCGCCGGCTTCACGTCAAATCCACAAACGCCGCGCCGGCGGCCCGGGCGGCGACCGGGCGGCGGCGGCCATGGCCCGCCGCGACCCCACCCAAAATACTGAATACGTTGGCGTTTCAGGCTCCGGCGGGCACCGCCCCGGTATCGCCGCGGATGCTGGTGCGCACCTCGAACAGTTCCGGGAAGAAGGTCAGTTCCAACGCCTGCTTGAGGAAACCCACGCCACTGGAACCGCCGGTGCCACGGCGGAAGCCGATGATCCGCATGACCGTGCGCATGTGGCGGAAGCGCCACAGCTGGAACGCCGACTCCAGGTCCACCAGGTCCTCGCACAGCGAGTACTCGCGCCAGTAACGGTCGGTGTCCTGGTAGATGCGTTCGAACACCGGCCGCAGCGCGGCGTCGCTGACATGCGGACGGGTCCAGTCGTGGCCGGCGTACTCCGGCGGGACCGCATGGCCGAAGCGGGCGAGGTAGCGCAGGAACTCCTCGTACAGGCTCGGCGCCTCCAGCGTCCGGCGCAGGCGCCCCTGGCCCTCCGGGTCGTAGTCGAACACCGCCAGCATGTCCGCGTTCTTGTTGCCCAGCAGGAACTCGATGCAGCGGTACTGCAGCGACTGGAAGCCCGAGGCCGGGCCGAGCACGTCGCGGAAGCCCAGGTACTCGGACGGGGTCAGGGTCTCCAGCACCGACCACTGCTCGGTCAGCTGGCGCAGCACCTGCTTGCCGCGCGCCAGCACCTTGCGGCACTGCCAGACCTGGTCGCGCTGCAGGAAGCCCATGGCCGCGCGCAGTTCGTGGTCGAGCAGCTTCAGCCACAGCTCCGAGGTCTGGTGCTGGATGATGAACAGCATCTCGTCGTGGTGGGCCGGGCTGGACAACGGCTGCTGCGCCGACAGCAGCCGGTCCAGGCACAGATAGCCGCCATAGGTGAGCCTGCCGTGCAGGTCGGTGTGGATGCCGGCTTCGAGCTCACGCTGGTTCTGTTCTACGGTCATCGGCCTTGCCATCTGCGTGGGTCGCAAAGGGTAACCCGGCGCGGCGGGCGGCCGCTGCCCGCGCAAACGGAAAGCGAACACTTGCGATTGCAACCGGCGCGACAATCCGTCCGTGGCCGCGGCGGCCGGCTGAATGCGTTGGATCCACGTGCCGCGGCGGCCGCGCATGGGCCGGCGCACGGATTTCGTGCTGCGGCGCAGGACGGCTTTTCCCGTCCGATTCCTTACCATGCGCAATTCCTATCATTTGAAACCATCTGTCCAAGGTGTTGCTGCAATGACGGTTTCCGCCCAGTTCCACATCGAATACCTGCAGTACCTGGATGCCGACGGCACCCTGGTACGCGACGACCTGCCGGCTTCGTTGCGCGATCCGCGCGCGCTGCTGCCCCTGTTCCGGCAGATGCTGGCCACCCGGGTGTTCGACACCAAGGCCGTGGCCCTGCAGCGCACCGGCAAGCTCGGCACCTTCGCCTCCTGCCTGGGCCATGAAGCGGCCCACGTCGGCATCGGCGCGGCGATGAAGCCCGGCGACGTGTTCGCCCCCAGCTACCGCGAATACGGCGCCATGTTCATGCGCGGCGTGCGTCCGCGCGACGTGCTGATGTACTGGGGCGGCGACGAGCGCGGCAGCGACTACGACCGCGACAGCGACGCGGCGCGCGACTTCCCGATCTGCGTGCCGATCTCGACCCAGTGCCTGCACGCGGCCGGCTCGGCGCTGTCGTTCAAGCTGCAGGGCAAGCCGCAGGTGGCGGTGACCGTCTGCGGCGATGGCGGCAGCTCCAAGACCGATTTCTACGCCGCGGTGAACTCGGCCGGCGCCTACCAGCTGCCGCTGATCCTGTGCGTGGTCAACAACGGCTGGGCGATCTCGGTGCCGCGCTCGGCGCAGACCGGCGCCCAGACCCTGGCCCAGAAGGGCCTGGCCGGCGGCCTGTTCTGCCTGCAGGTGGACGGCAACGACCTGATCGCGGTACTGGCGGCGATGGAGCAGGCGCGCGAGCGCGCCCTGTCCGGCCAGGGCGGCACGGTGCTGGAGTTCCTCACCTACCGCCTGTCCGACCACACCACCGCCGACGACGCGCGCCGCTACCGCGACGACGCCGAGGTCAAGGCCGCGTGGCTCAAGGAACCGCTGATCCGCCTGCGCAGGTACCTGACCGCGCAGGGCGTGTGGAGCGAGGAAGAGGAGAAGAACTGGATCGCCGAATGCGGCGCCCGCGTGGACGAGGAGGTCAACGCCTACCTCAACTGTCCGGTGCAGCCGGTGGAAGCCATGTTCGACTATCTGTATGCCGACCCGCCGCCGGACCTGCTGGCCCAGCGCGCGGCCGCCATCGCCCTGGAGCAGCGCCATGGATGACATCAAGCGCAGCACCGGCGCGCAGGCCGGCCACGAACTTGTCAGCGACCACGGCGCCGCCGGCGCCAGCGGAGAGAACACCATGACCGCCACCCCCATCACCCTGATCGAAGCCGTGACCCAGGCGCTGGCCTGGGAGATGGAACACGACCCGTCGGTACTGGTGCTGGGCGAGGACGTGGGCGTCAACGGCGGCGTGTTCCGCGCCACCGCCGGCCTGCAGCAGAAGTTCGGCGCGCAGCGCGTGCTCGACACCCCGCTGGACGAGACCACCATCGCCGGGCTCACCGTCGGCCTGGCCGTGCAGGGCATGAAGCCGGTGGCCGAAGCGCAGTTCGACGGCTTCGTCTACCCGATGGTCGACCACATCATCTGCCACGCCGCGCGCATGCGTAACCGCACCCGCGGCCGCCTGCACTGCCCGATGGTGCTGCGCGTGCCGTGGGGCGGCGGCATCCGCGCGCCCGAGCACCACAGCGAGGCCAACGAAGCCATCTTCACCAACGTGCCGGGCCTGCGCGTGGTGCTGCCGTCCAGCCCGCAGCGCGCCTACGGCCTGCTGCTGGCCGCCATCCGCGAGCCGGATCCGGTGATCTACATGGAGCCCAAGCGCATCTACCGCCAGTACAAGGAAGTGGTCGCCAACGACGGCGAGGCGCTGCCGCTGGACGTGTGCTTCGTGCTGCGCGACGGCACCGACGTGACCCTGGTGGCCTGGGGCGCACAGGTCAAGGAGGCGCTGGAAGCGGCCGACAAGCTGGCCGCCGACGGCATCAGCGCCGAGGTCATCGACGTCGCCACGCTGCGCCCGCTGGACTTCGCCACCATTGCCGAATCGGTCGCCCGGACCGGTCGCTGCGTGATCGTGCAGGAAGCGCCCAAGACCGCCGGCTTCGGCGCCGAGATCGCCGCCCGCCTGGCCGAGGAGTCGATGTACGACCTGCTGGCGCCGGTCGAGCGCGTCACCGGCTACGACACCCACATCCCGCTGTTCCGCCTGGAAATGAAGTACCTGCCGAGCGTGGAGCGGATCGTGGCGGCGGCCAGGCGCGCGGTGGCGGCCGGCTGACATGCGCGCGCGACTGCTCAACGCCTACCGCAGCCAGTACCCGGTGCCGTTGCGTTTCCATGCCGGGGAGATCGTCGAACTCGGCGTGCGCGACGAGGAATGGCCGGACTTCGCCTGGGTGCGCACCGCCGACAACCGCGCCGGCTGGGCGCCGGTGGCATGGCTGCGCGTGCTCGGCGACGGCCGCGCCGAGGCGCTGCGCGATTACACCGCGCAGGAACTGGACGTGGACAGCGGCGAACTGGTGCGACTGCATCACGAACATGGTGGCTGGTGGTGGGCCGAACGCGCCAACGGCGCGCTTGGCTGGCTGCCGGCACGCGACCTGGAACTACTGGAAGAAACCCCCTGAGATGAGCCAGACCAAGAATTTCAACCTGCCCGACCTGGGCGAAGGCCTGCCGGACGCGACCATCGTGGAGTGGTTCGTCAAGGAAGGCGACGTGATCAAGCTGGACGAGCCGCTGGTGTCGATGGAGACCGCCAAGGCCGTGGTGGAAGTGCCTTCGCCGGTCTCCGGCAAGGTGCTGAAGCTGGCCGGCGGTGCCGGCGACATCGTGGTGACCGGGCACATGCTGGCCCAGTTCGAGATCGATCCGAACCTGCCGCAGCGCGCCGAAGGCCAGGACACCGGCCATCACCATGGCGCACCTGCCGCTCCCGCTCCCGAACCGGCTCCTACTCCGGCTCCGGCTGCAGGCGCGGCCGAGCGTGCCGACGAAGGCACCGTGGTCGGGGCCATGGTCAGCTCCAATGCCGTGCACACCGAACAGGCCGTGGCCGTGGGCGGGGTCAAGGCGGTGCCGGCGGTGCGCGCGATGGCGCGCAAGCTCGGCGTGGACCTGGCACGGGTGCGCGCCACCGGTGCCGACGGCGCGGTGACGATGAGCGATGTGAAGCAGGCCGCCGAAGCCGGCACCGCCAAGGTCGGCAGCGCGCCTGCAGCCGCACCGCAGGCGGTCCAGGCCGCCGCCGCGGCAGCGCCGGCCGTGCGCGCCGAAGCCGCGCGCACGCCGCTGTCGGCCGCCGGCAAGCCGATGCGCACCGCACCCCCGGGCGTGGTCGCCAAGGGCCAGCCCGAGCCGCTCAAGGGCGTGCGCCGCAACATGGCGCGGGTTATGGCCGACGCGCACAGCAAGGTCGTGCCGACCACGCTGACCGACGACGCCGACATCCATGCCTGGGCACCGGGCAACGACATGACCTCGCGGCTGGTGCGCGGCATCGTCGCCGCCTGCCAGGCGGTGCCGGCGATGAACGCCTGGTTCGACGGCGACACCCTCACCCGCACCCTGCATGCGCAGGTGGACATCGGCATCGCCGTGGACACCGACGACGGCCTGTTCGTGCCGGCACTGCGCAACGCCGACATGCTCGACGCACGCGGCGTGCGCGAAGGCATCAACCGCCTGCGCCAGCAGGTGGAAGAGCGCAGCATCGCGCCGTCGGAATTGAGCGGCTACACCATCAGCCTGTCCAACTTCGGCATGTTCGCCGGCCGCTATGCCACCCCGGTGGTGGTGCCGCCGTGCGTGGCCATCGTCGCCGCAGGTCGCGCCCGCTTCCAGGTGACCCCGGTGATGGGCGGCGTGGAAACGCACAAGGTGATCCCGCTGTCGGTCACGTTCGACCACCGCGCCTGCACCGGCGGTGAGGCCGCGCGTTTCCTGCGCGTGTTGATCGACGACCTGGCCCGGCCGCACTGACCGGCCGCCGCAACGGTTCTGCAGCCGGACCTGAGCCCGCAGCGATGCGGGCTCTTTTTATCGCCCGCCCCGATGACTGCAGCGCCTCGCGCCGGCGGCGGGCGACCCCGGCGACCGCTTCGGGCAGTTCCCCCGTGCGCGGTCACCACGACGCCCGCGGCTACGCTACGATGCCCGCATCGCACAGGACAGGCGTGACCATGACCCATTGGATCTGTAGCCACTGCAGGGAAAGCAACGAGGACACCTTCGACCAGTGCTGGAAATGCGGCACCCGCGTCGATGGCAGTACGGACCCGGGTTTCCGCCCCGACAACGCCGATCCGGCGGCCTGGCCGCCGCGTCTGATCGATTGCCTGCGCTGCCCGGGCACGCCGATGGTGTTCGCTGGCCGCAAGCGCTTCCACGAGGGTTCCCAGGCGCTGCCGTTCCTGCTCGGCAACCTCGGCGAACTGCTGGTGAACCGCGAAGCATTCGACCTGCATGCCTGCCCATCCTGCGGCAAGGTCGAGCTGTTCCTCGGCAGCGCCTGGGAACCCT
>NZ_LDJO01000076.1 GCF_001431595.1 Stenotrophomonas acidaminiphila
GTAGCAAGCTGCGCCCATGGAAAACCACGCCCCGCCGCCGCCCCGCCTGTCTCCCGCCTGGCTCGGCCATGCACCGCACCGGCTGATGTTCTTCGTCGGCGCCGGCAACGTCCTGCTGGCGATGGCGTGGTGGGCATTGTGGCTGGCGGCGGCGCGCTGGGGCGGCTGGACGATGCCCGAGATGGCGATACCCGCCGGCTGGCTGCATGCCTTCGTGATGCAGTACCTGGTGCTGCCCAGCTTCATCTTCGGCTTCCTGCTGACCGTGTTCCCGCGCTGGATGGGCCTGCGCGAGCTGGAACGCTGGCGCTATGTGCCGGTGGGCCTGGGCCTGATGGGCGGGCAGCTGGCCATCCTGCTCGGCGCGGCGGGATGGCATGCGGGGCTGACCGTGGGCCTGTGGATGGCGCTGGCCGGCTGGACCTCGGCGCTGTTCACCCTGGGCCGCCTGCTGGCCGACGAGAAGGGCCGCACCTGGCATGCGCGCTCATGCTTCGCCGGGCTGGTGCTGGGCTGGCTGGGGTTGGCGATGTTCATCGCCTTCGTGCTCGGCGCCTCGCCCGCCTGGGCCTTCGCCAGCATCAAGATCGGCGGCATGGGCCTGCTGCTGCCGGTGTACGTGACCGTGGCGCACCGCATGTTCCCGTTCTTCGCCAGCAACATCGTGCCGGGCTACCAGCCGTGGCGGCCGCTGCCGTGGCTGGGCGCGGTATGGGTGCTGCTGGTACACCTTGGACTGGAACTGGTGCACGGCTATGCCTGGCTGTGGCTGGTCGATGCGCCGCTGCTGCTGCTGACCGGCTGGGCGGTATGGCGCTGGTGGCCGCGGCGGCGCATGCCCGGCCTGCTGGCGGTGCTGTTCGTCGGCACCGCATGGCTGCCGGTGACCTTCGCGCTGTACGTCGTACAGAGCGTGACGTACCTGGCGAGCGGCGATTTCATCCTCGGCCGCGCACCGATGCATGCGCTGTTCATCGGCTTCTTCGGCAGCCTGCTGGTGGCGATGGTGACGCGGGTGACCCAGGGCCACTCCGGGCGGCCGCTGGTGATGCCGAAGGTCGCATGGTTCGCGTTCGGCCTGCTGCAGGTGGTGGCGGTGATGCGCATCGTCGCCGACATCGCGCCCGACGCGCTGGCGTGGCAGGCTGCGGCCGCCTTCGGCTGGCTGCTGGCACTGGCGCCGTGGGTCACGCGCATCGGCCGGATCTACCTGGCACCGCGTGCGGACGGGCGCCCCGGATGAGCGCGATGCTGGTCTTCTACCCGGACATCAAGCTTGTCCATATCAGCGCCGCGATGAGCAGCGGCACCCTGTTCGCGCTGCGCGCACTGGCGCTGATGGCCGGCATGCGCTGGCCGCGGCTGGCCGCGGTGCGCTACCTGAGCTACACCATCGACACCGTGCTGCTGACCGCGGCGATGATGCTGCTGACCCTGCTGCCTTCGGCCCTGTTCGCCAACGGCTGGCTGTGGGCCAAGCTCGCCTTCCTGGTGGCCTATGTCGGGCTGGGCATGGCCGCGTTCCGGCGTGGACGCAACGCGCGCGCGCGCGCCGTGCTGGTGACTGCGGCGGCACTGTGCTTCCTGCAGATCTACGGCATCGCGCGGACACATCACCCGCTGGGCTGGCTGCTGTGGCTGGGCGGTTGAACACGGTGACGGCACCGCGCCTGGACCTGCGCGGCCTGCCGGCTCCGCAGCCGATGGAGCGCATCATCACCTGCCTGCACACACTGCCTCCGGGGCAACGGCTGGTGGCGCTGACGCCGATGTATCCCGCGCCACTGCTGCCGATGCTCGAGCAGATGGGCTTCGCCTGGGATGCGCATACCACAACGGACGGCGCCTGCCTGGTGGTCTGCCACGCAGCCGACCGACACCTTCTGGACGCGCCGCCGGCACCATGAGCAGCCTGGCATTCGCCCAGGCGCCGCCGCCGTCGTACCCGCTGCGCTTCCTCGCCACCTCGCTGCTCTGGGGCGCACTGGCCGGCGCCTGGCTGCTGGCCGGGGGCGACGCCCTGCTGCTGTCCGTGCATGCACCGGCCACCATCGCGCTGGTGCATGTGTTCACCCTGGGCCTGCTGGGCAACGCGATGCTCGGCAGCCTGGTGCAGTTCCTGCCGGTGGCCGCAGCCAGTCCGCTGCCGCTGGCGCGCGGCGTCGCACCGCTGCACGCCACGTTCAACCTGGGCGTGGTGTTGCTGCTGCCGGCGATCGCCACGCATTCGATCCTGTGCGGCATGCTCGCAGCGCCGCTGCTGCTGGGCACGCTGGCACTTTCAGCAGGCGCGGTACTGGTCGCGGTGGTGCGCGGCAGCGGTGCACGCGCGGTACGTATCGGCATCGGCCTGGCCGCGGCGTCTCTGCTGGCGGCGCTCGTGCTGGGTGCCGCGCTGCTGTCGATGCGGCTGGGGTGGCTGGCTCCGGCCAGGCCACTGACCGCTGCACATGCCGGATTCGGCCTGCTGGGCTGGGTGCTGGGACTGCTGGCCGCAGTGGGCAGCATGGTCATGCCGATGCTGCAGGGCGTGCGTTGCATCGCGCCGGCATGGCTGTGGGCGTGGCTGGTGCTGCTTGCCGGGGTGATGCTGGCTGCGGCGGCCGATGGCCTCGGCGCCACGCTGCCCGCGGCAGGGGCGCGCACCCTGGCCACATTGCCGTTGCTGCTGTTCGCCGCCACGGTGATCGTGCTGCAACTGCGCGCGCCGCATCGCCGCGGTACCGTGCTGCGGCGGTTCTGGGCGCTGGGCGGCGTGGCGCTCGGCTGCGGCGCATTGGCGATGTGGCTGCCGGGCCGGGGCGTGCTTGCCGGCACGCTGGTGGTGGCGGTGGGCTTTCCCGCACTGGTGCTGGGCATGGCGATGGAAATCACCGGTTTCCTCGCCTGGATCGAGCTGCGCCGGCGCATGCCGCGTGGTACCCGCATACCCGGTGTCGGCAGCCTGTTCGACGAGCGGCACAAGCGACGGGTGTGGTGGCTGCATGCGGCCGCGTCGCTGTCGCTGGCCGTGGCCTGCGTGCTGCCGGGACTGGCGCGCGTGTCCGGCGCCCTGCTGGTGCTGGCATGGCTGGGCGCCGCCCATGCGCTGTGGCGCTGCTGGCGTTCGGCATCGACCTGGCAGGCCTGAGCACGGCGTTGGCGGGACTGCATGGAGGCGCGATCGGCCGGGCTTTTGACCTTGGTCAAGTCGCGTGTGATTGGGCCGATTTCGCGGCTTTCCGGCGGGGCTGGATTGATCCGGATCAACGCTGCGGGGCAGTCCGCGCCGGGAACATGGACCCATCGGCCTGAGGCCATTCACGGGGTAACAACATGAAGCGCCTGCACCACCCATTCGTCGCCTGCGCACTCGCTGGCGCCATCGCCGCCGCCTTCGCCGGCAATGCCTTCGCAGCAAAGAAAGACGTCGCCGAAGCACCGCTGGAAACGATCCAGGCCGTGTTGACCGCGCCGCCGTTCGCACCGCCACCGATCACCCGCAAGACGCCGGCCCATGTCGTCGTCGACCTGGAAATGGTCGAGAAGGACATGCGCATGGCCGATGGCGTGACCTACAACTACTGGACCTTCGGCGGCACGGTGCCGGGCAGCTTCATCCGCGTGCGCAAGGGCGATACGGTGGAGTTCAAGCTGAAGAACCACCACAGCTCGCATTTCTCGCACAACATCGACCTGCATGCGGTCACCGGCCAGGGCGGTGGCGCCGAGGCCACGTTCACGCTGCCGGGCAAGGAGACGCAGTTCACCTTCAAGGCGCTCAATCCGGGCCTGTACATCTACCACTGCGCGATGGCGCCGGTGGGCATGCACATCGCCAACGGCATGTACGGCCTGATCCTGGTCGAGCCGGAGGAAGGCATGGAGCCGGTGGACAAGGAGTTCTACGTGGTGCAGGGCGACTTCTACACCGAAGGCGCGCACGGCGAGCCGGGCCTGCAGCCCTTCAGCCTGGAGAAGGCGATCGAGGAACACCCGACCTACGTGGTGTTCAATGGTTCGGTCGATTCGCTGCAGGGCGACAAGGCGCTGACCGCCAAGGCCGGCGAGAAGATCCGCATCTTCGTCGGCAACGGCGGCCCGAACCTGGTGTCGAGCTTCCACGTCATCGGCGAGATCTTCGACAAGGTCTACACCGAGGGCGGCTCGAAGTACCAGGAGAACGTGCAGACCACGCTGGTCCCGGCCGGTGGTTCGGCCATCGTCGAGTTCAAGGCCGACGTGCCCGGCAACTTCGTGCTGGTCGACCACAGCATCTTCCGCACCTTCCACAAGGGCTCGCTGGGCATCCTCAAGGTCGAGGGCGAGAAGAACCCGGAGATCTACACCGGCCAGCAGCACGACATCGACTACAAGGAAGGCGTGCCGCAGGGCAGCCAGCACAAGTAAGCAGGGCCACGCACATGGAACGGACGTTCTTCCTGGTGTTGCTCCTGGCATCGGCCACCGCCGCTGCCGTGGAGGCCGATGACGGCTACCGCAACGTTCCCGGCGGTCCGTTCCGTTCCTCCGTGCGGTTCGAGGAAACCTCCGCCACGCGCGTCGTGGCGGACTTCTCGCTGATGGCGCGCCCGGTCAGCAACGCGCAGTTCGCCGCATTCCTGGCGCGCAACCCGCAGTGGCGGCGCGACCAGGTTCCAGCGGTGTTTTCCAGTCCCGGCTACCTCGGCCATTGGGCCCAGCCGGACGCGCCCGGCGACGCGCTCGATCCACAGGCGCCGGTTACCCACGTGAACTGGTACGCGGCCGACGCCTATTGCCGTGCCGACCAGGCGCGCCTGCCGACTTTCCTGGAATGGGAGTACGCGGCGGCCGCCGATGCCACCCGCGCTGATGCGCGTGGCGACCACGCCTGGCGCCTGCGCCAGGTCAACGACGGAACCCCACGCGCCCCCGATGCCGCCGCCGGCGCACCGGCCAACGTCCACGGCATCCACGCCTTGCACGGCGCGCACTGGGAGTGGAGCGAGGATTTCGCCTCGCTGCTGGCCGGCGGCGACCGCCGTGGCCAGGCCGATGGCGATGCGCTGCGCTATTGCGGCGCCAGCGCCATGGCTTTCAACGACCCGGCCGACTACGGCGTGGTCAAGCGCTTCGTGTTGCTGTCGGCGCTTCAACCCGGGGCCACCCTGGGCAATCTCGGTTTCCGCTGCGCAAGGAGCCAGCCATGAACAGATCCATCGCATTCCTGCTGCTCGGCCTGGCGCTGGGCGTGTCGCCCGTGCTCAACGCCGCCGACGCGCCGGTTGCGCCGGCGGCCAGCCTGCCCGGCCAGTCGCTGTACCACCTGCAGGTCACGCTCACCGACCAGCACGGGACGTCCGTGCCGTGGGCGTCGCTGCGCGGCCGTCCGCAACTGGTATCCATGTTCTACGGCAACTGCCACCTGATGTGCCCACTCATCATCGAGAGCGCCAAGGCGGTGCAGAAACAACTGCCGGCAGACCAGCGCACGCGCCTGGACGTGGACATGCTGACCCTCGATCCGGTACGCGACACCCCCGCCGCGCTGGCCGAGATCGCGCAGCGCCACCGCGCGCCCGACGAGTGGCGCTTCCTGCGCCCGGCCGAGGGCGACGTACGCGCCCTCGCCAACCTGCTGGACGTGCGCTACCGCTTCCGCGACGACGGCAGCATCAACCACACCAGCGTGCTGGTGCTGCTCGACGCGGAAGGCCGCGTACGCGCGCGCAGCGAAGTGCAGGGCGTGGCCGCCGACCCGGAAATGGTGGCCGCCATCAGCGCCGTACTCGACGGGCGCTGACACCCGTCATCCCGTCGCATTTTTCGATGCTGCCGGTGCCGCGCCGGCGCATTTCTCCCCTTGCGGGGGTACACCGACCACCCCGCAGCCGACATGGCCTGCCGCGCAACGGGCGGCACCGGGTGTCGTCCGCGGCATGCGCCTGCCGCAGGACCGCCCGGGGGAACAGCCGGGTTGCGGCCGCGCCCGGTGGCAAGCGGTGGAGCGGGACCGGTCAGGCCGCCGCTCCAACCGGATCGCCGGCCTAGGCGCGGTGCGCGCCGGCGTGTCGCCCAGCGGACGGCATCATCCGCCGCAGCGTGTTGTCCTTCATCACGTAGTGGTGCAGCAGCGCAGCCAGCGCGTGGATGCCGATCAGCCAGTAGCCGACGCTACCGAGGGTCTCGTGCAGTTCCTTGAGGGTGCCGGCCAGCGTGGTATCCGTCGCCACCAGCGGCGGCAGGGTCAGGCCGAAGAACGGCACCGGCTTGCCCGCAGCGCTCAGCACCAGCCAGCCCAGCAGCGGCTGGGCGATCATGAAGACATACAGCAGCAGGTGGACCGCCGTGGCCGCCCAGCGCTGCCAGGCCGGCGGTGCCGGGACGATGGGCGGCGTGGTGGTCAGCATGCGCGCGATCATCCGCACCCACACCAGCGCGAGGATCGCCAGGCCCATCGAGAAATGCGCGCTCTTCATCAGCTCGCGCTGCGCGGTACCCTTCTCGAAGATCCCGCGCAGTTCGATGGAGGCATACGCCAGCACGAACAGCAGCAGCATCAGCCAATGCAGCCCGATCGACCAGCGGTTGTAGGTTTCGTGTTTCATGGATTCCGGCTCCTGTGTCTGTTGCGGTTCTGCCAAGGCCATCGCCCCGGGAAGCGGCGCCACGCGCCAGACCGGCGCCACGCCCGGCGCTCCCCGTGCTGCATGCGTCACGATGCCGGCCATCCGCGCCGGACACCGCCTTCATGGTCATGCGGCCGTCCCCGCCGTTGCCCCCCTCACAGCCGAGCGCGCGGCACGCCACTGGCACTGACAGCCACCGGTTGCACGCGCACGACCGTGCATCTACCCGGACACGATACGCCCATCGTGCCCGCCCCGCTGGACGGCGGCGGCGGCCCGCCGCTGCATGCAGCCTGCCGCGTCCACGCACGTGGACAGCCGCCCGACCGCGAGGGTCAGCTGGCCCGGCGCATGCATCGTGCCGTCGGGGCGCGCCGGTACCAGTGGACGCGGGCACGGCCGGCCCGTTCACCGCGATATTCCCGTCATCGGGGATGCATCCCCGGCCCCTCGGTTGCCGGCGGCCCACGCCCCGGCCTGCTCATGCAGGCTGGCCGTACACGCGGGTGACGGGCACCAGGGTCGAACGCCCTCGCCTCAGTTCCGCGCCGGCTGAGCGATATGCCGATCCCAGTAGGCAGCCAGCTGGATCGCCTTGCGCGCGCCGAGTTCGCTGCCGAGCTGTCTCATCGTCTTGCCCTGGTCCGGCATCCCCAGCCTGGCCCGCTCACGTGCGATCTCCAGCAGGGCACGTTGCCGAACGGTCAGGTTTCCAAACGGGTCGAAGTAGGAATCCAACCGGGTATGGTCCTGGACTCCTGTCCAGGTAAAGGCCTCGGCGCCCGCCTGGTCCGCCACCCGCTGATACGCCTCTATCGCTTCGCGCGCACTCATGCGTCCGGCCAGGAGGGCAAAGCGCGTCTCCAGCAACCGCGTCTCCTGCGTCTGCCCATGCTCTGCCAGTGACTCCAGGGCGCTGGCCACGTAGGCATGGTCCATGTTCCCCGTATCCGCCTGCACACCGAGCAGGTTGAACGTGGCGATCGCGGCATGGAACTCACGCCGCGACGCGGCCGCCAGTTCGTCCGCGGTCGGCTTTCCAACGGTCGATGGCTGGACGATCTCGATCCCCGCATCGGCGGACAGGACATTCTCTATGTCGCGCTTGTGGAACTCACCGACGATGAGCACCACGGTCGATCCGGGGCGTGCCTTGGCCGCACTCGCCAGGCGCCTGGCCTGCAGGAATGTCCGGTACAGGTACATCCGCCGGGGCATGTCGTGCTCGGCCTTCGCCGCGGGCGTGGCGGCCCAGTCTGCGATCCGCTGCGTGTTGCCTGGGTCGTCGGCATGGAACAGGGTGCGTTTCAGCTGAGCGGGCTGTGGGAAGGAAAGGAACTGCTGGTAGCCGGAGCTCGGCCGTATTTCGGGGATCGATGACAGATCCAGGTCGAACCCGAGCCGGGCATCCTCCGCCGATGGCTGCCAGTCAACCGGGCACAGCGCCACCCCATGCTCCCTGGCGAACGGGACCGCCACGTCCTGCACCTCATAGGTGAACTCGTAATAGCTGTTCCGGGCGAACTCGTCGGGAGACCGCTCGATGCAGATCGCGTCAGGATCGGCACGTGCGAGGAACGCGGCCAGGTGCGCCGGGCTGTCGGCCGGGGCCACAAGCTGGGCTGCATGATCGACCCCGAGAACGATGACCTTCGTTTTCGCGTCGTTGGCAGCGGCCGCAGCGACGAACGCCGTGCACAGCATCGCTGCGGATATCCATCGTGATTGACCCATGGCGTGTCCTTCCATTCTGCAAGCATCAGCAGTCTAGGAGACAGGCGTGTCACCCAACCGTGCCATTGGTTGTAGTCACCCCTGATGGCGCTGCCGTCTGGACCGATGGAACAGGGCGGCTCCCCGTGTCCTGGCGACGCTGCCGCACCGTGCGTGCGCAGGCCTGCCGGCCATACCATCCGATCCGCTGGGTACATGCGCTCTGGCGGCTTTCACGCGCACCTCGGCGCTCCACGCGCGCGGCGACCATGGACGGTGCGGCGCTGCCGGGTCACTCCGCCGCCGCATACTCCGCACCCGCCGTTCGATGCAGGGACTGGTGTTCGACCAGCCACTGCCTGAAGGCGGAACCCGGCATGGGGCGGGCAAACAGATAGCCCTGGAAGTGCGTGCAGCCGAGACTGACCAGCAGGTCACGCTGCTCGGTGGTCTCCACGCCCTCGGCCAGCGCATCCATGCCCATCACCTGCGATATCTCGACTATCTTGCCCAGCAGCCGCCGCGCGCCCTCCTGCTTGACCGCTTCATCGACGAATCGCCTGTCGATCTTGAGCTTCCGGACCGGCAGCGCGCGCAACGTGGACAAGGAGGAATATCCAGTCCCGAAATCGTCCAGGGCCCAGGTAACGCCCATCTTTTCGAACGCGGTCATCCTGCTGGCCACCAATATGGCATCCGCCGACAGCGCCGACTCGGTCAGCTCGAGTTCCAGCAGCCCGGAGTTGATGCCGGAAGAGCGTATGAGCGCGGCCCCCGCGGCCAGGAACTCATCGTCCAGCAGTTGCATGGGGCTGACATTCACCGCCAGCTTCAACCCGCGGGTTGCCGGGTCGCGCGACCAGTCATTCAAGGTCTCGCAGCCCTGACGCAGGACTTCCAGCCCAAGGTCACAGATCAGGGCACTGTCCTCCGCCACCGGGATGAAGGAATCGGGTGCAAGCAGGGTGCCGGAGGGATGACGCCAGCGTACCAGTGCTTCCGCGCCGGTAATGGCACCGTTACTGAGCAGCTGCGGCTGATAGTGGACTTCGAACTCCCCTTTCCGGACGGCACGCGCAAGTTCGCGCTCCAGGCGCAACCGCCTGCCTATGTCGTTCCGATAGATGGCAAAGACCACCACCAGCAGTGCCATCGAGAACGCCGTGTTGAGCCTGGCGCCCCAGGCGCGCACTTCCAGCGGAGGAGACACGCCAGGTGCAAGCGGGTCGAGCGCCCCGATCGCGAATGCCGAGAACATGCCCAGGCATGCCAGCGGGAAGAAGAGCGAGCCATACCTTTCGCGCGCGTCAAACGTGGACGCCGCCCCGGCGGCAAGCGGCAGGAGGAACAAGTGGGCCGAGCGCGGTACCCACGCGACCGGGGCATCGATCAACGAGATCACGCAGACCACCAGGAATATGCCGTTGGCGACGATCAGCAGCGATGTCGTGTCACTGCGCGGAACGCGATGGAGGGCGAATATCCCGACTGCGATCAATCCAACGAACACCAGCGACAGGTCGCCACGGCCGAAGTGGAGATAGCAGAACGTCCACGCCAGTCCCAGGCTGATGCAGGTTCCCCCCGCAATGGACAGGATGGTCCTGGTCCTTTCCTGCCGCATTGATCGACGTGAACTGGTGCGGGACGATGGTATCTGGAGCACAACCAAATCCTTCTGGAATCGCCTTCCATTTTACGTCCGCGTCACGAACGGACAGTCTGTTTTCCCGCTCGATGGATGTCCCCACGCGACACGCGGCGACAGGCCAGGACACGCTGCAATGGCATTACGAAAGCCACGCCCAACCACGTTCGAAGTGCTGCCTGCATGCGGCGCGCCGGGTCGCCACGGTTCTCATGGTCGACCCGGCCCGGGCAGGGTCCGCATCGCGATCCGCGATGGATACGAAGAAGCGTTCTTGCGACGGACAGGCCATCGCTGTGCCGGGAAAGATCGCTGTTGGCACTTCGATGCAGGTACCGTTCCGCGGTCCTGCATCAGCAGTGCCGGCGCGACGTGGATTCCGGCGGGCTGGATGGGTCCGGCGCCAGGCACCGGAGCCATCGCACGCTGGCAATGCCGCGCCCGGGAAGAGGGGGCCGGGGCGTTGCCGGACAACAGGGGGCGGACGCTCGTGGCGCGCGCAGGACGCCGCGCCTGCAGGCACTTCACAGCAGCGTAGGGGCCATGCGCGCAAAGAGCCGCTTCCCGGCTCCAGGCTGCCGACAGCTGCGGCTGTGGCATACCGCACTACCGGCCCCCGCAGACGGGCCGCAGGCCGCAGCCATGCCTGGTCCGGCGCGTGGCCGGGCACGGGCAATCTGCGATCCGCACCGCACAGTTCTCCATCGCGGCCTCGAGCCGGCGCCAACAACCGACCGGGCGGTATCGCCAGCGGTGATGGCTTCGTCACGTTCCCCCGATGCATGGCCGCTCCCCCATGGGCACGCTCAAGACCGCCGGCGTCTTCCGCAGGCGCTCGATGGCCAGGCTGGCTGCAGCGATGCACAGCATCCCCACCGGAGTAGACGCTGCGTCGCCGTGCGCCTTGGCGCACG
>NZ_LDJO01000077.1 GCF_001431595.1 Stenotrophomonas acidaminiphila
TACATGGTTCCGCTGGCGGACTGTCACCGGTAGAGTTTGAGAGGCGCTACGCGCAGAGCGGCGACTGAGTGTCTACGGAACTCTGGCCGGTCCATCCTTAGTTCTGCGTACCTTGCATTTATTCAAAAAAAATAGGCGGCCTCACAGCCGCCTATTAGACTCACTAACGGTCACTCAAACCCCTACAGGATTCGCCTTCTCCGGATCGATGTTGTACTGCTTGATCGCCCGAGCCACGTCCTTCGCGGTCATCTTGCCGTCCTTCGCCAGCGCGGCGATGGCGGCGTGGGCGATGTAGTAGCGGTCCACTTCGAAGAAGCGGCGCAGGTTGGCGCGGGTGTCGGAGCGGCCGAAGCCGTCGGTGCCCAGTACCGAGTAGGTCATCGGCACGAAGGCGCGGATCTGGTCGGCGTAGGCGCGCACGTAGTCGGTGGCGGCGATGGCCGGGCCCTGGCGGCCTTCCAGCAGCTGGGTGACGTAGGCCTTGCGCGGTTCGGCTTCCGGGTGGAGGCGGTTCCAGCGCTCGGCGTCGAAGCCGTCGCGGCGCAGTTCGTTGAAGCTGGGGCAGGACCAGATGTCGGCGGTGACGCCGAAGTCCTTGTCCAGCAGTTCGGCCGCGGCAATGGCTTCGCGCAGGATGGTGCCGCTGCCCAGCAGCTGCACGCGCAGCTCGCCCTTCTTGGGCTTGCCGGCATCGGTGAGCAGGTACATGCCCTTGATGATGCCGTCGGCTGCACCTTCCGGCATGGCCGGGTGGGTGTAGTTTTCGTTCATCAGGGTGATGTAGTAGTACTCGTCGACCTGGTCTTCCATCATGGCCTTGGTGCCATGCTGCAGGATCACCGTGACTTCGTAGCCGAAGGTGGGGTCGTAGCTGCGCACGTTGGGGATGCCGCCGGCCACGATGTGGCTGAAGCCGTCCTCGTGCTGCAGGCCTTCGCCGTTGAGCGTGGTGCGGCCGGCGGTGCCGCCCAGCAGGAAGCCGCGGGTACGCATGTCCGCGGCCTGCCAGGCCAGGTCGCCCACGCGCTGGAAGCCGAACATCGAGTAGTAGATGTAGAACGGCAGCATGGGCACGTTGCTGACCGAGTAGCTGGTGCCGGCGGCCATCCACGAGGCGATGGCGCCCGGCTCGCTGATGCCCTGCTGCAGCACCTGGCCGCTCTGGTCTTCGCGGTAGTACATGAGCTGGTCGGCGTCGACCGGCTTGTACTTCTGGCCGTAGGGGGCGTAGATGCCGATCTGGCGGAACAGGCCTTCCATGCCGAAGGTGCGGGCTTCGTCGGCGACGATGGGCACCAGGCGCGGGCCCAGCTCCTTGTCGCGCAGGCTGATGTTCAGCGTCTGCACGAAGGCCATGGTGGTGGAATAGGTGCGCTCGCCCGAATCCTTGAGCAGGCGCTCGTAGGTCTCGAGTTTGGGCGCGTTGAAGGACTTGTCGGCCTTGCGGCGGCGCTGCGGCAGGTAGCCGCCCAGCGATGCGCGGCGCGCCTGCAGGTACTGCACTTCCGGCGAATCCGGGCCCGGGTGGTAGAACGGCACCTGGCCGTCCTTGAGCTGTTCGTCGGTGACCGGGATGTTGAAGCGGTCGCGGAAGTGGCGCACCGCTTCGTCGTCCAGCTTCTTGGTCTGGTGGGTGGGGTTGAGCGCCTCGCCGGCGCTGCCCATGCCGTAGCCCTTGACCGTCTTGGCCAGGATGACGGTGGGCATGCCCTTGGTGTTCACGGCCTGGTGGTAGGCGGCGTACACCTTGTGCGGGTCATGGCCGCCGCGGTTCAGGCGCCAGATGTCGTCGTCGGACAGGCTGGCCACCATGGCGGCGGTTTCCGGGTACTTGCCGAAGAAATGCTCGCGCGTGTACGCGCCGCCGAAGGCCTTGCAGTTCTGGTATTCGCCGTCGACGGTTTCCATCATCAGCTTCTTGAGGACGCCGTTGGTGTCCTTGGCCAGAAGCGGATCCCAGTAGGACCCCCACAGCAGCTTGATGACGTTCCAGCCGCCGCCACGGAACACGCCTTCCAGTTCCTGGATGATCTTGCCGTTGCCGCGCACCGGGCCGTCCAGGCGCTGCAGGTTGCAGTTGACCACGAAGATCAGGTTGTCCAGGCCTTCGCGGCCGGCCAGGGCAATGGCGCCCAGGGTCTCGGGCTCGTCGCTCTCGCCGTCGCCGATGAAGCACCACACCTTGCGGTCGGACTTCTCGATCAGGCCGCGGTTTTCCAGGTAGCGCATGAACTGCGCCTGGTAGATGGCGGCCAGCGGGCCCAGGCCCATGGACACGGTGGGGGTCTGCCAGAAGTCCGGCATCAGCCACGGGTGCGGGTAGGACGACAGGCCGCCGCCATCCACTTCCATACGGAACTTGTCCAGCTGCTGCTCGTCGATGCGGCCTTCCAGGAAGGCGCGGGCGTAGATGCCCGGGGCGCTGTGGCCCTGGATGAACAGCAGGTCGCCCGGGTGGGTGTCGCTGGGCGCGCGCCAGAAGTGGTTGAAGCCCACGTCATAGAGCGTGGCGCCGGAGGCGAAGGAGGCGATGTGGCCGCCCAGGTCGCCCGGCTTGCGGTTGGCGCGCACCACGGTGGCCATGGCGTTCCAGCGGATGATGGAACGGATGCGCCATTCCAGCTCGGCATTGCCGGGGCTCTTGGCCTCCAGCTGCGGCTCGATGGTGTTGACGTATTCGGTGGTGGGGGAGAACGGCAGGAACGCGCCCGAACGACGGGTCAGCTCAACCATGCCTTCCAGCAACTGATGCGCGCGCTCGGGGCCCTCGACATCGATAACGGCCTTCAACGACTCGATCCACTCCTGGGTTTCCAGGGGGTTCGGGTCGTTGTTCAGCACTTCATTCAACCAGTTCATTGGCGCTCCCAGTTACGGCACGCACGCGCGCGCTTGTTCAGTAGTTTTGAGCCACAAAGTGTAGCGCACCCGCCCGCCCGCGAAGCTGGCTACGCCTGCGTATGGGCTTGCCGATCGCGGTGTCTGGCGGACAACACGCGACAGCGCGATGGCCGCCCGCGGGACAGCGGCGGACAGCCGCGGCGCCCTGCACTGGCTTGCCCGCACGCCCGGGCACCGGCGTCGGCAACGGCAGCGCGCGGCCACTGCGGCGCGTGGCGGCGGAACAGCGTGTCCCGCCGGCACGCCCTGCCGCGGGCATGCAGGCCAGGGCAACACTGCCGCGGCGGCGGGTCAGCGCGATGACAGCGGCCCGGGCCAGAGCTGCGGCAGGTTTGCGCACGGGTAGTTTTCGATATATCGTCATTGGCTTGTTCGATATATCGAAAACCCATGCCTGCCGCCTCTTCCAGCCCCCGCCAGCACCCCACCGCCCGCGCGCTCGGCCGTGGCGACCTGCGGCTGCTGCTGTTGGCGCTGCTTGGGCAGGCGCCGCGCCACGGGTATGAGCTGATCCAGCAGGTGGGCGAGATGTTCATGCACATGTACGTGCCCAGCGCCGGCTCGGTGTACCCGCTGCTGGCCGATTTCGAAAAGCAGCGCTGGGTGGTGGCCGAGGCCGATGGCGGCCGCAGGCGCTACCGCATCACCGCAACCGGGCTGGCGCAGCTGGCGCTGCACGCGGCCGAGGTGGAGGCGGCGCAGCGGCGCGCCCGTGAGCGCGCGCGCGCCATGGCCAAGGCCAGCCTGCCGCCGCCGGTGCGCGCGGCCATGCAGCGGTTGAAGAAGGCGCTGGTGGCGCGCAACGGCCGCTGGCAGGACGCCGATGCCGCGCACGTGGCCGCGCTGCTGGACCAGGCGGCCGCGCATGCGCACGGCGACGCGGCGAAAAACCGACTCTGACCCTACTTTTGACGAGCCATTCCCATGTCATTGCACGAAAACCGACGGATTTCCCTGACCCCGCGATTCCGCCAGCTGCAGGTGCTGCGCAGTGAGCGCCTGACCCCGCACATGCAGCGCGTGGTGCTGGGCGGCGATGCCCTGGAAGGTTTCGACAGCCCCGGGCCGGACGACCACGTCAAGCTGTTCTTCCCCAATGCGCAGGGCGCGTTCGTGCTGCCGGAGCTGACCGCGCAGGGCCCGCGCTACCCGGACGGGCTGGCGCCCTCGCCCAGCCGCGATTACACCCCGCGCCTGCACGATGCCGCGGCCGGTGAGCTGGTGCTGGATTTCGTGCTGCACGGCCACGGCGTGGCATCGGGCTGGGCGCTGCGGGCGCAGCCGGGCGATGCGCTGGTGGTGGCCGGACCGCGCGGGTCCTACCAGGTGGCCGACGACTACGACGCCTATGTGCTGATCGGCGACGAAACCGCGCTGCCGGCCATCGCCCGGCGCCTGGCGGAACTGCCGGAGCACGCGCAGGCCGAGGTGCTGATCGAGATCCCCGAGGAGGCCGACCGGCAGCCGCTGCCCAGCGCCGCGCAGGTGCGCGTGTCGTGGCTGGAGCGCAATGGCGTGGACGCGGCCAGCAGCACCCTGCTGGAGGACGCGCTGGTGGATTTCGAAGTGCCCGACGGCGATGCGTACTACTGGATCGCGCTGGAATCGCGGCGCGCGCGGGCGATGCGGCAGTTCTTTGCCGAGCACCTGCAGGTGCCGACGGACTGGATCCGCGCCACCGGGTACTGGAAGGCGCACCCCGGCGATGCCGACTGAGCCGCCCGCACCACGACGCCGCGGCAGGCGCCCGCTGCTATGCTGCGGGCAGTTGATCCGGTTGCCTGCCATGACCCCGCGCCCGCTGAACCTGCTGCTTGTTCCCGCCACCGCCGTGCTGCTCGCCGCCGGCCTGGGTGGCTGCCTGTCCACTCCCGGCCCGACCGTGGCCGGCGATGGCCGCTGCGATGCCTCGCAGCTGCAGTGGGCGGTGGGCCAGCCGGGCAACGAGGCCAACATGCGCCGGCTGGCGCGCGAGAGCGGCGCCGGGCTGGTGAATCCGATCGGCCCGGCCACCATCATCAGCCGCGATATCCGCCAGGACCGGCTGCGGGTGTTCCTGGACGCGGACAACACCATCACCGCGGTGCGCTGCGAGTAAGCGCCCCGCCGCACCACGAGCGACAGACGACGAACGAGCAAAGGCCCGCCCCCGGCGGGCCTTTTGCGCATGGGCGATGCGACAATCGCGCCCGGTCATGACGGAACAGGCGGCAACGTGGGCAAGCTGACGATGGCGGTGATGGATACCCTGCAGGCACGCGTGGCCGACGATGGCCAGTGCGATGCGCTGCTGGCCGGGTTTGCGCAGCCGCAGGCGCTGCGCGCGCCGCTGCGGGCGCTGGTGCAGGCGCAGCAGCAACTGCTGCAGGCCGAGCACGAAGTGGCGCAGGTGGCCGACGTGCTGCGCCGCGACCAGAAGTACGCACCGGCCGGGCGGCCGTCGATCCATATCGTGCAGCTGCGCAAGCAGCAGGCGGCGGCAAAGCAGGTGATGCTGATCGCGCGGCAGCGGCTGGCGCAGGTGGCGCAGACCTTCGTGCAGGCCAGCGGGCTGGCGCTGAAGCCCAGGCAGTCGCCGAGCGAGGCGGTGGTGGCGTGGCTGCAGGCGCTGCGCTGAGCCACCGGCGCACCACGGCGCTGCGCCGATGCGGCCGCGATGAAAAGCACAAGGCCCGCCATTGGCGGGCCTTGTGCGTATTGCCGGCCGGAACGTGCCCGGTGGCGGCTTACTCGGCCTTCGGGATCGAGGCTTCGGTGGTGATGCGCACCTTGACCTCGTCGCTGACCGCCGGGGCGTAGGCGCCCACGCCGAAGTCGCTGCGCTTGAGGGTGGTGGTGGCATCGAAGCCCACCGACGGCAGCTTCAGCATCGGGTGTTCGCCGGCGCCGTTGATGGTGACGTCCAGGGTGACCGGCTTGGTGGTGCCCTTGACGGTCAGGTCGCCGGTGACGGTGAGCTTGTTGGTGCCGGCAGCTTCGACCTTGGTGCTCTTGAAGGTGGCGGTCGGGAACTTGGCGGCGTCGAAGAAATCGGCGCTGCGCAGGTGTTCGTCGAACTTGGCGGTGAAGGCGTTCAGGCCCGACAGCGGCAGGGTCACTTCCACGCTGGACTTGCTGACGTCGGCGGCGTCGTAGACCAGGGTGCCGTCGGCGTTGCCGAAGTGCGCGCTCGGGTTGGAGAAGCCCATGTGGGTCCACTGCACCAGCACGTCGGTGTGGGTCGGGTCGAGCGTGTAGGTGCCGGAAGCGACCTGGATCGGGGCCACTTCAGGCGCGGCCGGGGCGGCGGCTTCGGCCGGGGCGGCAGCGGTGGTGTCGGCCGGGGCGGCCGGGGCAGCGGTGTCGGCCGGCTTGGAGCAGGCGGTGATGGCGGCGGCCAGGGCCAGCGGGAGCAGCAGCTTGGTGACGGTGGACATGGGTGTCTCCTGGGATGCGGGATGAGAAGGCGGGAGCGGTCTTTTCAGCATGCCGGCGCACGCGCGACGGCGCCGGGGTGGAGCGGTCAAACGATACGCGCGGCTTCGTCGAAGGACAGGCGCGGCAGGCGCGGGAACACGCCGGACGGATCGCCATGGCCCAGGTTGACGAGGAAGTTGGACTTGATGGCGGTGCCGGCGAAGAAGGCGGCGTCGACCTTGGCGTTGTCGAAGCCGGACATCGGGCCGGCGTCGAGCCCCAGCGCGCGCGCGGCCATCATCAGGTAGGCGCCCTGCAGGCTGCCGTTGCGGAAAGCGGCCTCGTGGCGGCCTTCGCGCGGGCCGTCGAACCAGGACTTGGCGTCGGTGTGCGGGAACAGGTACGGCAGCTTTTCGTGGAAATCCTCGTCGTAACCGACGATCACCGTGACCGGCGCGGCCAGGGTCTTGGCCAGGTTGCCTTCGGACAGGGCCGGGGCGAGCTTCTGCTTGGCTTCGGCGGACTTGACGAACACGAAGCGCGCCGGCGTGGAGTTGGCCGCGGTCGGGCCCCACTTCAGCAGGTCGTACAGCGCGCGCAGCTGGCTGTCTTCGACCGGGCGGTCCTGGAAGGCATTCTGGGTGCGCGCGGTGCGGAACAGCTGGTCGAGCGCGGCATCGGCAAGAACATCAGACATGGAAACTCCGTGATGGATTGGCTACGGTCGTGGCCTTGTGCGGGCAAGCCCCGGACAATGCCACCGCAGCAGAGGGCGCAGTGTAGGGCGTCGCGACTGTTGCAACACCCGGCCTGACTGAAACGAATTAATGCCACACGCGAAACGATCGACGCTTCCCTGGACGATCACCGACGGCCGCGCCGGCAACGTGCGCCAGGCCGTGGCGTTGGCTTCGGCGCTGCGCCTGGGCGGCCAGCAGCGGCTGCAGCTGGAGCCGCGCGCGCCGTGGCGCTGGCTGGCGCCGCGCACCCTGCCCGGCGCCGCACGTGGGTTTGGGCCGACCTTCGAACAGCTGGCCACCGGGCCGGCACCGGCGCTGGCGATCGGCTGCGGCCGCCAGGCGGCCGGCGCGCTGCGGGTGCTGGGCGGGCGTGGCACGCGCACGGTGCAGATCCTGGACCCGCGCATCAACGCCCGCCACTGGGACCTGGTGGTGGTGCCCGAGCATGACCGCCTGCGCGGCGGCAACGTGCTGACCCTGCTGGGCAGCCTGAACCCGGTGACCGACGACTGGCTGGCCTGCGGCCGCGCCGCGTTCGCCAGCTTCGAGCAGTTGCCCGGGCCGCGTACCGCGCTGCTGGTGGGCGGCCCCACCGACCATGCGCCGTGGCAGCAGGCGGAGATCGTGCCGGTGCTGCGCGAACTGGCCGCGCGCATCCGCGCCGAGGGTGGCAGCGTGCTGGCCACCACCTCGCGGCGCACGCCGCGGCCGGTGACCCAGGCGCTGCTGCATGCGTTCGATGACGTGCCGGGGGTGATCTGGAGCGACGGGGGCGACGGCAGCAACCCGTATGCCGGCCTGCTGGGCTGGGCCGACCGGGTGGTGTGCACGCCCGATTCGGTGAACCTGCTGTCCGAGGCCTGCGCCACCCGGGTGCCGGTGGGCGTGCTGCTGGGCCAGCGCGCACAGGCGCGCATGCTGCGCTTCCAGCGCGCCCTGCGTGCGCGCGGGCGCCTGCTGGACGGGCTGGACGCGCTGCAGGCCGATCCGCTGCAGCCGATCGAACCGCTGCGCGAAACCCCGCGCATCGCCGCCGAGGTGAAGGCGCGGCTCGGCCTGTAACCCTTCTTTACGCCGCCCCTGCAAGGATGCGCCCCGATGATCCCCCGCCTTCCCGCGCTGTTGGCCCTGTGCGTGGCCACGCTGGCACCGGCCGCGGCCGCGCAGCCGCCGGCCTGCGCCCCACGCTACCCGCCGCCCACCACGATGGCGGCGATGTTCGACATGGCCGCGCTCACCGCCGACACCCTGGATGCCCTGCCCGGGGTGGACGTGGCCATTGCCGCGCGCGGC
>NZ_LDJO01000078.1 GCF_001431595.1 Stenotrophomonas acidaminiphila
CCGCAGCCGTACAGTGTGTGCTTGGGAATCCCGATCCGGGAGGCTACGTCCACGACTGTAAAGCCGCGCTCGATTACCTGCTTCACCGCCTCTGCGCGGAACTCATCCGTGTACTGCTTGCTGTTGCCCATAAACACCTCGGTCATTGCCATCAATTATGGCGTCCGAGTGTCTACGAAAGGCTGGCCGGTCCAGACTCAAGTCTGGCTGCCACGTAATTTCCCTTGCGGAATTCGGGGTCGTCTGAGATGCCTGTTACGTGCAAGTCGTACGGGAAACCCGAGGTTGCCACATGGAGGACTACGCCCTTTGCATCACGGAAGCGAACGCCGCCCAGGTAGCGGCAGACTGCACTAGCGGAGGCAGAAGCCGAGCCCGGAGCTCCTGCACATTGGACGACCGGGCCTGACCCCAGAGTTGACCCGGCCGGAATTGCAGGATCGATCCAGTCCTCCGTAAGGAGTGGAACCACTTCCACTGGGCCGGTGAGCAGGAGCTCATGGTGCGCTGTTGGGTTCATGCGCTCTGCAGGTCGAACATGCAGGGTGAAGACCTCAAACTTGAATTCCAGGTCTTCGCCGCGCGCGCTTAGCTCAATCCAGCGGCCATCCGCACACTGCAGGAAAAGCTGCGTACACTTCGCCAGATGCGGGAACGTTCGGCACGTAGCAGCGGACACGACCCCATGCTTGAGCCAGTGGAGCGTTGCTAGAGTTTCCGGGTCAGGCGCGAGGTCGTAGCTGTTCATGGGGCCTGATGCCTGAGTCACGTCGTGCCGTGAAGCGGCGTCGGCTTGAACGAATTGCCAGCCGACACTTACGGTCGTTTGAAAATAATGTTTTCAATCCAGTCTTTGTAATGGCTGAGGCGGACATTGCAAGTGATTTGACCATAACGCCCGGGTGTTCTGTCGATGCTTTGTGGATCTGACCAAGAAGTCAGTCCGGCCAACAACAACTCCTTCTCAGTCTGCAGCAGGGCCGGCCCGCCGCTGTCGCCGCTTCCTGACCCGCCCTCAAGGAGAAGGGCATCCGACGGTTTGTCGAACATATAGCAGAGCCAGCGACCATCAGCGCTTGTGACTTTGTTGTACGCACGGCGAAGTTCAGTGCGATGGGAGCTGCTGAATTCGTATCCGGTGACACCGTTGCCCGTGGCACCTTTTCCTATGACCTTGATGATTTGACCGAACTCGTCATCGCTCTTGTTGATTGCGACCGGAGAGACGTCAGCTACGGGTTGTGCCAGTTTGAGAAGTGCGATGTCATCCGAAGAGGAGAGTAGCACCCTGAAAAGGGTCCAATCCCAAGTGGCAAGCGCTTGGTCAAGCAGATTTTGTGGCGGCTTTTTATATCCGGGGTGTATCACAAGACGTTCAACATCTCGTGGCTCACCGGCAATGGTTACCTGTGCAATTTCAGATTGCCATGTGACGGCGTGGGCGGCGGTAACCACCCATTGCGGAGCAATCAACACGCCGTGTCCCTCGCCAGGCATGTCAACCAGCGCAGAAAACTCAGACGACGGGACTCGATACTTTGAGTCATCAACGTCATCACGAATGACGATTGCGCTTGCACTGAAGGATATGGCAAGCAATGCGAGGAACCACAGCCTGAGCAGGCGCGATTTATTCGGGGGTGCCATCATGGGAGCCAACACCTATTCAACCGCCTATCAGTTGCGTCTTTCCAAGTATGGCAGGCTTCCATCCGGCTCGTGAGCCGGATAAACCCTGACGGGCATCAACGGGTTGCGTGATGGTGGAGGGCTTCGTATCGCCTGCACGATGACAGCGTTACGGGGCAGGAATGCTGCCCATGGTTTACCTCCTCGAACCGCCGGTGTATCGAAATCCGGGTCACCGCGCCTGCTCGACCGGATGCATGTGCAGATCCGGCTATGGCATTACAGCGCCGGTACCGGACGGGCCTGTGTGGGGTGGGGCCGCCGTTTCATCAGCGCCAACGGCAAGCGTCGCCCGGGGGCGCTGGGAGCGAAGGAGGTCGAGGCGTCTCTCACCTCGCTGGCAACCACGTCGAATGTGGCCGCGGCCACCCGGAACCAGGCATTGTCGGCGTTGCTGTTTCCTTAACGGGTGGTGCTGGGGGGTTGAACTGCCGCAGATGGCAGAAGTGGTGCGTGGCAGGCGGCTCCGCCGGCTGCCAGTGGTGTTGTCGCAGGAGGAAGTGGCGCGGCTGCCGCAGGCATTGCCGGAGCGGGAGCGGGAGTTGATGGCGCGCCTGCGGTACCGAACCGGCATGTGCCTGCTGGAACGCCAGCGCCTGCGAATCAAGTGCGTGGATTTCGTCGGTAGGGAAATCAGCGGGCACAGTGACAAGGGCGGCCGTGACCGGTGCGTGCCCCTGCCGGAATCTCTGCGTGGGCGCCGCTGCGGCAGCGCAGGCGGTCGCTGGTGCTGCAGGGCCAGGATCCGGCCGGCGGCAATGGCCGGGTCCACCTGCCACACGCGTCGGCACGCAAGTACCCCGGTGCCGATGGCGGGCCGGGTTGGCCGTACCTGTTTCCCTTCTGGCGCGTGTCCGTCGGTCCGCGCACTGGCCGGGCCGGGCGCCACCCTGTAGCTGGGGAAACCCGAGGTGGGCCATCCAAGGTTGCGCACGCGCGTGCGTGCATCGCCAAGCCCGCCACCCACTGCGCGTTGCGGTATCCGTTCGCCACGCACTTGCTGGGGCCGCCTACGGTATCCGCACGGTGCAGGCGCTGCCCGGCCCTTGGGAAGTGGCGACCAAGCAAATCCACACGCACGTGCTGGGCCGTGGCACCGGCGGTCTGCCGGTTCCGTTGGACCGATTGCCGGGTGCCGTAAAGCCGATCTGAGCGGGCCCGGGCGTGGCGTCAGCCGTCGAGCAATGCCTTGTCACGTACGGCGCCCTTGTCCGCACTGGTCGCGAGCAGCGCGTACGCCTTCAACGCGGTGCTGACCTTGCGCGGGCGTGGCTGTGCCGGCTTCCAGCCGCGCGCGGCCTGCTCGTCGCGGCGGCGTGCGAGTTCGGTGTCGTCCACCAACAGGTGGATGCCACGCTGCGGAATGTCGATGCGGATGCGGTCGCCGTCGCGGACCAGGCCGATGCTGCCGCCGGCGGCGGCCTCCGGCGAGCAGTGGCCGATGCTCAGGCCCGAGGTGCCGCCGGAGAAACGGCCGTCGGTGAGCAGCGCGCAGGCCTTGCCCAGCCCTTTGGACTTCAGGTAGCTGGTGGGGTAGAGCATTTCCTGCATGCCGGGCCCGCCCTTGGGGCCTTCGTAGCGGATCACCACCACGTCGCCGGCCTGCACCTCGTTGCCGAGGATGCCCTTCACCGCGGCATCCTGGCTTTCGTAGACGCGGGCGCTGCCTTCGAACACGTGGATGGATTCGTCCACGCCAGCGGTCTTGACCACGCAGCCGTCGGCGGCGAGGTTGCCGTACAGCACCGCCAGCCCGCCTTCGCTGGAGAAGGCATGGGCGACGTCGCGGATGCAGCCGTCGGCACGGTCGGTGTCCAGCGACGGCCAGCGCGTGCTCTGGCTGAAGGCCACCTGGGTGGGAATGCCCGCCGGGCCCGCCTTGTAGAACTCATGGACCGCCGCGTCCTGCACCTGGGTCACGTCCCAGCGTGCGATGGCGTCGCCCAGGGTGCGGCTGTGCACGGTCGGCACGTCGGTGTGCAGCAGCCCGCCGCGCGCGAGTTCGCCGAGGATGGCCATGATCCCGCCGGCACGGTGCACGTCCTCGATGTGGTACTTCTGCGTGTTCGGCGCCACCTTGCACAGCTGCGGCACGCGCCGCGACAGGCGGTCGATGTCGCGCAGGTCGAAGGCCACTTCCGCTTCCTGCGCGGCGGCGAGTAGGTGCAGGATGGTGTTGGTCGAGCCGCCCATGGCGATGTCCAGGGTCATCGCGTTCTCGAACGCCTCGAACGTGGCGATGCCGCGCGGCAGCGCGCTGGCGTCCTCGCCGCCGTACCAGCGGTGGCACAGCTCCACCACCAGCCGCCCGGCGCGCTTGAACAGCGCCTCGCGGTCGCTGTGGGTGGCCACCACGGTGCCGTTGCCCGGCAGCGAAAGGCCCAGCGCCTCGGTCAGGCAGTTCATCGAGTTGGCGGTGAACATGCCGCTGCACGAGCCGCAGGTCGGGCAGGCGCTGCGCTCGATGGCGGCCACCTGGGCATCGCTGACCGATTCGTCGCCGGCCGCGACCATCGCGTCGATCAGGTCGAGCTTGTGCTCGGCCAGCCGGGTCTTGCCGGCTTCCATCGGCCCGCCGGAGACGAACACCACCGGGATGTTCAGCCGCAGCGCGGCCATCAGCATGCCGGGGGTGATCTTGTCGCAGTTGGAGATGCACACCAGCGCGTCGGCGCAGTGCGCGTTGACCATGTACTCGACCGAGTCGGCGATGATCTCGCGGCTGGGCAGCGAGTACAGCATGCCGTCGTGGCCCATCGCGATGCCGTCGTCCACGGCGATGGTGTCGAACTCCTTGGCCACGCCGCCGGCCGCCTCGATCTCGCGCGCCACCAGCTGGCCGAGGTCCTTCAGGTGCACGTGCCCGGGCACGAACTGGGTGAAGGAATTGGCCACGGCGATGATCGGCTTGTGGAAGTCGCCATCGGTCATGCCGGTGGCGCGCCACAGGGCGCGGGCGCCGGCCATGTTGCGGCCGGCGGTGGAGGTTTTCGAGCGGTAGTCGGGCATGGGGAAGGCAACGGAACGCAATGCCATCGATTCTGCATGAAGAACCCGGTTGCTGTTGCAACCATCGCGGCGCGCACGCCGGTGCCGGCGTGTGGCCTGCCAGGCCCGCGCCGGCCCGGCTGCTGGCCCGTCGGCCCGGCCTTTACCTGAAACGGCGTTCAGGTTGGTGGCGCGGCCGATTTCCGCCTGCATGGCCGGATCGGGCATCATTCGGGGACGACTTTCATGGGGCTACGACGATGAAGCGATCCAGGACCACCGCGCTGCTGCTGATGAGCACCGCGCCGCTGCTGTTCACTGCCTGCCAGAAGGAGGAATCCGTGCAGGTGCAGGAAGGGCTGTACACCTCGGTGGAAGCCTGCAGCGAAGCCACCGGTGATCCGTCCGCCTGCCGCACGGCCTTTGCCGCCGCGCAGCAGCAGGCCGCCGACGCCGCGCCCAAGTACGCCAGCAAGGAAGAGTGCGCCAAGGAGTACCCGGCCGAGCAGTGCGTGCAGCAGCACACCAGCGCCGGCACCTCGTTCATCGGCCCGATGATGATGGGCTTCTTCATGTCGCAGATGCTCAACGGCGGCCGCGCCGGGGCGGTGGCCGCGCCGCCGGCCGCGCAGCCGGCGTTCAAGGACAACGCCAATGGCTGGGCCAAGCCGGCCGGTACCGGCGGCATGAACACCGCCAGCGGCATCGGCGCCGGCAAGGCCGGGCTGGCACCGGTCAGCAGCGAGCCCAACCGCGCCGTCACCGCCAGCCGCGGCGGCTTCGGCGCGCGCAGCGGCAGCCGTACCACGGTCGGCGGTTGATGCAGTGAGGCGGGTAGCCATTGCCGAGCGCTCCAACTGGCGCGCGCGCGCGGCCGAGGCGGGGTTCCGTTTCCACACCATCGACGGCGCGCCGTACTGGGACGAGACCGCGTACTACGCCTTCACCCTGCGCCAGATCGAGAACGACCTGGAAGACCCCAGCGCCGAGCTGCACGCGATGGCGCTGGACCTGGTCGGCGACGTGGTCGCCAGCGAGGAGCTGATGGAGCGGCTGGCGATCCCGGCGCCGTTCCGCGACTGGATCGCCGAGAGCTGGCGGCGCCGCGACCCGCATCTGTACGGCCGCCTGGACTTCGCCTACGACGGCAATGGCCCGGCCAGGCTGTACGAGCTGAACTACGACACCCCGACCTCGCTGTACGAGGCGTCGTTCTTCCAGTGGCAATGGCTGGAGGACCAGCGCAACCGCGGCGCGCTGCCGCAGCAGGCCGACCAGTTCAACTCCTTGCACGAGGCCCTGGTCGAGCGCTTCGCCGAGCTGTCGGCGCAGCTGCCGCCGCCGCTGTATTTCAGCGCGGTGGGGGCCTCCGAGGAGGACCAGGGCACGGTGGCCTACCTGCGCGACTGCGCGGCGCAGGCCGGCCTGCACGGCGCGGCCATCGCCATCGAGGACATTGGCCTGTCGGCCGACGGCCGCTTCACCGACCTGGACGACGTGGTGATCGGCAGCCTGTTCAAGCTGTATCCGCTGGAAGACCTGATGCGCGAGGAATTCGGCGCGGCATTGCCCGGTTCCGGCGTGCGCCTGCTGGAACCGGCGTGGAAGGCGGTACTGAGCAACAAGGGCATCCTGCCGCTGCTGTGGCAGCGCTACCGCGGCCACCCCAACCTGCTTGAAGCGCACTTCGACGACGGCAGCGCGCTGCCGGCGGGCTGGGTGCGCAAGCCGCTGCACTCGCGCGAAGGCGCCAACGTCGCCATGCACATGAGCGATGGCCGCTGGCAGGAGAGCGAAGGCCCCTACGCCGGGCCGTGCATCGTGCAGGCGTTCCATCCGCTGCCGGCATTCGACGGCAACTACCCGCTGGTCGGCAGCTGGGTGGTGGGCGACCGCGCCTGCGGCATCGGCGTGCGCGAGGACGACAGCCGCATCACCCGCGACAGCGCCCGCTTCCTGCCGCACGCCATCGTCGACGACGCCCCGGCCGGCAATACCCGCATCTACGTCTGAGCCCCCGCGCATTGCCGCTGGCCGGCCCCGCCATCGCGCGGGGCCGGGCGTCGCCCATGCGCGGAACGCACTGGAAGGCAGCGGCGTGGTCGCGCGCAACCGTAAAACAGGGGCGGAAAACCTCATGAAAAGCGCGGTTTCGCGAAAAATATAGTGATTGACTTCGCGCTTCCGCGAAGCTCAAATCCCGCTGCCAATTCATGAATACACCGGCGCCGTTGGGGAGAACGGCGCCGCGTGCCAGGGCACCCATCCCCTCTGCATGAAGGAACCCTGATGTTCGACAAGAAGCTTTTCGCCGGCACGCTGCTGGCAGCCCTCGCGTTTGCACCGGCAGCCCAGGCCCAGGACCTGGTCTTCACCCTGAAGAACGGCACCTCCGCGGTGATGACCTACTTCCATACCTCGCCGGCCGGCGTGGACGACTGGGAGGAAGACGTGCTGGGCTCCGATGTACTGGGACCGGGCGAGTCCGTGCAGATCACCATTGCCGATGGCCGCAGCCAGTGCGTGTACGACATGCGCTTCGAGTTCGACGAGGATTCGGGGCTGGACATCACCGAAGACACGCAGGACCTGTGCAAGCTCGGCTCCTACACGATCCACGTATGATTGCGCTGCTGGCGGGTCCGCCAGGACCTGCCAGCGCGGGCGCCGGTGCGCGGTTACAACAGCCCGTCGCGCTTGACCGCCAGATAGCGTTCCACCAGCGCCCCGGGCAGTTCCTCGGCGGTGACGTCCAGCACCATCACCCGGTGGCTGCGCAGCGCCTCGTGCGCGGCGGCGCGCTGCTGCAGGTAGCGGGCGATGGCACCGGCCTGCACCGCGTCGGGCAGGGTATCGGCGCTGTGGGCGAGGGCATCGTCCAGCTCGCGCTCGCGCAGGCTGGCCACGCACACCAGGTGGCGCTTCTGCAGCAGGCGCACGGCGGCCAGCAGGTCCTCGATGTCCTCGTCGCGCACGTTGGTGACCAGCATCACCAGGCAGCGACGCGACTGCCGCAGCGACAGCCCGGTGGCCGCGGCGAGGTAGTCGGTGGCCACCGGTTGCGGCTGCAGGTCGAAGCTGGCGCGCAGCAGCGTGTCGATCGCGCCGAGCCCACGCTGCGGCGCCGCCCAGCGGCTTTCGCCGCCGCTGGCGAACAGGCCCACGCCGTCGCCCTGGCGCAGGGCCAGGTAGGACACCACCAGCGACGCGTTGAGCACGTGGTCGAAATGCGACAGCCCGCCCTCGTCGGCCAGCATCCGCCGGCCGGTGTCGATCATCATCACCAGCTGCTGGTTCTTTTCGTCCTGGTACTCGCGCGAGATCAGCTTGCGCGCGCGCGAGGTGGCCTTCCAGTCGATCTGCCGCAGGCTGTCGCCGACGCGGTACTCGCGCATCTGGTGGAAATCCGTGCCTTCGCCACGCCGCCGCTTCAGGTGCGCGCCGACCAGGCGCGAGGCCATTTCCGCACTGAGCAGGGCCAGCCGGGTCAACGGCACGAAATTCGGATAGACCCGCACCGTCTGCTGCGGCGCGACCACGCGCGAATGCCGCCACAGCCGCAGCGGCGAATGCAGGCGCAGCTGCACGCCGGCGAAATCGAACATGCCGCGGGCGCCGGGCGTGAAGTGGTAACTGAAGCGTGATTCGCTGGCACGGGCCATGCGCAGCGTGCGAGGCAGCCCGCGCATGGCCCAGCCGCCAGGCACCAGGTCGAATACGTCCACGCGTTGCCGGCCGAAGCTGTCCAGCTGCAGCCAGGTCTCGCGCTCGACGCCCAGCGCCAGGGTCTCGGGCAGTTCGCGCCGCACGCTGGGCGTGGGCCGGCGCCACAGCCACAGCGCGTCGGCCACGGCGGGCACGGCGATCGCGCAGGCGGCCGCGATCCAGGCGGTGGTGGGCAGCCAGTGCAGGGCGACGGCGATGCCGAGCAGGCCCCATGCGGCCAGCAGTGCGATCAACAGCGGGGCGGGCCTCATGCGGTGGCCCTCATGCCGGATGCGATGCTTGCGTGCGAGTGCGAAAGCACGAGAGCCTTTGCGGTTGCCTGTGATCTGGCTGTTGCCGCCTGCTTTGGACTTTCGAATCCCCTTCCGTAGTGACGGAGCCGGTGGGCAAAACCCGAAGGGCGACGTGCATGGAGGCACGTCGTTTTTCTACGCGACAGGGATGTCGCGTAGAAAAATCCCACCGGCGGAGTGGACCCG
>NZ_LDJO01000079.1 GCF_001431595.1 Stenotrophomonas acidaminiphila
GGCGTGGACGGAACGGAGGTGGCGACGGCGGACATGGCGGAACCCTGCGTGTGTCGGGGGACTCCACCGTGCCGCCGCGGTCACTTATTTATCAAAACAGTTTTTGCAATACCCAACATAAGTTGTGCTAATAATCAGACTGGATGGCGACGAAGAAGCCCGTAAACCCGCGTTTTTCCTACAAGTCCGACCGGCTCAAGCCGCTGCGCGCGTTCTGCCAGACGGTCCGCCTGGGCTCGGTGTCGCGTGCCTCGGAGGCGCTGTTCGTCAGCCAGCCGGCGGTGAGCCTGCAGCTGCAGGCGCTGGAACGGGAGCTGGGGGTGGTGCTGTTCGAACGCAGCGGCCGGCGTCTGGTGCCCAGCCGCGAGGGCCAGTTGCTGTACGAGATGGCGCAGCCGCTGGTGGAGAGCCTGGACGGGCTGGAAGCCAGCTTCCGCGACAAGGTCCGCGGGCTGGACGCAGGCGAGCTGACCGTGGCCGCCAATACCTCGACGATCCTGTACCTGCTGCCGAAGATCGTCGAGGCGTTCCGCCAGCACCACCCCGACGTGCGGCTGGTACTGCAGGACGCGATCAGCGCCGACGGCACCGAACTGCTGCGCGGCGACGCCGCCGACCTCGCCGTGGGCTCGATGCTGGATGTACCGGGCGACCTGAGCTACGCGCCGGTCTACGATTTCGAGCAGGTGCTGATCACCCCGCGCGGGCACCCGCTGGCCGGCAAGCGCGAACTGACCCTGGACGACCTCTCCGCCTTCCCGCTGATCCTGCCGCCGAAGCGGCAGATCACCTGGCGGCTGGTCGACCTGGTGTTCCAGCGTCACCGCGTGCCCTACACCGTGGCACTGGAAGTAGGCGGCTGGGAGGTGATCAAGCAGTACGTGGCAATGGGTATGGGCATCTCCATCGTGACCGCGCTGTGCCTCAACGACGCCGACCGCGAGCGGCTGGCGATCCGCCCGATGGCGCGCTACTTCCCCACCCGCAGCTACGGGGTGACGGTGCGCCGCGGCAAGGTGCTGTCGCCGCAGGCGCGCGCCTTCATCGCGCTGATCCGGCCCGACCTGTTCGCTCCGCGGCAGTACGACGACACCGGGCATTCGGAGCGGTAGGAGCGCTGCCGGGCTTAACGCAGCGCCCCTGGTTCCGCGCTAGCGTTGCCGCACCCGCCAGCGCGGCATACCGGAGTTCTGCCATGGATCGCACGCTGCTGTTCGCTGTCAGCCTCGCCCTCGCCCTGTCCCTTTCCGCCTGCAACCGCACGCCTGCCGGCAGCGCAACGCCGGCCGCACCGGCGGCCACCGGCGCGCCGGCCGCCCCACCCGAACTGATCCCGCGCGACGCCCTGTTCGGCAACCCCGAGCGTGCCAACGTGCAGATCAGCCCCGACGGCCGGTACCTGGGCTGGGTCGCCGCGGTCGACGGCGTGCTGAACGTCTGGGTCGCCCCGGCCGACGACATCGGCAAGGCACGCGCGGTAACCGCGGACAAGGCGCGCGGCATCCGCCAGTACGTCTGGAGCCACCGCCCCGACACCCTGTTGTACCTGCGCGATACCGGCGGCGACGAGAACTTCCACCTGTTCTCGGTGGACCTGGCCAGCGGGCAGGCGCGCGACCTGAGCGACTTCCCGGCCACCCGCGCCGAGGTCGTCGGGGTCAGCCACCTGCATCCGGAATCGGTGCTGGTGGCGATGAACGACCGCGACCCGAAGTGGCACGACCTGTACCGGGTGGACCTGGCCAGCGGCCAGCGCACGCTGCTGGAAAAGAACACCGGGCGGATCGCCGGCTACATCGCCGACCCGGACTTCAAGGTCAGGATGGCCAGCCGCGCGCGCGAGGACGGCGGCAACGACCTGCTCGAACCCGATGGCAAGGGCGGCTGGAAGGTCACCGGCGAGATCCCGTTCGCCGACTCCCTGACCAGCTTCCCGGGCGGCTACACCAGCGACGGCAAGACCCGCTACTTCTTCGACTCGCGCGGCCGCGATACCGCGGCGCTGTATGCCATCGACGCCGGCACGGGGGCGAAGACGCTGGTCCACGAGGACGCGCGCGCCGACATCGACGACGCCCTCGACCACCCGATGACCCAGCGCGCGCAGGCGGTGGCGGTCAATTACCTGAAGAACGAGTGGAAGGCGGTCGACCCGGCCATCGCACCGGACCTGGACACGCTCAAGGCCATCGGCCCGGGCAGCTTCAGCGTCACCTCGCGCACCCTGGACGACAAAACCTGGATCGTCGCCTACTCCGCCGCCGAGTCGCCGGTCACCTATTACCGCTATGCCCGTGGCGGCACCCCGGAGAAACTGTTCTCCGCGCGACCGGCGCTGGAAGGCAAGGCGCTGGCGGCGCAGTGGCCGCAGGAAATCCGCTCGCGCGACGGGCTGACCCTGGTCAGCTACCTCACCCTGCCGCGCACCGCCGACGCCAATGGCGACGGCAAGGCCGACGCGCCGGTGCCGATGGTGCTGCTGGTGCACGGCGGGCCGTGGGCGCGCGACATCTATGGCTACGACGCCTACCACCAGTGGCTGGCCAACCGGGGCTATGCGGTCCTGTCGGTCAACTACCGCGGCTCCACCGGCTTCGGCAAGGCCTTCACCAATGCCGGTGACGGCGAATGGGCCGGCAAGATGCACGACGACCTGATCGACGCGGTGGACTGGGCGGTGAAGAACGGCGTGACGACGCGTGAGCAGGTCGCGATCATGGGCGGCAGCTACGGTGGCTACGCCACCCTGGTCGGGCTCACCTTCACCCCCGACGCGTTCAAGTGCGGCGTGGACATCGTCGGCCCCTCCAACCTCGATACCCTGCTGTCCACCATTCCGCCCTACTGGGCCGCGTTCTTCGAGCAGTTCGCCCGGCGCGTGGGCGACCCCCGCACCGCGGCCGGCAAGCAGCTGCTGGCCGAACGCTCGCCGCTGACCCGGGTCGCCGCCATCACCCGGCCGCTGCTGATCGGCCAGGGCGCCAATGACCCGCGCGTGCGCCAGGCCGAGAGCGACCAGATCGTCAAGGCGATGACCGACAAGCACATCCCGGTCACCTACGTGCTGTTCCCGGACGAGGGCCATGGCTTCGCGCGCCCCGAGAACAGCAAGGCGTTCAACGCCGTGACCGAAGGCTTCCTGGCGCAGTGCCTGGGTGGACGGGCGCAGCCCATCGGCGGTGATTTCAACGGTTCCAGCATCACCGTGCCGACCGGTGCGGACGGGGTGCCGGGCCTGGCCGAGGCGATCGGCACCCACGTGCAGGACATCCGCCGCTGACGCGGGCGCGGCACGGGCGGCCCACTCCACCGGAGCGGGCCGTCCGCACTGCATCGGCACGGCCGCGCCGGGCGGGCGTTCAGTGCGTGCAGTCGCAGCCCTGCCAGCCGGCCCGCTTGCTGGTCTGGCCGATGCCGGGGTTGAAGGTATTGCCGGGATCCAACCGCTGGTAGAACGCGGCCAGCGCCGGCTTGGCCGGATACAGGTGGCCGACATTGTGCTCGGCCGGGTACTCGGCACCGCGCGCGTCCAGCAGCGCCCACATCGCGTGCTCGATCGCCAGCGGGTCCTCGCCCTTGCGCGCGATGTAGTCCTGGTGGAACACGTGGCACAGGAAGTGCCCGTAGTACAGCTTGTGCAGCAGGCGCGCGTCGAGCTCGGCCGGCAACCGCTCGAACCAGTCGCGGTCGTCGCGGCGCAACGCGATGTCCAGGGCGACGATGTCCTGCACCCGGTCGCGGTGCACCTCGCGGTAGCGCACCGCGGCGCTGGCCACCGCGAAGCGGTGCAGGAACGCCTTGCGTCCCTCGTCCGCGGTGCAGCGGAAGAAGCCGCCTTCATGGCCGTCGAAGAAGCCGCGCAGCCAGGCCTCGGTCTCCGCCGCGTCGCGCGCGGAGACCTTCAGCAGCAGGTGGTGCTCGTAGCGCTGGCGGAACTGGCGCATGCGCGGCGGCAGGTGCGCGGGCAGCAGGCCGGTCAGCGCCTGCAGCACCCGGTCGCTGGTCCCGCGCAGGCCCCACTGCTCGAACCAGCCATCGATGCGGCTCTTCCAGGCGAACGCGGCCGGCACGCGCGCGGTGCCGAGCCGGTCGATCAGCAGGAACACGTCCTTGCCGTAACGCTCGCCGATGTCATAGGCATCGCGGTGGATGTATTCGCCGGAAATCGGCAGCCGCTCGAAGCCGGTGAGCAGCTGGCGCCGCAGCGCGGTGAGGCTGTCGGTGCGGTTGCTGCCGATGTAGAAGACCTCGGCCGGCTCCTTCTCGAAGGTATCCAGGCGAACCGCGAACACCGCCAGCTTACCGGCCGAGCCCGATGCCTCGTGCAGCCGCGCCGGGTCGGCGTTGAACCGCGCCGGCGTGCCGGCATCCACCTGCCGCACCTGCGCGGCGTAGTGCGGGTCGGAGGCGGCGCGGCCCCCGCCACTGCCGACGTCGGCCGCGCGGTAATCGCCGGCCTGCAGGCGCGTGAGGATCTCCTCCGGACTGTCGCCCAGCGCGATGCCAAGGTGATTGACCAGGTGCAGCCGGCCATCGGCATCAACCTGCGCGAACAGCGCCAGTTCGGTATACGCCGGCCCGCGGCGCACCAGCGCCCCGCCGGAGTTGTTGCAGATGCCGCCCAGCACCGAGGCGCCGATGCACGAGGAGCCGATCACCGAATGCGGCTCGCGCCCGAGCGGCGCCAGCACCTGCTCCAGCCGGTCGAGGGTGGCGCCCGGCAGGCACAGCACCTGGCGCCCGCCGTCCAGCAACTGGATGCCTTCCAGGCGAAGCGTGCTGACCAGCACCACGGGACGGCCATAGTCATCGCCATCGGGCGTGGAGCCGCCGGTGAGCCCGGTGTTGGCCGCCTGCAGGATGATCGCCGCACCCGCCTGCACCGCCGCCTGCAGCACCTGCCACAGCTGCAGCAGCGTGCCCGGCCGCACCACCGCCAGCACCGGGCCCTCGCCGAAGCGGTAGCCCCTGCGGAAGCGGCGCGTGGCCTTGTCGCCGGTCAGCACATGGCGCTGGCCGACCGCTTCGCGCAGGCGCCCCAGCAGCGCGGCGCTCACCGCAGCCGCACCAGCGAATCGCGGCCGATGTCGGCAATGCGGCGCGCGCCGGTCAGGGTCATCGCCACCCGCATCTCGCTGGCGACCAGGTCCAGCAGATGGGCGACGCCGGCTTCGCCGCGCGCCGCCAGCGCGTAGACGAAGGCGCGGCCCAGCAGCACGGCATCGGCGCCGAGCGCGAGCATGCGCACCACGTCCAGGCCGGTACGGATGCCCGAATCGGCCAGGATCTTCAGTTCGCCCTGCACCGCATCGGCGATTGCCGGCAGCGCGCGCGCGGTGGACGGCACGCCGTCGAGCTGGCGCCCGCCGTGGTTGGAAACGACGATGCCGTCGGCACCGAACCTGACCGCATCGCGCGCGTCGTCCGGGTCGAGGATGCCCTTGATCAGCATCGGCCCCTTCCAGAACGCGCGGATCCACTCCAGGTCCTTCCACGAGATCGACGGATCGAAATTGCTGCCGAGCCAGCCGATGTAGTCCTCCAGCCCGGTCGGGTGGCCACGGTAGGCGGAGATGTTGCCCAAGTCGTGCGGACGCCCGCGCAGGCCCACGTCGAACGCCCAGCGCGGGTGGGCCAGCGCCTGCGCATAGCGGCGCAGCGCCGCGTTGGGCCCGCTCATGCCCGAATGCTCGTCGCGGTAGCGCGCGCCCGGCACCGGCATGTCCACGGTGAACACCAGGGTGCTCACGCCCGCCGCCTGCGCGCGCTCCAGCGCATTGCGCATGAAGCCCCGGTCGCGCAGCACGTACAGCTGGAACCACATCGGCCGCCGGAGCGCCGGCGCCACTTCCTCGATCGGGCACACCGACACGGTGGACAGGGTGAAAGGCACGCCACGGCTGTCGGCCGCGCGCGCGGCCTGCACCTCGCCGCGGCGCGCGTACATGCCGGTCAACCCGACCGGCGCCAGCGCCACCGGCATCGCCAGGCGTTCGCCGAACAACGTGGTGTCCAGGCTCAGGTCGGCCATGTCGCGCAGCACGCGCTGGCGCAGGGCGATGTCGGCCAGGTCCGATACGTTGCGGCGCAGCGTGTGCTCGGCGTAGGCGCCGCCGTCGATGTAATGGAACAGGAACGGCGGCAGGCGACGCTTTGCGGCCGCGCGGTAGTCGGTGGAAGCGGAGATGATCATGGGTCGGCCGTGGCGGAAGGCAGGCGCGAAGCCCGTGCGCGCCGGGCCTCGTTTTCGTCGAGCGTGCGCAGCGTGGTGTGCACGAACTCCAGGTGGGACAGCGCGGCGGCGCGCGCGCGTTGCGGGTCACCGGCCAGCACCGCGTCCATCATCTCGCGGTGCTGCTCGGACAGCGGCGAGAAGGTGCGCGGCGAGGTGTACAGCCGCTCGCGGCTCTGCGAGATGTTGGTCTGCAGCAGGTCGAACAGGCCGCGCATCACCTGCAGCAGCACCAGGTTGTGCGAGGCCTCGGCGATGGACAGGTGGAAGTCGGCATCGGCGCTGGCTTCGCCGGCGGGGTCGTCCTTGCCGTGCGCATCCATCATGGTGGCGAAGGCGCGGGCGATGCGCGCGCGGTCCTCGGCGGTGGCACGCAGCGCGGCATGCCAGGCCGCGGCGCCTTCCAGCGCATGGCGGATCTCCAGCACGTCGAAGCGGTATTCCGGGTCGCCCTGGAACAGCGGCAGGTAGGGCGCCAGCGGCTCTTCGATGGCCTGCCGCGCGCGTGCCGCCGGTTCGGCCACGAAGGTACCGCCACCCACGCGCGCGACCAGCAGGCCCTGGCTGCTCAGCTGGGCGATGGCCTCGCGCAGCGCGGTGCGCGACACCCCCAGCTGCGCCGCCAAGGTGCGCTCGGCGGGCAGGCGCTCGCCTGGCTGCAGCTGCCGCTCTTCCACCAGCGCGCGCAGTTGCGTGGCGACCCGGTCCGATACCCGCTGCGGTGTTTGCTGATGCATGTTCATGCCGCCATTGTGCCGCTCAGGGAATCATCCACGTCAGCCACCATGCCTGTGCGCTGGTGATCACCCCGACCATCACCGTGAACGCCAGGCTGTGCTTGATGGTGAACCGGAACAGGTCGGCCTCCCTGCCGGCCAGCCCCACCGCCGCGCAGGCGATGGCGATGGACTGCGGCGAGATCATCTTGCCGGTGACGCCACCGGTGGTGTTGGCCGCCACCAGCAGCACGTCGGACACGCCGATCTGCTGCGCAGTGGTGGCCTGCAGCGCCGAGAACAGCGCGTTGGAGGACGTGTCCGAGCCGGTCAGGAACACGCCCAGCCAGCCCAGGAACGGCGAGAAGAACGTGAACGCATCGCCGGTATGCGCCAGCGCCAGGGCCAACGTCGCCGACAACCCCGAATAGTTGGCGATGAAGGCGAACGCCAGCACCATGCCGATCGAGTAGATGGGCGTGCGCAGTTCGCGCACGGTCTCGCCGAAGGTGGACAGCGCGGCCCGGGCCGGCATCCGCAGCACGACGATGGCGATCAGCGCGGCGAGCAGGATCGAGGTCCCGGTGGCCGAGAACCAGTCGAACTTGTACACGGCGTCGTAGGCGGTAGGCGCATCGACGATCGGCGGCATCTTGCTCACCTGGCCGTCCAGCCCCGGCACCGGCAGCTTCAGTACCCAGTGCTGCAACGGCCCTCCGGCGGCGAACAGCGCCTTGAACGGCTTGATGCTCCACAGCGTGACCAGCGCGGTGAGGATCAGGAACGGCGACCACGCGCGGATGATGCGGCCGGCGCTGTAGCGCGGCACTTCCACCACCGGGGTGGCGGCACCGGCATCGCCGGCGTCGTCGAAGCGGAAGATGCGCCGCGGCTGCCAGCGGCGCAGGAACAGGGTCAGGCACACCAGCGACGCCAGCGACGCGGTGATGTCCGGCAGCTCCGGGCCGAGGAAGTTGGAGGTCAGGTACTGCGCCAGGGCGAACGCGCCGCCGGCCACCAGCACCGCCGGCCAGGTTTCGCGGATGCCGCGCCAGCCATCCATGATCGCCATGATCCAGAACAGCACGACCAGGGTCAGGAACGGCAGCTGGCGGCCGGCCATCTGCCCGATCTCGAACGCGTCCAGCCCGGTCACCTGGCCGGCGACGATGATCGGGATGCCCATCGCCCCGAACGCCACCGGCGCGGTGTTGGCGATCAGGCACAGGCCCGCCGCGTACAGCGGCTTGAAGCCCAGCCCGACCAGCAGTGCGGCGGTGATCGCCACCGGTGCGCCGAACCCGGCCGCGCCTTCCAGGAACGCGCCGAAGGCGAACCCGACCATCAGCATCTGCAGGCGCTGGTCCGCGGTCACCGACAGGATCGAGGCGCGGATGATGTCGAACTGGCCGGTCCGGACCGAGACCTTGTACAGGAACACCGCGCCGAGAATGATCCAGGCGATCGGCCACAGGCCGTAGACGAAGCCGTACAGCGCCGCGCCCAGCGCCTGCAGCGGCGGCATCCGGTAGAACAGCAGTGCCACGCCCAGGGCGATGGCGACGGTGAGCGTGCCGGCCAGCCAGCCCTTCATGCGCAGCACCGCCAGCGCGACGAAGAAGAAGGCGATGGGCAACAGCGCGATCAGACTGGACAGCCAGATGTTGCCGGCCGGGTCGTACAGTTGTTGCCAGGGCTGCATGTCGACTCCCGATGGAGGGGTGGCGCCTGCACACGGCAGGCATCCCACGGCACCACAATTGGTATGACCAATGCATGGCTTGTGGCCCGACGGGCACTGATGCAAGCGTGCGCACCGCGGAGTGCGCATTAAATCACAGGTTTTCGCAGGATATTGGACCGACCAATTTGCCAAAGCCCCCGACGGGGCCAGCGCTACAGCGGCCGCCAGGCGAGTCCCTCGCCCCGCCGCCAGTACACCGCCCGCGCCCTGCCATACACCTTGTCGGCATCGACCAGGCCAAAGAAGCGCCCGTCGAAACTGTTGCCGCGATGGTCGCCCAGTACCAGCAGCTTGCCCGTGGGCACGGTGATGCCGTCGATGTCCGGTCCACCGCCGGCGTCCAGGTCCAGCGTCACCTGGCGGGTGCCGAAAGCCTCCTGCCGGGGCATCCGGCTCAGCGGCCGGCCGTTGATGCGCAGGTAGCCATCGTGCAGTTCCACCCGGTCGCCGGCCACCGCCACCACGCGCTTGACCAGCCGCGTGCCGTCGACCGGCGAGTCGAACACGGCGACATCGCCGCGCCGGGGGTGGCCGGTATCGAGCAACTGGATGCTGCTGAACGGAAGGCGCAGGCCATAGGCGCGCATGTCCACCACGATGCGGTCGCCGGGCTGCAGCGTGGGCTGCATCGAGCCGCTGGGCACCTGGTAGTGATTGGCCAGCGTGTCGCGCGCGGCGCACAGCAACAGCAGCATCAGCGCCAGCGGCGGCGCCTCCCTGCGGAGCCACTGCCACGGCCTCCGTGGCACGCGGCCGGGACGGGTGGACGAATCGACATGCATGGCGCGCTCCCTCCGGGTACTGCCGCATGCGACCCCGGCGGCGGCCGGCAAGTTCCCGAAGCTACGCATTGTTTACGCCGCCAGCGGCCTGGCGGCATGGCGGTTTTACGCGCCGGCGGCGCATCGTGGCGTCACCGCGCTTCCCGCGCCTGACATCCAGCCATCATGCCTCGTCCCTGCCTGCACCCCACCCCCGCGCCGGCCCACAGGCCGCAGTCGGTCTTCCTGCTGCGCGGGCCCGACCTGCCCGGCAACGCGCCCCACATGCCCGCCCCGCTGCCCGCCGCGGTGCTGCAATCGGTGGTCAGCCGTGCGCTCGAGGCCGACACCACGCTGGCCCTGCGCGACTGCCGCTCCGAACAGGAACTCATCGAGGCCCTGTGCGTTGCCGACCACGACCCGGCCGACGTCGTGCTGCTGGCGCCCGGCGCCTGCGTCTCCAGCGAGCGGCTGCGGCGGCTGTTGCCGCGCCTGCGCAACGCCTATGTCGAAGTACATGACACCGCCGCCGATGCCAACCCGGCGCAGCTGCCGGAGAACGCGGGCCACCGCCTTGCGGTCGCCCACGGGTGCGGCGCGCAGAGCTACGTGCTGGCGCTGGAGGTGGCATTGGAGCACCTGGCCTGCAGTGAGGCCGGTGAGCGGGTGCATGTCGGCACCTGATGGTGGCATCCGCCACTACGCCGCCGGTTACGAGATCCTCGCCGACGGCCATCCACGCTGGTGGGGGCAGCTCGCCGTCAGCGTCGGCAGCGGCGTCGGCGATCCGCCGGGCGACGATCCACAGGCCCCGCTGCAGCACATCTGCGTGCTGGCGGCGCGCAGGCACGAGGCGACGCCGGCGCAGGTGCGCCTGTTGATGCTCGTGCGCCTGTGATCGCTCCCGGCGCCGGCAGCGCCACCGGTCATGCACATGCGCACGGCAGGGTCGCCCCTGCCGTGCGCGCTGCAGGCGCGGGCCGGATCGCTTACTTCAGCCCGCGGTTCTTCAGCAACGGCTCCACGCTCGGATCCTTGCCGCGGAACTCGCGATAGGCGGTGGCCAGGTCGCGGGTGTTGCCGATGGACAGGATCCTGTCGCGGAACACCTGGCCGTTCTCGCGGGTCAGGCCGCCATGCTCCTTGAACCACTCGAAGGCATCGTGGTCGATCATCTCCGCCCAGAAATAGGCGTAGTAGCCGGCCGAATAGCCGCCGCCCCAGATGTGGTCGAAGTAGCTGCTGCGGTAACGCGGCGGCACCTGCGCCAGGTCGACGCGGTACTGCTTCAGCGCCGCGGCTTCGAACGTGCCCACGTCCTGCTGCGGCGCGTCGGCGCCCTGCGTGTGCCAGGCCAGGTCGAGCAGCGCCGCGGCCAGGTATTCGGTGGTGGCATAGCCCTGGTTGAAGGTCCTGGCCTTGGCGATCCTGTCCACCAGCGCCTGCGGCATCGGCTCCCTGCTCTGGTAGTGCTTCGCATAGTTGGCGAACACCTTCGGGTCCGATGCCCAGTGCTCGTTGAACTGCGACGGGAACTCGACGAAGTCGCGCGGCACGCCGGTACCGGCCACGCTCGGGTAGCGGGTGTTGGAGAACATGCCGTGCAGGGCGTGGCCGAACTCATGGAACATCGTGGTGACGTCGTCCCAGCTCAGCAACGCCGGCTGGCCGGCCGCGGGCTTGGTGAAGTTGCACACGTTGTAGACCACCGGCCGGGTGCCGGCCAGGCCGTCCTGTTCGACGAACACGTCCATCCATGCACCGCCGGACTTGCTGTCGCGCTTGAAGAAGTCGGCGTAGAACAGCGCCAGCGGCTTGCCATCGGCGTCGGTGACCTCGAACACGCGCACGTCCGGGTGGTAGACCGGGATGTCCTTGCGCTCCTTGAACGTCACCCCGTAGAGCTGGTTGGCGGCGAAGAACACGCCGTTCTGCAGCACGTTGTCGAGCTCGAAGTACGGCTTGATCTGCGCCTCGTCCAGGTCGTACTTCGCCTTGCGTACCTGCTCGGCATAGAAATCCCAGTCCGACGCCGTGGCCTTGAAGCCGCCATTCTGGGCATCGATGACCTTCTGGATCTCGGCCAGTTCGCCGCGCGCCTTGGCGGTGGCGGCCGGCACGGTGTCGGTCAGCAGTTTCAGCGCGTTGGCCGGGGTCTGCGCCATCTGGTCGGTGAGGTTGTAGGCGGCGTAGTTCGGGAAGCCCAGCAGCTTGGCCTTGGCCGCGCGCAGCTGCGCCAGGCGCTGGATGATCGCGCGCGTGTCGTTGCCGTCGCCCTGCTCGGTGCGGGTCTCCGAAGCCTGCAGCACCCTGGCGCGCAGCGCGCGGTCGCGCAGCGACGCCAGCACCGGCTGCTGGGTGGTGTTCTGCAGCGCCAGCACCCACTTGCCGTCGAGCTTGCGGTCCTTGGCCGCTTCGGCCGCGGCGGCGATGTCGCCATCGGACAACCCGGCCAGCGTGTCCTTGTCCTCCACCACCACCGCGCCGGCGGCGGTAGCCGCGACCAGCTTGTTGTGGAAGTCGTTGGCGAGCGTGGCTTCCTCGGCGTTGTAGCGCTTGAGCGTTTCCTTGTCGGTATCGCTGAGCTGGGCGCCGGCCTTGACGAAGCCCTTGTAGGTTTCCTCGACCACGCGCAGCTGCTCCGGATCGAGCCCAGCGCCGGCGCGGGCGTCATAGACCGCCTTCACCCGCTCGAACAGCCTGGGGTCCAGGTGGATGGCATCGCTGTGCGCGGCCAGCTTCGGGATCACCTGTTCCTGGATCTTCTGCCGTTCCGGATTGGTGTCGGCCTGCACCACGCCGAAGAACACGCGGCTGGTGCGGTCGAGGATGGCGCCGGATTTCTCCAGCGGCAGCAGGGTGTTGTCGAAGCTGGCCGGTTCGGCGTTGGCGGTGATCCGGGCGATCTCGGCCAGTTGCTGGCGCATGCCTTCCTCGAACGCCGGCAGGTAGTCGCCGTCCTTGATCCGGTCGAACGCCGGCGCCTGGAACGGCAGCGTGCTGGCGGTCATGAACGGATTGGTCGAAGCGTCGGCGGGCTGGCCGGCGGGGGCGGTCTCGGTGGTCACGGGGGCAGTGGACTCCTTGCCGGAACAGGCCGCCAGCGCGAGGCTGATGGCGGCGGCCAGAATGAGGGTGCGCGACATGTAACGTGCTCCTGCGGGACGGGGGATGCGTGCGATCACGCACCCTACTCCCTCGGCCGTACGCTGGCATGTGCCGGTGGTGGCGCCTGGGTGTGCGGCGGCTGTCGCCTGCTCAGCCGGCCCGCCCGCCGCGCAGCGCGGCGAACGCGGCCAGCGCCGCGGCGCGGCCCGCGGCCAGGTCCACCTGCGGCCGCGCCGGGTAGCCCGGCGCGACCCGCCGGGCCAGTTCCGGGTGCTCCCAGGGCGCGAAACGCGCCGGCAGCGGCAGCCGCGCCAGCTCCGGCACCCAGCGCGCGATATAGGCGCCCTCCGGGTCGAACCGGCGCGCCTGGCTGACCGGGTTGAACACGCGGAAATACGGTGCCGCGTCGGCGCCGGTGCCGGCGGTCCACTGCCAGCCCTGGGTGTTGTTGGCCAGGTTGGCATCCAGCAGCGTGTCCCAGAACCAGCGCGCACCGTGCAGCCAGTGCTGGCGCAGGTGCTTGGTCAGCCAGCTGGCCACCACCATGCGCACGCGGTTGTGCATCCAGCCGGTATGCCACAACTCGCGCATGCCGGCATCGACGATCGGCACCCCGGTGCGCCCGCGCCGCCACGCCTCCAGCCGCGGCTCGTCGGCCGCAGCCCACGGGAAGTCGTCGAAGCGCGGGTCGAGGTTGTGGTCGGGTACTCGCGGATAGTGGTGCAGCACGTGGTGGGCGAACTCGCGCCAGCCCAGTTCGGCGAGGAAGCGGTCGCGGTCGGGTTCGGCGATGGCGTCGCCGGCGGCCAGCACCGCCGCGGCGATGCGCCGCACCGACAGCTCGCCGTGGTGCAGGTGCGGCGACAGCCGCGAGGTGCCGGCTTCGGCGGCGAAGTCGCGGCCCTGCGCATAGCCATGCACGGCACCGTCGAGGAAGGCCTGCATCGCCGCGCGGGCACCGTCCTCGCCGGGCGTGAAGTGCGGCCAGAACCCCCCATCCCACGCCGGGGACGGCGCCGGCAGCAGGTCGTCCAGGCGCTCGCCGGCGGGCAGGTCGAGCGCGTCCAGCGCGGGCAGCCGTTCCGGCGCATCCCAGGTCGAAAGGGCCCGCCAGTGCGCGCGTGCCGATTTCCAGAACGGCGTGAACACGCGGTACGGGTCGCCCTGCCGGGTCGCCAGCTCCCATGGTTCGAACAACAGTGCGCCGTTGAAGCTCTCCGCGTGCAGGCCGGCCTGGCGCAGGCTGCGCTTGATGTGCGCGTCGCGCTGTTCGACCGCCGGCTCGTAGCGACGGGTCCACAGCACCGCCTCGGCGCCGGTGCGCGCGGCCAGCGCCTGCAGCGTGGCGAGCGTCGGCCCGCGCGCCAGCAGCAGCCGCGAACCGCGCCGCTGCAGCGCTTCGGCAAGCGCCGCCAGGGTGCGCCGGCGCCACGCACGCGACGCCGCGCCCGGTGCCCAGTCGCCTTCCTCTTCCGGGGCGTGGATGTAGACCGGCAGCGGCCGCAGGCCGCGGTCCAGCGCCGCGCGCAGGGCCGGGTGGTCATCCAGGCGCAGATCGTCGCGCAACCAGACCAGTGCGACGCCCATGGCTACACCGTGCCGCGGTTGCGGCCGATCCACGGCCGGTACCAGCGGCGCACCGCCGCCATGTCCGCGGCATCATCGCCGCTGGTGTGGAACGGCGCGCCGAAGCCGATGACCTTGTCCGGGTAGTGGAAATAGGCCGGCACGATCGGCACCTGCGCCATGCGCGCGATGCGGATGAAGCCGCTCTTCCATTCCTTCACCGGCTTGCGCGTGCCTTCCGGCGCCAGCGCGAACCAGATGCGCTCGCTGCCCTGGATCATCGCCACCGCCTGTCCCACCGTGCCCTGCGGCGAACTGCGGTCCAGCGGCACCACGCCCAGCCGCCGCAGCACCGCGCCCAGCGGCCACCAGAACAGCTTGTCCTTGCCCAGGATGCGCGCCTCGATGCCCAGCGCCATCTTCGCCGCCAGCCCCCACAGGCCGTCCCAGTTGGACGAATGCGGCGCGGCGATGACCACTGCCCTGCCCAGGTCGGGAATCGGCCCGAGCACGCGCCAGCCGCCCAGGCGCAGGACCGTGCGCCCCAGCCAGCGGACGAAACCGCTGCCGCGAACGTGCGGCACGTTCGCGGGAACGGGCGGAACCACCGGCCCCCGGGCCGGCGAAGCGGTGTTGTCCAAGCGTTACTCCCAGTTGCGTTGCGAGCGGCCGCGCTTGACCTGCGCGCGCTCCTTCTTCTGTTCCAGCCGGCGCATCCTGGAGCCGTGGGTGGGCTTGGTCGCGACCCGGGCCTTGGGCACCACCATCCCGGCACGGATGAAGTCGGCCAGGCGCTCGCGCGCGTCGGCGCGGTTGCGCTCCTGGGTGCGGAAGCGCTGCGCGTCGATCACCAGCACGCCGCCGTCGGTGAGGCGCCGGTCGCGCTGCGCCAGCAGGCGCGCGCGCAGCGGCTCCGGCAGCGACGGCGAACCGGCCACGTCGAAACGCAGCTCGACCGCGCTGGAAACCTTGTTCACGTTCTGCCCGCCGGCGCCGCTGGCGCGCACGAAACGCTCGACGATCTCCGCTTCCGGAATCGCCAGCCGCGCCGAGACATGGAGGGCTTCACTGACCATCGGCGCATTGTAAGCGCGCCGACCGCCGCCCCGGCTACAGCTCCGGCCAGTCGCGGGCGGCCCAGCGCCGGTAGGCGCGGTAGTGGTGGATGGCGAAACCGGCGAACGACGGCTCCGCGCGCAGCGCCTGCTCGACCTTGCGCACCTCGCGCTCGAACACCTTCGGGCCTTCCTCGTGGAAGGTGACCTTGTTGATGTCGTTGGAGGACACCTCCAGCCCGATCACCACTTTCTTGCCGACGCGGTTGGCGTAGGCGATCTCCTCGGCGGCATGCGAGAGGATGCTGTCGCGGCCCTCGGCGCGGTCGCGGTAGTCCATCAGCGCGACGTAGTCGTAGGTGTCGATGGCATGCTCGCTGACCGGGCGCACCCTGCCCTTCCATTCCAGGGTGATGCCGTCCAGCCAGAACGGGATGGCCGGCCCCACCTGCAGGTCCGCGCCGGCCGTGCGCTTGATCCGCATCAGCGCATCGCTCATGTCCAGGAAGCCGACCAGCAGGCGCTCGCGCGTCTGGTCGTTCCACTCGTCGAGGATGTGCGGTTCGATATCGAGGTTGACGCCGTCGAAGCGCGCCGCCGCCGGCGCCGCGGCGTTGTACTCGACCACCCGCCGGAACATCGCCTCGGCCTCGGCGCGGTACGCCGGCAGCACGTAGTTCTCGGTGTTGAGATAGGCCGAGCCCAGCAGCGCGTATACCTTCATGCACTGCCCGTGCAGGCGCTCGATGAAGGCCCGGTACAGCTGTGGCCGGTCGACGATCAGGTTGCGGCCGCGGTACGCGTCGGCGTACAGGTACACCGTGTCGATGTGCTGCGACTTCAGGTAGGCCACCGCCTCATCGGCCACCGCCGGATCCTCGACCATCGCGTAGGACTCCGCCTCCCAGGTCCAGATGGCGCGGCTGGCGCCGGCGGATGCCGCCAGCGGCAGGACGCACAGCACCAACAGCAGGCCCAGGCTCATGCGCAGGTGTGTCACGGCGAGGTTCCTGTTGCATTGACCGCATCCACCGGCAGGCGGTAGCGCCCCTGCCCGATGGCCTTGCCGGTGTCAGGGTCGGACGGAAACACGGAAACGTAGCAGCGCTCGTTGCAGGCGCCGGGCCGCGGCAGCTGCAGTTCCACCTGCTGCCGCCCGCGCGCCGGCAGTTCCAGCGCCTGGCCGTACACCTCCTGCAGTTCGCTGCCGTCGGCGGCGGTCAGCACCGCCAGCGGCACGAACTTGCGGCTGGGCGCGCCGTCGCCATTGCCGAACACCACCGACAGACGCAGGCCGCCGCCCGCGGCCGCCACCTGCGCCGACTCCATGGAAAGCCCGGCCATGGCCGGGCCCGCCGGCGCATGCACCTGCACCTGCGGCGCGGCCTGGTAGGCCACCAGCGCCGGCCTGGCCGCGTCCGGGTCCAGCGCCTGCTGCTGCATGAAGATCGCATTGGCCTGCGCGTAGCGCTGCTGGCGCGCGTTGGCCCACGCCAGCAGCGCCGCATCGTCGACTTCGGCCAGGTGCATGCCCTCCTGCAGCTGGTAGAGCTTTCCGTCGTGCAGCCACCAGCGTTCGGCCAGGTACTCCGGGGCGCTGGTCTTGGTCTGCTTCAGCGGCAGCGCGTGGATGTTGCGGAACGCGTCGGCCATGTCCAGTCCGGTACCGAGCCACGGCGTCCGCGCCGGCCGCTTCAGCCCGTAGGTGTTCGACAGCAGGGCCAGCAGCGACGGCGTGACATCCAGCTGCGACGACACGGCACGGATGCGCGCGGCGCGCTTGAGCAGCGGCGAGAAGATGATCAGCGGCACGTGGTAGCGGTCGATGTGCTCGCCCATCGGGATCTCCGGCAGGCGATGGTCGCCGGTGATGACGAACACGGTATTGGCGTACCACGGCGTCCTGGCCACCGCTTCGAAGTAGCGACGCAGCTGGTCGTCGGTGTAGAGGATGCTGCTGTAGACGTCCGCCTGCGCCTGGTAGGACGGCAGCTGCGCCTCGGGAATCCGCAACTCGCCCAGGCGCCGGGCGAACTGCGCAAGGTAGGCGTCCTGCCCCGGGAAGCGGTAGCTGGTGTGCATGGAAATGGTCTGGATCGCCAGCAGGAACGGCGGCTGCAGGCGACTGCTGTCGGCCAGTACCCGCGACACCAGTTCCCTGTCGGGATAGCCCCAGGTGCTGAGCGGGTTGCGCTGGTAGCCGGGACCGAAGCTGTTCATGTCCACCAGCGTCTGCACCTGCTGCAGGCGCATGTAACCACCCTCGTTGTCGAAGCCGGTATCGGTGCCGTTGTAGAAGGCGGTGTGGTAACCCTGCTGGCCGAGCACGCTGAACAGCCCCGGATGCGGCGGCATGCGCGCGCCCAGTGCGGTGAACCCCTGGTCGGCGAACGGCGCCGAGCCCAGCAGGCTGGGCAGCACGCCGAAGGTGCGGCCCTGGTTGGCCAGGAAGTTGTCGAAGTACAGGCTGCGGGTCGCCAGTTCGTCGAGGAACGGCGTGAAGCTGCCCAGCGGGGCCTGCGGCCCGGAGAACGAGCGCCCCAGCCCCTCGACCACGATGACCACCACGTTCGGCGGGCGGCCATCGGCGGTCGCCGAGAACCACGGGCCGAGCGCGTCCGGCGTGCGCTCGTCGTGCAGGAACGGGTAATGCGGATCCAGCGCCGGCTCGCCGGGGTCGGCCGGCGCCGCGCCGGTATCGGCCACCCCGGCCGCCGGCGCGTCGCCGCCCCGCCAGCGCCATACGTCGGCACCGAACCAGGCCAGCTTGTTGCTGGCCAGGCCGCGCGCCGATTCGTCCTTCAGGGTCGCGGCGCCGGCAGGCAACGGCACCAGCCAGGCCAGCAGCCCGGTCACCAGCAGCAAGCTGGTCCACAGCACCGAGCCGCGCGCATCGCGCCGCACCCACCACCACAGTCCGGCCCACAGCACCAGCAGCGGCAGGCTCATCGCCAGCAGGCTGCCGGCATCGAGCGGCGCACCGTCGCCCAGCGCGGTACGTATCTCGGCCAGGCTGTAGCCGAACAGGTCGGCACCCAGCGGCACGCGCGCCACCTGGTAGTATTGGTCGAGCATGCCCTGCGCGATGATCAGCAGCGACCAGGGCACGGCCACGGCCACGGCGCGCAGCAAGGGTCGCTTCAGCGCCAGCAGCGGCAGCGACAGCAGCAGCAGCATCGGCACCGCGCGCAGCAGCACCAGCAGCGCTTGCGCCAGCGCGACGCCGGCAACCGTCCACTTCTCGCCGCCACTCCACGCCATGCCGGCACTGCCGCCGATCACGGCACCGGCGACCAGCGCCGACTGCGCCAGCAGCAGGGCCCTGAAGCCGGAGGAGAACCGCTGGTAGGCACTGCCCTGCTGCCCCGTGCTCATCGATGCGTCCCGGTTACCAGCGCGAATAGACCGACAGCGATACCCGCTTCTCGGCGAAGCCGGCATCGTCGTCGGAATAGCCGGCGCCGAGCTTGAGGCCCCAGTGCGGCGCGAAATAGTGCATCCAGGCCACGCCGACCGCGGCGTTGCTGTTGCGCACCACGGTGCCGAAGCGGTCCATGTCGGTGCTGCGACCGGTGCCGGCGCTCACTTCCCAGTAGTCGTCGGCATCGCCGCGGTAGTAATTGCGCAACAGCACGCGGTGGCTCCAGCTGCCCGACCCTGCCCCGGGGACATGCTGCAGCTTGTAGCGGCCGTACCAGTTGCCGACGTAGCGGCCCACGCCCACGCCATAGAACTCGGTGTCGCTGGAGAAGCGCAGGTGATCGACGCTGGCCGACAGTTCCCAGCCGTTGCCCACGCCCTGGAACACCTCGGCGCGCCAGGCGTACTTCGGCAGCAGGCCCGACGATGGCCCCCGCTGGTAGCGCAGGTTGGCGTAGGCGCGCGTCCACAGCGGCGCGTAGCCGTCCAGGGCCCAGGCCGTGTCGCTGCGGCCGAAATGATCGGCGCGCAGCAGTTCCAGCCCCAGCGAGCCACGCTCGAAATAGCGGCGCAGCGTCAGGTTGGCATCGTTCCAGCTCTGCCGCCCGCCGCTGAAGCCGGTGTGGTCCCAGCCGACGTTGGCACCCCACCGGTAGCCGCCGGCGATCATCGCGTCGGGGTTGGCCGTGCGCGGCAACAGGCTCTGCCGCAGCGAATCGACCTCGGCCGGGTCGGCGCCCATGGCCAGCGCGGCATCGAAGTCGGCCCGCGCGGCGGCGGCCTGGCCGGCGTCGCGCTGCGCGCGGCCACGCGCGATCCGCGCCTGCGGGTCCTGCGGCGCCAGTTCCACCCAGCGCGAATAGGCGTCGACGGCCTGCTGCGGGCGGTCGCTCCAGCGGTACAGGTCGCCCAGCGCCGACCAGGCATCGGCGTAGCCGGGGCTGTTGCGCACCACCGCGCCCAGGTCCGCCTCGGCGGCCGCGTACTGGCCATCCCAGGCATAGGTGCGGCCACGTGCCAGCAGCAGGTCGCCGTTGTCCGGGTGCTCGGCCAGCAGCGCGGTGTAGCGTTCGATCGCCTCGGCGCGCTGCCCGCCGGTGGCCAGGCCACGGATCTGCGCCATCTGCGCGGCCAGGCTGTCGGGCGCGGTGTCCTGCGCCAGCGCCGGCCCGGCCATGACGGCCAACGCCAGTGCCAGGCACTGCGCCAGCAACCGGTGGGTGGATTGGAAACGCGATGACTCGGCCACGGGAGGATTCCTGTTGGTCACGGGAGGGGGCCGCCGCTGTCCGGGCGGAGGGGGTGGGCCGGCAACGCGGCCGGCGGCATGCCCTCTTCCGGCACCGTGCTGCCAGGAGCCATCGCGCTGGATGCGCCACCAGCCGTCGCGCCGGCCCGGCCCCAGCGTCCAGCTTACGCACCCTGC
>NZ_LDJO01000008.1 GCF_001431595.1 Stenotrophomonas acidaminiphila
CCAGCGCATGCGCTGGCTGCGCAGCGACTTCAGGTCGGTCGGCACTTCGGTCCAGCACACCGGGTCGGGCACGAACACGATGCGGTAGTCGCGGCGTTCCCGACGCAGGCTGCTGTGCATGCGCACCACCAGGTCCATGTCCTCGCCCACCGTATCGGCGCGGTATCCGCCGATGGCGACCACGCGTTCCTTGTAGAACACGCCGAACGCGCCGGAGATGATCAGCAGGGCGTTCATCGGCGACCAGCCCACGCGCCCGAACAGGAACGCGCGCAGGTACTCGACCAGCTGGAAGCTGGGCAGCCAGTGGTCTGGCAGGCCGATTTTGGACAGCTGCCCGTCGCTGACGGTGCAGCCGTTGAGCACGCGCACCACGCCGCCGCTGGCCACCACCCGGCGGTCCTCCAGGAACGGCCGCACCACCCGCGACAGGCTTTCCGGCTGCAGGATGCTGTCGGCGTCCATCACGCAGAACAGCGGATAGCGTGCGCAGTTGATGCCGGCGTTGATCGCATCGGCCTTGCCGCCATTGGCCTTGTCCACCATGCGCACGCGCGGGTGGGTCGCCGATGCGTAGACCCCCTTCACCATCTCGGTCTTCAACCGCGCGCGGTAGGCCTCGGGCACCATCACCAGGCCGAACGCCGCGATCAGCGCCTCGCGGGTGCCGTCGGTGGAGCCGTCGTTGACCACCACGATCTCGTAGTCGGGGTAGCTGGTCTTGAGCAGCGAGCGCACCGAGGACACCACCGACTTCTCCTCGTTGTGCGCAGGCAGCAGCACGCTCACCGGCGGCTGGTACTCGCGCAGCGCCTCGGGCAGGTAGTTGGCGCGGTGCTCGCGCATGTAGCGCACGATCTGGTACGCGGAGATGTAGTTCAGCGCCAGGTAGGCCAGGTTGATGGCCACGAAGTAGGCCATGAAGAACCATTGCAGCGAGATCATCAGGTGCACCCACGGCACCTGGTAGAAATGATCGAGGAGCATCTGCCAGAAGGTGTTCATGACGTGATCCCCAGGCGGTGCTCGGACAGCACGTGGTCGATGATGTCGCGGCCGTAGGCGTCGGCCAGCCGCTCCTTGATCTGCAGCAGCGCCTGCGCGCCCATGCCGGGCAGCACCAGCAATGCCTGCGCGGTCCGGTAGCGCACCCACCAGACGCTGTCCGACAGCAGCGGTTCCAGCAGGCTGCGGTCGCCCGGATCGCCCATGCGGCCCAGCGCCGCGGCCGCATGCATGCGCACGTGCCAGCGTGGCGAATCGAGGAAGCGCCTGGCCCGTTCGCGGTCCTGCGGGTCATCGAGCAGCTGCAGGCACACCGAGATGACGTGGTCGTCCACCTTCGCGTCGAGCAGTTGCCGCACCACGCCGGCGGCCTGCGCCGGGGCGACGCGCGCCAGCAGGCGCACCAGCGTCGCGGCGGTGTCGGTGTTGGCGCGCATCAGTACGCTGGACAGTTCGCGCGCCGCGCTGCCGTCGTGGTTGTCGGTGAGGATCCGCGCCACGCTGCCCGGGAACCAGTCCTCGCGCGAGGCGATCATCGGCACGAATAATGCCATCGCCCGCGGCGGGTCGATCTGCGCCAGCGCGCGTGCGGCGCACAGCGAAACGATCGGGCTGGGGTTCTCGAGGAAGCCGGACAGTTCGTCGAACAGCTGCGGATCGCGCAGGTGGCCGAGCGCGATGATCGCCATCGCCCGGTCGTGGTAGCGTCCATCGAGTTGCCGGCGCGCGGCGTCGACCAGGCCGACACGCTCGCCCAGCGCGGCCAGCCGGCGCGAATCGGCCTCCGGCAGCGATTCATGGACCGTGTTCCACGCCTCGATGAAACCATGCGCCTGGCGCGCATCGAGCCTGCGCACCGGGGGAGACGCGCCGGCCAGCTCCTGCTTCAGTACCTGCGTCCAATGCTCGCGCTCGCGGAAGTCCCGCCTTTCCCGCCGCAACGCGCGCATTCTCAGCAGCACGACCCCGGCCAGCAGGAGACAGGACATCGTGATGGTCAGCACCGCAACCCAGAAGGCAATCACCACTACCGGCGAACCGTGCAAAAGACTGTCCATGCTGGTCTCCCTGTCGCTGAAGCGGCATCCATGTCCGCGTTGAAATATCTCTAGGCTAATACCGGTAAAAAGGTGCAAAGTTTTTGTGATTTGCGTCACAATAATCACACATACTCACCAACGTGCAACTGCATCGGGAGTGGGGAAATGAATAAATCGTTAAGAAACAAGTGGCTGGCCATCGGTGCGTGCGTGGCGCTGCTCGGCGCCGCCGGGGTCTGGGTGCTGCTGCATCCGGCCAGTTTCGTGGTGCAGCCGTGGCGCGCGCAGCAGTCGGTCACCGGTGCGCGCTTCGTGTTCGGCCCCTACCCGGTGGACGCGGACATGCACCGGCTCAAGGCCGAGGGCATCACCACCATCATCAGCCTGCTCAATCCGCAGCTTCCCTACGAGGCATCGTTGCTCGAGGACGAGAAGGAACGTGCCGCGCGCCTGGGCATGCGGGTCCTGAACTTCCCGATGGGCAGCATCCTCGGACAACGCTTCGGGGCCGACTACGAGCGCAACTCGCGCGCCGCGGCCGAGGCGGCCATCGCCAGCCCGGGCACGGTCTACATCCACTGTTATCTCGGCCTGCACCGCGCCGCCAGCGTGCGCGACTACCTGGAGCAGCACGCGGGCCAGGTCGCCACCCGCGAGTTCGACGGTTCGCTCGAACACGGCCGCAGCCAGCGCCAGCTCGCCAACGAACGCGCACAGGGCCTGTACGAGCAGGACGACTACGCGGGCGCACTGCGCGAACTGGCCACCGTGCAGCCGCTGGACTACGCCGCGCACGTGCTCACCGGCTGGATCCAGCTGCGCCTCGGCGACAACGTGCTGGCGCGCGATGCATTCCGACGGGCGACGCTGATGGCCGATGCAAAGGCCGACGCCTGGGGCGGGCTGGGCTTCGCGCTGCTGCGCCTGGATGACCTGGAAGGTGCGTCCACCGCGTTCGAGCAGGCGCTCAGGCTCTCGCCCGACGACAACGACGCGATGCTGGGCATGGCGCAGGTGCTCTACCGGCAGGACCGGACGCAACAGGCACGCGCCCTGCTCGAACGCCTGCACGCCGAGTCGCCGGACAACGCCGAGGTCAACGCGCTGCTGGAGCGCCTGAAACAGCCGGCGGACGCGCCACGCTGAGCCGGCCGCTGACGGCGCGTGACGGCGGCATCGGCTAGGCTCCACCTTTTCCGGACGGAGCAGCCCATGTCGACCGCTTACTGGTGTGTGTTGATCGCCGCGATCCTGCCTTACGTGTGGGTGGCCGTGGCCAAGATGCGGCCCGGCTACAACAACCGCAATCCGCGCGCCTGGGTCGCCAGGAGCGACAATTACGTCGTGCAGCGCGCCAATGCGGCACACCTGAACGCGTTCGAGAACTTCGCGCCGTTCGCCGCCGGCGTGGTCCTGGCGCAGCTGGCCGGCGTGGACCCGGCGACGGTCAACCCGCTGGCCATCGCCTTCGTGGTGTTCCGCGTCCTGCATGGCGTGCTGTATGTCGGCGACAAGCCGTTGCCGCGCAGCCTGGCGTGGCTCGGCGGTTTCGCCTGCAGCGTGGCGCTGATCGTGCTGGCCGCGCAGGCCGCCGGCCGCTGATCCCCGCCGGCGCAGGGACGGCCCGGCGCAGGCTGAGGGAACCCAGCTGCCGCGCCGGGGCCGCAGCACGGGCCGCCGGTTGCGGGTGGGGCCGGTCGGCCAGGTGCCGGATCAGCCGTGCCCCGGGGACGGTGCGTCGCCGGTCGGCGCGTCGGCGTCCCAGCCCAGCAGCGCGAATGCCTTGCGGAACTCCGCATCCAGCGGCGCGCTCACCTCGATGCGACGCCCGTCGTGCGGGTGCGGGAACGACAGCCGCGCCGCATGCAGCAGCATGCGGTGCACGCCGTGCATGCGGAACGTGCGGTTGTGGCGGCCGTCGCCATGGCTGGTGTCGCCGATCAGGTGATGGAACACGTGCTTGAGGTGGCGGCGGATCTGGCGGAACCGCCCGGTCTGCGGCTGGCATCGCAGCAGGGCGTAACGCGAGGTCGGGAAGCCGTTGGACGGCACCGGCAGTTCGCCGGTCAGCAGCTTCTGGAAGTGGGTGACGGCCGGCTTCTTCAGCGGCTTGCCCGGCCCGCCGTCGAGGTCGTGGTCGACGCTGAAGGCATCCTCCGCCGGCCAGCCGCGGCACACGGCCAGGTAGTCCTTGCCGACATCCCCGCCCATCAGCGCCTTGCCCAGCGCGCTGGCGGTTTCGCGGTCGAAGGCCAGCAGCAGGCAACCGCTGGTGGCGCGGTCCAGGCGATGGATCAGGAAGATCGGCCGGCCCAGCTGCTCGCGCAGGCGGTCGGCCAGGAAATCGTCCTCGCCGCGCGCCAGCTTGCTGTCGTGGACCATCAGCCCGGCCGGCTTGTCGACCACGGCCAGCCAGTCGTCGGCGTACAGCACCGGCAACGCCCGCGCGGGCATCGATGTCGTGGTGTCGTGATCCATGGTTCGGCACACCTGCTAGGGCACGCCGCGCGGCCCGTTTCGTGGATGCCCCGCGAGCGGCGGGGCGGTCGCTCCGGCCGGGCCGGGAACGGGGTCAGGCCTTCACCGGCCCGACCGTGATGCCCAGCTGCAGCATCAGCTGCGCGACCTGCAGGGCATCGAGCCGGACGCCTTCAAGGTCGACCACGCGCAGGTCCAGGTCGCCCAGCTCCGAGCCGCTCAGGTCGCAATGGGTGAAGTTGGCCGAACGCCAGTCCAGCGAAGAGAAATCCCCGCCGGACATGTCCGAACCGCTGAAGCTCGCACCGGCGACGCTGGCACCGGTCCAGCGGTTGTCCGGCAGTTCGCATTTTTCCAGCGTCACGCCGGAAAAGTCGGCATAGGCAAGATTGGACTGGCGGATCACCGCGCTGCAGAACCAGCTGCGCGCGGTGATCTGGTTCATGAAGCTGGCATTGGAAAAATCCGCGCCCTGCGCCCGGCATTCCACGATCTCCAGCCCGAGCGCCTTGGCGAAGGCGAAACCGCACATGCTCAGGTCGCACTGGTGGAAACGGGCTTCCTTGAGCTGGGCGCCGTTGAAGCGGCAACCGGCCTGGGTGTCGGCATCGTAGAAGACGCAGTTCACGAACGTCGTGCCGGTCAGGTCGGCGCCGGAGAAATCGCAGTTGCGGAAATGCGTGTTGGCGACCGTGGCGCCGGTGAAACGCTCCCTGCCGATCCGCTCGTTGCTGACGATGGCCGGCGCCGCGACGGCACCGGTGTTCATCGCCGCAGCCATGCCGAGGCCAGCGCCAGCGCACCCACGCCGCCGCTGATCCACGACCACAGCGGCACCGTGGCCCACTGCGGGCCGCCGGCATGCAGGCCGTGCAGCAGCGCCGCCACCACCAGCAGGCCGGCACCGGCCACGGCGGTGACCACGCGCCGCTGCATGCGCTGCAGGGTCTGGTCGAGGTTGACGATGTCGCGCGAGCGCATCGACAGCTGGTGCTGGCCCTCGACCTGCTGGCGCAGCCAGGCATGCACCAGCACCGGCATGTCCGGGGTGCGGGTCATGATCTCCGGCAGCCGGCGGCGCAGTTCCCGCAGCGCGCGGCGCGGGCTGTAGCGCTCGCGCAGGATGCGCTCGAGCACCGGCCTGGCCACCGCCCAGATGTCGATCTGCGGGTCGAGCTGGCGGCCCACGCCCTCGATGTTGAGCAGGGTCTTCTGCAGCAGGATCAGCTGCGGCTGCAGGGTCAGCTGGTAGCGCTGCGCGGTGCGGAACAGCTTGAGCAGCACTTCGGCCAGCGAGATCTGCGACAGCGGGCGGGTGAAGTACGGCTCGCACACCGCGCGCACCGCCGCCTCCAGGTCGTCGATGCGCACGCTGGCCGGCATCCACCGCGCCTGCACGTGCAGTTCGGCGATGCGCCGGTAGTCACGGTTGAAGATGGCCATGAAGTTCTCGGCCAGGTAGTACTGGTCCTCTTCCGAGAGCTGGCCCATGATGCCGAAGTCGAGCGCGATGAAGCGCGGGTTGTCGCGCCGCGCCGGGTCGGTGTCGACCCAGATGTTGCCGGCGTGCGCGTCGGCATGGAAGAAGTTGTCGCGGAACACCTGCGTGTAGAACACGCGCACGCCCTTGGCGGCCAGCGCGCTGCGGTCGATGCCGGCCGCGTCCAGCGCGGCGATGTCGTCCGAGGGAATGCCCCAGACCCGCTCCAGGGTCAGCGCGCGCTCGGCGGTGTGGCTCCAGATCACCTCGGGCACGTAGAGGTCGTCCGAGTCCTGCCAGAAGCGGCGCAGCACGCTGGCGTTGGCGCCCTCGCGCTGCAGGTCCAGCTCGGCGGCCAGGGTGGTCTCGATTTCCGCCACCACCTCGCGTGGACGGATTTTTTCCGCGCGCGGATGGGTGCGCTCGACCAGTGCGGCCAGCGACCGGAGCAGCGCGATGTCGGCGTCGATCTGCCGCTCGATGTCCGGGCGCAGCACCTTGACCACCACCTGGCGGCCACCGGGCAGCGTCGCCGCATGCACCTGCGCGATCGAGGCCGACGCCAGCGGCACGGTGTCGAAGCTGGCGAACGCCTCGGCGACCGGCCGGCCCAGCGCCTGCTCGACGATCTGCCGCGCGCGCTCGCCGTCGAACGGCTGCACCCGGTCCTGCAGCAGGGTCAGCTCGACCGCCACGTCCGGCGGCACCAGGTCGCGGCGGGTGGACAGGATCTGCCCGAACTTGACGAAGATCGGCCCCAGTTCCTGCAGCGCCAGGCGCAGGCGCGCGCCACGCGGCAGCGAGGCGATGTCGCCGCGGGCGCGCGGCACGAACGGCCTGGCGATGCGCAGCCAGCGTTCGGCCGGGGTGCCGTCGAACAGGTCGTCGAGCCGGTAGCGCAGCATCACCCGGCCGATGCGGCTGGCGCGGAACATCGCGCGGGTCGTCCTCATGCCCGACCCCCGCTGCGCAGCCTGGCCACGCGCGCGGCCAGGCGTTCGACGTCGTCGCGGATCGCATCGACATCGTCGTGGAAGGCGTCCAGCTCGGCCCGCGGCACCACGTCGCGCGACTCCTCGGTCACGTACTCGGCCGCGGTCCGGGCCAGGTCGGCGGTGCTGCGGCGGGCCTGCGCCAGTGCCGCGCGCAGGGTCTGCGCCACCTGCACCCCCAGCACCTCGCCGAACACCGCCACGAACGGCTGCTGCCAGTCCGGATCGAAGCGCGTGGCCAGCTGCTGCAGGCGCCGCGCCAGTTCGGCATCGCCGGACACCTTCACCCGCCCGGCCGGGGCAGCACCGGGGCTGCGCCGCGCGTTGGCCAGGAACGGCAGCTGCGCCAGCACCCCGCCCAGGGTGCTGCGCACGGCCAGGCCCGGCTCCTGCGCGGTGTCCACCGGCCCGACCGTGAGGCGCTGCCCGGCCACCCCGATCTGCAGCGCCAGCGCGGGCGACTCCAGGGTCAGGGCGATGCGCTGGCCATCCAGCGGCACCAGTGCGGCACGGGTGTCCGGATCCATCGCCAGCGCACGGTTGAGCGCCGTTTCCAGCGCGCGGCCGGCCAGCGGCTTGATGAACTTGAAGGGGGAAGCAGGCATGCGCGGCATTCTACCGAAGCGCGGAACCGGCAACGGCATTGCCGCGGGCGCGGGCGCCGCAACGGCCGCGGCTGACGCCCGGCAAACCGGCGCCGGCGCCTGCCTGTTCCCCATTGCCGGCTTTCCCCCCATGCTATGCGCATCAATGCAAGCGCAGGAGCTACAGGCAATGGGCAAGACCCGGGTCGGCATCATCTTCGGCGGTCGTTCGGCCGAACACGAGGTCTCGCTGCAGTCGGCGAAGAACATCCTCGACGCGCTGGACAAGGAGCGCTTCGACGTCAGCCTAATCGGCATCGACAAACAGGGCCACTGGCACCTGAGCGATCCGCAGCAGTTCCTGCTCAACCCCGGCGACCCAGCGAAGATCGCGCTGAACCGCTCCGGCAACGCGCTGGCGGTGCTGCCCGGCCGCGAACAGGCGCAGCTGGTGCCCAGCGACCCGGCCACGGCGCTGGCGCAGATCGACGTGGTGTTCCCGATCGTGCACGGCACGCTGGGCGAGGATGGTTCGCTGCAGGGCCTGCTGCGCATGGCCAACCTGCCGTTCGTCGGCTCCGGGGTGCTCGGCTCGGCGGTGGCGATGGACAAGGACGTGGCCAAGCGCCTGCTGCGCGATGCCGGCCTGCCGGTGGCGCCGTTCGTGTGCTTCAGCCGCGCCACCGCGGCCAGCGCCGACTACGCGGCACTGGTCGCGCAGCTGGGCACGCCGCTGTTCGTCAAGCCGGCCAACCAGGGCTCGTCGGTGGGCGTGAGCAAGGTGCGCGATGCCGGCGAGTTCGCCCGGGCGATGGCGCTGGCGCTGTCCTTCGACCACAAGGTGCTGGTGGAATCGGCCATCGTCGGCCGCGAGATCGAGTGCGCGGTGCTGGGCAACGACCACCCCGAGGCCAGCGTCTGCGGCGAGGTGGTAGTGCACGACGACTTCTACGCCTACGACACCAAGTACATCAGCGCCAACGGCGCCGAGACGGTGATCCCGGCCGACATCCCGGCCGAGGCGCAGGAGCGCATCCGCGGCATCGCCATCCGCGCCTACCAGGCGCTGGACTGCGCCGGCATGGCCCGGGTGGACGTGTTCCTGACCCCGGCCGGCGAGGTGGTCATCAACGAGATCAACACCCTGCCCGGCTTCACCCGCATCAGCATGTATCCCAAGCTGTGGGGCGCCAGCGGCCTGGACTACACGGCGCTGATCACCCGCCTGGTGGAACTGGCACTGGAGCGCCACGCCGCCGACAAGGCGCTGCGCAGCTCGATCACCGGCGCCTGATGATGGCCGCCCGCGTCGCCCGCCATCGCGCGCCGCGGACCTGACCGGGAGCAGTTGCACGCATGGCTGCCCGGCCCCCACGCCCATTGCCGCGCATCCCGGCCATGGTCTGGGCGCTGGGCCTGGTCAGTCTGCTCACCGACATCTCCTCGGAGATGATCCACAGCCTGCTGCCGATGTTCATGGTCGGCACGCTGGGCCTGACCGCGTTGGCGGTCGGCCTGATAGAAGGGCTGGCCGAGGCCACCGCACTGATCGTCAAGGTGTTCTCGGGCATGCTCAGCGACTGGCTGGGCCGGCGCAAGGGACTGGCGCTGCTGGGCTACGCGCTGGGCGCCTTCAGCAAACCGCTGTTCGCGCTCGCCCCCGGCGCCGGGCTCATCGTGGCCGCGCGCCTCACCGACCGGGTGGGCAAAGGCATCCGCGGCGCGCCGCGCGACGCCCTGATCGCCGACATCACCCCGGCCGCGATCCGCGGCGCCGCCTTCGGACTGCGGCAATCGCTCGACACTGTCGGCGCCTTCGTCGGGCCACTGCTGGCCGTCGCGCTGATGCTGGCGTGGGCCAATGATTTCCGCGCGGTGTTCTGGGTGGCGGTGATTCCCGGGGTCCTGGCCGTGGTGGTGCTGCTGCTGGGCGTGCGCGAACCGGCCCCGGGCAAAGCGGGGCGCCCCGGCAATCCGATCCGGCGCGACAATCTCCGCCGGCTGGACAGGACGTACTGGTGGGTGGTGGCGCTGGGCGCGGTCTTCACCCTGGCACGCTTCAGCGAAGCCTTCCTGGTACTGCGCGCGCAGCAGGCCGGCATCGCGGTGGCGCTGGTGCCACTGGTGATGGTGGCGATGAACCTGGTCTACGCCGCCAGCGCCTATCCGTTCGGCAAGCTGTCCGACCGCCTGAGCCATATCCATCTGCTGGGCGCGGGCCTGGCCGTGCTCATCGTGTCCGACGTGCTGCTGGCCACGGCGCGGCACTGGGGCATGGTGATCGCCGGCGTCGCGGTGTGGGGCATCCACATGGGCATGACCCAGGGGCTGTTGTCGGTGATGGTCGCCAACACCGCGCCGCCCGACCTGCGCGGCACCGCCTATGGCATGTTCAACCTGGTCAGCGGCATCGCCCTGCTCGCGGCCAGCCTCATCGCCGGCGCGCTGTGGGATGCCTGGGGCCCCTCGGCGACCTTCTGGGCCGGCGGCGTGTTCGCGGCCCTGTGCCTTGCCGGCCTGCCCGTCATCGGCCGCGCCATGCCGGGGAAAACAGGCCCCACGCCTTGAGCGGGGGCCATTGCCTTGCGCCTGTGGCGGTCATCCCTTCCTGCGGAACAGCGAGATCACCGCCAGGATCAGGAACACCACGAACAGGATCCAGGCGATGTTGCTGGCGGCACCGGCAATGCCGGAGAAGCCCAGCAGCGCGGCGATGATGGCGATGACGAAGAACACGACTGCGTAGTGGAGCATCAGCATCTCCCTTGTGTGAGAACCCGGGCACCATCCTCTGCAAACCGCGGTGGCGGTACGGTGACGGGGACGTGATCGCCAGATGATGGGTCCCCGCCGGGCTCAGCCCGCCGCCTGCACGCTGGCGCGCAGGCGCCGCAATCCCTCCTCGACCGACACCCGTGGCACATAGCCGAAATCGCGCCGTGCCGGCTCCATCGAATACCAGTGCGGGGTGCACAGCTGCTCGGCGAGGAAGCGCGTCATCGGCGGCTCGCCGCGCAGGCGCAGCAGCGGCCACAGCGTTTCGCAGACCGCACCGATGCGGTAGGCCGCCTTGAACGAGATCGACTTCTCCACCGCCGGTGCGCCCATGGCCGCAAGCAGCCGGTTGAGCAGGTCGCGCATCGGCAACGGCTCGCCGTTGGAAATGAAATAGGCCTTGCCGGCGCAGGCCGCGCCCGCCACCAGGTGGTCGAAGGCGTCGAAGTGCGCCTGCGCGGCGTTGTCGATGTAGGTGGTGTCGACCTTGTTCAGGCCGTCGCCGACCAGGCGCAGGCGCCCGGCGCGGGCGCGCTCGGCCAGGCGCGGCACCAGCTGGTTGTCGCCCGGGCCCCAGATCAGCCGCGGGCGCAGCGCCACGGTCGCCAGCTCCGGGCCGTTGGCGGCCAGCACTTCCTGTTCGGCGATGGCCTTGGTGGCCGCATACGGCGCCTGGAAATCCTCGCCATAGGGCACCTCGTCCGCGCCCAATCCTTCCACCGGATGGGTGGCGCGGTGGGTCACGCTGGGCGTGGAGGTGTACACCAGCCGGCCGATGCCGTGCGCGCGGCAGGCGTCGAGCACGTTGCGGGTGCCCACCACGTTGGCCTGGAAATAACTGTCGTAGCTGCCCCAGGCCCCGGCCTTGGCGGCGTTGTGGAACACCGCGTCCACGCCGGCGGCGGCATGGCGCACCGCATTGGCATCGGCCAGGTCGCCGCGGATCTGGCCCACGCCCAAGGCAGCGAGCGCGGGGTAATAGCCGCGGTTGAAGCTGAGCACCTCATGGCCCCGCTCGACCAGCCCGCGGCACAGCGCCTGGCCGAGGAAACCGCCACCGCCGGTGACCAGGATCTTCATGCGTGCTCCTTCAGTTGCGTGGCGGCCCAGGCGGCGAGTTTCTCGCGGCCGATCTTGGCGTTGTGGCGGATGTCGACAGGGAAGGCGGGGTGGCGCAGGTAGTGGCCGATGCCGGCCAGGTGCGGATGGCGCGCGGCCAGCGCGCGCAGCTGCGGCTCGACCGCCGCCGCATCGGTGCCGGGCAGCAGTTCGTAGCACAGCACCGGCACCTGCCTGCCGAACTCGCCGACGCCGACCAGCGCGGTGCGGCGCACGCCGGGCACGGTGTTGAACACCGGCTCGGCCTGTTCGGTGTACAGCGGCCCGGTGGCGGTTTCCACGCGCTGGGTCTTGCGCCCGCAGAACCACAGCCGGCCCTGGTCGTCGAACCAGCCGACATCGCCCATGCGGTGCACGATGCGCTCGCCGCCACCGGCCAGCACCTCGCGGATCTTGGCCGCGGCGGTGGCCTGCGGGCGGTTGTAATAGCTGTCGGTGGTGGTGGGGCCGGCGACGGTGATCTCGCCCACCTGGCCGGCGGGCAGTTCGCGTACGTCGCCCCAGTCCGGGATCGGCGCGTCGTCGATGGCGATGATGCGCACCTCATTCGGCGCCACCACGCGGCCGACGCAGGTGCCGGCGCCGGCTTCGGTCGCCTCGCGGGTGTCCTCCAGCTCGCGGCCTTCGATGACCGCCACCGGCAGGCATTCGGTGGCGCCGTAGGGCGTCCAGAACTGCGCGTGCGCCGGCAGCAGTCCGCGCATCTTCGCCACGATCTGCGGCGGTACCGGCGCGCCGGCCGAGGTCACCCGGGTCACCGTGGGCAGCGGCTGCCCGTGCTCGGCCAGCACCCGCATCAGCGCCGGCGAGCCGAACAGCTGGGTCACGCCGAAGCGGGCGATGGCGTCATGCAGCCGGCGCGGGTCGGCGCTGCCCGGCCGGGTCGGGTCCATGTCCGGAATCACGCTGGTCAGCCCCAGCGCCGGGTCGAACAACGCGAACGGCGGGAAGGTCGGCAGGTCCACGCCGCCGGCCTCGATGCCGAAGGCGTTGCGCAGCAGCTCGACCTGGCCGAGGAAGTGGCGGTGGCGGTAGACCACGCCCTTGGGCACGCCGGTGGAGCCGCTGGTGAACAGGATCGCGGCGACGTCGTCGGGCGCGGTGTCCGCCAGCTGGCTGCCGGCGCCGGCCCCGGCGGCCTCGATCCTGGCCAGGGTGGTGCCGCCCCAGCCCCAGCGGGTGCCGACCGTGACCAGCCGCGTGGCCGATTTCGCCCAGCCCAGCAGCAGCCGCGCCACGTGCGCCAGGCCGATGCCGACGAACGCCTGCGGCCGCGCCTCGTCCAGGCACTGGCGCAGCGCGCGGCGGTCGATGCCGGGGTCGACCAGCACCGGCACCGCGCCGATCTTGAACAGGGCGAACATCAGCAGGAAGAACGCCGGGCCCGGGCGCACCATCACCACCGTGCGCACGCCGCGGCCGATGCCATGGGCGGCCAGGCCCGCGGCGATGGCATCGCTGCGGGTGTCCAGGCTGCGGTAGTCCAGGGCGACGTCGTAGGCGGCCATGCCGCCGGGGCCGGGCCGGCCGGGGCAGCGGATGGCGATCTGGTCGGGCCGTTCGCGCGCCAGTTGCGGCAGGCGCGCGGCGATGTTGCACGGTTCGTTCATCTTCCTATTGTCGCCGCTGAAGAAAATTCTTGCGCGCGGCCCGGGCGCGTGGAAAATTTTCCGCCTCCCTCACCCCCGCACCGCCGCCCGAAGGCCGGCCGCCATGCTCCATCCCTGCCTCACCTGCGGCGCCTGCTGCACCCAGTACCGCGTCGCCTTCCACTGGATGGAATCGGACGAGGTCACCGACGGTGGCGTGCCGCACCAACTGACCGAACGCCTGGATGCGCACCGCCTGTGCATGCGCGGCACCTATTCGGACCCGATCCGCTGCGTGGCGCTGGATTCGGAGATCGGCGTGTATTCGCGCTGCAGCATCCATCCCAACCGGCCCAGCGTGTGCCGCGAGGTCGACGCGTCGTGGGAGTACGGCAAGGCCAGTTCGCAGTGCGACCGCGCGCGCATCGCCCATGGCATGGCGCCGCTGACGCTGGCCAACTGGCGCTGGCGCGATGGCGCCGACAACGACGACGACCATCCGGACGACAGCGGCAACAGCCCGTCCTCGCCACCGAACACGCCTGTGGCGGCGTAAGCGCGGTCCGCGCCATGCCGCCCCACGGTTTGCCGCGCAGATCGCGGGCACCCGGCGCATCGCTGCGCACGTCGCCCGTGCCTGTCCGCGCGCGCCCCTTTGACGCAAGGGGGACGTCTCACCGGAGCCAGGCCATGGCCGTGTCCCCGCGCGTTCGGCCCGGCATCAGCGGATCGGGTTGCGCTCCAGGAAGGCCCGCACCGCCGGCACGATGACTTCGTGCTTGTCTTCGAGCACGTAGTGGTTGGCGTCCTCGAAGGCCATCACCTCGGCCTGCGGCAACGCCTTGCGGAAGCCGGCGAGGAAATGATGGTCGAAGCAGATGTCGCGCAGGCCCCAGGCGATGAACGCGGGCCGGTCGGCGAAGGACGGCAGCGCCGCGGCGGCGCGTTCCAGCAGCGGCCAGGCCTTGTCGGCCGGCGACAGCGGGATGTCCTGCATGAAGCGGATGGTGGCGATGCGGTTGTCCCAGCTGTCGTACGGCGCCACGTAGGCGCGGCGCACCGCGGCCGGCATGCGCCGGCTCACGCCCAGCCACGAGGCACCGGCCGAGAACGCGTTGAAGGTGCGGATGAACCACTCGCCCGGCTTCCAGTGCCGGCCCATGGCGATCTGCCACGGCATCGGCTTCTCGGCAGGCAGCGGGAAGGCCGCGGTGTTGGTGATGACCAGCCGCTTGACCTGGGCATGGTGCGCCAGCGCCCAGCCGAAGCCGATCATGCCGCCCCAGTCGTGCACGGCCAGCGTCACCGGGCCGCTGATGCCGAGGTGCTCGAGCAGCGCGGTGAGGTCGTCCACCCGCGACTGCAGAGTGTAGTCGTAGCGGCTGTCGTCCGGCTTGTCGGACAGGCCCATGCCGATATGGTCGGGCACGATGCAGCGGTAGCTGTCGCTCAGGCCGTCGACCAGGTGCCGCCACAGGTAGCTCCACGACGGGTTGCCGTGCAGCATGACGACCACCTCGCCGTCGCGCGGGCCTTCGTCGATGTAGTTCATCGACAGGCCGGGGCGGACATCGAAACGGTGGCGGGTGGCGGGGTAACCGGGGAACTGCATCGGCGGCTTCACGCAATCGCGGACAGGGCGCGCATTGTAGGCCAATGCGCCGGCCGGCCCTCCTGCGGCCGATGGCGGCACAATGGGGCGGCCGAAGACCGAGCAACCGTGAACGCACCCTTCGATGCCCTGATGGCGCGCATCCGCGCCTGCCGCCTGTGCGAGAGCCGGCTTCCGCTGGGTTGCCGCCCGGTGCTGCAGGCATCGCCGCGCGCGCGCCTGCTGATCGTCAGCCAGGCGCCCGGGCGCCGGGTGCACGAGACCGGCATCCCCTTCGACGACCCCAGCGGCGAACGCCTGCGCGGCTGGCTGGGGATCGACAGTGCGGTGTTCCATGACGCCGCCCGGGTCGCCATCGTGCCGATGGGCTTCTGCTTCCCGGGCACCGGCCGCAACGGTGACCTGCCGCCGCGCCCGGAATGCGCCCCCACCTGGCATCCACGGCTGCTGCCACGACTGGAACGGCTGCGGCTGACGCTGGCGATCGGCCAGTACGCGCAGGCCGGCCTGCTCGGCGAACAGCGCGGGCGCACGCTCACCGAAACCGTGCAGGCGTGGCGGCAGCACCTGCAGCGTGGCGTGCTGCCGCTGCCCCACCCCAGCCCGCGCAACCGGCTGTGGCTCGCCCGCAACCCGTGGTTCGAGCGCGACCTGCTGCCGGTACTGCGTGCGCGGGTGGCGGACGCGCTGGCCGGCTGAGCCGGCGGCACGCCGCGACTCCCGGGCTGGCCAGCACCGGACGATGCAGAAGCCGAACGTCGCGGCCGTCCGGTCCGTTGCCCGCGCCCGGATGCGGGATCCGGCCCCGCAGCGACTACCATGCACGCCCACCCCACCCAGCGGCCGCCATGTCCACGCCTCCCTCCTTCCTCGACGACAACCAGATCGAACGGCTGTCCAGCCTGCTTGAGCAGCGCGCGGTGCCGTTCAAGGGCCTCAACCTCGAAGCGCTGGACGGCTTCCTCTCGGCGCTGGTGGTTGCGCCGGTACCTGCGCCGCCCGGCCAATGGCAGCCGCAGGTCTGGGGCGGCCAGCCGCCGCGCTGGAATGACGAGGACGAAGCCCTCCAGGTCCAGAACCTGCTGATGGGCCACTGGAACATGTGCGCCGCGCGTGCGCGGTTCGAAGGCGAAGACCTGCCCGACCACCTCGCCCCGCTGATGTGGCTGCCTGAAGACCCGGAGCAGGCCGAGGAAGCCCTGGACGAGTCCGAGCTCGATGTCGGCCGGGACTGGGCGATGGGCTTCTTCACCGCGGTCATGCTGCATGAAGCGGAGTGGGACACGTGGCTGGACGAACACGCATGGATCGAGGAGATCTTCGACCTGCTCGACCAGCTGGCCAGCGGCGAACGGATCGATCCGGAGAACCCCGAGGCTCCGCCGGCCAAGGTCAGCTATCGCGAACGCCTGGATATCTGCATGGAGCTGCCGGCGATGCTGGCCGACCTCAACCACCACCGCGTGGATGCCCTGACCCCGCGCGTGCCGATCCGCCGCGACGCCGAACCCGGCCGCAACGACGACTGCCCCTGCGGCAGCGGGAAGAAATACAAGAAATGCTGCGGGCTGAACTGAGCCGGCCGGGCAAGCCTGCCCAGCCCGGCGATGCCGGGCAACGGAGCCACGGCCAGCCCGAACCCGGGACACCGGGCCGGGGATGCACCCCCGGCCTCTGCGACCGGACACAGGTCCCGGGATCGCGCCACGCGCTCCCGCCCCGCTAGAAACCGTGCGGGGCAAGCCCCGCCCCCGCCAGGCACCTGATCGGCAGCGGCGTGCGAGGCGGGGCTGTCACGCAAAACACCCGCAAGTGCGGCTTGCGGGCGTTTCAGGGGCTCACGCCCGTACCGGTCGGGCGGGCCATTGCGGCAGCGCAGCCGCTGGCTTACCAGACCACCTCGGCCATGGTGCAGTTCAGGCCCGAGCCGATGCCCATCAGCGCCACGCGGTCGCCCTTCTTGAGCTTGCCCAGCTGGCGCAGCTTGCTCAGCACGATCGGCACCGACGCCGGGCCGACGTTGCCGTGCTCGCCGAAGATGGTCATCACCTTCTTCGGGTCGATGCCGAACGCCTTGATGAAGGCGTTGGTATGCGGCTGGCTGACCTGGTGGATGACGAACTGGTCGATCTCGTCCACCGCCCAGCCCAGCGCCTGGCGGGTGGCCTCGAAGGTCTTGGAGGCCAGCTTGATGCCTTCGATCAGCAGCAGGCGGGTATCGGTGACCATGCGGTCCAGGTTGCCCACGCACAGCTTGTTCCACTGGTTGGCCGCGCGGGTCACGCCGCCCTTGTAGCGCGGCGCGTCGGGCACCAGCTCGGCGCGGGCCAGGACCATGGCGGCGGCGCCCGAACCGGTGGTCAGCGCGGCGAACTCGTCGCGCAGCTGCTGCGCGGTGACGTCCGGCGCGCTCATCCGCTCCAGGGTCTTTTCATAGACCAGGTTGGAGCTTTCGCCGTCGACGATCAGCGCATAGTCGATGTCGCCGCGCTCGATCATGCGCGCGGCCACGTCCATGCCGTTGATGAAGGCCAGGCAGGCGTTGGCGATGTCGAAGGTGACGCAGTCCTCGCCGATGCCCAGGTTGCCCGAGACGATGGAGGCGGTGGACGGCTCCAGGTAATCGCGGCTGACCGAGGTGTTGACCAGCAGGCCGATGCGGTCGGGCGACACGCCCGCGTCCTCGAGCGCCTTGCGCCCGGCCATGGTGGCCGCGTCGGACGCCTGCGTACCCGGGTCCCACAGGCGGCGCGCATGGATGCCGGCGACATCGCCCAGCATGTCCGCACGGATGCCCAGACGGTCCAGCGTCGGCTGCAGACGCTCGTTGATTTCCTTGGAGGTCAGGGTATGCGGCGCGTCGACATGCGCCAGTCCCGCGATGGAGACATTCTGGAAGGGCATCGGAAGGCGCCAGGACTCAGGCGAAGGGGGCGCCATTCTAGCGGCTGCCCGTGTTTGACGCATCTTTAACGGTTTGCGGCCGCTGCGTATGGGGACCGGGTGTGCAGGCCAGCGGCCGGATGCCCCGCGCCAGGCACGTTTTACGGTGGGCAGCGCCCGCGTGTCGGCGTTACCCCACCCGCCCGGGCGCCGGCGTCACAGCTCCGCGCGCGGCGCGTCAGCGGCACTGCCAGGCGCTGTAGCGCTGGCTGCCATCGGCCGGCGCGGCCAGGGCCTGGATGGCATTGGCGCCGGCACTGGGCGCTTCGTTGCGCGCCAGGGTTTCCAGTTCTTCCTGCACCCGCAGCGGATTGCGGTTGTAGAAACCGACCTTGCTCTTGACCGAGACCACGATCTCGCCCTTGGCCACGCAGCCCGGCGCCACCGGGCCGGCCGGCAGCACGCGCACCGCCTTGCCACCGCTCTCGATCGGCACCCAGGTGCAGGCGGCCGTGCTGGCAATCAGGGCGGTAAGGATCAGAGCGCGCATGGACAGGTCCTTGTTGGAATCGGAACGGATTGTGCCGGGTGTGGATGAATCGGTGATGATCCGCGGCCCGCTCCCGGGGGAGCGGGCCGCGACGGTACTACATCACTTGGCGGCCGGCACCGGGTTGCCGTCGCTGTCGACCACGACCACTTCGCCCAGGCCCAGCGCACGCACCGGCGCCTCGGTCTGCTTGAGGTCGCCCACCACCACCCAGGTCAGCCTTGCCGGGTCCAGCGTCCTGGCCGCTTCGGCCACCTGGGCCGGGGTCATCGCCTCGATCTCGGCCTTGCGCTTGAACACGTAGTCGTCCGGGCGCTGGTAGCGCACGATGCCGCCGATGGTGTTCATCACCGCCGAGGCGGTCTCGTAGGCGCCCGGCAGGCTCAGCGTCTGGATGTTGCGGATGCGGGTGACTTCGTCCGTCGTCGGCGGCCGCTGGCCACTGGCGAACTGGCTGATCTCTGCCTGCATTTCCTTCATCGCGTCGCTGGTCTTGTCGATCTGCACCGGCGCCACCGCCATCCACGGCCGCTGCCCCAGCGCACCGCTGGCGCTGGAACGGGCACCGTAGGACCAGTGCTTGTCCTCGCGCAGGTTCATGTTCAGGCGCGAGGTGAAGTCACCGCCCAGCACGCCATTGGCGATGTCGAAGCGGGTCGCCCCCGCGTCCATGGTGGAAGGCACGACCTGGCCGGCGAACAGGTTGGCCTGCACCGCGCCGGGCTGGTCGATCAGGTACACGCGGGCCTTGTCCGGGCGCGCGACCGCCGACGGTGCGCCCACCGCGGGTGCCGCGCCCTCGCCCTTCCAGTCGCCGAGCTGGCGGTCCAGCAGCGGCACGATCTCCTTCAGCGTGGTGTCGCCGACCACGATCAGGGTCGCGTTCTCCGGGCGCACCCAGTCCTTGTGGAAGGACAGCAGGTCGTCGCGGCCCAGCGCCTGGATCGCCGCCTCGTCGCCGCTGCCGGTGAACGGGATGGCGTACGGGTGGCCCTTGCCGTACAGCAGCGGCGGCAGCACGCGCATCGCCACCGCGTTCGGGTTGACCTTCTCCTGCTTGATGCCCGCGATCCAGGTGGCCTTGATGCGGTCGATCTCGCCCTGGTCGAAGCGCGGCGCGCGCAGTGCGTCGGCATACAGCGCCAGCGACGGCGCCAGGTTCTCCTTCAGCGCCGACAGGTAGACATTGGCGCCGTCGAGCGAGGCGCCGGCGGCGATGCGTGCGCCCAGCGCGTCGGCGGCATCGGCGAAGGCCAGCGAGCCGAGCTTGCCTGCGCCCTCGTCGAGCATGCCCATGGTGAAGTTGGCGGTACCCGGCTTGCGGCCCTGGTCGGCGGTGAAGCCGCCCTGGAACTCGTAGCTGAACTGCACCACCGGGATGTCATGGCGCTCGGCCAGCACCACCCGCGTGCCGTTCTTCAGCGTGGCGCGCTGCAGCTGCGGGAACTTCAGCTCCGGGAAGGTCGCGGTCTGCGGCACGCCGGCGCTGCGGTCCACCTGCGAGGGCAGCACACGGTACCTGGCGTCGACCGCCGGCACGTTGAACGGCGCGGGCTTGCCGGACGGCAGCTCGGCCAGCGCCACGCGCTCGCCCGGCTCCACCACCAGGGTGTGGTCGCCCACGCCCAGCCACTTGGCGCCGACCGCCTTGACGTCGGCGACGCTGGCGTCGCGGATGTTGGACAGCGAGGTGCGGAAGCAGCCCGGGTCGCCCTCGTACACGGCGCATTCGGCCAGCGCATCGGCCTTGCCGCCGAAGCCACCGATGCGCTCGATGCCGCGGATGAAGCCGGCGCGGAACGCGGTCTTGGCGCGTGCCAGCTCCTCCGCGCTGGGGCCTTCGGCCACCAGCCGCTTCAGCTCTTCATCGATGACCGCCTCGACCTTGGCAGGGTCCACGCCCTGCTTGACCGTGGCCATGATGATGAAGTTGGAACCCAGCTGCGACGGGCCGACCATGGTGCCGATGTTGTCCACCAGCTTGTCCTGGTGCAGCAGCCGCTGGTCCAGGCGCGAGGACTTGGCACCGCCCAGCACCTGCGCGAACAACTGCAGCTGGTCGATGTCGGTGGTGCCGACCTGGGCCACGTTCCAGGCACGGTAGATGCGCGCCTGCGGCACCTTGTCGGTCATCACCTCGCGGGTGGAGGCGGCGCGCTGGGCGACGTCCACCTTCGGCTGGGCCATGGTCGGGCCGGCCGGGATGTCGCCGAAGTAGCGGGCGACCTTTTCCTTGGCGGTGGCCACGTCGATGTCGCCGGCCAGCACCAGCACCGCGTTGTTCGGGCCGTACCAGGTGCGGAACCAGGTCTTGACGTCTTCCAGCGAGGCGGCGTTGAGGTCGTTCATCGAGCCGATCACGCCGTGGTGATACGGATGCCCGGCCGGGTACAGCGCGCGGGTCAGCTTGTCCCACACCTGGCCATAGGGCTGGTTCTCGCCCTGGCGCTTCTCGTTCTGCACCACGCCGCGCTGTTCGTCGAGCGCGGCCTGGTCGATCGCACCGAGCAGGTGGCCCATGCGGTCCGATTCCATCCACAGCGCCATGTCCAGCGCGGTGGTGGGCACGTTCTGGAAGTAATTGGTGCGGTCGGTGTTGGTAGTGCCGTTCTGGTCGGTGGCGCCGACCTGCTTGAACGGCTCGAAGAACTCGCCGCTGTGGTTCTCGCTGCCCTGGAACATTAGGTGCTCGAACAGGTGGGCGAAGCCGGTGCGCCCGGACGGCTCGTCCTTGGCACCGACGTGGTACCAGATGTTGACCGCCACGATCGGCGCCTTGCGGTCGGTGTGCACCACCACGCGCAGGCCGTTGGGCAGGGTGAATTCCTCGAACGGAATGTCCACCGAGGTGGCCGCGGCCGGGGCCTTGGCAGCGGCAGGCAGTGGCATGCCGGCGAACCCGCCCAGGGCGAGGCCCAGCGCGGTGGCGAGAAGGGCGGTCCGGGGAGTTGCTGCGTTCATCCCACTTTCCTTGAGCAATGAATGTGAAAACCGATCCTAACCGGGCGTGCCGGCCAGCCGCATACGCCATGGGTCATGGGTGGCAGGGCACGCGTGCGGTCCGTTGACGGGTGACCTGCACACCACCGCGCTACCTGGCGGGCGGTGAACCGCCCTGCGTCCACCAGTGCATGGATGTCCGCGGACGGCGGCCACAGGCCGCAGCGTCCGGACAGCGGACACTCAAGAATCAAAAATATCCTTTTAAATCAATGCAATGGATTTGGCACGCATTCTGCTTCCTGGATACCCGCAGCAGACCAGGATCCAACGAAACATGACTGGATGCTGAACAAATCAAAGAAATGCAAAGAATCCCTTGCATCCTGAGATTTGGTGTACTACCTTACTACCACACCACCGCTCACACACACCAAACAGGCCCGCCATGAACACCAAGTCCTTCGCCATCGCCATCGCCCTCGTCGCCGGCTTCTCCGCCTCCGCGCATGCGTCCAACATCGTCACTCTGGAAACCGTGCAGGTGCGTCCGTCCGCGGACCAGCTGGTCCAGGCCGAACGCGAGCGCTCCAGCACCATCCCGACCCTGTCGTCGGTCCAGGTGCGCCCGACCGCCGGCCAGATCGTCGAACTCGCTGCCGAGCAGGCCGCCGCCCAGCTGGCCACCCATACGCCGGTGGCCATCGGCGCCAGCATCGGCCAGTGGATGGTCTCGCTGCCGGCCATCACCGTTCGTCCCGATGCCCAGCAGGTCAAGGCGCTGGCCACCGAGCTGGCCACCGATACCCTGGGCCAGGTCGCCAACGGGATGGTCGCCAAGTGAGTCGTCGCAACCATCCGGACCTGTCCGTGCCGCAGCCATGCCGGGCACGTGCCATCCCTTCGCCCGCAGCAGGCTGCAGCGGCGCGGGCAGGTCCTAGCCGGACACCCACGGCGTAAACTGCGCCGATGACCGCGCCTCCCGTTTTCCATGTACTGCTGTACCAGCCCGAGATCCCGCCCAACACCGGCAACGTGATCCGGCTCTGCGCCAACACCGGCGCCCGGCTCCACCTGATCGAACCGCTCGGCTTCGACCTCAGCGACAGGCAGCTCAAGCGGGCCGGCCTGGACTATCACGAATACGCGCGCATGCAGGTCCATCCGGACCTGGACACCGCGCTGGCGCGCATCGCGCCCAGCCGCCTGTTCGCCATGAGCACCCGCGCCAGCGTGCGCTACGACAGCGTGCGCTTTGCCGACGGCGACGCCTTCCTGTTCGGCCCGGAAACGCGCGGCCTGCCGCAGGAACTGCTCGACGCCCTGCCCGCCGGCCATCGCCTGCGCCTGCCGATGCAGCCGGACAACCGCAGCCTCAATCTGTCCAACTCGGTCGCCGTGGTGGTGTTCGAAGCCTGGCGCCAGCATGGCTTTGTCGGCGGCCAGTAAAAAGGCGACCAGGACATGCAAAGCGGCTGCGCCGGCCCGGTATGCTTGAGGGTTCCGCATACCCATGCGCCAATCAATGGAAGGACAATGCAGCGCATCGCAATCGCCGCCGGGCTGATCGGTTTCATGGCCATCGGCCAACTCCACGCCTCGACCACCCCGGTCATCGACACCACCCGGCCGACTGCTCCGCAGATCGAGCGCATCCAGGCCGAACTGGCCGGGCACAAGACCTACAGCGAATTGAAACCGGCCGACCACGCGCAGGTGGTGAATGCGCTGTCGCGGATCCAGGAAAAGCTGGGCAGCGAGGGCGTCCTGTCCGGCCTGCATCCGGCTGCGCAGGTGGACGTGGTCAACGACCAGGAACTGATCAACACCCTGCTTGCCAAGGCCAGGGCCGACAGCCGCCTGGTGTGCCGGAGGGAAACCCTCGTTGGCACCAATCGCCCGCAGACCATCTGCATGACGGTCGCCGAACGCGCCGCGGCACGCGAGCGCAGCATGGATACGATGCGCAAGACCGGCATCAGCCGGCCGGAAATAATTCCCTGATCCTGCGGGGCGGCGGGCTCACGCGCCGCCGACCACGCCCGCCGCCTGCAACTCCCGCAGGCGGTCGGCATCCAGCGACAGCACCTGTTCCAGCACCTGCGCGGTGTGCTGACCCAGCAACGGCGCGGCGTGCCGGTACTGCAGCGGCGTGGCCGAGAACCGCAGTGGATTGCGTACCGCCGGCACCGTATCGCCGCTGGCGTGCGGCAGGTCGATGCGCAATCCGCGCGCGCGCACCTGCGGATCGTCGAACACCTGGTCGATGCGGTTGACCGGGCTGGCCGGTACCAGCGCCCGTTCCAGCCGCTGCAGCCATTCGGCGACCGTGCGCGTGCGCAGCCGCTGCTGCAGCAGCGACACCAGTTCGGCACGGTGCGCCACCCGGCAATTGTTGGTCGCATAGCGGGCATCGGCCGCCAGCCACGGCTCGTCGATCACCTCGCACAGGCGCGCGAACTGCGCGTCGTTGCCGACCGCCAGCATGAAATGGCCATCGGCCGCGGGCATCACCTGGTAGGGCACGATGTTCGGATGCGCGGTGCCCTGGCGGCCCGGCACCTGGCCGCCGACCAGCCAGTTGGAGGCCTGGTTGGCCAGCCAGGCCACCTGCGTGTCCAGCAGGGCCAGGTCGATCTGCTGGCCCTGGCCGGTGCGTTCGGCATGGCGCAGCGCCGCCAGGATCGCGGTGGCCGCGTACATGCCGGTCATCAGGTCGGTCGCCGCAACGCCCACTTTCTGCGGGCCACCACCGGGCGCGCCGTCGGGTTCGCCGGTCACGCTCATCAACCCGCCGATGGCCTGGATGGCGGCGTCGTAGCCGGCGCGCCGCGCGTAGGGTCCATCCTGGCCGTAACCGGTGATCGAGCAGTACACCAGCGCCGGGTTGAGCGCACGCAGGCTGGGGTAATCCAGCCCGTACTTCGCCAGCCCGCCGACCTTGTAGTTTTCCACCAGCACCTGGCAGTGCGCGGCCAGCGCGCGGATCAGCGCCTGCCCTTGCGGCAGGGTGAAGTCGATGGCGACCGAGCGCTTGCCGCGGTTGGCGCACAGGTAGTACGCCGACTCGGCAGTGTCGGTGCCGTCGGCGTCCTTGAGGAACGGCGGCCCCCAGCCGCGGGTGTCGTCGCCCGCCCCCGGACGCTCTACCTTGATCACGTCGGCGCCGAAATCGGCCAGCACCTGGGTGGCCCACGGCCCGGCCAGGATGCGCGACAGGTCAAGTACGCGCACGCCGTCGAGCAGGTTCATCGTGGTGTTCCCCCTTGCGCCCCGGAAGCGCGGCTTCCGGGGCGTCCCGCGCTCATGTCGATCGCACTCAGAACGCGTTGATGCCGGTCAGTTCGCGGCCGACCACCAGCTGGTGCACGGTCTCGGTGCCTTCATAGGTGATCACCGACTCCAGGTTCAGCGCGTGGCGGATGGCGGAGTGCTCGGTGGTGATGCCGGCACCCCCCAGCAGGTCGCGGCATTCGCGGGCGATGTCGATGGCCAGGCGGCAATTGTTCCACTTGGCCAGCGACACCTGCTGCGGCTGCATTTCCCCGGCGTCCTTCAGGCGACCCAGCTGCAGCACCAGCAGCTGGCCGGCGGTGATGCGGCGGGCCATGTCGGCCATCTTGATCTGCGCGCTCTGGGTCGCCGCGACCGGGCGACCGAACAGGATGCGCTCCTTGGTGTAGGCCAGCACTTCGTCCAGGCAGGCGATGGCCGCGCCGATCGGGCCCCAGGTGATGCCGTAGCGGGCCTGGGTCAGGCAGCCCAGCGGACCCTTCAGCCCCTTGACGTTGGGCAGCCGGTTGGCGTCGGGCACGCGCACGTTGTCGAAGAACAGCGCGCCGGTCACCGAGGCGCGCAGGCTCATCTTGTGCTTGATCTCCTGCGCGGTGAAGCCCGGGGTGCCCTTCTCGATCACGAAGCCCTGCACGCCCTCGTCGGTGTTGGCCCAGACGATGGCGATGTCGGCCACCGAGCCGTTGGTGATCCACATCTTGGAGCCGTTGATGACCCAGTCACCGCCGTCCTTGACCGCGCGGGTCTTCATGCTGGCCGGGTCCGAGCCGCCGTGCGCCTCGGTCAGGCCGAAGCAGCCGATGACCTTGCCGCGCGCCATGTCCGGCAGCCAGCGCATGCGCTGCTCTTCCGAGCCGTAGGCATAGATCGGGTACATGCACAGCGAGCTCTGCACCGAGACGAAGCTGCGCAGGCCCGAATCGCCGCGCTCCAGTTCCTGGCAGATCAGGCCGTAGCTGACGCCATTGAGGCCGGCACCGCCGTACTGCTCCGGCAGGGTGCTGCCCAGCAGACCCATGTCGGCGATCTCGGGGATCAGCTCGTCGGGGAAGCGGCCCTGGTCGAAACAGTCGCCGATGATCGGCAGTACGCGTTCGTCGGTGAAGCGGGCAACGGAGTCCTGCACGGCGCGCTCTTCCTCGCTCAGCAGCGAACGCACATCGAACAGGTCGAAGGGGTTGAGGGTCTTCAAAGTCATTGCTGTCTCGGAAAGCTGCCATCACGGCCGGGAGGGTGGATGAATAAGGTAGTGCATCCGCGCCGGGAAAGTTGCTGCGGCCGCACCTTGACAGGCCGGCAGCGGGCCCGACCCTTGCCCCAGAGGCCCCCTGACCGGCGGTCGCGCCCCCCCGCAGCCGGGGGCGGCAGGCCCAACCAACGGAACAGGCACGGGACGCGGCCGACGCGGTATGGTGTCGCCCTTTCCGCCCTCCGAAGCCCGCCGATGCCCGCCAACCCGTCCGTCGCCGCCCCGGCTCCGCCGTCGCAGAAACTGGAACGCGCGCTCAAACCGCGCCAGCTGATCATGATGGGCCTGGGCAGCGCGATCGGCGCCGGCCTGTTCCTGGGCTCGGGCGTGGGCATCCACGCCGCCGGCCCGGCGGTACTGCTGTCCTACCTGGTCGCCGGCACCCTGGTGATCATCATGATGCATGCCATGGGCGAGATGGCCGCCGCACGCCCGGCCAGCGGCGCGTTCTCGGTCTACGCCGCCGATGCGCTGGGCGCCACCGCCGGCGCCACCATCGGCTGGCTGTGGTGGGTGCAGCTGGTGATCGTGATCGCGGCCGAGTCGGTCGGCGCGGCCGGCCTGCTGGCGACGCTGTGGCCACAGCTGTCGGTGCCGCTGACCTCGCTGGCGTTCATGGTGGTGTTCACCGTCATCAACCTGATGGGGGTTCGCAACTACGGCGAGTTCGAGTTCTGGTTCGCCATCCTCAAGGTCGCGGCGATCATCGCCTTCATCGCCGTCGGCATCGCGCTGCTGTGCGGGCTGCTGCCGGGCGTGCCCTCGCCGGGCCTGTCCAACCTGTTCGAGCATGGCGGCTTCGCGCCCAATGGCCTGGCCGGCGTCGGCGCGGCGCTGCTGGTGGTGGTGTTCGCCTTCGGCGGCACCGAGATCGTGGCGGTGGCCGCGGCCGAGACCCAGGACCCCGAACGCAGCCTGGCACGCGCGATCCGCACCGTGGCCTGGCGCATCCTGGTGTTCTACATCGGCTCGATCGGGGTGATCATCGCGGTGGTGCCGTGGACCAGCGAATCGCTGAAATCGCCGTTCGCGGCGGTGCTGCAGGTCGCCAACATCCCCGGCGCGGCCACCGCCATCACCCTGATCGCGGTGATCGCCCTGCTGTCGGCGCTCAACGCCAATCTCTACGGCGCCTCGCGCATGATCCACTCGCTGGCCGCGCGCGGCGAAGCGCCACGCGGGCTGGCGCGGATCAGCAGCCGCCAGGTACCGGTGCTGGCGGTGCTGGCCAGCGTGCTGTTCGGCTTCGCCGCCACCGTGCTGGAACTGCTGTATCCGGACCGTGTGCTGCCGGTGCTGCTGAACGTGGTCGGCTCGACCTGCCTGCTGGTGTGGACCATCACCCTGGTCTCGCAGCTGGTACTGCGCCGCCGCGCCGAACGCCTGGGCACGCCGTTGCCGTTCCGGATGGCCGGATTCCCCTACCTGACGGTGCTGGCGCTGGCGATCCTGGTGCTGATCTTCGCGCTGCTGCTGTCCGCACCCGAGACCCGCCTGCAGTTCCTGTCGATGGCCGCGCTGACCGCCGCCATCGCCGTGGTGAGCGGGATGGCGCGGCGCTTCCGGCGCGGCTGAGGACGCCCTCGCCGGCCATCCGCGGCCGGCCTGGCGACGGGCGTGTATCGGCGCACGGGTAGCGGCGGGCTCCGCGCATCCGGGGCCCCGCCAGGCCCACGCCCGATCCCGGGTCGAGGCCGGCAGCGCCGAGCCGATCCTGCGCCGGATCCGCCAGCATGTGCACACGGCCTGTCCCGCTGGCGCGACAGGCGACCCGGCGGGGGCGGCCGACCCTCCCGCTCAGCGCGCACGCCGCGCCCGGCGCGTAGCCGCGCGTTCAGCGCGCGCGGCACCGGCCAGGGCATTGGCCTGTACGCCCGGCCGCGCCAGGCCACGCAACGCACCGGGGGGTGGTGCGCCAGCCCTCAAGCGTGGCCCGCGGCCGCCGCTACCCATGCCGCCGGCAGCGCTTCACCAGGCCATCGGAGGCTGGTCCGGGGCACGCGCGGACAGCGGAAGCACGAAAGGCATTGACGCCGGCCCCGCCAACGATTCCACTTGCCCCCGAAAGTACGACACGACGCCCCCACGCAACGCCATGACCGACCTCGAAGACCTCATCCAGCGCGCCATCGACCCTTCATCCGTCAAGCTGGAAGGCACCCTCACCAATCCCCCTTCCTTCGGTGTCTACCTGGTGCAGGACACCGACAACGACAGCCAGCACTACCGGTTCGGCAGCCATCCCGTGCGCATGCAGGAACTGGAGGACAAGTTCGGCGGCTGCGAGCTGGAATACCTGTTCCTGTCGCGCGAAGATGCCGCGGCGGTGACCTCGGCGCTGAACAAGCGCGAGGAATGAGGCGCACCGTTCGCGGCGCCGCGCCGGTGCCGCCGGAGCGGCGCCCGCACGCGGCCGGCGACGTCAGCCGATCACCCGCCTGAACGGCGGCAGCGCGTCGATGATGCGCCTGCCGTATCGGCGGGTGAGCAGCCGCGAATCGAGAATGACGACGCGGCCGGTATCGGTGGAGGTGCGGATCAGGCGCCCGGCGAACTGGGTCAGCGTGCGCAGCGCATGCGGGATCGCGATCAGGTTGAAGGAATTCAGCCCGCGGCTCTCGAACCACTCGCTCAACGTCGAGGTCTGCGGATCGGTCGGCACCGCGAACGGCACCTGGGTGATGACCACCGTGGTGCAGGCCTCGCCCGGCAGGTCCAGGCCCTCGCCGAACGAATTGAGCCCGAACAGCACCGAGCCCTCGCCGGCGGCGGTACGGCGCAGGTGCTCGTCGATCATCTTCTGCTTGGCGCCCTCGCCCTGTACCAGCACCTTCCTGCGCTGCGTGGCCGGCATCAGTTCGGCCACCTTCTCCATCTTCCAGCGCGAAGTGAACAGCACGATGCTGCCCTTGTCCCAGTCCAGTTCGGCGGCCAGGTACTTCGCCACCTCCTTCGGGTGGCGCTCGCGGTCGTCGGGCGTCACCGGGAACGGCGGCACCACCAGCTGCGCCTGGTTGGGCAGGTCGAACGGCGAGGCCAGCGACACCATCTCCGCCTCTTCGGGGATGCCGTTGTCGATGGCCAGCGCCTGGAAGTCGCCGCCGCCGGTGAGCGTGGCCGAGGTCATCACCACCGAATCCACCTCGTCCCACAGCAGCTTGCGCAGCACCATCGCCGCCGACACCGGGGAGCAGTGCAGCACGTGCTCGCCGTCGCGGGTCAGGGTGATCCAGCGCGCCATCGGCGGCTGGCCTTCCTTGTCCTCGCGGCGCCAGCCGGCCCACAGGTCGTACTGCTGCTGGATCATCTCCAGCGCCATGCCCAGGCTGCGCTGCAGGCGCTCGTGGCCGGCATCCTCGGGCTTGCCCTTGGCCACCTGCGCGGCGGCGGCCGTGGCCCAGTTCAGCAGGGTGCGGGTCTCGTCGGCCAGTTCCTCGATCGGCTGCCGCCATGCCTCGGGCAGGCGGCCATTGGCGGCGCGCCACAGCGGCTCGCGTTCGTCCGGCGCCGGCGTCCACACCTGCGCGATGCCGTCGGCGAATGCCTTGAGCAGCTTGGCCACGCGCGCCGCGGCGTCGATGGCCTCGTTCGGCAGCAGGTTGCCGATCTTGTCCTTGTCCACCGCGCGATATGCACCGGCAATGATGATCTGCAGGCGCCCGGTGCGCCGCGCCATGTCGTCCAGCGGCAGGCTTGCCGCGCCCTGGTCGATGGCGACGTTGCCGATGTGGTGGCCTTCGTCCAGCACCAGCAGCATGTCGGCGGGCGCGGCGATCAGCGGCTGGCCGTTGTCGGATTCGCCGATGGACAGCGCCGACAGCAGCAGCGCGTGGTTGGTCACCACGATCTGCGCCTCGCGCACCTCGTTGCGCGCGCGCAGCACCGGGCACTGGGTGGAATAGGCGCAGCGGCGCCCGGCGCAGCCCGAGGCCGGGGTGGTGATGCGCGGGCGCAGGCCCGGCGTCACCGCTTCGGGCGCATTGTCCAGGTCGCCGTTCCAGCGGCCTTCGGTGAAGGCCCGCATCAGCTTGCCGGCCACGTCCATCTCGATCGGCGCCAGCGGCCGCTCGTAGAGCAGCACTTCGTCGCCGAACATGCTCTCCTGCGCGCCCTCGCCCTGCGCTTCGGCGGCATTGCGCGTGCACAGGTAGCGGGTGCGGCCCTTGGCCAGCGCCACCGTGGCCTGCAGGCCGGTGGCCTTGAGGAAATTGGGGATGTCGCGTTCGACCAGCTGCGACTGCAGCGCCACCGTGCCGGTGCTGATCACCAGTTTCTTCTTCGAGGCCAGCGCGATGGGCACGCCGGCGGTCAGGTAGCCCAGGCTCTTGCCGACCCCGGTCGGCGCCTCGACCACGCCCACGCCGCCGCTGGCCAGCGCGCGCGAGACCACCCCGATCATCTGGCTCTGCGAGCGCCGCGTGCTGAATCCGGGCGTGTTGGCCTGCAGCTTCGCGTAGGCGTCGCGGATGGCCGTCTTCACTTCCTCGGTCAACGCACGCGGCGCTTCCACTTTCTCCGTCACGCCGACCTGCCGCCTGCTCCGTTCATGGCCGGCATTTTCCCATACCGGCGCGCGGACGCCGACCCGCGCCGGTTCAGCCGGGCGCGGCGGCGTTCGCGCGCAGCGCCCGGGCCAGCGCCCAGGCCAGCAGCACGAAGCCGCCGGCTTCCAGCAGCGCCAACGCGAAGTGGCCGATGCCCAGGGCGGTATTGAGCGCGGCGATGCCATCGAAGTTGCCCGCCGCGATCAACAGCAGCGGCAACACCGCCAGCACCGCCCCGAACAGCGTCGTCGCCATCAGGATCGCCAGCGCCCACAGCGCGGCGCTGCGCGCCACCGCCTTCGGCGCCCCCAACAGCAGTACCAGCGCCACGCCCAGCGCGATCATCACCGGCAGGCGGTAGCCGACCGATACCAGCAGCGAGCTCAGCAGTTGCGCCTGGTCCATGCCGCTCAGTCCGCGGTGACCAGGGTGGCGGCGCGTTCGCGCAGCGCGGCGTAGACCGCGTCGGTTTCAGGACGCACGCCATGCCACTGCTGGAAGCTCTCGGCGGCCTGTTCGACCAGCATGCCGAGCCCGTCGAACTCATTGCGGCACCCGGCCGCGCGCGCCCAGGCCAGGAACGGGATCGCCGCCTCGCCGTAGTTCAGGTCCACCGCGGTGGTCAGGCTGTTGACCAGCGACAGCGGCAGGTTGAAAACCGCGCCGTCGCCGCGACCGGCGGAGGTGGCGTTGATGATCAGCTCGAAGTCGCCCTGCTCGCGCAGCGCGTCCCAATAGGCCGAGATGACGCGGCCCGGCTCGCTCATCGCATCGACCAGGGCGTCGGCACGCTCCGGGGTGCGGTTGGCCACCACCAGTTCGAGGATGCCGGCGTCGAGCAGCGCCGGGGCCACGCCGCGCGCGGCGCCACCGGCGCCGAGCAGCAGCACGCGGCGGCCGCGCAGGTCCAGCCCGTTGCGGCCGGTGAGGTCGCGCACCAGGCCGATGCCGTCGGTGTTGTCGCCATGCCAGCGCTCGCCCTTGCGCAGCAGGGTGTTGACCGCGCCGGCACGCTGCGCGCGCGAGGTGGTGGTGGCGCACAGCGCGAACGCCGCTTCCTTGTGCGGCAGGGTGACGTTGGCGCCCACCCCGCCATCGGCGGCGAAGGCGTCCAGCGCCGCGGCGAAATCCTGCGGCGTCGCGTCGACGGCGCGGTAATCGATCTCGATTCCCTGCGCCTTGGCGAAGGCGGCCTGGATGCGCGGCGACTGCGAATGGGCGATGGGGTGGCCAAAGACGGCGTAGCGGGCAACGCTCATGGTGATCCTCTGCATGACCTAGACTGGCGCGATCCCTGGCTTGCGGAACCTCCATGCGGACCCGATCGCTGCTGCTCGCGCTGTCCATGAGTCTACTCTTTGCACCGCGGGTGACGGCACTGGCGGAGTTCGGCATCGAAGGCATCGGCGTGGTATCCACCCGTGCCGACGAACTGCGCGCCACGCGCTCGGCCGATGGCCGGCGCCTGGTCTGGGCCAGCAACCGCGACGGCGGCGCCGGCGGCTGGGACCTGTGGCAGGCCACCTGGCAGGACGCGCGCTGGAGCGACCCGCGCCCGCTGCCGCTGGACACCGCGGCCGACGAGGTCGATCCGTTCCTGGATGCCGACGGTCGCTGGCTGTACTTCGCCTCCAACCGCAAGGGCGGCCATGGCGGCTTCGACCTGTACCGCGCGGCGCTGCGGGACGACGGCGGCTTCGGCCCTGTGCAGAACCTGGGCCCGGCCATCAATGGCGCCGACCACGAACGCTCGCCGGCCGTGCACGACCAGGACGGCAGCCTGCTGCTGGCCAGCGACCGCGCTGGCGGGGCCGGCGGCTGGGACCTGTGGCGCGCGCACCGTACCGGCGACGGCTTCGCCGCACCGCGGCCGATGACCGGCCTCAACCACGCCGGCGACGAATTCGACGGCGCCTGGCTGGCCGGCGGGCGCGCGGTGGTGTTCGCGCGCGGCAACGGCAACGGCGGCGCGCAGCTGCAGCTGTCGCATTGCCGCCATGGCCGCTGGAGTGCGGCGCAACCGCTGGCGCTGTCGTTCAACAGCGCCGAGGGCGATACCCGGGCGGCGCTGGTCGATGCCAGCACCCCGGGCGAACTGCTGGTCAGCGGCCATGCGCGCGCGCCGCGTGCCGGTGGCTTCGACCTGTACCGGATGCGCGCGCCGGCCAGCGACGGCAGCGGCGACTGCCGCTAGCGGGAGCCAACGCCCCGGCACCGCGCGTGCGACGTGCGGCGGTGAGGGCGGTCAAGGTCCATGCGGGGCGAGCCCCGCATCTACGGAGTGCATGGGTTGTGGCAGCAGGCCCCGTAGGTGCCGGGCTCGCCCGGCACGGGCTTCACCGGGACGGCCACATGCGGGGCGGACCCCGCATCTACGGTTGGGGGTCGTTACCGGGAGCCGGGTTGCCGGCCAGTACCTCGGCGCGCCGCCGCTCGTACTCGACTTCGCCGATCCGCCCGGCCTGCTGCAGGCCGGCCAGTTCGCGCAGCTGCGCCTCGACCTCCGGCGACGGCGGCGACTGCCGTTGCAGCCGCTGCGCGGCCGAGGGCAGTTCCGGCGGACGCCGCGCGGTGCGGACCGCGGCGGCGATCACCAGCCCGATCACCACCGCGAACGCGGTCACGCCGACCACCCACACCGCCCATTGCCAGGGCTGCATGCCGGGTGCGTCCATCTCAGCCTTCCCGCAGCCAGCGCGCGATCTGCGGCGCGTAATAGGTCAGCACGCCGTCGGCGCCGGCGCGCTTGAAGCCGATCATGGTTTCCATCACGCAGCGGCGTTCGTCCAGCCAGCCATTGGCCGCGGCCGCCTTGAGCATCGCGTACTCGCCACTGACGTGGTACGCGAAGGTCGGCACGCCGAACTCCTGCTTCACCCGGTACACCACGTCCAGGTACGGCATGCCCGGCTTGACCATCACCATGTCCGCGCCTTCGTCCAGGTCCAGCGCGATCTCGCGCAGCGCCTCGTCGCTGTTGGCCGGGTCCATCTGGTAGGTGTGCTTGTCGGCCTTGCCGAGGTTGCCGGCGCTGCCCAGCGCATCGCGGAACGGGCCGTAGAAGGCCGAGGCGTACTTGGCCGAATAGGCCATGATGCGGGTGTGGATGTGGCCGGCGTCGTCCAGCGCCTGGCGGATCGCGCCGATGCGCCCGTCCATCATGTCCGAGGGCGAGACGATGTCCACGCCGGCCTCGGCATGCGACAGCGACTGCTTCACCAGGGCATCGACGGTGACGTCGTTGAGCACGTAGCCGCGGTCGTCGATGATGCCGTCCTGGCCGTGCACGGTGAACGGGTCCAGGGCCACGTCGGTCATCACCCCCAGCTCGGGGAAGCGCTGCTTGAGCGCGCGCACCGCGCGCTGCGCCAGCCCGTCGGGATTCCAGGCCTCGGCGGCGTCGAGCGACTTGCACGACGGGTCGACCACCGGGAACAGGTCAATCACCGGCACGCCCAGTTCCAGCGCCTGCTCGGCCTCGCGCAGCAGTTCGTCGATGGACAGGCGCTCCACGCCCGGCATCGATGCCACCGGCGCGCGGCCGGCCAGCTCGTGCACGAACACCGGCCAGATCAGGTCGTCGGCGGTGAACGTGTTCTCGCGCATCAGCCGGCGCGAGAAGGCATCGTGGCGCATGCGGCGCGGGCGGTAACGGGGGTGGAACATGGCGGGACTCCGGATGGGGGGAATGGCTATTGCAGCAGGTAGCCCTGCGGTTGCAGCGGTTCGGGCAGCGGGTGCTCGCCCAGTGCGTCGAGCACGTCGATCTCGAGGGTGCGCACCATGGCGTCCAGCGGCAGGTCGTTGGGTTCCAGGCCGAACGGCTCCTCGAGCTCCTCGCCCAGCTGGTCCAGGCCGAAGAACGCGTAGGCCAGCAGCATCGATACCACCGGCGTGGCCCAGCCCAGCGCGCCGGCCAGGCCGAACGGCAGCAGCACGCAGAACAGCCACGCGCAACGGTGCAGCAGCAGGGTGTAGGCGAACGGCAGCGGCGTGCCGGCGATGCGCTCGCACGCCGCCTGCACCGAGGACAGCGCATGCAGGCGCTGTTCGAAACAGGCGTACAGGTACGGGTCGAGGCGGCCGCCGCGCAGCGGCACCGCCAGTTCGGCGGCGACCAGCGCCAGCAGGCCGTCGGGGATGTTCTGCCGCTGCAGCAGCGCCTGCTGCCCCGGCGCCAGCCACGGCGCGGCCGCGGCGGCCTCGTCGCGACCGCGCAGGCGCGCGGCCAGCGCGTGGGCGAAACCCACCAGCAGCCGCGACACCCGCCGGCGCAGCGGCGCATCGTCGGCCAGCAGCGCGTTGCCCTGGCGCACGAAGCTGCGGGTCTCGATCAGCAGCTGGCCCCACAGCTTGCGGCCTTCCCACCAGCGCTCGTGGCAGGCGTTGTTGCGGAAGCTCAGGAAGATCGACAGCACCAGCCCCAGCAGGGTGAACGGCGCCACCGCCAGGCCATCGGCGGCGAACGGATGATGCAGCTTGGCCAGCAGCGCCACGGCCACCGCCAGTACGCCGATCGCCAGCACCCGCGGGGCGATGGCCGGCACGATCGAACCGCGCAGGATGTACAGCAGCTGCCAGCCGCGGGGGCGGGGTCGAATGATCATCGGTGGAAGGTCGCGCCGGCGGCGGGCCCTGTGCGCCGGGCCCGGGTGCCGGCAGGGCCCGCAATTCTACGCCTGCCGGTCAGACGAAACCGCCACCCAGGCCGAGGCGGATCACGCCGACCACGATCACCGCCACGTTGAGCAGCAGCCCGGCCTTGGCGCGGCCGCGGTTGCCCTCGCGGGTGAACAGCAGGCCGATGGCGGCGATGACCGCACCGACCGCGGCGAACGGGATCAGGAACCAGTTGCCCCAGCCCAGCAGCGGGATGAAGGCCAACACCATCCACAACAGCGCCACGATGCCCCAGACCAGGCTGATCAGCCCCATGTCGTTCCCTCCACTGGTTGATGCGCGCAAGATAGCCCGGAAATCCCCGCGATCAAATGTTCCACGCGGTTCGCGGCCGATTCACGCACGCACACCGATGATCCAGCCATCATCCACCCGGGAGTGAACCCATGAAATTCCCGCTCGCCATCGCATTGGGCCTGGCCCTGGCCACCGGCGGCTGCGCCAGTACCTCCCGGGTCATGCTCGGCCAGGCGCGCGCGCCGGTGGACCCGGCCAGCGTGCAGATCTATTCCACGCCACCGGCCGGGGCGGTGGAGATCGCCCAGCTGGAAGCCTCCAGCGCGGTCGGCTTCGGCACCCAGGGCCAGACCGATGCGGCCATTGCCCGGCTCAAGCGCGAGGCCGCGGCGCTCGGCGCCAACGGCGTGATCCTGATGGGCGTGGGCGCCGGCGGCTCGCCGGTGGGCATGTCGGTCGGCGCCGGCAGCTACGGCCGGCATGGTGGCGGTGGCCTGAGCGTGGGCATCCCGACCCAGCAGAAGCGCGCCGCCGGCGTGGCGATCTGGGTACCGCCGGGCGCGGCCAGGTAAGTCCGGCCACGTCCCTCGTGGCGCGGGCGGCGGCATGCCGTGCCCCGCCCTCATTCGCGGCCGGGGCCGCCCGGCACGGGCGCCACCCGGTGCCCGCGGCGTCACCTGCGGCGCTGCGCCGGGATGAAAACCTCGTCCACCGCGGTGGCCAGCTGGTCCGGCGGCAGCAGCCCCTGGTCGAGCAGGAAGTTGTTGAAGGCCAGGCGGTCGAAGCGGTCGCCCAGCGCCAGCTCGGTGCGCATGCGCAGTTCCATGATCCGGGTATAGCCGTAGAAGTAGCTGCAGGCCTGGCCCGGAGCCCGCACGGTGTAGCGGTCCAGTTCCTGGGTGGCCATGGCCTCGGACAGGCCGACGCCTTCCACCAGCACCTTGCGCGCCTGCTCGCGGTCGGTCAGGCCGAGGTTGAGCATCGGGTCGAGCATGGCGCGGGCGGCGCGCAGCAGGCGGAACTGCAGCGCGATCATCTGCCCGTCCAGCGGCTCGAACGGCACCAGCTCGGCCTCGGCGTACAGCGCCCAGCCTTCGACGTTGACCGAGTTGAACGCGAACAGCGTGCGCGCCAGCGAGATGCCGCGCTCGACCATCGCCGCGAACTGCAGGTCGTGGCCCGGGCGGCCTTCGTGCGCGCTCAGCGTCCACGCCGCCGAACCGAAGTTGAAATCGTCGTACTGCGCCTTGCCGCCCGAGGCCGGGTTGCCCAGCGGCAGCACGAAGGTGCCCTGCTGCCCGGTGTTGCCGACCAGCGGCGGCGGCAGGTAATGCGGCGCCGGCGACGCGGCGCTTTCAGCCTCGCTGCCCAGGCGCATCTGCAGCGGGCGCTGTGGCACGTCGACGATGCGCTGGCGGCGGATGATCGGATCGATGGCGTCGATGATGCCGCGGTAGTGCGCCTCCAGGCGGTCGTTGCCGATCGTGTCCCGCTTCAGCGCGCGGATCACCGCAGCGTAGTCGTTGGCATCATCCACCTTCAGGCCCTTGGCCTGCACCACCAGCGGCGCCAGCTGGCGCATCATCGCGCGGGTTTCCATGTACTCCAGCTGCGCGCGCTGCACCAGCAGCGCCGGGTCGATGTCCACGCCCACGTCCTTGAGCTGGAAGGCATACAACTCGGCCGGCAGGCGGGTGTCGGTGCGCGCCTGTGGCAGCACGTCCCGGCGCGTCCATTCGATGTACTCCTTCATCTGCGTGGCCAGGGTGGCCAGCGCGGCGTCCGCGCCCTTGATGTCGTACTTTGCGAACAGCTTGCCGATGCCGTCGATGTAAGTGTCGACGTTGGCCAGCGCCTGTTCGACCTCGATCCGGGTCGGCTGCAGCAGGCCCGGGGTGCCGCTCTTCTCGGCATAGCGCTGCCGCGCCAGGGTAGCCAGCGGCTGGCTGCCGGGGGCCTGGCCGATGTAGGCCTTGAGCCGGTCCAGCGCCCTGGCCCGGCGTTCCGGCGGCACCTGGTCGGACAGCAGCCCGTTGAGGCCGCCGAACACGCTCTGCGGCACGTCCACCCACGGCATCAGGTGCTGTTCCTCGAGCGTGCTGCCCTCGATGCCGCGGCCGGCCGCGGCGATCATGATCTCCAGGTCCTGGCGCACGTTGGGATCGCGTTCGAGCTGGAGCTTCCCGCGCAGCTGCGCACGTGCGGCGTCCAGCGCGGCGCGGTAGCGCGCGGCATTGTCCGGGCCCAGGTCGACGACCTTGTCGTCGTAACCCGGCACCCCGAAGAAGCTGGCCATTTCCGGCCGGAACGGCGCCTGCGCGCGCAGCAGGATCTGCGCCAGCGCGTTGCTGTGCGCCACCCAGGCCGGAGCGGGCGCGGATGCCGGGGACGGCGGCGTGGTGGCCGCGGCCAGCGGCAACGGCGCGGCCAGGGCAAGGGCGACGGCGAGGACGATCGGTTTCATGCGCGCGGCTCCGGGGGTGGAGCCGTGACCCTACGCAGTCAGCGGCAACCCGGCAAGATCGCGCAGTCGCGGTCGCGTTCGTCGCGCAGGTCCACCGGCACATGCCGGCCCGGCAGCTCGGCCTGCAGCCGCGGATAGGACCAGCGCCCCTGGCTGCGTCGCGCGCGCACGTCGAGCTTGCCGCTGCCGCGCGGACCCTGGATGCGGATCACCATGTCGGCGCCGCCGCCATCGCCGAACTGGTTGATGCTGCCGAACGGGAACGGCTTGGCCCGCAGCGGCTGCCCGAGCGCCGCGGCCACTTCCGGGTCGCGGCCGGCGCGCGCCAGCGCCTCGCGGTAGGGCTCGCTGCTTTCCAGCGGCGCGGACATCTGCCGCAGGCCCATCCAGGAAGTCAGCGACCAGCCGCCGACGATCAGCAGCACGAACAGCGGCAACGCCCACTTGAGGTTGCGCTGCAGCCAGTTGCGGGGTGGCCGCAGGCCGGGCGGACGCGCGCCCGGCAAGGGAGGTGGCGGTGACGACATCCGTGTCCTCCTGTCCGGCTCAGGGCTTGAGGCAGCGCGCGAGGAAGTCCTCGGCGACGCGGTAGCGGTGCAGCGCATTGCTGCCGGACAGGCCGTGCTTGGCGCCCGGGTAGGCCATCAGTTCGAACGGCTGGCCGCGCTTCTGCAGCGCGCTCATCAGATTGGTCGAGTGGGTGAACAGCACGTTGTCGTCGGCCATCCCATGGATCAGCAGCAGCGGCGAGTTCAGCCCATCGATGTGGGTGAGGATGCGCCCTTCGCGGTAACCGTCGGGGTTGGCCGCCGGCAGGTTCATGTAGCGCTCGGTGTAGTGCGTGTCGTACAGGCCCCAGTCGGTGACCGGCGCGCCGGCCACGCCGCAGGCGTAATGGTCCGACGCCTTGGCCAGCAGCATCAGGGTCATGTAGCCGCCATTGGACCAGCCCTGCACGCCGATGCGCGCGCCGTCCACCCACGGCTGCTGCTTCAGCCATTCCACGCCCTTGAGCTGGTCGGCCACTTCCACCGTGCCCTGCACGCCGTACAGCGCGCCACCGAAATCGCGGCCGCGGCGCGGCGTGCCGCGGTTGTCCAGCGAGAACACCACATAACCACGCTGCGCCAGGTACTGGTTGAACAGGTGGTCGCCGCGGCCGGGCCAGCTGTCGGTGACCGTCTGCGATGCCGGGCCGCCATACACGTAGACCGCCACCGGGTACTTCTTCGCCGGGTCGAAGCCGGCCGGCTTGATCAGGCTGTAGTGCAGTTCGGTGCGGCCATCGGCGGCGGTGAGCGTGCCGTACTCGACCGGCCGCTGCGCGTCGCGGTACTTCGCGTACGGATGCGCCGGGTCGGCCAGGTCGTTGTCCAGCAGCGTGGCGATCTTCTCGCCATTGGCGCGGTACAGCTCGATCTGCGGCGGCGTGGTGCTGTTGGACCAGCTGTCCACGTAGACGCTGGCGTTGTTGGCGAACGCGGCGCTGTGCATGCCCGCCGCGCGCGAGAGCTTCACCGGCGCGCCGCCGGCCAGCGGCACGGCATGGATCTCGCTGCGCAGCGGCGACTCGATCCCGGCGCGGAAATAGACCTTGCCCGCGTCCTCGTCCACCGCCAGCAGTTCGTCCACCGGCCAGGCGCCGGAGGTCAGCGGGGTCAGCGTGGCGCCGTCCTCGCTGGCCAGGTACAGGTGCTCGAAGCCGCTGCGCTCGGACGACCACACGAAGCGACCATCCTTGAGGAAGCGCAGGTCGTTGTGCAGCGGCACCCAGGTCCGGCTGGTCTCGGTGACCAGGGTGCGCTGGCGGCCGTCGGCCAGCGTGGCCTCGATCAGTTCCAGCGTCTTCTGGTCGCGACTCTGGCGCTGGAAGGTCAGGCGCTGCGGGTCGCGCCAGGTGACGCGGGCCAGGTAGATGTCCTGCTCCCTACCCAGGTCGACCCACTTCGGCGCGGCACCGGCACGCGGTGCGACCACGCCGAGCTTGACCCGCACGTTGGGGTCGCCGGCCGCCGGGTAGCGCTGTTCGATCATCTCCACGCGGTCGGCGTACATCTCATAGCGCTTCTGCACCGGCACCGGCGATTCGTCGATGCGGGCGAAGGCGATCGCCGAGTCGTCCGGCGCCCACCAGTAGCCGGTGTGGCGGTCCATTTCCTCGTCGGCGACGAATTCGGCCACGCCGTTGCCGATGGTGACGCTGCCGTCGCGGGTCAGCTGCAGCGGCTTGCCGCTGGCCAGGTCGATCACCCACAGGTTGCGCTCGCGCACGAAGCTGACGAACCCGCCCCTGGGCGAGATCTTCGGGTCGGTGGCGAAGCCTTCGCCGTGGGTGAGCTGGCGCACCGCCTCGCGGCCCTGCTTGCCCAGGTCGTACAGGTAGAGTTCGCCGCCGAGCGGGAACAGCAGGGTCTTCGCATCGGGCGACCACTGGTAATCGACGATGCCGGTCATCGCCGCGATGCGCTGGCGTTCACGCCGCGCCTTTTCCTCGTCGCTCAGGGTCTCGGTGCCGGGCAGCACCACCTTGGAATCGACCAGCAGCCGGGTCTGGCCGCTGGCGATGTCGTATTCCCACAGGTCCAGCTGGTTGCGGTCGCTGTCCTTGCCGCGCAGGAAGGTCACGCGCGAACCATCCGGCGCCACCTTGGGCTTCATCAGCGTCGGCCCGGACAGCGGCGCGCTGCCGGTGATGGCTTCCAAGGTGAGTTTTTCGGCGTGGACGGCGGGCGTGGCGAGCATCATGGCAAGGGCGAGGAACAAGGGGCGCATGGGCTTCCTGTCATGGACAGAATGGATCGCACCATCCTAGCCGAGCCCGCCCGCGCCTGCCCCCTGCCTTCAGTCCCGCCCGCGGCTCAGCGCTGGTTGCGCTGCTCCTCGCGCAGCCGGCGGCGGATGAAGAACACCGTGAAAACCGGAATCCCCAGGATGATCAACGCCCCGCAGATCGTCAGCCAGCCCACCGGTTGCGTCAGCATGTCGCGCAGTATCGGATGCATCGTCCCCTCCCCGTGCCGTTTGTCGATGCACGCAGCGTAGGGGTACCGTCCGCGGCCGGCTTTGCGCAGGATCAATCGGCGGGATCGCACCGGCCGGGATCGCCGATGCCTGCCCCCCGATCAGCGCCCGCCTCGATGCCACCAGAGCGCGGCCCGGGTAAACATGCTGGTGGGCGCAGGCCGAGTTGCCCGGCGCGCTGCTACAACAGCTTGCCGTCCAGGCTGTACACCTCGTACAGCAGTCCGTCCGCGCTGGCCGTGAGCACCCGGCGCCCCTGCGCGTCGTAGCGGTAGGTTTCCATGCCCTGCGCCGTGCGCAGCCGGTTGCCGTAGTCGAATACGAACAGATTGCCGTTCTTGTTGATCACGTTGCCGCGGACGTCATAGCCCAGCCCGATGATGCTCGCTCCGCCCGGACCGTTGAGCACGTTGGTCAGCCGGTTGTTCGCGTCGTACCAGTACACATGGTCCCGCCCGGCCACCGTGGCACGGGTGACGTTGTCCAGCACGTCGTAGGTGTACGTCGCCCCGCCCGGGTACAACAGCGAGCTGGCCGAGGTCAGCCGGTCGCGCGCGTCGTAGCCCATGCTCCGGCTCTGCCGCCCCGCCACCGTGAAGTCGGTGATCGCCGATACGTTGCCGTTGCGGTCATACGCATAGCCCAGGTCCAGCACCCCGCCGCTGTCGGCGCTGCGCTCGGGCAGCTGCCGCGCGTTCTGCGCCATCGTGTGCACCAGGCCGTTGCCGTAGGTGAACCGCTTGATCGCACCGTTCGGGTAGTACTGCACCCCCGTGGCGAAGGTACCGGCCTGGGTCGGCTGGCCCAGCGCGTTGGGCAGATAGTCCACCGTCAGGCTGCCCGGGCACACCAGGCTGGCCAGGTGGCCATTGCCGTTGTAGCCGTAACCAATGTGCGGATTAATTGCCTCCGTCCCCTTTAAGTCTCACCGCAACAACGACAAGGCCCGCGAACGCGGGCCTTATGCTTCATGGGCGATCAGGAAGTGAACCTGGAACCGTTCTTCAGGTTTTCCTCCGTCCATTTCCCTCGCCTTAGAGCAAGAAGAAAATAACAGCTAGGACAAATGGAGACAGCGCGAGCATTGTACGTACTGTAATAAGCCGACGCTTAAAGCTTTTCGGCCAAAACTCCTTCGGCACGCTACTGTCAAGAATCATCGCTATCACAGCCGAAGAGTTGCTCTGCCCAACGCCTCCCTTGGCTCCTAAGTACTTGAAGTATTCCTGATCTGCATCCTTCAACTCGAACAACAAACGCCGCGCTGCCAAATAGTAAATACCGGCATAAGCCGCACCTATCGCAATCACCACCTTAGCGTCCACGCATGACCCTCTCAGCTATTTGATCTTTTCGTCCAAGGGTTTCCACTCGATGAAATTAATTGTTGACGAATACTTCACCAATTCACCTGCACCGACACCCACTTTAGGCACCACTTCAGCTGTGCCTCCTGGATTGAAATTAACTTCCGCACCTCCGTGGAGAATCGCGCCTCCGCTTGCTTCCAAGGCACCACTGAATTGAATTGGCGCATCAACCGGCTTATTCGCAAAACTAACTTCAAACCCTTCTTTCGGTTGAAGCGAGATATTCATGTCCGCGCCTTCACCAACTCGAATAAACCCAATCTGACCATCACCATGCAAGAGGCTAACTGAGCTCTCAATGCCTGGACCCAGTGCAACGCCAGCCTCAAGCCGAACGTCCACCTTATCCAGCTTCTCGGACACTGCATTCGCTTTGTCGGATATCCACTCCGCTGCATTAACCAATTGATTCTTCAGGTTCAATGCACTGCAGAAGGAGCAACGCCCGTCTGGATCAGTGAACTTGTACGGATTGTTGAATGCGTACGCGTAGCGGTTGAACAACCGCATGTCGCCACTGTCGTAAGCAGTGACAGGGTCAACGCTCAGGAAGCGCGGGATCAGCGGGTCGTAGTAGCGCTGCTGCATGTAGACCAGGCCGGTGGCCTTGTCCATCATGTGCCCGGTGTAGCCCGGACGGTTGTCGTTGGTCCGGTTAAGCATCTTTCCGTACGGCTCATGCTCAGTCGTCTGTAGCGTATTGCCCAGTTCGTCCGTCGCCGCGATCGGGCTGCCCAGCGCGTCGGTACGCCGGTAGATCGTTCCGTATACCGTTTCACCGATCGGCATCCGTCGCGACGCCACCAGGCTGCCGCCCAGGTAGATGTGCTGGAAGCGCAGGCCCAGCTGCTCGTCGCGCTGCCACAGCAGCTTGCCGTCCAGGCTGTACATCTCGTACAGCAGCCCGTCCGAGCCGGCCGTACGCACCCGGCGCCCCTGGGCGTCGTAACGGTAGGTGTCCGTCCCCTGTGCCGTACGCAGCCGGTTGCCGTGGTCGAACACGAACAGGTTGCCGTTCTTGTTGTTCACGTTGCCGCGTACGTCATAGCCCAGCCCGATGATGCTCGTACCACCGGGGCCATTGAGCACGTTGGTCAGGCGATTGTTCGCGTCATACCAGTACACATGGTCGCGGCTGCCGTAGCCCATATTTACTTGCCTCCGTCCCTTTAAGCCCTACCTCCGCCCCGGCTTTTCCAGTCCCGTTTTTTCGAACGCCGCAAATTCGGTAGCGATCATCCTATTCTTCTCAACGCCAAAGCCCCAATAGAACATCCTACGCAGCTCTTCGGCTGCTGATTCATCGCCACAACGCAATGCCCGGAGGTAAAACGCCGCAGCCTTCGACAGATCCTTCCTTACGCCCTCTCCTTTCTCATAACAAACCGCGAGATCGAACGCAGCTTCCGCCACATCATTCTCAGCAGCTTGCCTGAACAGGCTTACGGCCTTTCTGTTACTTGCCTTTACGTGTCGACCGTAGAGATACCAAGTGCCCAGAGCGTAGTGGGCTCGATAATCGCCCGCATCCACGGCTTCCAAGAGCAATGGATAGACCTTATCTGGCGAGGCGCCCTTATTCATCAACGCAAGTGCCTTGTCATAGAGCTTGCCGTTCATAGCCGTCACCCCCCATTTTATCGTCTGGCGGCGGAACAACTGAAAGGGTACGGAGGCAATTAAACCGACCTGGAGCTGGGCCGTCCACGGTTACGCCATCCGGCAGGCAGGCCCAATGCCTTCTCGACCATAGCCTGAAATCGTGTACAACCAAACGCTCGCTCCTTGGCAATGTAGCTGCGTATCTTAGAGATTTCCTCATCTTCTATCCCGGCACGCAGCCACCTGCCATATTCGATGGCCCACTCTTCCCACGTCGCGCCAAGCGCCCGCCGGGTCAAATGCAGCGTAATCAGCGGACACGGGCGGGAGTGCACACTGGACCCGCGGCGCTCTTCCGACAACGCAACCATAACGGTGCGTACCGGATTCAGTTCGACATATCGGCATACCATCAGTGCGTAACGATCAGATTCGGCCAGGCAGGACTTGGAACCACCCTGCCACAAGGTGCCCGTCCGACCATCACGGTGGTTGAAGAACTGGACGTAGTTTTGGCCAACAGCACGCATCGCAACCGCCAGTGCTTCCGCCCGTGGTGGCGTCAACAGCAGAGGGGCGTAATTGTCCATCAGAACGAAGGCGTGAACGACAATGTCGTTTTCGAGGCAGGCTTCACGCAGCAGTAGTCGGTAGTGATGGCGATCCTCGTCGTCAATGAAGATCGCCGCCCGATTCACGCCACGCTGGATGACATGAAGCAGAACATGTAGCAGGACCAGGTGTGCGCGACAGGGCGTGGAATGAAGCAGAGAGCGCGGCATCAAGAAGATCGAATGCCAGCGACATTCACTCAACAGCAAAATCTAGCATCAGGCTGGATGCATGTACTTCCGTTACGAATCTCTTCGCCTCGAGGATTGAGCAACCAGGCGCATCAGAAAAATCAGCGATCGCGTCCATGTCAGGGATTAAAGCACCTTGCTTTCTAGCGAATCCCTCAATGCCCAATACACGAAAACCTTCAGCCTCGCATTGGTCGAGAAAAGCCAATGCATCAGCTGATTGTATTAGCCTGAGAGAACCACTCCTCTCGACCATCAATCCGGCGCGATTTGCAATCTTTTCGACTAATCCCATGGTGCAAACCAACCTGCATTGGCCCTATCAGAAGCCTGGGCTACATCTCCTGTCGCATCGTTGCGAACCACGCAGCCACCGCCCTGGTGACAATACGCGTTTTCAGGATCATCCATTCTTCTGCCGCCAGACAAATGCCGTGTATCTCCTGCTATTACGATGTTCTCGCCCTGCGCCACGCCCTTTTGCTGCATCCACGACTTCGCCAGCGGTTATAAGTGCGCCTGCAGCCTCGCAGCAGCATCATGCGCCTGCCCAGTGTTTCAAGGCGCGAAGCCACGACCGGTCGCCAACCCGGTACGTGTCGACCCCTCTCGGAGAACGGCATTGTCCTGCACCAATGGACCGTACACGGTTCATTTCAATGGCCATCTCACTCCATACCTTAGTACCAGGAACGGGCTGGCGACCGTAGCGACCGCATGCGCCAGTGCCGCCCTGACAACGTTGCCGTCATTCGCATGCGAACGGGCAAAAAACCTCATGCCCCAAGGCAGCCCACGCCAAAAGGCGTTCAGGTACCATCTTCGCGCACTTTTTCCATCCTTCAGAACATCTTGGTAGACATTGCCCAGCAACATCATGGCTTTCACATTTGAATCCTGCGCGATCGCCTCGGAACAGAGCGAGATGATGTCGTCCCTGTTGCTGATTCGGTCCATTTCAAAAAGAACTCGCGCACAACCAAGTGTTCCGTCACTGCCGTACTCATCCGCATGTTCTCTCACCAAGGCGAAATCGTCGTAGGCCTTCTGCAGATCCGGCTCAGCCGAAAAGATGCCATCCTCGAACCCACGTGCCCTCAGATATCTTGCACCGATGCCGTAAAGTGAATGAGGACTCTCATTAATCAGCTCATCAAAAAGCGCCTTTGCTTTCGCGAAATCGCCCGATACATAAGCAGAGCCCGCAATATCCCAGCGCTCGTCAATTGGCATCGACATCGAGATTCACCCATATTGGGATGCTGAACCGGAGGGCCTCATTCAATCACTGGATCGGTACGGGTTGCGAGAGGCCCTTTCCCTGCCTCGAAATCACCCGCACGGTTCAACCCAGGGCCATTCACCTCTGGCCGAACAGCTGCCTGCGCTCCTCCTCGCTCAGCGGCTTGCCGGCGTCCGGGTTGACCGTCGGGCCGAGCGCGTAGGCGCGCTGCGTGGCCGGGCGCATGGCGATGGCCTGGTGCCAGCGGTGCAGGTGCGGGAAGGCGTCGAAGTCGGCCGGGAGCTTGCTGTAGGCGCCGATCCACGGGTAGCTGGCCATGTCGGCGATGCCATACTCGTCGCCGCCCAGGTACGCCGATCCGGACAGGCGCTTGTCCATCACCCGGTGCAGGCGCCGCACCTCGCTGTCGTAGCGTTCGATGGCGTAGGCGATGCGCTCGGGCGCATAGACGTTGAAGTGGCCCATCTGCCCGCTCATCGGCCCGAGCCCACCCATCTGCCAGAACAACCATTCCAGCGCGGTGGCGCGGCCGCGCAGGTCGGTCGGCAGGAAACGGCCGGTCTTCTCGGCCAGGTACAGCAGGATCGCGCCGGACTCGAATACGCTCAGCGGCGCACCACCGTCGGCCGGTGCATGGTCGACGATGGCCGGCATCTTGTTGTTCGGCGAAATGGCCAGGAAATCGGGCTGGAACTGGTCGCCCTTGCCGATGTTGACCGGCACCAGGCGGTACGGCAGCCCGGCCTCTTCCAGGAACAGGGTGATCTTGTGGCCATTGGGGGTGGGCCAGTAATAGAGGTCGATCATGAATGCGTCTCCGTGGGGGAACGGTCACCGGGACCGATACGGTAACGCTTGGCAGTCTGGCGGACGACCGTTAACCTGCCGCCTTCCTGCAACGCAGCATTCCTGCCATGTCCGAACACAAACCGCTCAGCCCCCTCCCGGCCCTGATCTTCGCCTCGCGCTGGCTGCAGCTGCCGCTCTATCTCGGCCTGATCGTTGCCCAATGCGTCTACGTGTTCCTGTTCGGCAAGGAGCTGTGGCACCTGATCCACGATGCCAACGCGCTGGGTGAGCAGCAGATCATGCTGATCGTGCTCGGCCTGATCGACGTGGTGATGATCTCCAACCTGCTGGTGATGGTGATCGTCGGCGGCTACGAGACCTTCGTCTCGCGCCTGGGCCTGCAGGGTCACCCGGACCAGCCGGAGTGGCTGAGCCACGTCAACGCCTCGGTGCTGAAGGTGAAGCTGGCGATGGCGATCATCGGCATCTCCTCGATCCACCTGCTCAAGACCTTCATCGAGGCCGGGCAGCTGGGGCTGCCGCTGTGCGGGTCGGAAGCGGCCACGGGCGTTGCGTGTACCAAGTTCACCTCCACCGGGGTGATGTGGCAGACCATCATCCACTGCGTGTTCATCCTGTCGGCGGTCGGCATCGCCTGGACCGACAAACTGATGTCCAACGGGCATTCCAAGCAGAACGGGCACTGATCCACACACGCGGGACCGCTGGCCATCATCGCGTGGTGGCCGGCAACGCGGGCGGCGCCAGCCGCCCCCGCCTCGTGCAACCGGGGGCGGCAATGCTAGATTCTCCCTTCGCCCGGATCCGGCCGGCGTGGGGAAACGCCGCGCATCCATGACGGCCCGGGCGACCAACCATTCGCGTTCGTCGATTCAAGGGGAAGATTGATGTCGTACGTCACGATCCACGGCAAAGCGCGCCTGCTGGCGCCCACCCTGCTGGCCGTCGCCCTGGCGGCCTGTTCGGGCAAGGACGATTCCGCCCCGGCGGCTGCCGCCGGCACGCCCGCCAGCCCCGCTGCCACCGCGCCCGAACCTGCGGTTTCGGCCAAGGTGCAGTCGATGGGCACCGACCAGCTGCGCGACTCTGCCAGTACCGCGCTGCGCGAGAACCGCATGTACGCGCCGGCCGGCGACAACGCCATGGAGTACTATCTGGCCCTGCGCGACAAGCTGCCCGACGATGCGGCGGTCAAGAGCGCGCTGACCGACCTGCAGCCCTACACCCTGATCGCCGCCGAGCAGAGCCTGGCACGCGAGGACTTCCCCGAGGCGCAGCGCCTGGTCGCGCTGATCGAGAAGGTGGACCCATCGGCGCCGGCGCTGCCGCGCCTGAAGCAGGGCATCACCCGCGGCATGGAAGTGGCGGTCAAGCGCACCCAGGAAGAGACCGACCAGGTCAAGAAGAATGCCGAGGACCGCGCCAAGCAGCTGGTCGAGCAGCAGCGCCTGGCCCAGCAGCAGGCCGCCGAGGCTGCCGCCGCGCAGCAGCTGGCGGCACGACAGGAGGCGGCACGCAAGGAAAGCGAGCGGCTGGAAGCCGAACGCCAGGCCGCGGCCAAGCGCGAAGCCGACGCCCGTGCCGCCGCGCAGCAGGTCGCCGCCGCACCGAAGCCGGCCGCGGCCGCGCCGAGCCTGCGCGCGGTAAGCACGCCGGCCCCGCGTTACCCCGCCGACGCGCTGCGTTCCGGTACTTCCGGCGAAGTGCTGGTGGAGCTGACCGTCGGTACCGACGGTTCGGTGACCGACGCCCGCGTGCTGCGCGCCAACCCGCCGCGGGTGTTCGACCGCGAGGCGTTGAATGCGGTCAGGCGCTGGCGCTTCGAGCCGATCTCCAGCCCGACCACCACCCGTCGCACGCTGGCGTTCGAGCCCAACCAGTAACGGCACGCACGCGCGCCGCACTGCGTACCTGCAGCAAAAAAGAAAAGGCCCGGATCGCTCCGGGCCTTTTCGTTACCAGCGTGGCGACCCGGGGCTCAGCCCGAAATCGCGAGCTTTTCCTGCTTGTAGCGCCACACTGCCATCGCCCACAGCACCACGGTGAGCAGCAGCGAGGCACCCAGGTAGACACCCCACTGCTCGGCAACCGGCATTTCGCCGCGGGTCACCTTCACCAGCATCTGGTTCTGCGACAGGAACGGAACCGCGTACTGCCACAGCTGGGTGTCCTTCAGCGGATAGGCCATCAGCGCATAGCCGGGCATCATCGCCATCATCATCAGCCAGACGATGTGGCTCTGCGCTTCCTTCATGCTCTTGGCGCCGGCAGCCAGGCAGGTCAGCAGCGCGGTGCCGATCAGCACCAGCGGCAGCAGCACCAGCAGCAGTTTGCCCATCGCCATGAAGCTCACGTCCAGCGAACTGCCCACGCCACGGCCGATGCTGGCGCTGAACTTGAACGACAGCAGGATCAGCAGGATCGCGGTCAACCCGACCAGCGTGGACGCCAGCATCTTGCCGCTGACCAGGGCGCCGCGTGACGCCGGGGTGGCCAGCAGCGGTTCCAGCGACTGCCGCTCGCGCTCGCCGGCGGTGGTATCCATGACCAGGTGCGAGCCGCCGATGAAGGCGGACATCATCAGCAGGATCGGCAGGATGACCGACAGCAGGATGCCGCGCTTGGCCTCGGCGGTGGCCAGGTCGCGCGTGCCCACGCTGACCGGCATGGCCACCGCGGGATTGACGCCGCGCGCCATCAGCCGCAGCGCGCCCACCTGCTGGCCGTAGGCCGCCAGCACCTTGCGCACGCGCGCCACCTGCACGTCGCTGGTACGGCGGGTGGTGTCGGCGACGACCTCGACCTTGGCCGGCTTGCCGGCGTGCCAGTCGTCGGCGAAATCCGGCGCGACCACCAGCGCCACGTCCTCGCGCTGGGCGCGGATGCGGGCTTCGTAGTCGTCCGGCGCCTCGCGCGGGGTGATGCCCTGGCTGGCCAGGAACGCCATCAGGTTGGGCGCGCGCTCCATGCCGACCACGGACAACGCCATGTCCTTTTCCAGCTGGTTGGACACCCGCAGGTTGCTGAGCTTGTCGATGCCCAGGAACAGCAGCGGGTACAGCAGCGGCGCGATGAACAGGGTCAGGAAGAAGGTACGGCGGTCGCGGGCGAAATCGCGCAGTTCCTTGCGCATCACCGTGAACATGCTGCCAATGAATCCGGTCTTGTTCATGCGTGCAGGCCCTCTTCGCTGCCGATCAGCTTGACGAACGCGTCCTCCAGGTTGCTCTCGCCGGCATGCTCACGCAGCTCGTCCGGCGTGCCCTGCGCCACCACGCGGCCATGCGCGACGATGACGATGCGGTCGCACAGCGCCGCCACCTCCTGCATGATGTGGCTGGAGAAGATCACGCAGCGGCCTTCGGCGCGCAGTTCCTTGAGGAAGCCGCGCAGGCCGCGGGTGGTCATCACGTCCAGGCCGTTGGTCGGCTCGTCGAGGATCACGTTCTTCGGGTCGTGCACCAGCGCGCGGGCGATGGCGGTCTTGGTGCGCTGGCCCTGGCTGAAGCCTTCGGTCGAGCGGTCGAGGAAGTCCTCCATCTGCAGCGCCGTGGCCAGGCGCGCGATGCGCGCTGCGATCGCCGCCGCATCCATGCCGTGCAGCTGGCCGAAGTACTCGATGTTCTCGCGCGCGGTCAGGCGCTTGTACACGCCGCGCGCGTCCGGCAGCACGCCCAGGCTGCGGCGCACCGTGTCGGGGTCGGCCGCGGCGTCCACGCCGTCGACCACGACCTTGCCGGTCTCGGGCGTCATCAGCGTGTAGAGCATGCGCAGCGTGGTGGTCTTGCCGGCGCCGTTGGGGCCGAGCAGGCCGGTGATCTGGCCGTCGTGGGCGGTGAAGCCGACGTCGTCCACGGCGATCACCGGCGTCTTGTCCTTGCCCTTGCCGGGGAAGGTCTTGCGGAGTCGTTCTGCAACGATCATGGAAGCGGATTCCTCAGTGATGCGTGGACGGTCACGGTTCCCAGCCATTGAAGCTGGTGAACGGCGGCACGTAGTTCAGTTTTTCCAGGCAGGCGCCATCGAGCGCGGCGGCGTCGGTGGTGTCGACGAACTGGGCGAACAGCTTGGGCATGCAGCCGGCGCCGACGACCGCGTGGCCCTGGCCGCGCAGCACGAACAGGCGGCCGTTGGGCAGGCTCTTGGCCACTTCCTCGCCATAACGCGGCGGGGTGACCGGGTCGAACTCGCCTTCCAGCACCAGCGCCGGCACCGCGGTGGCCAGGGGCTTGTGGAAATCGGCCGGCATCCTGCCCTTGGGCCAGGTGCTGCACATCGCCGCCAGGCCATCGGCCATGCGGTTGCCGAGCACGGTGTCCGCGTCCTCGGCGCGCGCGACCATGCCCTCGTCGTCCTCGCTGCAGATCACCGACAGCTGCATGCCCATGGCCATGCTGTCCTTCATGCCTCCCTGCAGCATCTTCGCCAGCGCCATCAGGTCGCCGTAGCGGCCATTGCGCGCCTCGTGGATCAGCTTGGGCAGCAGCGCGGCGGCTTCCGGCATGTAGGCGTACATGCGCACCAGCCCGGCGACGGTATCGGCGCGCAGCACGTCCTCGTGCTCCTGCCCGGTGCTGGCATCGCGGTAGCGCACCGTCACCGGGTTGGCGCGCAGTGCGGCCAGCAATGCATCCAGTTCGGCGCGCGGATCGCCCAGCGCGGCCTTGCACGCGGGGTTGCCGGTGCACTGGGCGAACTGCAGCGCCAGCGCATCGTCCAGGTTGCGGGCGAAGATGTTGCCCAGCTGCAGGGTATTGGGCACCACCGAGTCGAGCACGATGCTGCGGGTGCTGTCCGGGTGGCGCATCGCATACTGCTGCGCGACGCGGGTGCCGTAGCTGACACCGATCAGGTTGATGCGGGCCGCGCCGATGGCCTGGCGCACGGCGTCCAGGTCGGCCACCGCGTCGGTGGTGGTGTAGTGGCGCAGGTCGGCCTTGCCCGACAACGTCGCCGCGCAGGCGGCGGCGCTGGCCTGCATCGCCTCGATGCTGGCGTCGTCGTCCTCCGGCGGCTCACAGGACAGCAGGTTGGATTTGCCGGTGCCACGCTGGTCGACCAGGATCACGTTGCGGCGCTTGCGCACCTCGGCGAAGGCCGGGTCGATCTGCGGATAGCTCTGGGTCGCCGATTGGCCGGGGCCGCCGGCCAGGAAGAACACCGGGTCCGGCTGCGCGCTTTCGGGCTTGTCCGGCGTCAGCAGCGCGATGTTCAGCGCGATCTTCCGGCCCTGCGGGTTGCCGCGGTCCTCGGGGACCTCGAAGGTGGTGCACTGGGCTTCCAGGCTGTCGCGGCTGGTCGGCGAATCGAGGGTACACGGGCGGAACGCGAGGCTGCCGAGCATCAGCGGCTTGACCTCCGCCTCGGCGGCGGGCAGCGGTGCCTTGGCGGACTCCGCCTGATCGGGTGCGGGCTTGAGCGCACGGTAGCCGAGCACGGCGCCAAGCGCGGCCACCGCCAGGAGGGTACGGGTCTTGCGGGACATCATCGGAACAGCCCCTTGTGGTTGATGGAACGGATTGGGTCCTGCCAGCCCAAGACGCGGCTGGCGGCGTCATGTGACAGCGGGGAAGAAAATATCCTCGATCCTGGCGTCGAACAGGCGGGCGATGCGGAACGCCAGTGGCAGGCTGGGATCGTACTTGCCGGTCTCCAGCGCGTTGACGGTCTGCCGCGAGACCTCCAGCCGTTCGGCCAGTTCACCTTGCGACCAGCCCCGGGCTTCGCGCAGTTCGCGCAGGCGGTTGTCCATGGATGCGGGCTCAACCGTAGCGGCGCGAAACGACGATCTTGGCCAGGCCATAGGCCAGGCATACCAGCGGGAACACCCAGATCATCGCCGCGCTGGCCGCCACGTCCAGCACCCGCGCCGACTGCAGCAGGCCACCGGTGAGATACAGCAGCGAGACGAACGCCGCGGCGAAGCTGACCGCCTGCAGCTCGATGCGCTGCTGCAGTTCGTCGGCGTCGCGGATGTAGCGGATCATCGCCCGCAGCGTCATCGCGATCGGCGGCACCGGCAGCAGCGCGATGCAGGCGCGCAGCGCGGTGCCCTCCACGCGCTTGAGCAGCAGGATCGACAGCACCAGCAGCACGACGTAGGCGCCCATCGCGATCATCATCTCGCGGCTGTAGCGCCGCCGCAGCGCCAACGGCGCGGTGTCGCAGGCATTGGGCAGTTGCCGCCGCAGCAGCAGCACGAACGACAGGCCCACGGCCACGCCGATGCAGATCCCGCCCAGCATGTCGGCGCTGTCGCCCGGCACCAGCCGCAGCAGCGCCAGACCGGCCGCGGCGGTGGCAAAGGCGGCGGCGATGATCCAGCGGTCCAGTGCGCGCGCCATGGCTCAGCACCCTCCGCGCGCATGCGCCAGCACGACCAGGCCCGGCGCGAGGACGATCGCGGCCTGGCCGGTCGCGGCGACGCCCATGAAGGCCGCACCGATTCCCGGCCACGCGGCACCCGCACGCATCCGGCTTCCTGCTTCGTTCATGTCCCCGTCTCCCATGACCCACCCTGTCAAGCAAGCTTTACAGGAGGATGCGGGTACCGTCGCCATCTGTCAAGCATGCTTTACAGGCGGGTATCGCCCGGACGATGCGGCCCGGCGCTCAAGCCACCGGTGCCGGCTCCACTCCCAGGTCGCAGGCGACATGGTTGCGGCCAGCGGCCTTGGCCCGGTAGAGCGCCGCGTCGGCACGCGCCAGCAGACTTTCCAGCCCCGGCGCGGCATCGGCAACGGCCACGCCGATGCTGGCGGTGATGCCGATCGTGCCGCCCTCGCGGTGCAGCGGGCTGGCCTCCAGGGTGGCGCGCAGGCGCTCGGCCAGGGCCATCGCCTGTTCCATGCCGGTGTCCGGGAGCAGCAGCACGAACTCCTCGCCGCCATAACGGCCAAGCAGCCGGTCGCGCCCGCGCAGGGAACGCTGCAGGGTCCGTGCGGCGTGGTGCAGCACCTCGTCCCCGACCGGGTGGCCGCGGGTGTCGTTGATCCGCTTGAAGTGGTCCAGGTCCAGCAGCATCGCCGCGAACGGCCGCTGCTGGTGCAGGCTCTGCGCCAGGTGCTGCTCACCGTCGCCCATCAGCGCGGTGCGGTTGAGCAGGCCGGTCAGGCCATCGCGGCGGGCCAGCCGGCGCAGGTCCACCATCTGCCGCTCGACGATCATCAGCACCAGGGCGAAGGTGTGGCCGAGCATCACGAACATGCCGCCGACGTAGGTGACGTTCATCGACAGGCCGGCACGCAGGATGTCGCCGTCGGCACCGGGCGCGACCGGGATCAGGGCCCGCACCAGGAACAGCGCCGCATCCAGCAGGAACACCGCCGCCGCCAGCCGGCAGCTGCGACGGACGTCGGCCGGGGCATGGCGCAGCAGCAGCCAGGCCTCCCAGGTCTTCCAGATGATGATCAGCACGCTGTACAGCGCCAGGCGGATGCCAAGGTCGGGCCGGGCCACGCTGAACCAGGCGATCGCCAGCAGGTAGCCGCCGCCCAGCACGAGGGCCGGACGCAGCGGCACGCGGCGGCCGACATGCAGGGCCACGCCGAACAGCATCAGCACGCTGCCCAGTACCGCGAACCCGTTGCGCACCAGGATGCCCACCGCGGCCGGCAGCGGCAGCGGCACGCTGACCAGCACCGTGCTGACCGCCCCGGCCCACAGGCTGGCGGCCCACAGCCTGGGCACCGGCTGGCTGCGCAACACCAGCAGGATCAGCGAGAAGCCCGCCGCCAGGCCGATGTTCAGCAGCAGGCCGATGGCGGCAATGGTGGGGAAGTCCAGCGCAGTCATGCCCGGGGTCCTTGCGTCGAGCGGCATCGCCACGTGTGGAGCAGTCTGCCGGATCATCACGCCCCGTGGCGCGGGGGGCAAGCCTACTTGCTGCTGACGTACTTCTCGCGGCGCAGCTGCGGCAGCGCCAGGCCGGCCGCCCGGAGCGCCTCGAAACAGGCATCGACCATCACCGGGTTGCCGCACAGGTAGGCGATGTCGCGGGCCGGGTCCGGGGCGACCTCGGCCAGCTGCTGCTGCACGTAACCGCTGCGCACGTCCGGATGCGGGTCGGCCGGCAGCCCGCGCGACAGGCACGGCATGTAGCGGAAGCCCGGGTGGGCGTCGGCAAAGGCCCGGAAATCATCGGCGTACAGCAGCTCGGCCGGGGTGCGCGCGCCCTGCAGCAGCACCACTTCCACGCCGCGCCCGGCCATCGCCCTGGCCAGCAGCGGCAGCATCGAGCGGTACGGGGTGACGCCGGTGCCGGTGGCGATCAGCAGGTAACGGCCGTTATGGTCGCCCGGCTGCAGGCAGAAGCGCCCGAACGGGCCGCTGGCGGTGATGCACTGGCCGGTCTCGAGGCCCTCGAACAGGGCGGTGGCGGCGCCGCCGGGCACGAAGCTGACCGCGATGTCCACCGCGTCGCCCGGGCCGAGCGCGTGGTCGTGGATGGTCGCCAGCGAGTAGCTGCGCTTGGTGGCGGTGCCGTCGGCATAGTCGAAGTGCACCTGGATGAACTGCCCGGGCTGGAAATCCAGCGGCTGGCCGTCGTCGCGGACGAACTGGTAGTGGCCGACGGTGGGCGCCAGCATGCGGCGACCGACCAGCTTGAGGGGGAATTGGACAGGCACGAACGGGAAACAGTGTGTAGCCGGGCTGGCGCCACGGGGCCTCCTATAATAGCCGCTCGCACTCATCCGGCGCCGTCACCCCGGCGCGAAGGCCCGAGCTTGGACTCCCGAATTCCTCCCGTCGCGCCGGCACTGCGCGTCCACGATCTCCGCAAGACCTACGACAACGGCGTGGAGGCGCTCAAGGGCGTCTCGCTGGAGGTCGCCCCGGGCGACTTCTTCGCCCTGCTCGGCCCCAACGGCGCCGGCAAGTCCACCCTGATCGGCATCGTCTCGTCGCTGGTGAACCTGAGCGCGGGCGACGTGCGGGTGTTCGGCACCGACCTGGTGGCCGAGCGCAGCGCGACCATGCGCCTGATCGGGCTGGTGCCGCAGGAGATCAACTTCAACCTGTTCGAAAAGCCCTTCGACATCCTGGTCAACTACGCCGGGTTCTACGGCATCCCGCGTGCCGAGGCCGAGGCCCGCGCCGAGCAGGAACTCAAGCGCGCGCACCTGTGGAACAAGGCGCAGATGATGAGCCGCACGCTGTCCGGCGGCATGAAGCGGCGGCTGATGATCGCCCGCGCGATGATGACCCGCCCGCGCCTGCTGATCCTGGACGAACCCACCGCCGGCGTGGACATCGAGATCCGCCGCGACATGTGGAAGACGCTGCAGGAGATCAACGCCGCCGGCACCACGATCATCCTCACCACGCACTACCTGGAAGAGGCCGAGCAGTTGTGCCGCAACCTGGCCATCATCAACCACGGCCGCATCGTCGAGCAGGGGCCGATGCGCGCGCTGCTGGCCAAGCTGGACGTGGAAGGGTTCGTGCTCGACATCGACGGCGAGCTGCCGGCGCAGCTGCCGCACATCGACGGCGCGCAGCTGGCCGCGGTCGACGCGCACACCCTGGACCTGGACATGCCGCGGGCGATGGACCTGAACCGCGTGTTCGACGCGCTGGGTGCCGCCGGCATCCGCGTGCGCTCGATGCGCACCAAGAGCAACCGCCTGGAGGAGCTGTTCGTGCGCCTCACCGGCAACCTGGAGAACACCGCCGCATGAGCACGCCCGCTCCCCTGACCGACAGCGCCCGCAACCGGGTGGCGCTGGGCACCATCGTCCGCCGCGAGGTCAACCGCATCCTGCGCATCTGGGGCCAGACCCTGGTGCCGCCGGCCATCACCATGACCCTGTACTTCCTGATCTTCGGCGGCCTGATCGGCTCGAAGATCGGCGACATGGGCGGCTACAGCTACATGCAGTTCATCGTGCCCGGGCTGGTGATGATGAGCGTGATCCAGAACAGCTACGGCAACATCAGCTCCTCGTTCTTCGGCGCCAAGTTCGGCCGCCACGTCGAGGAGCTGCTGGTCAGCCCGATGCCTAACTGGGTGATCCTGTGGGGCTACGTCGCCGGTGCGGTGCTGCGCGGGCTGATGGTCGGCGCCATCGTGCTGATGATCGCGATGTTCTTCACCCGCGTGCACGTGCCGCACCCGCTGGTGACGCTGAGCACGGTGCTGCTGGGGTCGACGATCTTCTCGCTGGCCGGCTTCATCAACGCGGTGTACGCCAAGAAGTTCGACGACGTGGCCATCGTGCCGACCTTCATCCTGACCCCGCTGACCTACCTGGGCGGGGTGTTCTACTCGGTCACGCTGCTGCCGGGCTGGGCGCAGGCGCTGACCAAGGCCAACCCGATCTTCTACATGGTCAACGCGTTCCGCTATGGCCTGCTGGGCACCAGCGACGTGCCGCTGTGGGTGTCCTACGCGCTGATGCTCGGCTTCGTCGCCGCGCTTACCGCGCTGTCGCTGTGGCTGCTGCGGCGCGGCGTCGGCCTGCGCAGCTGAGCGCGGCCGCTCTTTCCCCCTGATCCCGATGGAGCCGGCAACATGCGCATCCTGATCCTCGGCGCCGGCGGTACCGGCGGCTATTTCGGCGGCCGCCTGGCCCAGGCCGGCATCGACGTGACCTTCCTGGTGCGGCCGGCCCGCGCGGCGCAGCTGCAGCGCGACGGGCTGGTGATCCGCAGCCCGCTCGGCGACGCGGCGTTCCCGGTGGCGCATGTCACCGCCGATGCGCTGCCGGCACTGGCCGCGGCACGGCCGTTCGACCTGGTGGTGCTCAGCTGCAAGGCCTACGACCTGGACAGCTCGATCGAGGCCATCGCACCGGCGATGGGCCCGGGCACCACGCTGCTGCCGATCCTCAACGGCCTGCGCCACTACGTCGCGCTGGACGCCCGTTTCGGCCGCGGGGCGGTGCTCGGCGGGCTGTGCTTCATCAGTGCGACCAAGGCCGCGGATGGCGCCATCGTGCACCTGGACCGGCCGGCGCGGCTGACCTTCGGCGAGCGCGACGGTACCAGTGCCAGCGCACGCGTGGCCGCACTGGCGGCTGCCTGCGGAACCGCGGGCATCGACCATCTCGCCACGGACGACATCGCCAGCGAGCAGTGGATCAAGTACACCTTCCTGGCCACGCTGGCGGCCGCCACCTGCCTGATGCGCGCCGACATCGGCCACATCGTCGCCACCGATCATGGCACCGCGTTCCTGCAGGCGCTGTACGGCGAATGCCTGGCCGCGGCCGTGCACGCCGGCCAGCCGATACCGGCCAAGGCGCAGGAGACCGCCCTGTCCACACTGACCAGGGCCGGCTCGCCGATCAAGGCGTCGATGCTGCGCGACCTGGAGGCCGGGCAGCGGGTCGAAGCGGCGCACATCGTCGGCGACATGCTCGACCGCGCACTCGCCGCCGGACACCCCGCGCCGCACCTGCACGCTGCGTACTGCCATCTGCAGGCCTACGAGGCGCAGCGGGGCGCATGACCACCGCCGCGGAGCTGCCACAGCGGGTGCTGATCCTGGGGCTGGGCTTTGCCGGGCGCGCGCTTGCGCTGCACCTGCAGTCGCTGGGTGTCGCCGTGGCGGGCACGGTGCGCGATCCAACCGCCGCGCCCGGCGACGGCATCGCGCGCCACCGCCTGCATCCGGACCACGCCCCCGACACCGCGCTGCTGGAAGCCATCGCCCGAACCGATGCGGTGCTGTGCAGCGTGCCGCCCGATGCCGAAGGCGACCCCGCGCTGCGCCTGCTCGGCCCCGCCCTGCAGGCCAGCCCGGCGCTGCGCTGGGTCGGCTACCTGTCCTCGACCGGGGTGTATGGCGACCGCGGCGGCGGCTGGGTCGACGCGCACTCCGATGCCGATGCCCGGGACCCCGTCGCCCTGCGCCGGCTGCTGGCTGAAGCGCAGTGGCGCGCGCTGGCCGATGCGCGCGGCATCACCTCGGCGACGTTGCGCCTGCCCGGCCTGTACGGCCGTGGCCGCAACGCGCTGGTACGGCTGGCGCAAGGCAACGCGCGCCATGTCGTGCGGCCCGGGCTGGTGTTCAACCGGCTGCACGTCGATGACCTGGCCGAAGCGGTGGTGGCGGCGATGCGCCGTCCGGCCCGCGACGCGCTGTACCTGCCGGCGGACGACGAGCCGGCACCGCCGCAGGACGTGCTGGCGCATGCCGCGCGACTCGGCGGCTTCACCCTGCCGCCAGCCGTGGCCTGGGACGATCCGGAGCTCGAGCCGATGCTGCGCCGTTTCCACGCCAGCAACAAACGCATCGACAGCCGCGGCACGCGCCAGGCACTGCAGTGGCAACCGCGCTTCCGCAGTTACCGCGAAGGCCTGGCGGATGCCTGGGAAGCCGGCGACGGCGTCATACCCGCGCACTGACGACCGGGTCGGCCGCCACCGCACCTGAGTGGGATGCGGCAGCAGACGTCCGTTATGCTCGGCGCTCCCCCGACCCAGGAGATCAGCGTGCGCAGGAACGGCAGGATGTTGGGCTACGGCATGGCGGCGCTGCTGCTGGCAGGGTGTGGCGCCGCACCCGACACGGACACCGCCACCACCGCGGCCGGTGACGCGCAGCAACCCACGCTTCCCGTCACGGACGCACCCGCGGCGAAGGCCGCGCAGCCGGCGGCAGGCGGCATCGTCGACCGCGACGGCAAGCCGGTGGCGGTACTGCCGTTCGATATCGCCAGCATCCCGACCAGCCAGGCCACGCTCGGCGCCATGCCGTTCTTCGGCCTGCCGCAGGGCTACGCGCCGCAGAATCGTCCCTATCCGCGCGCCTGGGCGCGCTTCCCGTTCCGCATCGGCGACGGCATCCACTGGGTGGAAGGCCCGAGCTGGTCGGCGCGCATCGTCGCCGAGGGCGACAAGGGGTTTTCCGCGCTGGAGCTGCAGCGCAACCTGGAAAACCTGATCGACGCCGCCGGCGGCAAGAAGGTGTTCGAAGGCCCGCTGCATCGCGACATCTACTACGGCCCGCAGCTGGAGGACGAGATCGGCGGCGGCTTCATCGATGCGGTCAACATGGGGCAGGACGCGCCGACCGCGGTGTACGTGGTACGCCAGGCGCAGCGCAACGTGTGGGTGCAGCTGGCGATGGACGCCAACGGCGCGGGCATGACGGTACTGGAGGAAGTGCCGTTCCAGCCCAGCGCGCACTGGAACGACGCCTTCCCGCACCTGTCGCTGCCGGCCGGCTACCGCGACCGCAACAAGCCGCAGCAGCGCGACTTCGACCGCTTCCCGTTCTGGACCGGCGACCGCTTCGAGCAGGTCGAGGGCCGCACCTGGGCGGCCGATTTCGACAAGGGCGAGCGCGAGTACTCGATGCACGAGGTACGCCGCAATCTCGAAGCGATGATGGCCACGGTCGACGCCACCAAGGTGTTCGACGGGCGCATCCCCAAGGAGCAGGCCGAATCCGTGCCCGAAGCGCTGCGTTCGGCCTACTCGCAGGCCGCCGGCTACAGCTGGGACGACTTCGACCTGGTCGTCTATCGCGCCGACCTGCCCGATGGCCGCCAGGTCTGGGTGCATGCACGGCTGGAGTACCTGAGCGCCGGCTGGGTGGTGAGCGAGCGCACCGGCTTCGTGCAGACCGCCACGCTGCTGCCCGCCGCGGCGCTGAAGCAGAAGCTGGACAGCGACGGACGCGTTGCCATCCAGGTCAACTTCGCCACCGACAAGGCCGACATCCTGCCCAGCTCCGAACCGCAGCTGGCGCAGGTGCTCGACCTGCTGCGCGCCGACCCGGCATTGAAGCTGGCGGTCGAAGGGCACACCGACGCCACCGGCGACGCCGCGCACAACCGCAGCCTGTCGCAGGCGCGCGCCCGGGCCGTGGTCGCGGCCCTGGCCGGCAAGGGCATCGATGCCGGCCGCCTGCAACCGGAAGGCTTCGGTGCCGACAAGCCGGTCGCCGCCAACGCCGGCGAAGAAGGCCGCGCGCGCAACCGCCGGGTGGAACTGGTCAAGCGCTGATGCGCGGCCCGCGGCCCGGCAGCAACCGGGCCGTGGCCGGTGCCGCCGCTCAGGCGGCGGGATCGGGCAGGCGGAAGAACGCGCGGGTGGCGGCGGTGGCATTGGCCGCGGTGAGCGTCACCTCCTCGCCGCGGTCGCGTGCCAGCTCCTCGACGATGTGCGACAGGAATGCAGGCTCGTTGCGGCGGTCCTTGGGCAACGGCCGCAGCGTGCGCGGCAGCAGGTAGGGCGCGTCGGTCTCGATCATCAAACGCCCGGCCGGGATGTGCCTGACCAGCTCGCGCAGGTGCGCGCCGCGACGCTCGTCGCACAGCCAGCCGGTGATGCCGATATGCCAGTCGCGGTCCAGGTAGTCGAACAGTTCGCGGCGATCGGCGGTGAAGCAGTGCACCACCGCCGGGCCCAGCCGGCCATCGAAGTTGCGCATCATCGCCAGGAAGTCGTCGTGGGCGTCGCGCTGGTGCAGGAACAGCGGCTTGCCCACGCCATCGACGGCAAGGTCCGCCGCCAGCTGCAGCTGCCGTTCGAACGCGCGGCGCTGGGCCGGGCGCGGCGAGAAGTCGCGGTTGTAGTCCAGCCCGCATTCGCCCACCGCGACCACTTCCGGGTGCGCGTGCAGCGCGCGCATCTGCGCGTCGCATTCGTCGGTGTACTCGACCGCGTGGTGCGGATGCACCCCGGCGGTGGCGTACAGGAAGCCCGGGTGCTGCTGCGCCAGCGCCAGCGCCATCGGCGAGTGCTCGCGGCTGGCGCCGGTCACCACCATCTGCACCACGCCGGCCGCGCGCGCGCGCTCCAGCACCGCGTCCAGGTCGCGGGCGAAGGATTCGTGGGTGAGGTTGGCGCCGATGTCGATCAGTTGCATGGCCGTGGGCAGGGATGCGGATACGGAAACCGCGCATTGTAGGCGGTCGCGCCGGCGCGAACCCTTATCCTTGCGCGATGGCACGCCCCGACTTCCCCATTTCCCCGCTGTTGCCGGCCATCGCCGACAGCCTGGCCGCGCACCCGCGGCTGGTACTCGAAGCCCCGCCCGGCGCCGGCAAGACCACCCAGGTGCCGCTGGCGCTGCTCGACGCGCCATGGCTGCAGGGCGGCCGGATCGTGATGCTGGAACCGCGCCGCGTCGCCGCGCGCAGTGCCGCCCAGTTCATGGCGCGGCAGCTCGGCGAGCCGGTCGGCGAGACCGTCGGCTACCGCATCCGCTTCGAGAACAGGATCTCCGCGCGTACCCGCATCGAGGTCGTCACCGAAGGCATCCTCACCCGCATGCTGCAGGACGACCCGTTGCTGGACGGCGTCGGCGCGCTGCTGTTCGACGAGTTCCACGAGCGCCACCTGTCGGCCGACCTCGGCCTGGCACTGGCGCTGGACGTGCAGGCCGGGCTGCGTGAGGACCTGCGCATCGTGGTGATGTCGGCCACCCTCGACGGCGAGCGCCTGGCCGCGTTCCTCGACGCGCCGCGCCTGTCCAGCCAGGGCCGCGGGTTTCCGGTGGAGGTCGCGCATTTCCCGCCACGGCGCGAGGAGACGCTGGAAGCCCAGGCGCGGCGCGCGGTCGAACACGCGCTGGCGGCGCATCCGGGCGACGTGCTGGTGTTCCTGCCGGGCCAGCGCGAGATCGCGCGCGTACAGGCCGCGCTGGACGCGGTGCGCGCGGCCGGTACCGACGTACTGCCGCTGCACGGCGAACTGCCTGTGGAACAGCAGTCGCGGGTGCTGCAACCCGACCCCGACGGGCGCCGCCGCGTGGTGCTGGCGACCAACGTCGCCGAATCCTCGGTGACCCTGCCCGGCGTGCGCGTGGTGGTCGACGCGGGCCTGGCGCGCGAGCCGCGCTACGACCCCAACAGCGGTTTCCCGCGGCTGGACGCGGTGCCGATATCGCAGGCGTCGGCCGACCAGCGCGCCGGCCGCGCCGGGCGCGTGGCCTCTGGCTGGCGCTGCGCCTGTGGCCGCAATCGCAACGGCTGGAGCCGCAGCGGCGCCCGGAGATGGCGCAGGTGGAGCTGGCCGCGCTGGCGCTGGAGCTGGCTGCCTGGGGCAGCGACGCGCTGCGCTTCGTCGATCCACCGCCGGCCGGTGCGCTGGCTGCCGCGCGGGAACTGCTGCAGCGGCTCGGTGCGCTCGACGGCAACACGATCACCGCTACCGGGCGGCGCATGCTGGCGCTGGGTACCCACCCACGGCTGGCGGCGATGCTGATCGCCGCGGCCGATCCGCGCGAGCAGGCGCTGGCTGCCGACCTGGCCGCGCTGCTGGAGGCACGCGACCCACTGCGCCAGGGCGGCGACGCGCTGGCCGCACGCTGGCGCGCACTGGCGGCGATGCGCGGTGGCCACGTGCCGCACGATGCCAGCCGCGGCGCGCTGGCCGCCATCGATGCGGCCAGCCGGCAGTGGCGGCGGCGCCTGCGCTGCGACGCCACGCCCCCGGACGACGTCGAGGCGCACGCGCTCGGCGACCTGCTCGCCCATGCCTTTCCCGACCGCATCGCCGCACGCCATCCGTCCGACCCGCTGCGCTACCAGCTGGCCAACGGCCGCAGCGCGCGCCTGCACGACAACAGCGACCTGCGCGGCGAGCCCTGGCTGGTGATCAGCGAGCTGCGCTTCGAGGCACGCGACGCGCTGCTGCTGCGCGCCGCGCCGGTGGACGAGGCGCGCCTGCGTACCGATTTCCCGCAGCGCTTCCACCAGCGCGACGTGGTGCGCTGGAACGGCGAGCGGCGCGCGCTGGAGGCACGGCGCGAATCCGGCTTCGACCGCATCGTGCTGGACAGCCGCCCGGCCGGCAGGGTCGATCCGGCACAGGCCGCGCGCGCGCTCACCGACGCGGTGCGCGAACTGGGGCTGGACGCGCTGCCATGGACCGGCGCGCTGCGCCAGTGGCGCCACCGCGTGCAGGGACTGCGCCAGTGGATGCCGGAACTGGGCCTGCCCGACCTGTCCGACGCGGCATTGCTGGACACGCTCGACACCTGGCTGCTGCCGGCTTTCGCCGGCAAGACCCGGCTCGACGCCCTCGGCGAACCGGAGCTGGGCGAAGCGCTGAAATCGGGCATCGACTGGAACCTGCGCCAGCAGATCGACCGCCATGCGCCGGTGCGGATCAGCGTGCCGTCGGGCATGGATCGCGCCATCGACTACGCGATGGACGACGATGGACTGACTCCGCGCCCGCCGGTACTGGCGGTCAAGCTGCAGGAGCTGTTCGGCCTGGCCGACACACCGCGCATCGCCGATGGCCGCGTGCCGCTGCTGCTGCACCTGCTCTCACCCGGCGGCAAGCCGCTGCAGGTCACCGGCGACCTGCGCAACTTCTGGGAGAACACCTATGCGGAAGTGCGGAAGGAGATGAAGGGCCGGTATCCCCGGCATCCATGGCCGGACGACCCCTGGAGCGCAACCGCCACGCACCGCGCAAAACCCCGCGGGACGTGAACGCCCACCGCCCGTGACACTGCCCCGGCGCGGACGGCCCACCCCAAGTGGCGCGGCATTGCTGCATGATGCGATGCGTGGCGCGCGACTAACATTTCCTGCACGCGCGTCCCGCGACACTGCATGCCTGTCCCCGCAACCGAGGATTCCCCCATGAGCAAGTTCAGCGACATCACCGGATCGGCCCTGGAACGGGCCATGGAACTGGCCGGCCATGCCGGCGACAGCCTCAAGCACGGCGGCTCCAACGCCGCCGACTGGCTCAAGGCCGGGGCTGCCATCGGCGCCATGAAGACCGGCGGCCGCGCCGTGGGCCGGGTGGCGCGGCGCAACCCGACCGCCACCATCGCCGTGGCTGCGGTGGGGCTGGGGCTGATCGGCTACGCGGTCTACCGCAAGAACAAGCGCGACAACGCCGCACTGGAAGCCAAGTCGCAGCAGATCGCCCAGCGCCGCCGCGCGCAGACCACGGTCGACGAGACCAGCGACATCGGCAGCGACGCCTGATGCCTGCGGGCGCGCGCCGCGGTGCGCGCCCGCCCTTTTCCTAGCCCTGCAACACCCGCCACTGCCCGGGCTGCAGGCCATCGAGCGCATGCGCGCCCATCGCCGCGCGCACCAGCCGCAGCGTCGGCAGGCCCACCGCGGCGGTCATGCGCCGCACCTGGCGGTTGCGCCCTTCGCGCAGGGTGATCGCCAGCCAGGCGTCGGGCACGGTCTTGCGGAACCGCACCGGCGGATCGCGTGGCCACAGCGCTGGCGGCGCCTCCAGCAGCTGCACCCGCGCCGGCAGCGTCGGCCCGTCATTGAGCAGCACCCCGTCACGCAGCGCCTGCAGCATGTCCGGGGCCGGTACGCCTTCCACCTGCACCCAATAGGTCTTGTCCTGCTTGTGGCGCGGATCGGTCAGGCGGTGTGCCAGGCCACCGTCGTCGGTGAGCAGCAGCAGGCCCTCGCTGTCGTAGTCCAGGCGCCCTGCCGGGTACACGTCCCCGGGCAGGCCGAAGCCGGCCAGTGTCGCCCGCGGCGGCTGGCTGCGGTCGGTGAACTGGCACAGCACGTTGAAGGGTTTGTTGAAGGCGATGAGCATGGCAGCCGGGCAAAAACGATGACGATGACGACGGCGAACGGGATGGCCGCAGCCGCGGCGTCATCCCCGCGCCGTGCAACCGGCCGCAACGGCAGGGTGCGCGGCCGCCGGCAGGGCGCGCCGCGCGGGCGTCCACGCGCCCTGCCCTGCGTTCGGCCCCGGTCAGGGCTTCACGAAGCGCAGCGTCATCCGGTCACTTTCGCCGATCGCCTTGTACCTGGCGGCATCGGCGGCGTCGTGGTTGTTGGACGGCGGCAGCGTCCACACGCCATTGGGGTGATCCCTGGTGTCGCGCGGGTTCGCGTTGATCTCACTGCTCTGCTGCAGCTTGAAGCCGGCGGCTTCGGCCATGGCGATGACCTGCGCCTGGCCGACGTAACCACTCTTGTCGTCGGCCGCGACGTCGGCCTTGGCGCGGTGCTCGACCACGCCCAGCGTGCCACCGGGCTTGAGCACCGCGAAGAACGCACGGAACAGGCCTTCGGCCTGGTTGGCGGCGCGCCAGTTGTGCACGTTGCGGAAGGTCAGCACCACGTCGGCCGAGCCCGGCTTGCCGAGCACCGGGGCCGCCGGGTCGTAGGCGACCACGGTGGCCTTGTCGAACAGCGCCGGCGCGGCGGCGAACTTCTTCTCCAGCCCATCGCGGGTGCGCTGCTGGTAGTCGCGGCCCTTGCCGGCCGGCAGCGCCATCGGGTCGACCACCGCGGCCACGTAATGGCCATGGCCACGCAGGTAGGGCGCGAGGATCTCGGCGTACCAGCCACCGCCCGGGGTGATCTCGACCACGGTGTGCTGCGGCTGCACGCCGAAGAACTCCAGGGTCTGCAGCGGATGCCGGTACCCATCGCGCGCGGTGTTGGCGGGGCTGCGCCAGTCCCCGGCCACCGCGGCCTGCAGCTGCGCGGAGGCGGAGGCGGCCGGTGCGCCGTGCATGGCGGCATGGTCGTGGCCGGCATGCGCAGGGTCCTGCGCGGCGACAGGCAGGGCGGCGAACAACAGACAGGCGGCAACCAGCGGGGCAGTCGTCTTCATCGGGAGGTTCCACGGTTGGAGTCCGGCGAGCCTAGCATGCGCACGCCGCGCCCCGGCGCTGCGCGCAGGGCATGCGGAACGCTGTTTTTACCGCTGCGCAACGGAACCGGACGGCGCTGCGTCTATGCTGGGGCGCCGATCCCAAGGAGCTGCGCATGACCCGGTTACGCGAACTCGGCCGTTCCGGCCTGCAGGTCGGCCCCATCGCCTTCGGCGGCAACGTCTTCGGCTGGAGCGTGGACGAGAAGGCCGCCTTCGCCCTGCTCGACGCGTTCGTCGAGGCCGGCTTCAACCTGGTCGATACCGCCGACGTCTACCCGGCATGGGTGCCGGGCAACAGCGGCGGCGAATCGGAAGCCATCATCGGCCGCTGGCTCAGGCGCGGCGGCAGGCGCGACAAGGTGGTGCTCGCCAGCAAGGTCGGCAAATGGTCCGAACGCCCCGGGCTGTCGGCCGCCAACATCCACGCCGCCGCGGACGATTCGCTGCGCCGGCTGCAGACCGACGTGATCGACCTGTACCAGGCGCACGAGGACGACGAGTCGGTGCCGCTGGAGGAGACCCTCGGCGCCTTCGCGCGCCTGGTCGAAGCCGGCAAGGTACGCGCGATCGGTGCCTCCAACTACAGCGCCACGCGCCTGCGCGACGCGCTGAAGGTGTCGGCCGACTACCACCTGCCGCGCTACGAGAGCCTGCAGCCCGAGTACAACCTCTACGACCGCGCCGGCTACGAGGCCGCGCTCGAACCGCTGGCACGCGAACACGGGCTGGGCGTGATCGGCTACTACGCGCTGGCCAGCGGCTTCCTCAGCGGCAAGTACCGCGACGCCGCCGACGCCGGCAAGAGCGGCGCGCGGGGCGCACGGGTGGTCGCGCGCTACCTGAACCCGCGCGGGCGGCGCATCCTCGGCGCGCTCGACGACATCGCCGCCAGCCACCGGGCGACACCGGCGCAGGTCGCGCTGGCGTGGCAGATCGCACGGCCCGGCATCACCGCCCCGATCGTCAGCGCCACCGGCGTGGCGCAGCTGCGCGAAGTCCTCGACGCCGCGCGGCTGTCGCTGTCGGCAGCGGATATCGCCCAGCTCGACGCGGCCAGCGCCGGGGACTGAACGCGGCGCCGGCCCGGAAGCGAAGTCCAACCTGCAGGGGACGAACCGCGAACGGCGGCCGCTCGCGCACACCCGCACACTGCCGACCGTCGCAACCTCGATGGGCACGCGGAGATGGCGTGCTGGCGCGGCGTCCACGCCAGCGGCCGGCACGGCTTCGACCAGTCTCGGCGCCGTGCGGCAGATGCGCTCCGAGGCCTGGCCGGCATGGCCGCGCGCCAGCCAGGAGCAGCGCCAGCGCGTGCTTCGGGGCCACCATCACCGGCATGCGCTGGCGATGCCATGGGACGCGGCGCGCCGGCGGGTACGCCCTGCTGGCATCACCCCGGACAGGCGCGTTCCCTGCGTTCGAGCGCCCAGGATCAGGCCGGTGCCAGCAGCCAGTCGCGCAGCGCCGCGCTGACTTCGGCCGGCTTTTCCATCGGCGCCAGGTGCCCGCAGCCGGGCAGCAGCAGCAACCGCGAATGCGGTGCCAGCGCGTGCATTTCCTCGCTGACCGCCGGCGGGGTGATGCGGTCGTTGGCGCCGCACACGATCAGCAGCGGGTCGCGGTAGGCGGCCAGCACGTCGTGGCCGTCCAGCCGCTCCAGCGCGCTCTGGCGCAGGAATACCTCCGCGCCCAGGCGCGTGGTCATCGCGCGCACGCGGTGCACCAGCGCCTGGTCGTGCAGGCGCGAGGCGTCGATGTAGCTGCGCATCAGCCGGTCGCCGAACCCGTGGAAGGTGCCGGGCAGGCGCACGCTGGCGCGCTGGGCACGGCGCTGCGCTGCGCGCTCCGGCGAATCGGCGTGGATCGAGGCGCCGATCAATGCCAGCCGCTGTACCCGCGCGGGTGCGACGCGCAGGATCTGCTGGGCGACGAAGCCTCCCAGCGAGAACCCGGCCAGCGCGAACCGCGGCGGCGCCTGCGCCAGCACGTCGGCGGCCACCGCCTGCAGGGTCTGGCCACGGGTCTGGTCGCCGACGATGCAGTCGGCGACGTCGGACAGGTCTGCGATCTGCGCGCGCCACAGCTCGGCGTCGTTGAGCAGGCCCGGCAGCAACAGCAGCGGGATTTTCCCGGGCGGATTCCCGGCGGTGGCGGTTTGCATGGCGCCATTGTCGCGCCGCCGGCGCTCAGCCGGTACCGTCGCCGCTGCAATGCACCGGCAGGGTGACGCTCATGATCGCCGGGTCGTCCGGATCGGGCTTGACCTTGAAGCCGAGCGTGCGGCACATCGCCAGCATGGTGCTGTTCTCGCGCAGCACCTGGCCCTCGACCACGTTCAGGCCCTGCCAGCCGGCGTACTCGATCATGATCTGCATCAGCTTCCAGCCGATGCCGTGGCCCTTGAGGTCGGAGCGGATCAGGATGCCGTACTCGCCGCGGTCGTAGTCGGCGTCGGCGTGCAGGCGCACCGCGCCGAGCATGTCGCCGCTCTTCGGGTCGATGGCCACCAGCGCGATCGAGCGGGCGTAGTCAAGTTGGGTCAGGCGCGCGATGAACTCGTGGCTGAAGTGCTTGACCGACTGGAAGAAGCGCAGGCGCAGGTCGTCGTCGGTGACGCGGGCGAAGAACGTGCGGAACAGCGCATCGTCCTCCGGCCGCACCGGGCGCACGAAGGCCCGGGCACCGTCGGACAGTTCGATGGTGCGCTCCCATTCGGTCGGATACGGGAAGATCGCGAAACGCGGATGGCCGCGGCCCTTGTGCAGCCGCCGCACCGGGGCGATGGCGATGCGCGCGTCCAGCGCCATCACCCCGTCGCGGTCGGCCAGCAGCGGGTTGAGGTCCAGGCCGCGGATCTCGGGGATGTCGGCGGCCAGCTGCGCCAGCTTGACCAGCACCAGCGCCACCGCGCGTTCGTCGGCGGCCGGCACGTCGCCGTAGGCCTTGAGGATGCGCGAGACCCGGGTGCGGCCAATCACCTCGTGCGCCAGGCGCAGGTCCAGCGGCGGCAGCGCCAGGGTCTTGTCGTCGATCACTTCCACCGCGGTGCCGCCGCGGCCGAACACCAGCACCGGGCCGAACACCGGATCGTCGGCGATGCCGGCAATCAGCTCGCGCGCCTTGGGCCGCACCAGGGTCTGCTGCAGCAGCACGCCCTCGATGCGCGCCTCCGGGCGCAGTTCGCGCGCGCGCTGCAGGATCGAGGTCGCCGCCATGTGCACCGCCTGCAGCGTGCCCAGGTTCAGGCGCACGCCATCGACGTCGGACTTGTGCGGGATGTCCGGCGACAGCACCTTGACCGCCACGGTCGCGCCGCGCTCGAGCAGCGGCTGCGCCAGCTCCATCGCCTCGTGCGCGTCGCGCGCGACCATCACCGCCAGCGACGGGATGCCATAGGCCTGCAGCAGGGCGTGCGTGGCCACCGGGTCCAGCCATTGCTGGCCGCGCGCCAGCGCCGACTCCACCAGTGCGCGCGCGGCCGCGGCGTCCACCACGAAATCGGCCGGCAGGCTGGGCGGCGTCTCCATCAGCGCCGCCTGCGCCTGGCGGTAGCGCACCAGGTGCTGGAACCCGCGCACCGCCTCGGCCTCGCTGGGATAGGTGGGCACCCGCGCGGTGTTGAGGGTGGCCGTGGCCTGCTCGTCGTTGCCCAGCCACACCGCGAACACCGGCTTGTCGCGCAGCTGCCGCGAGCGCAGCCCCAGGGTGCGGGTCAATGCCTGCGCCGCATCGGCCGACGAAGTAAACGCGGTGGGCACGTTGACCACCAGCAGCGCGTCGTTGGCCTCGTCGGCCAGGAGCGCCTCCACCGCGGCGGCGTAACGGTCGCCGCCGGCATCGACGATGATGTCCACCGGATTGTCGCGCGACCAGCCCTGCGGCAATGCCTGGTCCAGGTGCGCCACGGTGGCCGGCGACAGTGCCGCCAGGGTGCCGCCCAGGGCCTGCAGCTGGTCCACCGCCAGCCGGCCGATGCCGCCGCCGTTGCTGAGGATCGCCAGCCGGTTGCCCGGAAACGTGCCCAGCCGGCCCAGGGTCTCGGCGGCGGTGAACAGTTCGTCGAGCGCGTTCACCCGCAGCAGGCCGGCGCGGTTGAACGCCGCCCCGTACACCGCATCGGATGCGGCCAGGGTCTGCGCGTGGGTCTCGGCGCGCGCCCCGGCGCTGCGCGGCTGGCGCCCGGACTTGACCACCACCACCGGCTTGGCGCGCGCCGCCGCGCGCGCGGCCGACATGAACTTGCGGGCGTCGCTGATCTGGTCGACGTAGAGCAGGATCGCGCGGGTGCGGTAGTCCGCGGCGAAGTAATCGAGCAGGTCGCCGAAATCCACGTCCAGCGCATCGCCCAGCGACACCACCGCGGAGAACCCGATCGAACGCGCCACGCCCCATTCCACCAGCGCGGCAGCGATCGCGCTGGATTCGGAGATCAGCGCCAGGTCGCCGGCCTGCGGGGTGTGCGCGGCGATGGAGGCGTTGAGCCGCGCGTGCGGCGCGATCACCCCCAGGCAGTGCGGGCCGAGGATGCGCATGCCCTTCGGCCGCGCCGCCGCCTCCACCTGCGCGGCCAGCGAGCCGGGGCCGCGGCCGAGCCCGGCGGTGAGGATGATGGCCGCGGCCACCCCCAGGTCGGCGGCGGCGGCCACCACCTGCGGCACCATCGCCGCCGGCGTGGTCACCACCACCAGGTCCGGTATCCACGGCAGGTCCTTGAGCCGCTTGACCGTGCGCATGCCGTCGATCTCGGCGTGGCGCGGGTTGACCCAGCCGATCTGCCCGGCGAAGCCGCCCGCGCGCAGGTTGCGCACCACCGCGCGCCCGGCCGAGCGCTCGCGCGGGCTGCCGCCGACCACGGCCACGGAACGGGGACGGAACACGGTCTGCAGGTGATAGGTGCTCATCGCGATGCCGGCAACGGGAACGCGGTCAAAGGTACACGCGTCGCGGTGCCCGCGGCATGAGCAGGATCAAGCGGCCGCGGCGGCCATGCCGCGGCCCTCAGCGCGCCAGCGAACGGCCCAGCATGCCGACCGAAACCAGCAGGATCGCGACGTAATCGACGACCCTCGGCGCCCCCAGCGTCGTGCCGGCGGCGAACACCAGCACGCCGGCCACGACCAGCAGCATCCATGGCTGCCAGCGGGCCGCGGCGACCGGGCCGGGACCGGGACCGGCGTCCAGCATCGCGCTCACGTCGGTATCCAGCGCCGCCGCCAGGCAGACCCGGGTCCCGCGCGAGGCGACGCCGTCGGCCTCCACACGCTGCACGGTCCGCAGGCCCAGGCCAGCGGCTCCTGCGACCCCTGCCTGGCCTTGCGCACGCGGCGGACGATCGACGGATTCCGTTTCATGGCCCGCTCGATGCCGTGCCCCCCGTGCCGGGGAGCCACGGCTGTACGACACGCGGTCGATGATGCCACGCCAGCCGCGCGCCAGCGCCCGCCAACCGGTCGCCACCGCGCTACAGCAGCGTTCCGCCCAGGATCATCGCCGCGATGCTGAAGTAGATGACCAGGCCGGTGACGTCCACCAGGGTCGCCACGAACGGCGCCGAAGCGCTGGCCGGGTCGAAACCCAGCCGCTTGAGCACGAACGGCAGCATCGAGCCGGACAGCGAGCCGAAGGTGACGATGCCCACCAGCGCCGCGCCGATGGTCACCGCCAGCACCTTCCAGTGCTCGCCGTAGTCGTGCAGGCCGGCCAGCTGCCAGACGCTGATGCGGACGATGGCAAGCAGGCCGAGGATGGCGCCCAGCACGGCGCCGGTCGGCAGTTCGCGCAGCGCCACCTTCCACCAGTCGCGCAGGCGCAGTTCGTGCAGCGCCAGCGAGCGGATCAGCAGCGAGGTCGCCTGCGAGCCCGAGTTGCCGCCCGAGCTCATGATCAGCGGGATGAACAGCGTCAGCACCACCGCGCGCGCCAGTTCGTCCTCGTAATGCTGCATCGCGCTGGCGGTGAGCATCTCGCCGAGGAACAGCACGCTCAGCCAGCCGGCGCGCTTCCTGATCATGTCGAAGAAGCCGATATGCATGTAGGGACGGTCCAGCGCCTCGACGCCGCCGAACTTGTGCACGTCCTCGGTGGACTCGTCGATCAGGGCATCGAGGATGTCGTCCACGGTGACGATGCCGAGCATGCGCTGCTGCGCGTCGACCACCGGGATCGCCAGCAGGTCGTGGCGGCGGATCAGCTGCGCCACTTCCTCCTGGTCCAGCTCCGGGCCGACGCTCACCGGCGGGTTGACCTGCGCCACGTCGAGGATCGAGTCGGACGGCGCGCCGGTGATCAGCCGGCGCATGGTCACCACCTGCAGCAGTTGCCGGGTGCGCGGGTCGAGCACGTAGATCGCGTAGACCGTCTCGCGGGTGCGCTCGACCTCGCGGATGTGCTGCAGCGTCCGCGCCACGGTCCAGTCGGCAGGAACGCTGACGAACTCGGTGGTCATCAGCGCGCCGGCGGTGTTGGGCGGGTAGCTGAGCAGCAGCTGGATCGAGCGGCGCGCCTCCGGGTCGAGCAGCGGGATCAGCCGCGCGCGCTGCGCCTCGTCCAGCTCATGGACGATGTCGGTGGCGCGGTCGTCGGCCATCAGCCCGAGCAGGGCGGCGGCCCGGGCCGGCGGCATCGCCGCCACCAGCTCGCCGGCATGCTGCAGCTCCGGCGCTTCCAGCAGCTTGACCGCGCGCGGCAACGGCAACGCCGCCAGCACCGCGCCGGCAGCGGCCTGTTCGAGCTGGTTGAGATGGACCACCGCGTCGGCGGTGTTGAACTCGGCCAGGGGTGCGCCAAGGGCGCTGGCGTCCGCTGCCGGACGCAGGAGTTGCTTCTGGTTCATCGTGTTTCGCCTTGCCGACCGGGTCGGCTGCTGGGTTGCTGGCGCAACGCCGGCAGCGGCGAAACACCCACTCAGGCGTTGGCCGTCACCGACGTCGGACGAGATCGACTTCTACTGTCGCTGGGCATGGGTGGAACTCCGAAGGAAGTACCGCGCGGCACGGGCCGGCGGCTGCGCGAGTCTGCGACCGGCGCGCGGCGGGGTCAAGCGGCGTGCCGTGAAATTTTCCAAGGCCGCAGGCGCGCGGTACTCTTTCGTACAGGCACCCGCATGCGCCCGCCCCGGCCACGGCTCCGCCTTTCCCCTTCACTTTCTCCGAGCGTGATCCCGATGCATGGCGGCGGTCTGGAACTGGCCCTGGTGCTGCTGTTGGCGGCCGTCATCGCCGTGCCGGTGTTCAAGCGCTTCGGGCTGGGCGCGGTGCTGGGCTATCTCGCCGCCGGCGTGGTGCTCGGCCCGCACGTGCTGGCGTTCGTGCACGACGCCGACCGCATCCTCAACGCCGCCGAGATCGGCGTGGTGATGCTGCTGTTCGTGATCGGACTGGAGCTTTCGCCGTCACGGCTGATGGTGATGCGGCGCACGGTGTTCGGCGGCGGCGCGCTGCAGGTGCTGGTCACCGCCGGAGTGCTCGGCGGGCTGTTGCTGCTCTACCACTTCCAGTGGAAGAGCGCGCTGGTGATCGGCACCGCGCTGGCGCTGTCCTCCACCGCCATCGGCCTGCAGCTGCTGTCCGAGCACAAGGCCCTGAACACGGACTACGGCCGGCTCGGCTTCGCCATCCTGCTGTTCCAGGACCTGGTCGCGATCCCGCTGCTGGCGGCGATCCCGCTGCTGGGCGGGATCCGCAACGAAACCCTGACCTGGCAGAACGTGACCACCGCCGTCGGCGCGCTGGCCGTGGTGATCCTGCTGGGCCGGCCGGTGCTGCGCCACCTGTTCGGCATGGTCGCGCGCACGCGCATGCCCGAGGTGTTCACCGCCAGCGCGCTGCTGGTGGTGCTGGGCACGGCGTGGCTGATGCAGACGGCCGGGCTGAGCCCCAGCCTGGGCGCGTTCCTGGCCGGCGTGCTGCTGGCCGACTCCGAGTTCCGCCACGAGATCGAGTCGCAGATCGAGCCGTTCAAGGGCCTGCTGCTGGGGCTGTTCTTCATCGCCGTGGGCATGAGCATCGACCTGGCGCGCATCGCCGCCGAACCGACCGTGATCGCCATCGGCGTCGGTGTGCTGCTGGCGGTCAAGTTCGGCCTGCTGGTGCTGATCGGCCTGGCCGCGCGGATGCCGCTGCGCAGCGCGCTGATGCTGGGCAGCGTGCTGTGGCTGGGCGGCGAGTTCGCCTTCGTCGTGTTCAACGAGGCCGAGCGCGTCAACCTGCTGGGGCGCATCAACCATGACCGCCTGGTGGCCATCGTCAGCCTGTCGATGGCGTTGACCCCGCTGCTGATGATCGGGCTCAAGCAGCTGGTGCGGCCGCGCACCCCGAACCTGGGCCCGGAACGCGCCCCGGACAACATGAACGACGCCCAGGCCCAGCATCCGCAGGTGCTGATCGCCGGCATGGGCCGCTTCGGCCAGATCGTCGCGCGCCTGCTCACCGCGCAGCGCATCCCGTTCGTCGCGCTGGAAGCGGACCCGGGCACGGTGGAAGACCTGCGCCGCTTCGGCAACCACCTCTATTACGGCGATCCCACCCGCCCCGACCTGCTGCGCGCGGCAGGCGGCGACCAGATCCGGGTGTTCGTGATGGCCATGGACGACCCGGATACCAACCTGCGCGCGGTGCGGCTGGTACGCAGGCTGTACCCGAACGCCAAGGTGCTGGCACGCGCGCGCAACCGCCAGCACGCGTGGAAGCTGATGGACATGTCGGCCGAGCCGTTCCGCGAAGTATTCGGCTCCAGCCTGGAGATCAGCGAACGGGTGCTGACCGCGCTTGGCATCGCCGAGAACACCGCGCGCGAGCACGTGCGCCGCTTCCGCGAACATGACGAGAAGCTGCTCAAGGCCCAGCACCTGGTCTACGACGACGAAGCGGCGGTGATCCAGACCTCGCATGACGCACGCGCCGACCTGATGCACCTGTTCGAGGCCGACGCCGGCGACGACGAGGACGACGGGACGCCGCAGCGTCCGGCGGCCGGCGACTAGGCCCTGGCGGACCGGAGCGCGGCTCCCTGCGGCACTCTGGACACGACGGCTGCGCGACCGCCGTCAGTGGCCACGCTCGATCAACGCCCAGGCAGCCGGCGGGCGTTCTGCCGGCATGCGCGTCCTGCTGACCGCGCACGCCGCTTCCGGCGGTTCACTGGAGAGCCGCGTGGCGGATCATCGCCGCGCGCTCGGCCAGCGGAAGCCGCTGCAGCTGACGACCAAGCGAAACCACGAACGCGCAGCGCTGCATGGCATTCCAGCGCTCGGGCCTGTCGTTCAGGCGTCCGGCAAGATCGAGGTAGGCCTGCTGCGCCAGCCGCGAATAGGCCTGGCCATCGCGGAACACCTGCTCGGGCGTGGCGGTCCGGGGCGCCGCCTGTTCCGGCAGGGAGTCCACCAGCGCCGTCAGCCGCGACTGGTGGAACGAGAGCACGTCTCCGGGCATCGGCGACTGGAGGCCGGTCAATGCCGCGCAGCGGACCGCATCCTGGGCCTGCAGCGCTGCAGCGTATGCGTCCTGCTCCGGCTCCCACCAGGCGACCACTGCTGCATCCGAGGCACGGCGCAGCGCGTCGCGCTTGATATCGAACAGCATCGTGTCCTCGTGGTAGCCGAATGTGGCGCCATTGCCGTTGTCTGCTGCCCAATACATCTTCGATGCGTAGCTATCCACGACCTGCGGCAGGCGCCGGGCGGTGGCCGCCATCAAGGCGGCCATCGGATCCTGGGCATCCCTGCGTGCGATCATGCTCTCCCAGCGGAGTCGCGCATCCGCTACCGCACCGCCCGCCGCATCGACCGCGGTCAGCCTGATCTTGCGGTCGAGCAGTTCCGCCGCCGTCAGCCAATGCATGGCGCTGGCATCGGTATTGCGCTGGATATCGAGCAGATCCTCGCCGAACCCGGCTTTCCGAAGCAGCTCGCGGTATCTGCGGTCGACCTGTTCGAGCGACGGACGAAGCGCACTGGCCGGAAGATCCATCTGGCTGGAAGCGCGGTGCAGGCCGACGCGTGCCGACGCCAGCATCTGCCGGTCAGGCGACGCTGCCCATATCAACACGCAGGCACTGCTGCATTCGGAACGGATGCGCACCGGCATGCCGTGCCCGGCGATCCAGCGCCCGGCACGCTCGGCCTCGGCCATCAGTCCGCCCGGGCTGTCGATCGTCACCAGAGTGATGTCGGGATGCGCCGCCCAGGCCTTCTCGATGTCCGCAAGCAGGCGTGGCCCTATTTCTCCGGTGATGAGCAGCTGACCGCCGGCGGCGTCCACCTCCACGCGGGCGTTGGGCACGGCCTGCAGCACGTCCAGCAGGTCAGAGCGGAGGTGCTGCTGCGGCAGTGCGAACGCCATGGCCAGCAGTGCAATGCCCAACGCATACAGCGCCGGCGGCGTCAGCCGGCGGCGTGGCAGGGAGGTGGCCAGCGCATAGGCCAGTGCGAGCGCCGCAAGCACGCAGGCCAGCACCGCCCCACTCGCCACCAGCCGTTCACCTGAACGCTCCGGAAGCGGAACCCATGCCTCCCATATCCAGTTCCAGCCCAACAGAACGGCCGCTCCCGTCACCAGTAGCAGCCACGCCAGCCAATGCCAGCCCGCGATCCGCCGTGATGCCCCCCAGCGGCGACCGAGCGACTGCCAGCCCGGCTCGGCCACACGCCAGGACATGGTGTCCCCCGCCAGTTCGCCCGCCGCGAAACGGCGCCTCACTTCATCCGTCGCCAACGGACCTTCGGTGGTGCCATCGCGACGCAACCAGATGGCGCTCATGCAAGCACGTCCCCGAGCATGTTCCATGCGACGACCAGCATCATCGGCACCACGATGGTGGCTGCGACCAGGGCTGCCTGCATCGCACCCCATGGCCTGTGGGTCACCACCCACCGGTCCATTGCATCCCATGTGGACACGCCATCGGACCTGAGCGTGGCATAGGCGAACCCATTGGCCACCAGGGTGATCAGCGGCAGCCCCAGTCCCTGGCCGACGAGCAGTACCGAGAACTCCCGCCGCAGCGCCGGCCACAGGCCGATCGGGCGCCCGTCGCGGTAGGTCACGCGCGTGCCGAACAGCCATTTGCCCGGGGTGGTGCCGGTCAGGCCCAGCAACGTTGCGCCGCAGACAATGATCCAGGCGTACAACATGAGGCTGGACAGCACGCCGCCGAGCACCATGCCCTTGCGTTCGGCGAACACGGCTTCATACGCCTGCGGGAAGTACGCCACCATGAGACTGGCCAGCACCCCGCTGCCGACGGACAGGAACAGCATCGTGTCGAAGGTGCGGCCGAAGAAGCGGCGCCATGGCGCGGGCCTCGCCTGCTGCCAGCCATCATCTTCCACCGCCAGGTCCGGCATGCCCGGCTCCGTCGCACCGCCGCGGAATCGCAACGACGCCCAATTCGTCCCGGTCGTGCGGGGAGCCGTCATCTCCGGCAGCGCGCGGGATAGCGGAAGCCAATCACCGTCCATACCGGCCCGGATCTCCGCTTCACTGTCGAGTGCACCCTGCCCCCACAACACCCTGAGCTGCTCGATATCGTGCGGGCCATCGGCGACTGCGCCGTCCCGCCGGACATACCACTCCTGCATCCCCCCCTCCATGGCGCAATGGCCGGATTCCCCGCGCCGACTATAGCCGGCGGCACATGGGGAAGCACCGTCCCGGTCGGAGGCAGGATCGGCCCGGCGCTCGGCCCGGCGCGGTCAGCCGCGGTCGCGCAGGAACCGGGCCATCGACGAGACGCCCGGCACCGCCGGTTCGAACTCGCCGGCCACGTCGATGAAGCCGCGCATGACCGAGATCTCGCGCGGGCTGCGGCCCAGCGCGTCGCGCAGGTCGGGGTCGGCGCCGGCGCGCAGCAGGCGCTGCACCAGCAACGGCAGGCCATGCAGCGCGGCCAGGTGCAGCGGGCCGAAGCCGCGCGGATCGCGCACGTCCAGTGCCACTTCTTCATCGAGCAGGCGTTCGACCGCGGCCAGCACCACGTGCTCGTCGCAGGCGGTGCCCGGCTCGGCACGCGCGCCCAGCAGCAGCAGCAACGGGGTGACCGTACCGGCCGAGGCCTGGTCCGGCTCGGCACCGGCCAGCAGCAGGGTGTCGAGCAGCGCCAGCAGCCGCGTGCGGTCGCGTGCGGTGAACCCGTAGAGCGCGGCGCAGTGCAGCGGCGCCAGCTGCTGGTCGTCGCCGGCATGCACGTCGGCGCCGGCGGTCAGCAGCTTGGCGGCGATGTCCGGCAGCCCCAGCGCCGCGGCCAGCATCAGCACGGTGACGCCGCCCGGCAGGCGGTGGTCGATGCGCGCACCGGCGTCGAGCAGGGCGGTGACGATCGCGGCCTGGCGCATGCTCACCGCCGCCGACAGCGGCGTGGCACCGCTGGCGGCCGCGTGCTGCGGGTCGGCACCGCGCGCCAGCAGCAGGTCCACCGTGGCCACGTGCCCGCCACCGGCCGCACGCAGCAGGCCGGTGCAGCCCTGGGCATCGACCGCATCCACCGGCAGCCCGAGTTCGACCAGGCGGCGCACCGCGTCGGCGTCGCCGGCCATCGCCGCGGCCGGCACGTCGGATTCGCGCAGTGCGCGCAGCGGCAACGGCCAGCCGCGCCAGTCCAGCCAGTCGGCCAGGTCGCGGCGGCCACTGGACAGCGCCACGCCGAGCGGCGTCTGCCCGTCGGCGGCGCGGGCGTCCGGCGAGGCACCATGCATCACCAGTTGTTTCAGCGAGGCCTCGCGCGCAAGCGCGGTGGCCAGGTGCAGCGCGGTCATGCCGTGGCTGTCGCGCGCCTCGCGGTCGACCCCATGCACCAGCAGCCAATGCTGCACCTTCAGCCAGCCCAGGCGTACCGCCAGCGCCAGCGGCGGATCGCCGGCGGGCGATGCGCCGAACGGGTCGGCGCCCTGTTCGAGCAGCTCCAGCACGAACTGCTCGGTACCGCGCGAGCCCTGGTCGTGCTGCACGCAGGCAGCCAGCAGGCGCCCCAGGCCGCCGCGGCCGGCGGGCGAAACCCCGTGCCGCAGCAGTACCTGCAGCGTGGGAACGGCATCCACGCCGCGCGCCAGCAGCGCGAACATCGGCGTGTCGCCGCAGGCATCGAGCACCTCGGCATCGGCACCGTGCGCCAGCAGCCAGTCGACCACGCGCGGCTGCAGCGCCAGCTCCACGTCGTGCAGCAGCGTGCCCAGTTCCCGTGCCGAACACAGCCGCGCCAGCGGTGCCATGCCCTCGGTGTTGCCGAAGGCCAGCGCCTCGCGCAGCAGTGCCAGCGGCGGACGGTCGTTGAGCTGTGGTGGCGTGGCCGCGCCATCGCCGGCGTCAGCGCCGGCAAGCGCGTCGCTGACCGCGGCCGGCAGCGGATACGCCGGATCCAGCAGCGAGACGATGCTCCAGCGGCCGGCGGCGGCGGCATGGTCGATGGCACGGCGGCCATCGGCGGCAACCACATCGGCGGCGACGCCCAGCTCCAGCAGGCGGCGCACCAGCGCCGCGGTCACGCTCTCGGCGCGGCAAGCCAGCAGCACGGCATTGCAGCCCTCGCCATCGACCGCGGTGACATCGGGTTTGTGCGCGAGCAGGCGCTCGAGCACGCCGGCATGCCCATGCGCGGCGGCATCCAGCCACGGCGTGCGGCCGCCGGCATCGCGCGGCTCGACATTGGCGCCGGCCGCGAGCAGCGCATCGACGATGTCGCCGTGGCCGGCCGCGGCGGCCTCGTGCAGCGCGCTGCGGCGGCGGCGGTCGCGCGCGTCCAGACGTGCCTTGTGCTTGAGCAGCAGTTGCACGCCGGCGGCATCGTCGTCTTCGGTGGCGGCGGCGGGAATCAGTACCGGTACGCCGTCGGCGGGTTCGACCCGGGCGCCGCGTTCGAGCAGGAACCGCGCCAGCCGCCAGTTACCGGCCTGGCAGGCCACCGCCAGCGGGCTGTGGCCTTCATGGTTGAGCGCGTCGATCTCGGCGGCGGCATCGCGCAGCAGCGCGGCCACGCCCGGGTCGGAACTGCGTGCGGCGTGGTGCAGCGGGGTGTTGCCGTCGGCGTCGGTGGCGCGCGGATCGGCCCCGTTGGCCAGCAGGGTCATCACCGCCTCGGGGCGGCCATGCCAGCTGTCGCGGGTCGCCGCCAGCAGCGGGGTCATGCCGCGATGGGCCAGGTTCACGTCCACGCCGCGGCCGATCAGCGCGCGCAGCAGGCGCAGGTCCGGCAGCACCGCGGCCAGCACCACCAGGCTGCGCTGGTCGCGCGAATCGGCCGGCGGCGGCGCGTGCGGATCGGCGCCGGCATCGAGCAGCTGCAGGGCGCGGTCGACGCGCCCGGCGCGCGCGGCCTCGTACAGCTGCGGCACCCATTCGTGCTGCGCCATCGGCTCCAGCGGTGCCGGTTCGGCCAGCGCCTCGGCAAACGGATCGAAGGCCTGCACCGCCACGGCCGGCGCGGCCGGCGCCGCGGCCGGCAGCGCCTGCAGCGCGGCGTGCAGCAGCGGCGAGAACAGGGCGACGGCGATGGCCAGCGGCCAGCGCAGGCTGTCGCCGACCAGGCCCGGCCAGGCCGGCGCGACCACCGCCGCGCACAGCAGGCACAGCACCAGCGCCGCGCCGACGCCATGCCAGGAGTCCATGGCCCGCGAGGACAGTGCCTGCCCCTGCGCGCGCAGGGTGCCGCCCTCGCGTTCCAGCGCCTGCCACAGCGGCCAGGTGCGCCACAGCGCGGCCACCGCGATGCTCAGCGCCACGCACAGGGCCAGCACCGCCTGCAGGCTGCCGCTGTCGTGCAGCGCCGCCAGCGGCCAGGACACAAGCAATGCCAGCAACAGCGTGCCGGCGGTCCACACCGCAAGCAGGCCCGGCAGGTCCTGCCGTGGCAACGCGGACAGCGGCGCAGGGGCTCGCGTGCGCCGCCACCACGACACTCCCAGCGCGAACGCGGGCTGCGCCAGCAGGCCGCACGCGGCGGCCGCCACGCCACCGAACCCGGCGGCGAGCGCGAGCAGCGCGCCGAGCGCCAGCGCGCCGAGGGCACGGGTACGGCGGGCGTCAGTCATCGCGGCCGTCGATGCGGGCGATCTTCACCGGCGCCAGGGGCTGCGGTGGCAGCTGCAGATGGAACCCGTGCGCGGCCAGGTTGGCACGCACCTGCGCGGCGTCGGCCTGGGCCAGGCGCCGTTCCGGGGTCAGCGCGACTTCCAGCACGAACGCGAACGGCGCCAGGGCGGCGCCGAGCGTGGCCGGGATCGCATCGAAGTTGTCGCGCTTGGCAAGGTAGACGTAGGTGTCCTGCTTGCGTTGGCTTTTGTAGACGTAGGCTTGCATGCCCGCGGGCGTTGCCCTGCTTGGGAATCCAAGTGATTGTGTCGGAAACCCGACGCCGGTGAAAGGCATTGCCGTACGCCGCCGTCCGCATCTTTGCCGGGGCTTCATTCATTTTCATCAAGAAACGCGCACGCCATCACCCTGCCGGGACACCGTACGGTGGACGGGCGCCCCGATATACTCGCGCCCCGCCCAATGCCCGGAAGACCGCGTGACCGCCGCCTCGCCACCGCGCCTGCTCCCGCTGAACATCCTTGCGCACAGCGCCACCACCGCGCTGGGCGCCGGGCTGGATGCGCAGCGCCAGGCGCTGGCACAAGGCCGCAGCGGCCTGCGCCGCAACGATTTCGGCGCCGACCCGCTGGACTGCTGGATCGGCCGCGTCGACGGCGTGGAGGAGGTGGCACTGCCGCCGGCACTGGCCGGCCTGGAATGCCGCAACAACGCATTGGCGTGGCTGGCGCTGCAGCAGGACGGCCTGCTCGACGCCGTGGCCGCGGTCGTCGCCCGCCACGGCGCCAGCCGCGTGGCGGTGGTGATGGGCACCTCCACTTCCGCCATCGGCGCCACCGAGGAGGCGTACGCGCGCCTGCACACCGACAGCGCCGGCGTGGCGCATTTCCCGCCGGAGCTGCAGCGCCCGCGCATCCACACCCCGCATGCGCTGGGCGATTTCGTCCGCGCCGCCACCGGGCTGCGCGGCCCCTGCGTGACCGTGGCCACCGCCTGCTCGTCGAGCGCCAAGGTGTTCGCGCAGGCTGCGCGGCTGATCCATGCCGGCTTCGCCGATGCCGCCCTGGTCGGTGGGGTCGATACCCTGTGCGGCAGCGTGCTGTTCGGCTTCCACTCGCTGCAGCTGGTCGCCACTGCGCCGTGCCAGCCGTTCGACGCGCGCCGCAGCGGGCTGTCGCTGGGCGAGGCCGGCGGCTATGCGGTGCTGGAACGCGCCGGCGCCGGCCCGGAGACCGCGCTGCAGCTGAGCGGATACGGCGAATCCAGCGACGCCCACCACATGTCGGCGCCGCATCCGCAGGGGCTGGGCGCGCGCCTGGCGATGCAGCAGGCGCTGCACAGCGCCGGACTCGAGCCCGCGCAGCTGGGTTACCTCAACCTGCACGGCACCTCGACCCCGGCCAACGACGGCGTCGAGGCCGCCGCGGTGGCGGCGCTGTTCCCGCCGTCGCTGCATGCCAGCTCGACCAAGGGCTGGACCGGCCACACCCTGGGCGCGGCCGGCATCGTCGAGTCGGTGTTCGCGCTGCTGGCCTTGTCCGACGGGCTGCTGCCGGGCACGCTCAACAGCACGGTTCCCGATCCGGCCTGCGGGCCGCAGATCCGGTTCGACAATGCGCGGGCGGATATCCGCCATGCGATGAACAACTCTTTCGGCTTCGGCGGCAACAACTGCTCGCTGGTGTTCGGCAAGGTGGGATGAGGCGCATGCGCGAAGCGGTCGTCGAAGGCATCGGATTCTGGGGCAGCGGGCTGCCCGACTGGGACGCGGCGTGCGCCTGGGCGCGGGTGGGCGTGCAGCCGGCGCAGGTGCCGGCGCGGCCGGCGCCGATGCTGCTGGCCGCCAACGAGCGCCGCCGCGCACCGGCCACCGTCGCAGTGGCGCTGGAAGCGGCACTCGCCGCCTGCGAGGCGGCCGGGCGCGAAGCGGCGGAGTTGCCGTCGGTGTTCACCTCCACCCATGGCGAGATGTCGATCAGCGACTACATGTGCACGACGCTGGCCAGCGACCCGCGCGCGATATCGCCGACCCGCTTCCACAACTCGGTGCACAACGCCGCCGCCGGCTACTGGACCATCGGCACCGGCGCGCACGTACCGGCCACCGCGATCAGCGCCGGCCGCGCCAGCTTCGCGCAGGGCCTGGTCGAGGCGATGGCGCAGCTGGCCGCCGGCAGCGAGGCGGTGCTGCTGGTCGCCTACGACGGCCCGGCGTGCGGGCCGCTCGGCGAAGTGGCCCCCAGCGAAGGCCTGCTCGGCGTCGCCCTGGTGCTGTCGCGCACGCCCTGCGCCGGGCTGCCGACGCTGCGCATGGCGCTGGAGCCATGCGCCGGCACCGACGCCGCCGATGATGCCGGGCCGTTGTCGCGGCGGCTGGCCGGCAATGCGATGCAGCCGGCGTTGCCGCTGCTGGAGGCGCTGGCGCTGGAACGCACGCAGGTGCTGCTGCCGGCCGGCCCGGACCAGGCGCTGCGGATCGACATCGGCCATGGCTGATTCCCGCATGTTGCGCCCGGACGACGTGGCGGTGGTGATCCCGGCGCTCAACGAAGCGCTGCGCATCCGCGAGGTCGTGAGCGGCGCGCTCGCGTTCTGCCCGCACGTGATCGTGGTCGACGACGGCTCCGACGACGGCACCGTCGAGTGCATCGCCGACCTGCCGGTCACCGTGCTGCGCCACGCGCGCCGCGGCGGCAAGGGCCAGGCGCTGCGCAGCGGGTTCGCCGAAGCCGTGCGGCGCGGCCTGCGCGGCGTGCTGACCATGGACGGCGACGGCCAGCACGCGGCGACCGACCTGCCACGGCTACTGGCCAGCGCCAACCGCCACCCCGGCTGCATCATCATCGGCGCGCGGCTGCGCAAGCGCGCCTCGCAGCCGCTGCTGCGGCGGCTGGCCAACGAGTTCGGCGACTGGGGCGTGGCCTGGGGCACGCACTACCAGGTCGCCGACAGCCAGAGCGGGCAGCGCTTCTACCCGGCCGGGGTGATCGCCATGCGCGACGTGCCCGGCGAGGACTTCGTGTTCGAGGCGCAGGTGCTGATCTCGGCGGCACGGCAACTGGGCACGCGCTGCGTGTCGGTGCCGATCGAATCGCGCTACCGCAGCGCCGACCGCGACGAGTGTTTCCGCCCCAGCCACTTCCGCCCGCTGCGCGATCTCACCCGGATCACCGTGCACATCGTGCGGCTGGCGCTGCGCCATGGCGACGTGCGCAGGGTCCACCGCAGCATCCGCGCCAACCCGCCGCTCATCGACGACACCCCGAGCGGGTGAACCGCGCCGCCGGCCGCTGGCCGCATCCGCCGGCGGCTCAGCCCATGCCGCCGTTGACGCCGATCACCTGGCCGTTGATGTAACCGGCGTCGTCGCTGCACAGGAACGCCACCAGCGCCGCCACTTCCTCCGGGCGGCCCGCGCGTGCGGCCGGTACGGTCTGCCTGATCAGCTCCGGCGGGAACGCATCGCCGGCCATCCGGCCTTCGATCACCCCCGGGGCGACGACATTGACGCTGATGCCGCGGCTGGCCATCTCCCGCGCCAGCGACTTCGAGGCCCCGTGCAACGCCGCCTTGGCCGCCGCGTAGTTGGTCTGGCCACGGTTGCCGAGCACCGCCGCCACCGACGAGACGCTGACGATGCGACCCCAGCGCGTGCGCGCCATCGGCAGCAGCAGCGGCTGGGTGACGTGGAAGAAACCGTGCAGCGACACGTCGATCACCCGCCGCCAGCGCGCCGCATCCATGCCGGCCATCGGTGCGTCGTCGTGCACCCCGGCGTTGTTGACCACGATCTGGATCGGGCCGTCGGCCAGCAGGCCGTCCAGCGCCGCCGCGGTGGCCTCGCCGTCGGCCACGTCGAAGGCAACCGCCTGTGCGCTGCCCCCGGCGGCGGCGATCTCCGCGGCCACGGCCTGCGCGCGCGCCAGGTTGCCGTTGGCATGCACGATCACGTGCGCGCCGGCCGCTGCCAGCCGCCGGCAGATCGCCCCGCCCAGGTCGCCACTGCCGCCGGTCACCAGCGCGCGTCGTTTGTTGTCGATGTCGGCCATGCCGGTGTTCCACTTCCGCTGCGAGCGCGCAGCCTGTCGCAAAGCGGCGGGCAGGGCAAGCCGGCGCGGACGCCCCCGGCGCCGCGCGCACGGGGGCATGGATGCGGCCGCGGTCAGCGCGCGGCGGTCCCGGCCGATGCCGGTGCCGGCTCCAGGTAGAGCGCGCGCAGCCGCGCCCGGTCGGCGGCGCCGACCCCGAGCTGCTGTTCCAGGTAGGCATCGATCGATCCATGGTCGGCACGGATCTGGTCGAAGGCGGCGCTGAGGTACATCGGATCGGTGCCCATCAGCGCACGCAGCGCCGGCTCGGGCAGGCGCGACAACGCGCTCATGCCCGGGTCCTGCGTGGCGGAGGCATCCATGCGCGTACGCAGGCGCTGCAGGCTGGGCACGCGCTGGCTCATCGCGTAGTCGTTGACCACCACGTCGGGGGCCACGCCCAGCGCGGTCAGTACCAGTGCGGCGAGCAGGCCGGTCCGGTCCTTGCCGGCGCTGCAGTTGAACAGCAGTCCGTCGCCCTGCTTGAGCACGTCGAACGCCTCGCGGTAGCGCGCGGCGAACGCGGCCGGCATCTGCCGGTAGAAAGCGGCCATCAACCGCAGCGCGGTTTCCTGCGGGTCGCCGCCCATGGCGAAGGCGCCTGCGAACGCCTTCATGTCGAAGTCCTGCTGGTAATCCCAGGCGATGTAGCGCCCGCCGCGGGCGATGCGCCCGGCCTGCGTCGGCGAATGGCTGCGCTCGCGGCTGTCGCGCAGGTCGCAGATGGCCGTGATGCCCAGCCGCTGCAGGTAGGCATAGTCGGTGTCGGTCAGGTCGGCCATGACCCCGCTGCGGTACAGCCGGCCCCAGCGCACGCTGCGGCCATCATCGGTGCGGTAACCGCCCAGGTCGCGGAAGTTCACCCCGCCCTGCAGCGGCAGCACGCGCTCGCCCAGGGTGGTCTCGTTGCCCTTGTTGTCGCCGATCCACACGTAGGGACGTACCCCGCTGGCGTGCTCCAGTTCGACGCGACCGGCACTGCCGGCCACGTCATCGCGCAGCGTGGCGCCGTCCACCGGCTTGCCCGGTGCGGGAGCCAGGCCGACGTCCAGCTTCTCGGCGGGCACCAGCGCACCGCTCCAGACCACGGCGATACGCGTCGGCGAAAGGCGCTCGATCTGTACGTCGGCCGGCAGGCGGGCGTGCGCGGCGGAGGCGAGCGAGGCCAGGGCAAGCGCCAGGGCGGTTTTCCTGCATTGCATGGGGTCGGTTCTCCCGTCGGTCAGAAGCGGATGCTGATTTCCGCGCCGAAGGTGCGCGGGTCGTTGAAAATGCCGTAGGTGCCCAGCGAGGTGCTGCTGCTCTTGTAGAACAGGTGTTGCTCGTCGAGCAGGTTGCGCGACCACAACGCGAACTCGGCGGTCGCGCCGGTGCCGTTGAGCGGCACGTCGATCAGCGCGACGCGCGCGTTGACCACGAACGAGCTGTCGGTGAGCGTCTGCTCGATCTCGCTGGTGTAGAAGCCGTCGGACCAGTTGCCATCGACATGGAACTTCAGCGCCGCGGCGCCGAGCGGCAGCAGGTAGTCCACCGCCAGGCTGCCGGCGTTCTTCGGCGCGTACAGCGGCAACACGGTCACCACCGGGTTGCCTTCCACATAGGGATTGGGTGCCTGCAGCGCGCCGATGTCGGTGTAGGCGTAGTTCAGGCTGAGCGTCAGGTAGTCCAGCGGCACGATGTTCAGCTCCACTTCCGCACCGCGCGAGGTGCCGGTGGTGGTGGCATTGGTGGTGTCGGAAACGGTACGGCTCTGCCCCGGCGCCAGCGGCAGGTAGAAATCCATCTGCTTGTTCTCGATGCGCGAATCGAACAGCGCCAGGTTCAGCCGCGCGCGGTTGTCCCAGAACTGCGATTTCAGGCCGAGCTCGAACGCGCTCACTTCCTCCGGCGCGAAGGCGCGGTAGCTGAACGAGCGCGAGTTCGCGCCGCCGGCCTTGAAGCCGGTGCTGTAGCGCAGGTAGGCCATCACCTCCCTGCCCAGGTCGTAGGCGATGTTGACCATCGGGTCGAAACGGCTCCACTTGCCGTCGAAGGCCAGGTCCGACGGCGCGTCGTTCAGGGTGCGCAGCACGCCTTCCTTCTTGTCGCGGGTCCAGCGGCCGCCCGCGGTCAGGTGCAGCCTGTCGAACGAGGCCGGCGTCCACGTCGCCTGGCCGAAGATGCCCAGGCTGTCGGTCCACGCCTTGCTGGCGCGGTCGATGCGGACCTTGCCCAGGTCCAGCGGCGCGTTGATCACCGTGTAGCTGCTGCCGTCCGCGTTCCAGCGCAGGGTGTTGGGCGTCTGCGCGTTGTCGGCCACCGCTTCCTTGTAGTAGAACGCGCCCACCGCGTATTCCAGGGTGTCGGTGTTGCCGATCAACTGCAGTTCCTCGCTGTACTGGTGCTGCCACAGCTGGGCCAGGCTGTAGCGTCCGAACTCGCCATTGGGCGCGAAGGTGGAGATCGCATCGACCAGGCCCTGGTCGAACTGGCTCTGCCGCAGCTCGCGGTACGAGCTGATCGATTTCAGCTGCAGCGTGTCCGAGAGCATCCAGTCCATCACCAGCAGGTGCCCGTCGGTCTTGCCGACGCTGTCTTCCTGAGGGCCGCCGAAGATGGATCCGTCGCGGCGCCCGGTCGACGCGCCTTCGCGCTGCGCCTGGCTGGCATACGGGCCGGCCACCAGCAGTTGCGCGTGGTATGGCGTGGTCGCGTCGTAGGAGTAGTCGTAGGCATAGGTCGCCTGGAAGTCGGCGCTGGGCTGCCACAGCGTGGTGAAGCGCAGGCCGCGCTTGTCGTAGGCGTTGAAGTCGCGCTGGCCGCGCATCGGGTTGTCGGTGGTGCCGCCGCGCGAGTCGAGCACGCCGTCCAGCTTGAAGCTGAAATCGCCCACGCGCGGAAGGTCCAGGTGTGCGCCAGCGTTGTAGCCGCCGTAGTTGGACACGCCGGCGGTCGCCTTCAGGCCGAATTCGCCGGTCGGCTGGCGGGTGATCACGCTGATCGCCCCGCCCTCGGTGTTGCGCCCGAACAGCGTGCCCTGCGGGCCCTTCAGCACTTCGATCCGCTCCACGTCGTACAGCGCCATGCCCAGGCCCTGCGAGCGGCCCAGGAACACGCCGTCCACGTACACGCCGACGCCGGCGTCGCGTGCCGGCTGGTTGGCATCGCCCGAGGCGCCGATGCCGCGCATGCCGATGTTCAGCGCCGAGGAGCGGGTGGCGAACGGCGCCACCCGCAGCGAGGGCACCGAGCCGTCGGCCAGGCTGGCCAGCGAGATCGCATGGCGGTCGGCCAGCGCTTCGGCGCCGACCACCGATACCGAAATCGGCGTTTCCTGCAGGTTGGTCTCGCGCTTCTGCGCGCTGACCACCACCGAATCCAGGGTGGTGGCCGCCATCGCTTCGAGGCCGGCGGCGGGCGCGTCTTCCGGGCGGTCGTCGGCGAACGCCGGCAGTGCCGCCGAGGCAACGGCCAACAGCACCGCGGCACGGGTATGCAGCACGCCGGCCACCGCTCGTGAAAGAGGATGGGTCATGGTCTGGGTACTCGTCGTAGGTAGGAGGCGCGACGGATTCTGGTGGCCGGAAATGACAGGTGAATGACCGTTCACCTGTCGTGGATTCGGTTACCCTGCGCGGCCAGAGCCATCCCGGGGCCATGCAGAACCGATGAGTCCGACCGCACCTCCGGCCGCCAGGCCGCCCTCCGAGTACGCGCAACAGCAACGCCGCCGCATCCTCGAGGCCGCGCGCAGGTGCTGCATCGGCAATGGGCTCGAAGCCACCTCGATGGCCGACATCGCCACCGAAGCGGGAATCAGCATCAGCCTGCTGTACCGGTATTTCGCCAACAAGCGCGCCATCATCCTGGCGATGGTGCAGATGCAGCTGGACGAGGACCGGCAGGGCCTGGACAAGGTGCCGGTCACCTCCGACTTCGTCGGCGAACTCATCACCGCCTACGCGGCGTGGGGCCGCGGCGCGCCGGACATGCGGCATGCCGGTCTGCTGTCGGAGATCAGCGCGCTGGGGCTGCGCGACGCGCAGGTGGCGGAGGTCCTGAACCGGTTCGAGCGCGAATCATGCGAAGACCTGGCGCAGTGGCTGCGGCGCCGGGCCGATGCCCGTGGCGTGGCCCTCGACCCGGAAGACGCGGCGCTGCGCGCGGTGTTCATGCGCTGCTTCATCAACGGCCTTGCCGTGCATGCGATCCACGATCCGGACATGGACACCGCGCGGCTGCGCGCGCTGCTGACACGGGCCCTGGCCCTGGGACTGGGCGACGACGCGCGCGACTGAGGCACGACCGCCGCGACCGCGGCTGGGTCAGTCCTGTCCGGGAAGCGGCCGCGGCTGCAGCATCACCGCGGCCCGGCCTGCGGCCAGCACGCGGCTGCCATGGGTGATGCGGAAGCCATACTGCTGGCTGTTTTCGGCCTCGGCCAGCACCTGTGCGGTCGCCTCGATGGCGCCGTCGAGATCGTCGATGCGTGCCACGTGCAGCTGCACGTCGCGCAGCGCCACCAGCACCCCGGGCACCACCGCGCCGCCACGCTGGCGCGCACGCAGGCCGCCATGCACCGCCATCGCCTGGGCGCCGTACTCGCACAGGTGGATCGCGCGCAGCCGGCCGTCGCTGCGCAGCGGATGCGCCGGGTCGCGGTGGTTGCGCGCGCGCAGGACGATGTCCGTGGCGGTCCACGCCAGCACTTCGTCCCACAGGCACATGTCGCCCTGGTGCGGCACCAGCTGCAGGATGTCCTCACGCGCCAGCATCGGCGGCCTCCTGCCAGGGATGGCGCGATATCAGCAGCGCCAGCACGAAGTTGCACACCACGCCCAGCGCCACGGTGGTACCGATCGCACGCAGCACCGGTATCGAGGACAGCCCGAGCAGGCTGAACACCAGCAGCGTCATCGCGCTGCACACCAGCAGCCCGTGCAGGGTACGCAGCTGGTCGTCGAGGCTGTCGCCGGCGTGCTCGAAGAACAGGCCGTAGTCCAGGCCCAGGCCGGCGGCGAGGATCAACCCGATCAGGTGGAACAGGTTCAGTTCGACGCCGCTGGCGCGCAGCAGCGCCAGCACCACCAGCGTGGTCAGCAGCATCGGCAGCAGCACCCGCAGCGCGCGCCGCGGCGAGCGCAGCGCCGCCCACACCGTGGCTGACAACAGCAGCACCGCCACCGCCAGCGCCATCAGCACGCGGCCGCGATACTCGGCCACCAGCGACTCGGAGGCATGCTTCAGGTCCAGCAGTTCGGCGCCATGCAGGCGCGCGCTGGTGGCCACCGCGGCCACGTCGTGCAGTCCGCTCAGCGACACCAGCGCGGTGGCGTGGCCATGGCCCTGCAGCAGCAGGCCATCGACCGCGGTGGCCAGTGGCGTGCCGTGCAGGTCCTGCGGCTGCAGCACCGGTGCGCCGCGGGCACGCTGCACGTCGGCGATGAACGGCTCGAAGGCGTCATCGCGGAACGGGGTTGCGGCCACCGCCGCGGCCAGCGCGCCGCGCAGCGTGGCTTCGTCCGGCAACCGCTGTTGCCGCTGGCGCTGCAGCGCGGCGCTGGGCAGGTAGCGCGCGGCCATGTCGTAGCGGTCCAGCGCGCCGTCGGCGACCAGCTGCTCCAGCACCGGCCGCAGGCCTTCGCTGGCAGCCAGCGCCGCCTGCGCATCGGCGCCCCGCACGGTGATCACGTAGCGCACGTCGGGCGCGCCGAGTTCGCCGCGCAGCTGCGCATCGCGCTGCAGGTCGGCCGGATCCACCGGCGTCAGCTTGCCCAGGTCGTTCTGCCAGAACGGCCCCGGCGCCCACACCAGCACCGCCAGCGCCGCAACCGCCAGCACCGCCAGCGACCGGCGTGGGCGCGGCAGCCGCCGGGTATGGCGCCACAACCGCGCCAGCCGCGCCGAATCGGCGAAGTCGCGGGTGGCCGGGTCGACCAGCGCCGGCAGCAGGTAACGCGTGGCCAGCGCCGCGGTGGCCAGCGCGGTGATGGTGAACACCGACAACTGCTTCAGGCCATCGACGCCGGAGAACAGGAAGGTGAGGTAGGCGATGCAGGTGGCGACCACCCCGGTGCCCAGGGTCGGCCACAGCGCGCGCACGTTGTCCCACGGCGAACGGCCCGGGCGTTCGTGGCTGAAGAAATGGATCGGATAATCCTGCACCACGCCGATCAGGGTGAACCCGAAGGCGATGGTGATGCCGTGCACGCCGTCGAAGGCCAGCGCCACCGCCGACAACCCGGCCAGGCCGGCGCTGGCCAGCGGCAGGAAACCCAGGATCGGCATCTTCCAGCTGCGGTAGGCGATCCACAGCAGCAGGATCATGCCGAGCGTGTCGATGGTGCCGATGGTGCCGGCCTCGCGCGCGGTGCGGTTGCCGATCTTCACCGAGAACGCGCCCGGCCCGCTCATCTCCAGGCGGCTGCCGCTGTCGCCGGCGATGCCCGCGAACGCGGCCGTGATGGTGTCCACCGCCTGCTGCTGCGCGCCGGGGTCGAAACCGGCCGCGCGCGTCTGCACCAGCAGCAGCGCCTGGCGGCCGCTGCGGTCGAACCAGACCTCGTCGATGCGTTGCGGCGCGTTGGCCGGCTGCAGCGCCTCGGCCACGCGCAGCACCTGCAACGTGGGATCGGACGGCAGCAGCGGCTCGACCAGCGCCCCGGCCGGCGAGCCCAGGTCCTGCAGCCGTGCCTGCAGTTCCTCGCCCAGGCGATCGGCGCTGAACGCATCGGCGGGCAGCGCGTCGATCAGGTAGCGATAGGGCAGCAGCCGCTCGGGAAAGGCCTCCAGCCCGGCCTGGCCGCCATTGGCGACCAGCTCGAACTGCGGGTCGTCCGCCAGCGCCTGGTGCAGTTGCCGCGACTGCTCGGCCAGTTGCTCCGGCGCGGCACCGGACAGCGCCAGCAGCAGCAGCCGCGCGCCCGGGCCTTCGCCCAGTTCGTCGAGCAGCAGCTTCTGTGCCGGGGTGCGTGCATCGGGCATGAACTTGCGCAGGTCGCCGCTGACCTGCATGCGCCCGCTCAGCCAGGCGGTGAGCAGGCCCAGCAGCAGCAACCAGGTGATCGCCAGGCCGATGCGCAGGCGCGGGGTGAGCTTCAACGCCGGCTCCCGTCCAGGCCCGGAGCGGCGACGGAACCGGCCTGCGCGCCGTCATGGCACAGCGCGGCCAGGGCATCGGCTTGGCGCACGCCATCGGCGGCAGTGGCCGCAGCACCCAGCAGGGTACGCTGCAGTTCGCCCCGCGCCGGCTGCGTTTCGATGCAGCGCAGCTCGCCGTCGCGCCCCCGCAGCGTCACCGCACGCACCCGCGCCGCCAGCGCCTGGGCCCTGGGCGTGAGCACCAGCTGCCAGCGCTGCGCGGTGCCCGACGCCTGCAGGCGGTAGGCCTGTTCGAGCGCGGCCAGGTCGCCGGACAGCAGCGCGCCGAAGCTGGCCTGCAGGTCCGACAGCTCCGGCACGCGCTGCAGCGAGAACACCCGCGGCGGCTTGCCGGCGCGGGCGATGCTGACCTTGCCATCGGCGATCGTGGTGGTTTCGGCATAGGGCACGCGCACTTCGCGCACCAGCGTGGCCGTGTCCGGGCGGCGGTAGCGGCCTTCGACCCGCAACGGTTCCTTCAGCAGCGCCGAGCCGCGCAGTTCGACGAAGCCGGTCTGGCTGGGCGCCGGCTGCGCCAACCGGCGCAGGATCCACCCCGCGTCAACGTCGGCCGCCATCGCCGGCGCGCTGGCCCAGGCGGCCAGCAGCGCCGCTGCCGTCAGGCGGCGCAGGAGGTGAGGCTTGGGAATGCCAGAAATCATAGAAATTGAACCAGTTCCAGGGAGCGCCGCGCAGGTGGTGTTCGAGCCTGCCGGCATAACGGTGAACCAGCGCCGACAGGGCCTCGGCCCGCTGCGCGCGCGGTACGTCGACCGCGGTCGCGAACGGCTCGAACAGCAGATCGTAGCGGTTGCCGCCGCGGTACAGGCCAAAGGCCAGCATCACCGGCGCCTTGAGCACGCTGGCGATCAGCCACGGTGCGGTCGGGAACGGCGCCGGCGTCCCGAGCAGCGGCGCTGCCAGCGCGGTTTCGCCCGGCCGCGCACGGTCCACCAGCAACGCCACCATCGCCCCTTCCTGCAGCGCCTGCTGGATCGCCAGCACCACCGCCGGCCCGCCCTGCCCGGCATCGATGATGCCCGCGGCCAGGCCGGGGTCGAGCTCGGCCAGCAGTTCGGTGATGGCGGCATTGTGGCCACGGTCCAGCAGCACGCGCAGTTTCAGGTCCGGCCGTTGCCGGCCCAGCGCGCGCAGCGCGTCGAAGCTGCCCAGGTGCGAGCCGAACAGCAGCACGCCGCGGCCTTCGTCCAGCCGCGCAAGCAGCTCGCCGGTGCCTTCGGTGCGGATGTCGAACAGGTCCATGCGCCCGCCGAGCAGGAACACCCGGTCGAGGATGGTGGCGGCGAAGGTGTGGATGTGGCGCGCCACGTCACGCAGCCGGGCGCGGCGGCCCAGCACGCGGCCGAGGTAGGCGCGCGAGGCGCGGCGCTCGCTGGCGCGTACCAGCAGGAAGTAACCGGTGATCGGATACAGGCAGAGCCGGGCGATGCCGCGCCCGCCGTGGCGGGCGATGGCCGCGATCAGGCGGATAGCGGCGCGGCCACCGCCCTCGGGGCGGCGCTTCCAGTCGGCATCGCTCATGCCACCGGTCCGCCGCCGGCCACCAGTTCACCGCGTGCAAGCAGTTCGTGGCCACGCCACACCCGGAACTTCCAGTGCGGCGCACCGCCGTCCAGTTCGATCCGTGCCTCCTGCCCGGGCAGCAGCGGCGCCATGAACTTCACCTGCGGCAGGCGCAGCGCGCCCAGCGGTCCCCCGGCCGCGGCCTCGACGGCGCGCATGACCTGCTCCAGCACCACCACGCCCGGCACCAGCGGCCGCCCCGGGAAATGGCCGGGCAGGCAGGGATGGTCGGGACGGATGCTGAACTGCATGGCAGGGTGGGTGGCGGCGGGGGCCACAGGATACCCGCGGCCCCGCCGGTTCAGCGCAGCAGGTCGCGCCAGAACGCCGGGCCCAGCTGCCCCATCTGGCGCACGAACTGGCCGGCACTGCGGTAGGGCCGGTGCGGGAACAAGCGGCAGCGCAGCGCGTATTCGGCGACGAAGAAGCCGCCGATCAGGCCCCAATCGGCGACGTTCGCCCACCACGACCATTGCGCGTGGCTCAGCGGCCAGCGCGGCTGGTGGCCGAACGCGGCCAGCAGGCCATCGGGCACCGCGCTCATCGCCAGCGCCAGGTTGATCGCCGCCAGCAGCGCCAGCAGCAGCGCCCAGGCCGCGGTCAGGCGCCGCGCATAGCGTTCCAGCGGCGGCTCGACCGGCACCCCGGCGCGTGCATGCAGCGCCTGCACGATGCGGGTGATCAGCGGTACCCGGCCGGACCGCAGCGAGCGCGCGAACCCCCAGGCCACCAGCAGCGGGAACACCACCGGCGGCGCCAGCAGCAGCATCCAGGCCCACGGCGAACGCCCCAGCCAGGCCAGCAGCAGTGCCGACGCCAGCAGCGCGGCCCAGGCCGGCGGCCGGCGGCGTGCGAGCGCATCGAGCAGGCACAGCAGCACCAGTCCGAACAGCGCCAGCGCGGCCCAGCCGCCCTCGCTGCGCAGGCTGGCCACGTGCGACAGGACCGGATAGGCAAGCAGCAGCAGGAGCCGCAGCAGTTGGGCGGCCGCCCCGTGGCCGGGCGCGTGGCCGGCACCGTTCATGGCGTTCAGGTGGTGCGGTGGGCCTGCACGTGCGCCGACAGCGCGCGCAGCGAGGCGAAGATGCGGCGGTTGTCGTCGTTGTCCGAACGCAACTGGAAGCCGTAGCGCTTGCCGATGGCCAGGGCCAGTTCCAGCGCATCGATCGAGTCCAGGCCCAGCCCGTCGTTGAACAGCGCCGCCTCCGGGTCGATCGCCGCGGGATCCACGTCTTCCAGGTTCAGGCTCTCGACCAGCAGTTCGGCCAGCTCGCGCTCGGCCTCGGTTTGTTGCGACATTGCCACTTCCATGAAGAGATTGATGCGCAACGATCCGGTATCGCCGCCCGCGGCGCAACCATGGCCACGACGGCGCGCGCGGTATCATGGCGGTTTCTGCAGCACCGATCCGCGCGCACGATGACGTCCCTGCTCCCCTGCACCGCTCCCGCTCCCACGTTCGCCCCCGCTGCCGGTCGCCCTGGCCGCCGGAGCGCGCGATGAACGCGGTTTCCGGCTTCGTGCCCGCCGCCGGGCTGGAGGTGGACTACGCCGACCCGGCGCAGCTGCCGGTGCTGCTGGCCGATCCGCGGGTGCTGGCGGTATTCGGTTTCCAGGCCGGCGACGGCGCGCCCGCCAGCGACGATCCGCGCTACCTGCAGGTCGGCCTGCAGCCGGACGGCGCACCGCGGCTGGAGGTCTGGCGCAGCACCGGTACGGTACACAGCGGCCGCGAGGCCGACGGCCTGGCCTGGGCCAGCGACGGCGCGCTGATGTTCGGCGCGCTGCAGATCGACGAATCGCGCCACGGCGGCATCCTCGAGGCCGGCGAGCACGCCTATGCGCGGCTGCTGTCGGCCCTGCCCGGGCAGGGCTATCCGCACCTGCTGCGGATCTGGAACTACCTGGACGCGATCACCGACGGCGATGGCGACGACGAGCGTTACCGCCAGTTCTGTGTGGGCCGCGCGCGCGGCATCGGCACCATCGATCCCGGCACCCTGCCGGCGGCGACCGCCATCGGCCGGCTCGACGGCGTGCGCGTACTGCAGGTCTACTGGCTGGCCGCACGCGTGCCGGGCACGCCGCTGGAAAACCCGCGCCAGGTCAGCGCCTGGCGCTATCCGCGCCAGTACGGCCCGCAGTCGCCCAGCTTCGCCCGCGGCATGCTGGCCGCACCGGGCAGCAGCTTGCCGCTGCTGCTGTCGGGCACTGCCAGCGTGGTCGGCCACGCCACCCTGCACGGCGAGGACACGCTGCGGCAGCTGGAGGAGACCTTCGCCAACCTCGATGCGCTGGTCGGCACCGCGCGCGCGCGCCTGCCGTCTCTGCCGGCGCATTTCGGCGCGGGCAGCCGGCTGAAGGTGTACGTGCGCGATGCGGCCGAGATCCCGGCGATACGGCAGGCGCTGGCGCGGCATCTGCCGCCGGAGGTGGCGTACATCGTGCTGCACGCCGAAGTGTGCCGGCGCGACCTGCGGGTGGAGATCGACGGGGTCCACGGCGCCTGACCGCGGTTGCGGTAGCCGTTGCCGTTGCTCCCCGCTTTTGACTGCCGGGTCCCCTTCCGAAGCGACGGAGCCGGCGGGAATAACCCGAAGGGCGACGCACATGGATGTGCGTCGTTTTTCTACGCGACAGGGATGTCGCGTAGAAAAATCCCGCCGGCGGAGTGGACCCGGCGCGCGTAGCGCGGCGGGCGCGTAGGCAGGGGCGTGTTTCTTTTGGCTACCTTTTCTTTGCACGAGCAAAGAAAAGTAGCTCGCGCCCCGAAGGGGAGCGAAAGCCTTTGATCCTGCTCCTGCCCTTGCTGTGCATCCCTTGGAGGTCTGTGCCAAAGCGATAGGCAGAGCCGGAGCCAACCATTAAGCGGAAGCTTGAAAGCAGAGCGTTCGCCCCTGCTTCGCTGGAGCGAGTTACTTCTCTTTGCTCGTGCAAAGAAAAGGTAGCCAAGAGAAAGCACGCCCTGCCTACGCGCCCACGGCACTGCGTGCCGCGGGTCCACTCCGCCGGTGGGATTTTTCGACGAGACATCCCTGTCTCGTCGAAAAACGACGCGCGTCCATGCGCGTCGCCCTTCGGGTTATTCCCGCCGGCTCCGTCACTGCGGAAGGGGACCCGGTAGTCAAAAGCCAGGGCAAAAACAAAATCACGGCAACGGCAACGGCAACGGCAACCGCAGAACTATTCCCCGCCCCGCAGCAACGCCAGCACCGCATCCCTCGGCAATTTCCCCGTCTCGTTGCGCGGCAGGCACGCCACCCGGCGCAACGGCCGCGGCAGGAACACCGGGTCCATACCCGCGCGCAGTTCGCGCAGGATGTCCGCCTCCTCACGCTCCGGTGCCACCACCAGCGCCGCGATGCGGCCGACCGGCTGGCCCGGCTCCGGATCCAGCTGCACCACCACCGCGTCGCGCACCCCGGACACCGCCTGCAGGCGGCGGGTCAGGTCACCCAGCGAGGCGCGCTTGCCGGCGATCTCCAGCAGGTCCGCACGCCGGCCGCGCAGCAGGAAGCGCCCTTCCGGCAGCAGCTCGACCAGATCGGCCAGCACTACCGGGCCGGGCAGATGCGGGGCATGGACCTGGGTGCCGTCCTCCTCCGCTACCAGGCGCACGCCCGGCAGCAGCGTCCACGCCTGTTCGCTGGCGGTGCGGCGGCGGGCGAAGATGCAGGTCTCGGTGGAACCGAACACTTCGCGCACTTCCGTGGCGAAGCACGCTTCGGCCGCCGCGGCCAGCGCCTGCGGCAGCGGCGCGGTGGCGGTGACGATGCCGGCCAGCGGCGGCAGCGCCACGCCCGATTCGACCAGCGCCTTGAGGTGCACCGGGGTGGTGACCAGCAGCCGCGGCGCCGGTACTTCGGCCAGCGCCTGCGCCACGTCCTGCGGGAAGAACGGGCGGCCGGCATGCAGTACCGCCGGCGCCAGCAGCGGCAGCAGCACCGACATCTCCATGCCGTACATGTGCTGCGGCGGCACCGTGGCGACCACCGCCGGGGTGCATCCGCCCCACAGGTCGCCCAGCGCCTGCAGGTTCTGCGCGGTGCTGGTCACGAACGCGCCCCAGGTCTTGGGGTTGGCGGCAGGCGCGCCGGTACTGCCCGAAGTGAAGCCGATGGCGACCTGCTGCGCCGCATCCAGCAGCGGGGCTTCGCCCGGCAGCCGCGGCAGCACCTCGGGCAACGCGAACCAGCCGTCCGGCAGGGGATCGGGCGCGCTGTCGCCCAGGCACCAGGCCTGGTCATGGCACCGCTGCACGTCGGCCACCACCGCCGGCGCGCGCGAGGGCGGCAGCAGGTTCACCTGGCCGCGCAGGGCGATCGCGCAGAAACCGACCAGGAAGCGATACCGGTCCTCGCACAGGTTGACCGCGTGGCGCCCGGGCGGCAGCAGCGCCGCCACCCCGCGTACATGCTCCAGGAACGTGGCCAGGTCGATCCGCGCGCCGGCCCCCGCCGCCAGCGGTCGTGCGGGGGCGCCAACGGCGAGGGGGTGCAGGCAGGAGGACATCGGATGGGCGGCGGGCACGCGGGACAACCTTGGGGGAAAACCGCCGCGGAACAGGGATGCGGCCGGCGCCCAGCATAGCCGCTGGCGGAAGCCGGACAAACGCGACGGCGGCACCGGGCAGCCACCGCGCCCGCCGCAGCCGCGGCTTGCCGGCCCGCCCATGACCTGTGGCCCAGCCCCGCAACGGGCCGGGCTGCTAGGCTTTGCCGGTTTTCTTCACCGGTGCCCGCGATGTCCAGATTCCTGCCCCTGTCCCTGCTGTTGTTGGCCGCCGCCGGCGGTGCCCATGCCGCACCCACGCCGATCACCATCGAACAGGCGATGGCCGACCCGGACTGGATCGGGCCGCCGGTGGAGTCGGCCTGGTGGTCGTGGAACGGCACGCAGGTCGAGTACGCGCTCAAGCGCAAGGGCAGCCCGGTGCGCGACACCTTCCGCCAGCCGGTGGCCGGCGGCGCGGCGCAGCAGGTCGCCGACGACCAGCGCGGCACCCTGGACGCGGCCGGCCGGGTCTACGACCGCCAGCGCCAGCGCATGGCCTTCGTGCGCAACGGCGACGTGTTCGTGCGTGACCTGCGCAGCGGTGCGCTGACCCAGCTCACGCGCGGCAACGAGCGCGCCTCGGGCGTGGACTTCGCCACCGATGGCGGGGTGATCTGGAACGTCGGCAACAGCTGGTACCACTGGACCCCCGGCACCGGCGGCATCGCCCTGGTCGCCCAGCTCAAGGCCGAGAAGAACCCGGCCGACGCACCCAAGGCCGACGTGCTGCGCGACCAGCAGATGCGCACGCTGGAGACCCTGCGCCGCGACCGCGCGCAGCGCGACGCACTGCGCGAACAGGGCGAGCGTTGGCGCCAGGCCGATCCGACCCGCGCGCCGGGCCCGCTTTACCTGGGCGCGGACGTGGAGATCGTGGACAGCGCGCTGTCGCCCGATGCCACCCACCTGGTGGTGGTGACCAAGCCGAAGAACTTCGAGGACGGCCGCGGCGGCAAGATGCCGCTGTACGTCACCGAATCCGGCTACGAGGAAACCGAGGACACCCGGACCCGCGTCGGCCGCAATGGTTTCGCGCCGCATGCGCTGTGGCTGGCCGACACCCGCACCGGCCAGGTCCGGCCGCTGCCGCTGGACGCGCTGCCCGGCATCGGCACCGATCCGCTGGCCGCGCTGCGCAAGGCCGCCGGCAAGGAACCGCTAAAGGGCAACCGCAGCGTGCAGGTGATGGGCGACTTCATGGGCGGCGGCATCCGCTGGAGCGCCGACGGCACACAGGCGGCGGTGATGCTGCGCGCCAACGACAACAAGGATCGCTGGATCGTCAGCGTCGGCGATGACGGCGGCCTGCACAACCGCCACCGCCTCACCGACCCGGGCTGGATCAACTGGGGCTTCAACGACTTCGGCTGGATGGCCGACGGCCGCACGCTGTGGCTGCTGTCCGAAGAGTCCGGCTTCTCGCACCTGTACACCCAGGCGGGGACCGCGCGGCCGCGCGCGCTGACCAGCGGCAAGTGGGAGGCCTCCGCGCCGGTGCCGTCGGCCGATGGCAAGGGCTTCTACGTGCTGTGCAACCGACAGGCGCCGCACGACTACGAGGTCTGCGGCGTCGATGCCGCCAGCGGCCAGGTGCGCGAGCTGACCAACCTCGACGGCGTGGAGGATTTCTCGCTCTCGCCCGACGGCCAGCAGCTGCTGGTGCGCTACTCCGGCGCCTACCTGCCGGCGCAGCTGGCGGTGGTGCCGGCCACGGGCGGCAGCGCGCGCGTGCTCACCGACACCCGCAGCGCCGAGTTCAAGGCGCGGCAGTGGATCCAGCCGCAACTGGTGGCGGTGCCGTCGCGGCATGGCGCCGGCGTGGTCTGGGCCAAGTACTACGGCCCGGCGCAGAAGGAGCCGGGCAGGAAGTACCCGATCGTGATGTTCGTGCACGGCGCCGGTTACCTGCAGAACGTGCACCAGCGCTATCCCACCTACTTCCGCGAGCAGATGTTCCACAACCTGCTGGTGCAGAAGGGCTACATCGTGCTGGACATGGACTACCGCGGCAGCGAGGGCTACGGCCGCGACTGGCGCACCGCCATCTACCGCAACATGGGCCATCCGGAACTCGAGGACTACCTGGACGGGCTGGAGTGGCTGGTGGACACCCAGCAGGGCGACCGCGACCGCGCCGGCATCTACGGCGGCTCCTACGGCGGCTTCATGACCTTCATGGCGCTGTACCGGGCACCGGGCACGTTCAAGGCCGGCGCCGCGCTGCGCCCGGTCGGTGACTGGCACCAGTACAACCACGGCTACACCAGCAACATCCTCAACACGCCGGACATCGATCCGGAGGCCTACCGCGTGTCCTCGCCGATCGAGTATGCCGAAGGCCTGCAGGACCACCTGCTGATCGCCCACGGCATGATGGATGACAACGTGTTCTTCCAGGATTCGGTCAACATGACCCAGCGCCTGATCGAGCTGCACAAGGACAACTGGTCGATCGCGCCGTACCCGCTGGAACGCCACGGTTACACCCGCGCCGATTCCTGGCTGGACCAGTACAAGCGCATCCTCAAGCTGTTCGAGGAAACGCTGAAGTAAGCGGCCGCGGCGGCCCTCGGCCGCCCTGGCTCCAGCCCCGCGGGAGCGGCAGTGCCGGCGGCCTGCCGCCGGCGTCGCTCCCCGGGCATCTCCCGCGACAGGAACCGGCCGTGCCTCCCATCCGCATCGTCACAGCGGTGATCCTCGACGACGCCGGCCGCGTGCTGGTGGTCCGCAAGCACGGCTCGGACACCTTCATCCAGCCTGGCGGCAAGCGCGAACCCGACGAAGACGCGCTGCACACGCTGGCGCGCGAACTGCACGAAGAGCTGGGCGTGACGCTGCGCCAGGCCCCGGTACGGGCGCTGGGCCGCTTCGAGGACGATGCGGTCAACGAACCAGGGCGGCGCGTGCAGGGCGAATCGTTCCTGGTGCAGGTGGACGGCACGCCGCATGCGCAGGCGGAGATCGCCGAACTGGTCTGGATCCCCCTGCGTCCACCCCACGGCGTGAAGCTGGCGCCGCTGAGCGAACGCCACGTACTGCCGGCGGCATGGCGGCTGGCGGGGGCTGGGCAACCGGGCTGAAGCCGGCGATAGTGCGCCCACCGCCACCACCAGCGCATCGCGTGATCCAGCCCGTCCCGCCGCCTCTCCGTCCCGCGTCCGCATCGGCCGCCGGCTTCATCGATGTCACCGCCCGCCTGTCGCTGGCGATGGCCGTGCTGTCCATTGCCTGGAGCCTGTTCCAGCTGCTGCTGGTCGTCCTCCTGGACCGGCTCGACCCGCTGGACTGGCTGCAGCGGCAGGGGCTGCCGGTGCCGGCGGCGCTGCAGTGGACCGCGCAGCATGCGCTGTCGCTGACCGTGCTGATGCTGCTGCTGTGCGTGGCCCTGCTCGCGGTGTCGTGGGCGATGTTGCGACGCTACGAGTGGGGGCGGATCGGCTTCATCGTGTTCCTGGTCGGGGTGGCCCTGGCCAACTTCGCCATGCTGCCGCTGGTGGACGGCATGTTCACCGCGATGCAGGCGATCATGCCGCCCGGCTTCCATGACTCGCCCGATGGTCGCCACGCGATGGCCCAGATGCAGGCCAGCCGCTGGACCGCCCTGATCAGTGCCGGCGTCACCGCGCTGGCGTTCGCCGGCCTGCACGCCTGGCTGGTGGTCAAGCTGTGCCGCGACGAGGTCCGCGCACTGTTCCGCTGAGCGCCTGCGCTACAGTACGCGCATGGACGATTTCGAACGCGTACGCGACTACCTCACCGGTCTGCAGGACCGTATCTGCCAGGCCATCGAATCCGCCGATGGCCGCGCCCGCTTCGTCGAGGACCGCTGGCAGCGCGCCGATCCCGGCACGCATCCCGGCGCACCCGGCTCCGTTGCCAGCCCCTTGCTTGGCGGCGGCGGCCGCACCCGCGTGCTGCGCGACGGCGCGGTGTTCGAACAGGCCGGCATCGGCTTCTCCGACGTTTCCGGCACCCGCCTGCCGCCGTCGGCCTCGGCGCACCGCCCGGAACTGGCTGGCGCCTCGTGGCGCGCCTGCGGCGTATCGCTGGTGTTCCATCCGCTCAATCCCTACCTGCCCACCACCCACGCCAACGTGCGCTACTTCCAGGCCGAACGCGACGGCAAGGCGGTCGCGGCCTGGTTCGGCGGCGGCTTCGACCTGACCCCGTTCTATCCGTTCGACGAGGACGTGCGCCACTGGCACCAGGTCGCGCACGACGTGTGCGCGCCGTTCGGCGCCGGGCGCTACGACGCGCACAAGCGCTGGTGCGACGAGTACTTCTTCCTCAAGCACCGCAACGAGACCCGCGGTGTCGGCGGCCTGTTCTTCGACGACCTGCAGGGTGATTTCGAAGCTGATTTCGCCTACATGCGCGCCGTGGGCGACGGCTTCCTCGACGCCTACCTGCCGATCGTCGCGCGCCGCAGGGACATCCCGTACGGCGAGCGCGAGCGCGAGTTCCAGCTGTACCGGCGCGGCCGCTACGTCGAGTTCAACCTGGTCTACGACCGCGGCACGCTGTTCGGCCTGCAGAGCGGCGGGCGCAGCGAGAGCATCCTGATGAGCCTGCCCCCGCGCGTGCGCTGGGAGTATGGCTACCAGCCCGAGGCCGGCAGCGACGAGGCGCGGCTGGCCGCGTACCTGGTTCCACGCGAGTGGCTGTGACCGCGGCACGGCCGGCCGCGTAGCCGGCGGCCGTCAGCCGGGCCCCTGCCCGTCCTGGCGGCGCGGCACGATGGTGATGTGGCCGTTGGTTTCCAGCAGCGCCAGTTCGACGTCCTCGATGCCACGGCATCCCTGCTGGCGCATGGCCGCGTCGAAATCGGAAGACGTGATCAGTTCGCGCCGCAGTACCGAGTCCAGCAGGCGGCCGTCGCGCGCGATCAGTACCGGCTCGCCCTCGACCAGGCGCTCCACGCGCCGGCTGCGGGTGGCGAGCCAGCCCACCGCATAGTTGATCGTGATCAGCGTCGCGGCCAGCAGCAGGCCACCGGCCAGCGAGGTGTCCTGCCCGAGCAGCGCGTTCTGTACCGCATTGCCCAGCAGCACGATCAGCAGCACGTCGAACGGCGTGATCTGCCCCAGCGCGCGCTTGCCGCTCAGCCGCACCATTCCCAGCACCACGGCATAGACCACGACCGCGCGCAGGATGAATTCCCACCACGGCATCGCCAGTGCGAACATGTCCGACATCGGTCTGCACCCCCTTCCTGTACGTTCCCCATGATGCACAGCCCGCCACGCCCGCGCACGATGGATGCGCCGGGGCGAGCACAAAAAAAAAGCCCCGCCGACCAGGGGGGGGGTCGACGGGGCGGGAGGAGCGGCGATTTGGGGAGGAATCCCCGCTCCGAGATCTGCTCCAGGGGATGGGAGAGATCCGCGACAGGCGTTGCACCTGTCACGGTCTATATGACCACCGCGTACATTGATGGTTCGTGAAGAATGGCTATTTATCTCCGGATGATTAAGGAGTGATTCATCCGCAAAACGCGGTGCGCCGCCATTGCATATTGCATGCACGATGCAACGTTCCAGCAATGGGTGGATTCACCTGAAATCCGTGCTGCCGATCGCAAACCGGATGGCATGCATCACGAAACGCACTGGATGCCATTCGACGCGTAAATAGTTTCGATATCGTGAAATCCGGGGCCCGGCATCGGCAGCTCCGCATCCGTTGCGCCCTGCGCGCCTGCATTCCGGGCACGCCAGCGCAGGCAGGGCCTCCACCGCGCCGCCACGCGGCGCCGGTGGAGCAAGGCAAGCGATGCCTAGTGCGCTTCGTCCCAATTGTCGCCGACGCCGGTATCGACCACCAGCGGCACCCGCAACCGGGCCGCGCCGGCCATGCGCGATTCAACTTCCGCGCGCAGCGTGTCGATGAAATCCACGTCGGCCTCGAACACCAGTTCGTCGTGCACCTGCAGGATCATCTGCGCACGCGCGCGGTGGCCGGCCAGCCAGTCATCCACGCTGACCATCGCGCGCTTGATGATGTCCGCGGCGGTGCCCTGCATCGGCGCGTTGATCGCGGCGCGCTCGGCCCCGGCGCGCAGGCCCTGGTTGCGCGCATGGATGTCGTTCAGGTACAGGCGGCGGCCGAACAGGGTTTCCACGTAGCCCTGCTCGCGCGCCTGCACGCGCATGCGCTCCATGAAGTCGCGCACCGCCGGGTAGCGGCTGAAATACAGCGCCACGTAGTCCTGCGCCTGGCCGCGGTCGATGCCCAGGTTCTTGGCCAGGCCGAACGCGCTCATGCCGTACATCAGGCCGAAGTTGATGGCCTTGGCGGCGCGGCGCTCGTTCGCGCTGACGTCCTCCAGCTTGCGGCCGAACACCTCGGCGGCAGTGGCACGGTGCACGTCCACGCCCTGCTCGAAGGCACGGATCAGGCCGGGGTCCTCGGACAGGTGCGCCATGATGCGCAGTTCGATCTGCGAATAGTCGCAGGCCATCAGCCTGCGTCCCGGCGGCGCGACGAAGGCCTTGCGGATGCGGCGGCCATCGTCGGTGCGGATCGGGATGTTCTGCAGGTTGGGATCGGACGAGGACAGCCGCCCGGTGGCGGCGCCCGCCTGGTGGTAGCTGGTATGCACGCGGCCGGTGTCGGGATTGACCATCTCCGGCAGCTTGTCGGTATAGGTGCTGCGCAGCTTGGCCAGGCCGCGGTATTCCAGGATCACGCGCGGCAGCTCGTGCTGCTCGGCGATGGCTTCCAGCGCCTCCTCGTTGGTGCTCGGCTGGCCCTTGGGCGTCTTCACCAGCGCCGGCAGGCCCAGCTCGTCGAACAGCACCGCCTGCAGCTGCTTGGGCGAATCCAGGTTGAAGCTGCGCCCGGCCAGTGCGGTGGCCTTCTGCTGCGCGGCGAGCATGCGCGCGGACAGGTCGGCGCTCTGCCGCCGCAGCTCGGCGCTGTCGATGCACACGCCGTTGGCCTCGATGCGCGCCAGTACCGGCACCAGCGGCATCTCGATCTCGCGGTACACCTTTTCCAGCGCCGGTTCGGCGGCCAGCTGCGGCGCCAGCGCGCGATGCAGGCGCAGGGTGATGTCCGCGTCCTCGGCGGCGTAGTGGCCGGCCTCGTCGATGCCGACCTGCGAGAACGAGATCTGCTTGGCGCCCTTGCCGGCGACGTCCTCGAACTTGGTCGTGGTGTAGCCCAGGTAGCGCTGCGCCAGCGAATCCATGTCGTGGCGGGTGGCGGTGGAATTGAGCACGAAGCTCTCCAGCATGGTGTCGTCGGCGTAGCCGCGCACCTCCACGCCGTGGCGCCGCAACACGTGGATGTCGTACTTGCCGTGCTGGCCGAGCTTGCGCCTGCCGGCGTCCTCGAGCAGCGGCCGCAATGCGTCCAGCACCTGCGCCGACGGCAACTGCGCGGGCGCGCCCGGGTAGTCGTGGCCGACCGGGATATAGGCACCGGTACCCGGCTCGACCGCCAGGCTCACGCCGACCAGCCGCGCGCGCATCGCGTCCAGCGCATCGGTCTCGGTGTCGAAGGCGAATTCGGGCGCCGCCTGCAGGCGCTCGACCCAGGCACGCAGCCGTTCATCGGTGAGCACGGTCTCGTACTCGCCCTTGCCCGCCATCGCCGGGTCGGTCACGGGCGGCGCCGGGCCGTCCCCGCCACGCGCGAAGCCGGCGGCGGTGCCGCGCAGGCTGACCTTGGCCTCGTCGGCCGCGGCCGGTGCCGCGATGCCACCCAGTTCACGCAGCGCCTGGGTGAAGCCGTAGCGGCCGTACAGTTCGCGCAGGCTGTCCACGTGCTGCTCGCGCAGGCGCAGGTCACGCGGCCCCTGCTCCAGCGCCACGTCGGTGCGGATGGTGACCAGCTCGCGGTTGAGCGGCAGCCGCGGCAGCGCCGCGCGCAGGTTATCGCCGATCTTGCCCTTCATGGCGGCCGCGGCGGCCATCACGCCGTCCAGGTCGTTGTACTCGGCCAGCCACTTGGCCGCGGTCTTGGGGCCGCATTTGTCCACGCCGGGCACGTTGTCCACGGCGTCGCCCATCAACGCCAGGTAATCCACGATCTGGTCGGCGCGCACGCCGAACTTGTCCATCACCGCGGCATCGGAATCGGTCCGGCTGCCGGTCATGGTGTTGACCAGGATCACGCCCGGGCGCACCAGCTGGGCGAAGTCCTTGTCGCCGGTGGAGATGGTCACCTCCAGCCCGTCGGCGGCGCCGGCCAGGGCCAGGGTGCCGATCACGTCATCGGCCTCCACGCCGGGCACGCGCAGGATGTCGATGCCCAGCGCGTGCACGATGTCGCACATCGGCTGCACCTGGGCACGCAGTTCATCGGGCATCGGCGGGCGGTTGGCCTTGTACTCGGCGTACAGGTCGTCGCGGAAGGTCTTGCCCGGGGCGTCGACCACGAAGGCCACGTAGTCGGGCTTTTCCTTCAGCGTGGCGCGCAGCATGTTGACCACGCCGAACAGCGCGCCGGTGGGCTCGCCGGCGGCATTGGACAACGGCGGCAGCGCGTGGAACGCGCGGTACAGGTAACTGGACCCGTCGATCAGGACTAATCTGCTCATGCGACGATTCTACGCGGTCGGCCTGCGCACGACGCGCGCACTGGCCGCAGGCAGGCATAATCAGGAGACACCGATGCGAGGAGCCGCCGTCATGAAACACCTGCTGCTGATCCCCCTGCTCGCCCTGGCCGGTTGCGCCAGCATGGGCCGGGACGCCGATGCGCCGCCGGTCGACGTGACCGGCGCCGACGTCACCCGCCGCAGCCTCGACAACGGCGACACCATCGAGGAATACCGCGTCGGCAGCCAGCTGCGCATGGTCAAGGTCACCCCCGCGCGCGGGGCGCCGTTCTATCTTTACGACCGCAATGGCGACGGCCGCCTGGACAACGACAAGGACGGCGTGTCGCCGGTCTACTGGAAGCTGTACAGCTGGTGATCGCCTCGGCCGCCGCGGCGGGCATGGCCTGCCGCGACCGGCACCGGCGGACACGGAAAAGCCCCCTTCGGCAACAATGGCATTGAAGGGGGTACGCTGAAAACGGGGAAAGGGCGGCAGCCTTGTCCGCAGGAGGGCGCAGTCGCCCTCCCGCCGGATCGATCAGCGCCGGTACGGCGACCTCAGCGGATCACCAGCACCGGCACCTTGCTGCGCGCCAGCACTTCGGCGGTCTGGCTGCCGAGCAGAACCCGGGTCATGCCGCGGCGGCCGTGCGAGGTCATCACCAGCAGGTCGCTGCCGCAGGCATCGGCGGTCTCGATGATGCCGTCGGCCGCATAGCGGTCGAGCACGTGGTGGCCGATCACCTCGGCCACGCCGGCCGCGCGCGCGGCGTCCAGCGACGGCTGCAGGATCTTCTGCGCCGCGGCCTCGCGGTCCTGCTTGTATTCGGGGCTGGCTTCGTAGCCGGCGCTCCAGCCCATGGCGTCGTACATGCCCACCGCCCACGGCTCGGAAACGGTGACGATGTCGACCTTGGCGCCGAGCTGCGCCGCCAGTTCCAGGCCCTTCTGCAGGCCCTTCATGGCCAGTTCGGAACCATCGGTCGCGATCAGGATGCGCTTGTACATGGCGGTGTTCCTTGGCAAGGGTGGCAGGAGAGCATTACACACCCGCGCCCGCCCCGGCGCATTGAGCCTGATCAAACGGCCGGCCGCGGGCGACCGGCGCGCTGCGGCGCCTAGAGCACGTTCAGGTTGGCGTAGGCCATCACCAGCCACTTGCTGCCGGCCTCGGCGAACTCCACCTGCACCCGTGCATGTGCGCCGCTGCCTTCGTAGTCGGTGACCACGCCCTCGCCGAACTTGGGGTGGCTGACGCTGGCACCCAGGCGGATCGCCGGCGCCTCCAGCGCGGCATGGCCGGTCACCCGGCTGCTGCCCAGCGAGGCCGGGCGCGAGACCTGCACCTTGGGCCGCACTTCGTGCAGCAGTTCGCGCGGGATCTCGCGCAGGAAGCGCGACGGCAGGCTGTAGTTGTCCTGGCCGTGGATGCGGCGCGACTCGGCGTAGCCCAGCACCAGCTTCTGCCGGGCGCGGGTGATGCCGACGTAGGCCAGCCGGCGCTCTTCTTCCAGCCGGCCGCTTTCCTCCAGCGAGCGCGCGCCCGGGAACAGCCCTTCCTCCAGCCCGGCCAGGAACACCAGCGGGAACTCCAGGCCCTTGGCCGAATGCAGCGTCATCAGCTGCACGCCGTCCTCACCGACCTGGGCCTGGCCTTCGCCGGCCTCCAGCGAGGCGTAGGACAGGAAGGCCACCAGCTCGCTCATGTCGGCGGCGCCCTCCTCGTCCTGGTCGCGCTGGACGAAGCGCGAGGCCACCGAGACCAGTTCGTCGAGGTTGTCGCTGCGCGATTCGGAGTCGAGCGTGTTGCGGCTCTCCTTGCTCCAATGTTCGCGCAGCGCCGAGCGCACCAGCACGTGGTCGATGCGCTCGGCCAGGGTCATCTGCGCGGTTTCGCCGCCGATCTGCTGGACCAGGTTGAGGAAACCGGCCAGCGCGTTCCTGGCACGTGCGGCGAGGTCGCCGCCCTGGGTAGCGAGCATCGCCGCCTCCCACAACGACAGCGACTGCGCGCGCGCGACGCGCCGCACTTCGTCCAGGGTTCGCTCGCCGATGCCGCGCGCCGGCGTATTCACCGCGCGCTCGAACGCCGCGTCGTCGTTGCGGTTGGTCAGCAGCCGCAGGTAGGCCAGCGCGTCCTTGATCTCGGCGCGCTCGAAGAAGCGCATGCCGCCGTACACGCGGTACGGCACCTGCTCGGACAGCAGCGCCTCTTCGAAGGCCCGCGACTGCGCGTTGCTGCGGTAAAGCACGGCGATGTCGCCGTAGCTGCCGCCGTCGCGCACCCACTGCCGCGCACGCTCGACCAGGTAGCGCGCCTCGTCCATCTCGTTGTAGGCGGCATACAGGTCGATCGGCTCGCCATCGCCGCTGTCGGTCCACAGCTGCTTGCCGATGCGGTCCGGGTTGTGCGCGATGACCGAGTTGGCGGCGTTGAGGATGTTGGCGCTGGAGCGGTAGTTCTGCTCCAGGCGGATGGTCTGCGCGCCCGGGAAATCCTTCAGGAAGCGCTGCACGTTCTCGACCTTGGCGCCGCGCCAGCCGTAGATGGCCTGGTCGTCGTCGCCGACCACGAACACGTGGCCCGAATCGCCGGCCAGCACGCGCACGAAGGCGTACTGGATGGCATTGGTGTCCTGGAACTCATCGACCAGGATCTCGCCGAAGCGCGCGCGGTAGTGGGCCAGCAGGGCCGGGTTGTCGCGCAGCAGTTCGTGCGCGCGCAGCAGCAGTTCGGCGAAATCCACCAGCCCGGCGCGGTCGCAGCGCGCCTGGTACTCGATGTAGGCCTGGCGCATGGTTTCCAGCCAGGCATCGTGCGGCTCGGGCTGGATGTGCTGCGGGCGCCGGCCTTCGTCCTTCTGCGCGTTGATCCACCACGCGATCTGCTTGGCCGGGAACTTGCCGTCGTCCAGTTCCAGCGCCTGCACCACGCGCTTGACCAGCCGCAGCTGGTCGTCCGAATCCATCACCTGGAACGCTTCGGGCAGCCGGGCATCGGCCCAGTGCAGGCGCAGCAGACGATGGGCCAGGCCGTGGAACGTGCCGATCCACATGCCGCGCGCACCGTTGCGCAGCTGCAGGTCGATGCGCTGGCGCATCTCGCCGGCGGCCTTGTTGGTGAAGGTCACCGCGAAGATGCCGTGGGTCGGCACGCCGTGCACTTCGTTGAGCCAGGCGATGCGGTGGGTGAGCACGCGGGTCTTGCCGGAACCGGCGCCGGCAAGGATCAGGTAATGGCCGGGGGCAGCGGAAACGGCCTCGCGCTGGGCCGGGTTCAGCCCATCGAGCAGGTGGGAAACATCCATCGGCGCATTCTACGGGAAAGGCCCCGGCGGCACCGTGCGTTCAGCCCTGTGGCGGCAGCAGCCGGGCGGCCGCCTGCGCCGCCTGCACGCGCAGTTCGGGTATCGCCAGGCTCTCCCACAGGCGACCGATGCGCAGGCTGCCGAGCACCTGTACGCGCGGCTCGGCCACGCCGTCCGCATCGAGCAGGCTGCCGTCCGGCGCGCTGTCGATGCCGATGCCGTGCGGGCCCGGGCGGGCGGTGCCACTGCCCAGCATCTGCTGCAGCAGCGGATTGCGCATGGCCTGCGCGCGCATCTCCACGCCGGTGGCGTTGATCACGCAGTGCGCATCGATCTGGAACGGCTGCCGTCGCCGGTCGAGCGCGCCCAGGCGCACGCAGGCGCCTTCGGCGATGGCGGTTTCCAGGCGGCCGCGGTGCAGGTGCAGGCGGCCCTGCCGCTGCAGCTCCAGCAACTGCGCATGCACCGGCACGGCGATGCGGTGCCGGTGCACGTCCCAGTAGCGCACCACGTGGCGCAGGAAGCGGCGCTGGTCGTCCAGCGACAGCGATTGCCACAACGCCTGGCCCAGCGGCCGGATGCGCTCCATCACGTTCTGCCACGGGATGCCGCGCTGCGCGGCCTCGGCCGCATGCAGGCGCAGCGCGCGCACGCGCTGGCGCAGGCCCATGGCCAGCAACGGCTCGGGATCGTAGTCGGCGGCCGGGCCCTGCGCATGCGGCAGCGGCAGCAGCGCGTGGCGCGAAAGCACGTGCACCTGCCCGCGATGCCCGCAGGCGGCAAGCGACGCCACGCTGTCGGCCATGCTCAGCCCGGAGCCGACGATGGCCACGTCGGCGCTGGCGGCGACGTCCTGCACCGCGTCGTAATCCCAGGCCTCGATGCGTTTGCCGGGCGGCACCGCGCTGGCGCCGCGGGCCGGCAGCGGGCGCAGCGCGTTGCCGGTACACAGCGCCACCGATCCGGCCAGCAGCGCCGGGCCCGCATCCAGCTGCAGCACGATGCCGGCGGCGTGGCGTTCCAGCGCCTGGACCCGCGCCGCGCGCACGTCCAGCAACGCCGGGCTGGCGTCCACCGCCTGCTGCAGGCGCTGCCGCAGGTACGCCGCGTAGTGGTGGCGGGCGACGAAGGCACGCGCCAGCACCTCGCGCTCGACACCGGGGAATGCGTCCTGCGCGAGCAGGTAATCGAGGAAGTCGTCGGGACGGTCGGGGAAACCGCTCATCCGGCCGGCGGGCACGTTGAGCAGGTGCGCGGAGTGGCGCGTGGCGTAGGCCACGCCGCGGCCGAGCGGCAGCTGCGGCTCGACGATCACCACGCGCTGCGCGCGGGTGGCGCCGCGCAGCACGCCGATCGCCACGAGCACACCGGCGGCGCCACCGCCGATGATCGCGATGTCGCAGGCCTGCGTCTGGTCGGAAACTGTCATGCGCCGATTGTAGGCGATGCCGCCACCACTGCCTGATGCCGCCGGCGCATGTGCTGATGGTGGCCCGATGGCCTGCCGACAGCCTGCCCATGGCCCTGAAACACGGAACCCGCCTTGCGGCGGGTCCGGTGTGGAACGGCGATCCAGGCAATCCTTGCGGATTACTTGATCTTGCCTTCCTTGTACATCACGTGCTTGCGGACCACCGGGTCGTACTTCAGGAATTCCATCTTCCCCGGGGTGTTCTTCTTGTTCTTGTCGGTCGTGTAGAAGTGGCCAGTGCCGGCCGAGGAAATCATACGGACCTTATCGCGCTTACCTGCCATGATGGTTTACTCCTCAGACCTTTTCGCCGCGCGCACGCAGCTCAGCCAGAACGGAATCGATGCCGTTCTTGTCGATGGTGCGCAGTGCATGCGCGGAAACACGAAGCTTGACCCAGCGGTTCTCGCTGGCGACCCAGAAACGACGCTCGTGCAGGTTCGGCTGGAAACGACGACGGGTCTTGTTGTTGGCATGCGAGACGTTGTTACCCGTCTGCACCTTCTTGCCGGAAACTTGGCAAACTCGGGACATTGCGCACCTCGGTAATGTCGGTTGTCTCTTCCTTGGCCAGGAAGAGGGCGGCCCCGGCGGTTGCCCGCCACGTGTCATGGGAATCAAGGGGTTACGCTGACGAGGGTGGGCGGATGACACGTTCCCGGCCACCGATCCGGAGGTTTCCGGACACAGCGAGCCGGTAATTATGCCGGGCCAAGGCCCCGAGTGCAAACCACCGGCCGTGGCCGGCCCTAGCGGGGCGCGAAATCCAGGCTCCGGCGCCAGCGCAGCGGCGAGCCGGCCCGGCCCGGATCCGGCGGAAACAGGCTCAGGTAGCCGGCGGCGATGGCACGGTCGCGCAGGCGTTCACCCACGCCTTCGGCCACTTCGACCTCCACATGGGTGACCTTGCCCTGCGGATCGACGTCCATCGCCCAGACCAGCCGGCCCGCCCATTGTTCCGGGGCGATCGAGGCATCGTAGTTCGGGCGCCCGGCGACATAGGGAACGTCGCGCTGCTGGAACAATGGCGAGTCCTCCAACCGTGGATCGACGCGGATCGTCGCCGTGTTGCTGCCACCGTCGCCGAGAACCACATGCGCGGTCCAGTCTCCCGGCCGGCCGCCGCTGCCCAGGTCGGCCCGGTAGCACCGCTTGGCGCCACGGTAGTCGTCATGATGCTGCAGGGACACCCGCTTGCCGTCGGCATCGCGCAGCTCCAGTTGCAGGCCGCCGACATCGCCGGTCGCGGCAGTGGCGGCCACACAGATCTGGTGCTCGTGATCGCCGGTCATGACGAACTGCCGGGTCTGCTGGCGGGCAAGCGCGTCAGCCGGGGTCCTGGACCACAGGAACTCGATGTAGATGCTGTTGTCCTGCGCGGCGGCCGGGCCGCACAGCGACAACAGGAAGGGCACGACAAGACGGCGCGCTCGCATGGGTCCGCTCCCTGGAGGTACCGCAGGACTCTAGCCAGCCCGGCAGGTGCAGATCAAATCAGGACGCGCGCGCCTGCGCGCCACGCAGCTCGCGCCAGGCCGTGCGCGCCACCTTCCAGGCCGAGCGCAGGAACAGCAGCAACAAGGCCACCGCGATCAGCAGGTCCGGCCAGCCGGCACCGAACGCCCACACCGCCAGCGCGGCCAGGATCACCGCGCCGCCTTCGTAGACATCGTTCAACGAACACGCCCAGGCCGATGCCAGGTTGATGTCGCCCTGACGATAGGGCCACAACAGGCGCAGGCACAGCAGGTTGGCGGCAAGGTTCAGCAGCGCGGCGATGCCCATGCTCTCGAACAACGGCAGCTGCGGATGGGCCAGCTTCCAGCCGATGCCCACGGCCACCGCGATGGCCGCGCACAGGATGAAGGCCGCCTTGAGCAGCGCAACTCTCGCCTTGGCGGCAAGGCCGGCACCGACCACCGCCAGGCTCAGCGCGTAGGTCAGCGCGTCGCCGAAGTTGTCCAGGCTGCCGGACAGCAGCGAAGCCGAACCGCTGTGCCAGGCCGCGGCCATCATCATCACGAAGGTCAGCAGGTTGATCGCCAGCACCCACACCAGCACCCGCCGCTGGCGGGCCTGCATGCGCCCGACCTCCAGGGTTCGGCCACAGCCGCAACAGTCGCTCATTCCGGTTCCAGACCCGATGTCCGGGCCAATTTTCCCACCGGCGGGCACGGATTGCAGCGCCGCGTCCCCGGCCCACGCCGAAGGCGTGGACCGGGGGCGGATTCACGACTCGCGGCGATGCAGCCAGCGGTACAGCACCGGCAACACCAGCAGCGTCAACAGGGTCGAGGACACGATGCCACCGATCACCACCGTGGCCAGCGGCCGCTGCACTTCCGAACCGGCGCCGACGTTGAAGGCCATCGGCACGAAGCCCAGTGACGCCACAAGAGCGGTCATCAGCACCGGCCGCAGGCGGCCCAGCGCGCCTTCGCGCACCGCCTCCAGCAGCGGCCGCCCCTGCTCGCGCAGGCTGCGCACGAAGCTGATCATCACCAGCCCGTTGAGCACCGCCACGCCGGACAACGCGATGAAGCCCACGCCGGCCGAGATCGACAACGGAATGCCGCGCAGGGCCAGCGCCAGCACGCCGCCGGTCAGCGCCAGCGGCACCCCGCTGAACACGATGGCCGCATCCTTGCCCGAGCCGAACGCCCAGAACAGCATCGCGAAGATCAGGGTCAGCGTCACCGGCACCACCACCGCCAGCCGCTGGCTGGCCGAGATCATCTGCTCGAAGCTGCCGCCGTAGTCGATCCAGTAGCCGGCCGGCAGCTGCACCCGGCTGTTGATGGCCTGCTGCAGTTCGCTGACAAAGCTGCCCAAGTCGCGGTCGCGCACGTTGGCGGTGACCACGATGCGACGCTTGCCGTTGTAGCGGTTGATCTGGTTGGGACCTTCGCTGGCTTCGATGCTCGCCAGTTCGCGCAGCGGCACCGTGCGCGGGTTGCCGGTGAACACGCCGGCGGCGACGCCGCGGCTCAGTTCATCGGCATTGCCGCTGGCCAGCGCGGTTTCCAGCGACACCGGCAGGTCCGCCAGGGCCGCTGGATCCTGCCGCAGTTCCTCAGGCAGGCGCACCACGATGTTGAAGCGGCGGTCCCCCTCGAACAACTGCCCAGCCACCTGCCCACCCACCGCGGTGGCCACCGTGGACTGCACCTGACCCGGGTTCAGGCCATAACCGGCGAGTTTCTGCCGGTCCGGGGTAACGGTGAGCAGCGGCAGGCCGCTGGTCTGCTCCAGCCGCACGTCGGCGGCACCGGGCACGCCCGCGGCCACCTTCTCGATGCGGCGCCCGACTTCCGTCAGCGTGTCCAGGTCGTCGCCGTAGAGCATCACCGCCACGTCGGCGCGCACGCCGGAGATCAGCTCGTTCATGCGCATCTGGATGGGCTGGGTGAACTCGTAGTTGTTGCCCGGCATTTCCTCCACCGCCCGCTCCAGCTCGGCCACCAGCTCGGCACGCGGCTTGCGTGGGTCAGGCCACTGGCTGCGCGGCTTCATCATGATGAAGGTGTCGGCCACCGACGGCGGCATCGGGTCCGACGCGACTTCCGCCGTGCCGACCCGGGAGAACACCTTGGTCACCTCCGGGAACTGCAGCAGGCGCAGCTCGATCTGCCGCTGCATCTGCAGCGACTGGGTCAGGCTGGTGCCGGGGATGCGCATGGCCTGCATCGCCACGTCGCCCTCGTCCAGGTTGGGCACGAACTCGCTGCCCAGCCTGGTTGCCAGCAGGCCGCAACCGATCACCAGCGCCAGCGCGCCGGCCACCATCCAGCTGCCGCGGCGCATGGCCAGGTCGAGCAGCGGCTGGTAGCGCCGGCGCAGCCACGCCATCAGCCGGTTCTCCTTCTCCTGCACGCGGCCGCCCAGGAACAGCGCGATTGCCGCCGGCACGAAGGTCAGGCACAACAGCATCGCCCCGCTCAGCGCCAGCACCACGGTGATCGCCATCGGGTGGAACATTTTTCCTTCCACCCCGGTGAGGGCGAAGATCGGCAGGTACACGGCGGTGATGATGCCCAGGCCGAACAGGCTGGGACGGATCACCTCGGCGGTGGCGGCGGCGGTCTCGGCGAAGCGCTCGGCGTGCGTCATCGCCCGGCCCAGCGCATGCGTGCGCTCGCCGAAGCGGCGCAGGCAGTTCTCGATGATGATCACCGCGCCGTCCACGATCAGGCCGAAGTCCAGCGCGCCCAGGCTCATCAGGTTGGCCGACACGCCGCCGCGCGCCATGCCGGTGAGGGTGAACAGCATCGCCAGCGGGATCACCGCGGCGGTGATCAGCGCCGCGCGGAAGTTGCCCAGCAGCAGGAACAGCACCACGATCACCAGCAGCGCGCCTTCCAGCAGATTGCGGGCCACGGTCTCGACGGTGCGCTCCACCAGCGCGGTACGGTCATAGCTGGCGGTGACGGTCACGCCTTCGGGCAGGCTGCGCTGCGCCTGTTCCAGCCGTTCCGCCGCGGCCTGGGCCACGTCGCGGCTGTTGGCGCCGATCAGCATCACCACCGTGCCCATCACCACTTCGTGGCCGTTCTGGGTGGCCGCGCCGCTGCGCAGCTCCGGGCCTTCGGCGACGTTGGCCACGTCGTGCACGTGGATCGGCACGCCCTCGCGGCGGTCCAGCACGATGTTGCCGATCTGCTCCAGGTCGGCGACCTGGCCGGGGATGCGCACCAGGAACTGCTGGCCGTTGCGCTCGATGTAGCCGGCGCCCACGTTCTGGTTGTTGGCCTCGACCGCGGCGGCGACGTCCTCCAGGGTGAAGCCCAGCGCACGCAGCTTTGCCGGGTCCGGGGTGATGTGCACCTGGCGCTGGAACCCGCCGATGGTGTTGACCTCGGTAACGCCGGGGACGTTGCGCAGCTGCGGCCGGATCACCCAGTCCTGCAGGGTGCGCAGATCGGTGGCGGTGTAGGGGGTGCCATCGGGCTTGCGCGCCTCGGGGTCGGCGTCGATGGTGTACATGAAGATCTCGCCCAGCCCGGTGGCGATCGGCCCGAGTTGCGGGTCGAGGCCGTCCGGTATCTGCGAGCGCGCCTGCTGCAGGCGTTCGGCCACCTGCTGGCGGGCGAAGTAGATGTCGGTGCCGTCCTCGAACACCACCGTCACCTGCGACAGCCCGTAGCGCGACAGCGAGCGCATGTAATCCATCTTCGGCAGCCCGGCCAGCACCATCTCCACCGGGAAGGTGATGCGCTGTTCGGTCTCCAGCGGCGAGTACCCAGGCGCGGCGGTATTGACCTGCACCTGCACGTTGGTGATGTCGGGGGTGGCGTCGATCGGCAGGCGCGTGAAGCTCCAGACGCCAATCAGCACCAGCGCACCGGTCAGCAGCAACATCAGCCAGCGATGGGCGATGGCCGTGGCGACGATGCGTTCGAGCAGGCCTGCGCGCGGCGTGGCATCAGTGTTCATGGCCTGCCCCCGCCTTGCCGATGTCGGCCTTCACCGTGTAGCTCTGCTCCACGACCACGTCCTCGCCGGCCTGCAGGCCGGCGCTGACCGCCACCTGGCGGGCGTCGCGCGCGCCGAGCGTGACCGGCCGCGCCTGGTAGGTATCGCCCTTGCGCACGAACACCACGTCGCGTCCGTCCATGGTCTGCAGCGCGGTCAACGGCACCACGATGGCCGCCGGCGCACTCGCCACCACGATGCGCGCACGCACCGCCGCGCCCGGCCGCCACAGGCCGTCGCTGTTGTCCACGGTGGCGCGCGCCACCGTGCTCTGGCTGGCGGTGGCGGTGCCCGGCAGCACCCGCTCGAGGCGGGTGGTCTGGCTGGCGCCGTCGGCCATGCGGGTGACGGTCACCGGCACGCCGGCGGTGATGTGCTGGGTATCGGCACCGAAGATATGCAGGTCCACCCACAGCTGCGACAGGTCGCCGATCTCGAACAGCGGCTGGCCTTCGGCGGCGATGCCGCCCACCCGGGCCTGGCGCGACAGCACCACGCCGGAGATCGGTGCGCTGACGCCGTAGGTGGTCAGGCTCAGGTTGCTGTCGATGCTGGCCAGCGGCTGGCCGGCACGCACGCGGTCGCCGACGTTGGCCAGCAGCGCGCGGATCGGGCCGGGGAAGCGCGCGGTGACCTGCGCGGTACGGCCGTCGATCGGCGTCAGCAGGCCCTGTACCTCGTGCTCGTCGACGATGGTGCCCGCGCCGGCGACGGCACTGACGATGCCTGCCGCCTTGGCGCGCTCGGCGGGAATGGTGGTCTGCTCGGGGCCGCCGTCCGCGTCGGCGTGGCCGTCGTCATCGGCATGCCCGGGTTCTTCCTGCGCGGCAGCGTCCGCTGCCTCGGCGGGAGCGGCGGGTTTGTCGCCGCAGCCGGCAAGCGCGGCAGCCAGTACGGCCAGCGCGGCCAGGCGGAACAGGGGGGAGAGATGCGGGGAAGCCTTCATGGCGTGTTTCCTTCGGAAGCGGTTGCGACCAGGGGCTGCCCGGTCAGGCGCTGGATTTCGATCAGGGCGGTCTGCGCGGCGAGCGCGGCATCGAGCTGGCGCTGGCGCGCCTCGATGCGCATGGCCTGCAGCTGGCCCCACTCCATGTAGCTGATGGCACCGGCGCGCCAGGCGGTCTCGGCGGCCTTCTCGGCGCGTTGCAGCTGCGGCAGCACGTCGCTGCCCATGCGCGCCACTTCCAGTCGCGCGGTGCCGTAACGGCCGTGGGCCTCGGCCAGCGTCGAGTACAGCTGCAGCGCGCGTGATTCGCGCTGCACCGCGCTCATCGCCAGCTCGGTCTCGGCGGCGCGGATCTCCGGCCCGGCGCGACGGGCGGTGCCCAGCGGCATGCTGAAGCCACCGACCAGTCCGTTGTCGCCGCTGGCGCGGCTGTTGCGCACGCCCATTTGCCAGGACAGGTTTCCGCGCAGTTCGCTGCGCGCCAGTTGCAGCTGTGCCTCGCGCACGCGCGCCTCACCGGCGATGACCGCCAGTTCCGGCGTATCGGACAGCAGCGTCGCCAGTTGCTGGAAATCCTCCAGCGCCGGCAGTTGCAGCGGCTCGCCGCTGACTTCGGTGAAGTCGGCTTCGCGCGCGTTCCACAACGCCGCCAGGGCCATGCGCGCGGCGCGCTCGGCCTGCTCGGCGCGGTCGCGGTCGAGTTCGGCCTGGGCCAATGCGGCCTGCGCGGTCATCAGCGTCGATGCGGGCGACGCACCGGCCAGCATGCGCACCCGCGCGGCGGCGACCGCACGACGACGCTGCTCGATGTCGTCCATCGCGATCCGGCGCTGGCCGCGCGCAGCGGTGACGGCCAGGTAGCGGCGCGCCACCTCGGCCATCAGGTCCAGGCGGGTGACCTCGCGCTGCGGGGCGATCGCGTCGATGTTGGCCTGGGCCAGCGCGCGGCGGGCATCGAGCTTGCCGCCGCGCTCGAGCACGCCGGCCAGCGAAACGGTGACTTCGCTGGCATCAAAGCCGCGGTTGACGCCGGTGCCGAGGGCGTTTTCGACATCGACGCCGAACACCAGCGGTGGCTTGAAGCCGGCGCCCTCGTAACGGGCCTCGGCGGCGGCACGCTGCAGGACGGGCAGACGCAGGTCGGGATGGGTACGGGCGACGCGGCTGACCGCCTCGTCCAGGGTCAAGGGTGCAGGCGGCGACGACACCTGCGCGAAGGCGCACGGTGCGATCGCCAGGGCCGCAAGCGCGGCCAGGCGTTTCCACATGGGGGAATCTCCGGATTTCGGCAAAGGATCGGGACGTCCGCGCGGCGGACGCGGGATCAGGCCGTAATCGGAGGACGCAGCAGGCTTTCCAGTGGCGCCGGGCGCCAGCGGGTGTCGTGCGGGGTGGCGGCGGTGGCGGCCGGCGGCATCGCCACGTCCCAGGTCACGGCAGCGAACGGCAGCACGCCGCCGTGGCCGTGGCAGTGGCCGCAACGCACCAGCGCGTGCAGCAGGCGGGCGCCGCCATCGGATTCGTCATGCCCGGTGTCCGCTTCCAGTACCGGGTCGTGCGCGGCGGCCGGGTGATCGGCATGGGTCATCGCATGCAGCTCGCCCAGCGCCGACGCCAGTGCGCCGCCGGCGGTGCCAAACGCGATCACCGCCAGCACCAGCAGGCGGAGCAGCAGCGACGGCGGACGGCGGCGCAGGAACGCGATCATGCGCGGCAGGGTAGCCGCGACATGCCGCGTTACACAATCTCGTCGCGCCGGTGCGTCCGCCCGGCTGGCCGGCTCAGGCCTTCTTGCGCTCCTCGATATAGGCCTTGATCTGCCGCTCCAGCACCGGCAGCGGCACCGATCCCTGCCTGAGGATGGCATCGTGGAAGGACTTGACGTCGAACTTGTCGCCCAGCTCCTTCTCGGCCTGCGCGCGCAGCTTGACGATGGTGATCTCGCCCAGCTTGTAGCTCAGCGCCTGCGCCGGCCAGGAGATGTAGCGGTCGACTTCGGTGGTCACCTCGTGCTCGCTCAGCGCGGTGTGGTCACGCAGGTAGGCGATGGCGCGTTCGCGGCTCCAGCCGTAGTGGTGCACGCCGGTGTCGATGACCAGCCGGCAGGCGCGCCACATCTCGTAGGTCAGCCGCCCGAAATCCTCGTACGGGGTTTCGTAGATGCCCATCTCGATGCCGAGCTTCTCGCTGTACAGGCCCCAGCCCTCGCCGTAGGCGGAGATGTAGGCGCCGCGGCGGAAGTCCGGCTGCTCGCCCTGCTCGGCCGCCAGCGCGCCCTGCAGCGCATGGCCCGGGTCGGATTCATGCAGGGTCAGCGCCGGCAGGTTGTACAGCGGGCGCGCCGGCAGGTTGTAGGTGTTGACCCAGTAGGTGCCCATGCCGCCGCGGCCGGCGGTCCAGAAAGGGGCGATGTCCGGCGGCACCGGCACGATGGTGAAGCGCGCCCGCGGCAGGGTCATGAACTTGCCGATCACGCCATCCACGCGCTTGGAGATCCAGGCCGCGCGCCACAGCAGTTCTTCCGGGGTCTTCGCGTAGAACTGCGGGTCGGTGCGCAGGAATTCGAGGAAGTCGGCGAAGCGGGTCTGCTCGCTGCTGCCCTTGAACCCCACCTTGTCGATGATCGCGTTCATCTCCTGCTGGATGCGGTTGACCTCGCTCAGGCCCAGCGCGTGGATCTGCTGCGGGCTCATGTCCAGGGTGGTGTACTCGCGGATCTGCTGGCGGTAGAACGCCTTGCCGCCGGGCATCTTTTCCGCGGCCAGGGTGGTGCGCGCCTGCGGCACGTATTCATCGCGGAAGAACGCCAGCAGCTTGCCGAACGCCGGGATCACGCTGCCGCCGATCGCCTGCTGCGCCTCCTCGCGCAGCTTCTGCTGCTCATCGGCCGGGATGCTGGCCGGCAGCTTCCGGAACGGCGCATACAGCGGCGATTCGCTGGGGTCCTTCAGCCCGGCCACGGTCGAGATCGAGACATCGCGGCCGTCGAGCACCGCGCGCGGCACGCTGAAGCCGCGCTCCAGCCCGGCGCGCATGTTGGCGGTCTGCTGGTCGAAGTAGCGCGGCACGTCGTTCAGCCGCGCGATGTAATTGCGGTAGTCCTGCGCGGTCTTCATCTCGCGCCGGGCCATGAAGCCCAGGTTCGACCAGAACGAGGAATCCGAATTGAACGGCATCTCGTAGGCGCGCAGGCGCACCGCGTCGGCCAGGCTCTCCACCTGGTACTTGTAGATGGCGTAGTTGACCTGGTTCTCGGCCGAGAGCGTGGCCGGGTCGATCGTCTTGAGCTGCTGCAGCACCTCGTCCCATACCTTCAGGCGCGCGGCCTGCGCCTCCGGGCCGACGTCCGGCAGGCGGGTGGCGTTGGCCGGGGCGTCCTCGTCCTCGCTGGCCTCGCCGCCACCGGCCTGGCGCCAGGCCCATT
>NZ_LDJO01000080.1 GCF_001431595.1 Stenotrophomonas acidaminiphila
TTCGACAGCGCCGCGGCGGCGCCTGCCAACGATGCCGATGCCGACCGCGTCGACTGGCTGCGCGTGCTGCCGTTCGTGCTGCTGCACCTGGGCTGCGCCGGGGTGATCTGGGTCGGGGTCTCGCCGGTGGCGCTGCTGGTGGCCGGGGCGCTGTACGCGTTGCGGATGTTCGCGATCACCGGCTTCTACCACCGCTATTTCTCGCACCGCAGCTTCCGCACCTCGCGCGGGCTGCAGTTCGTGTTCGCGCTGATCGGCGCGGCCAGCGTGCAGCGCGGCCCGTTGTGGTGGGCCGCCCACCACCGCCACCACCACCGGTACGCCGACCAGGCGCAGGACCCGCACTCGCCGCGGCATGGCTTCTGGCGCAGCCACATGGGCTGGTTCATGACTCCGCGCGCATTCGCCACCGACCTGAGCCGGGTGCAGGACCTGGCGCGCTACCCGGAGCTGCGCTGGCTGGACCGCTACGACGTGGCGGTCCCGCTGGCCATGGCCATCGCGCTGTACGCGACCGGTGCGCTGCTGCAGCACCTGTGGCCGGCGCTGGACACCAGCGGCGCGCAGCTGCTGGTGTGGGGATTCTTCATTTCCACGGTGGTCCTGTTCCATGCCACGGTGACCATCAACTCGCTGTCGCACCGTTTCGGCAGCCGCCGCTTCGAGACCGCCGACGACAGCCGCAACAACTTCCTGCTGGCGCTGCTCACCTTCGGCGAAGGCTGGCACAACAATCACCACTTCTATTCCAGCAGCGCCCGCCAAGGGTTCCGCTGGTGGGAGGTGGACCTGACCTGGTACGGGCTGCGCCTGCTTGCGCTGCTGGGCCTGGTTCGCGACCTCAAGCCGGTGCCCGCGTGGGTGCTGGAACGGCGGGAGCACTGACATGCGCATCGCCGTCGTCGGTTCCGGCATCGCCGGCCTGGCAAGCGCCTGGCTGCTGTCGCAGGCGCACGAGGTGGTGCTGTTCGAGGCCGCCGACTACCTGGGCGGGCACACGCACACCCACGACGTCAGCGTGGGCGGCCGCCAGTACGCGGTGGATACCGGCTTCATCGTCCACAACCCGGACCACTACCCGCTGCTGACCCGGCTGTTGCAGACGCTGGACGTACCCACCCAGCCCACCACCATGAGTTTTTCGGTGCACAACGGGCGCAGCGGGCTGGAGTACAACGCCACTTCGCTGGACGCGCTGTTCTGCCAGCGCCGCAACCTGCTCTCACCGCGTTTCCTGGGCATGGTGCGCGACCTGTTCCGCTTCTACCGCCAGGCGCCGGCGCTGCTCGACGGCGAGGGCCCCGGCCCTGGGCTGGGCGATTGGCTGCAGGCCAACGGCTACGGCGCGGCCTTCCGCGACGAACACCTGGTGCCGATGGCCTCGGCGCTGTGGTCCTCGCCACCGCGGCAGATCCTGCAGTTCCCGGCGCGCTATCTGGTCCAGTTCATGGCCAACCACCAGATGCTGCAGGTCAGCGGACGCCCGCAGTGGCGGGTGGTACGCGGCGGCTCGGCGCGGTATGTCGATGCACTGCGTGCGCGCTGGACGGTACACGAGCGCCTGTCGTGCCCGGTGCTTGCGGTACGCCGCCACGGCGACCGGGTAAGCGTGGACAGCGCTGCCGGCAGCGAGGCGTTCGACCAGGTGGTGCTGGCCTGCCACAGCGACCAGGCGCTGGCGCTGCTGGCCGACGCCAGCGACAACGAGCAGGCGATCCTCGGCGCGATCGGCTACCAGCCCAACGAGGTGGTGCTGCATACCGACGCGTCCGTGCTGCCACGCCGGCGCAAGGCGTGGGCGGCCTGGAACGCGTTCGTCCCCGGCGACGGCGACGCGCCGTGCACCGTCAGCTACTGCATGAACCTGCTGCAGGGCCTCGACGCTCCCGAGCCGCTGGTGGTGACGCTCAACCGCAGCGAGGCGATCGACCCGGCCCGGGTGCTGCGCCGGCTCGCCTACCAGCACCCGGTGTACACCCCGCAATCGGTAGCCGCGCAGCAGCGCCGTGCCGTCATCCAGGGGCAGAACCGGACCTGGTTCGCCGGCGCCTACTGGGGCTGGGGGTTCCATGAGGACGGCATGCGCAGCGCGGTGGACGTGGCCGCCGGCCTGGGCGTGGGCTGGCCGTCATGAAACCGTCCCTGCACAGCGCGGTCTACGAGGGCATGGTGCACCACCGCCGCCATCATCCGCGCACGCATGCCTTCAGCTACGCCATCGCCCAGCTGTACCTGGACCTGGACGAGCTGGACCAGGTCTTCGCCGGGCGCTGGCTGTGGTCGGTGGGCCGCCGCAACCTGGCCGCGTTCCACCGCGGCGACTTCCTCGGCCCGCCCGCGCGGCCGCTCAAGGAGGCGGTCAAGGACCGGGTCGAAGCGGCCACCGGGCAGCGCCCGGACGGGCCGGTACGGCTGCTCACCCACCTGCGCTATGCCGGTCTGAGCTTCAATCCGGTCAGCTTCTACTACTGCTTCCAGGCCGACGGCCTGACCCTGCACAGCATCGTGGCCGAGATCACCAACACCCCGTGGCGCGAGCGCCATGCCCATGTGCTGCCGCTGGCGCAGGCACGGCAATCCGGACGGCTGGCGGCATGGACGTTCGACAAGACCTTCCACGTGTCCCCGTTCATGGGCATGCAGCGGAACTACGACTGGCGTTTCAGCCTGCCCGAGGCGCGGCTGCTGGTGCGGATGGACGTGTCCGACGGCACCCGCCGCGAGTTCGACGCCCACCTGTCGCTGCGCCGCCTGCCACTGGACGGCCGCTCATTGGCCCGCGTGCTGTGGCGCTACCCGCTGATGACCGCGCAGGTACTCGGCGCGATCTATTGGCAGGCGCTGCGCCTGTGGCTCAAGCGCACGCCCTTCCACCCCCACCCCAGCGTTTCCGGAGATCCCCCTTGAACAGCATCGTGCAGACCGCTACCGCACCCGGCTTCGGCGCCCTCGACCGCTTCCTGCGCCAGCGCATGCACCAGCAGCTGGCCGGCTTCGGCCACGGCCAGCTGGTTGTCGAAGACCCGCTGGGCACGCTGCGGATCGGCCAGGCCGGCAGCGGCCCGGCCGTCACCCTGCGGGTCCTCGATCCGGGCTTCTACCGCGCACTGGCCACCCATGGCAGCGTCGGTGCCGGCCAGGCCTACATGGACGGGCTGTGGCAATGCAGCGACCTGGTCGGGCTGATCCGCCTGCTGGCGCGCAACCGCGACCTGCTCGACGGCATGGAGACCGGCAGCGCGCGCCTGGGCGGGCTGGCGATGAAGGCGCTGCACGCATTGCGCCGCAATACGCGCGAGGGCAGCCGCCGCAACATCGCCGCCCACTACGACCTGGGCAACGCGTTCTTCGGCCTGTTCCTGTCACCGGACCTGATGTACTCCTCGGCGTGCTGGAGCGGGGCCGACGACACCCTGGAAGCGGCATCGACCCGCAAGCTGGAGCTGATCTGCCGCAAGCTCGCGCTCGGCCCGGACGACCACGTGCTGGAAATCGGCACCGGCTGGGGCGGCTTCGCGCTGCATGCGGCACGCCACCATGGCTGCCGTATCACCACCACCACCATCTCCCGCGAGCAGCACGACCTGGCCGCCGCGCGCATCGCCGAAGCCGGGCTCGGCGATCGCATCACCCTGCTGCAGTCGGACTACCGCGACCTGCACGGGCAGTACGACAAGCTGGTTTCGATCGAGATGATCGAAGCGGTGGGCGCCGATTTCCAGGACAGCTACTTCGGCCAGATCGGACGCCTGCTCAAGCCCGACGGGCTGGCCCTGGTACAGGCGATCACCATCGAGGACCACCGCTACGCGCAGGCGCTGAAGTCGGTCGATTTCATCAAGCGCCACGTGTTCCCCGGCTGCTTCATCCCGTCGATCAGCGCGATGCTGGCTTCCAAGACCCGCAGCAGCGACCTGGCGCTGATCGCGCTGGAGGACTTCGGGCTGTCCTACGCACGCACCCTGCAGGCGTGGCGCGAACGCTTCCTGGCGCAGCTGCCGGCGGTGCGCGCGCAGGGCTTCGATGAGCGCTTCATCCGCCTGTGGGAGTTCTACCTGGCCTACTGCGAAGGCGGCTTCCGCGAACGCTCGATCGGCGTGGCCCACCTGCTGTTGGCCAAGCCCGGCTGGCGCCCGGCCGATGCGGTGCCGGCATGAACGCGCTGGCGATCGCGCTGGCCTACCAGGCGACCTGGTTCGCAGCGGTGATCGGCGCCGGACGCGGGCTGTGGTGGCCCGGCGTGCTGGCGGCCACGCTGTTCGCGCTGTGGCGGCTGGCGGTCTCGCCCTGCCGCGCACTGGAGCTGCGCCTGCTGCTGGCGGCGCTGGGTATCGGCCTGCTGCTCGAATCCCTGTGGGTGGGCAGCGGCCTGCTCGGCTATGCCGCGGCCTGGCCGTGGGCCGGTGCGCCGGCATGGATCCTGGCGCTGTGGTGCGCGTTCGCGCTGGTGGTGGTGCCGCTGCTGGGTTACCTGCACCGGCGCCCGTGGCTGGCCGCCGCATTCGGCGCGATCGGCGGGCCGCTGGCGTACCTGGGCGCGGCCGGCGGCTGGAACGCGGTGCACTTCGCGCAGCCGCGCTGGCACGGGCTGCTGGCGCTGGGCGCCGGCTGGGCACTGGCGATGCCGGCGCTGGCCACGCTGGCTTCGCGCGGTCTGCACGGCCACCTACCGGGAGTACACCGCTCATGAACCTTGGCAGCCAACTGCTGGTGATCGGCGCATTCGCCGGCGTGCTGATGGTGTGTGGCTGGCACTGGCAGCGCCGCCACGACAACGCCGGCATCGTCGACGTGTTGTGGGCCGCGGGCCTGGCGGGCGCGGCGTTGTGGCTGGCATTCACCGGCAGCGGCGCCATGTCGGCACGCGTGCTGGTCGGCGTGCTCGGCGCGGCCTGGGCCCTGCGCCTGGCACTGCACCTGTGGCGGCGCGTACGCAGCGAGGCCGAGGACGGCCGCTACCGGGCGTTGCGCCGGCACTGGGACGGCGACCAGCGCAGGTTCCTGGCTTTCTTCCTGTTCCAGGCCCTGCTGGTGGTGCTGTTCTCGCTGGCGCTGGCGGCGGTGGCCGCGCATCCGCAGCCTGCGCCGCTGCAGCTCGGCGCCGCGGCGCTGGTATGGGCGGTGTCGGTATTGGGCGAATCGCTGGCCGACGCGCAGCTGGCACGGTTCCGCGCCGACCCCGGCAATCGCGGCCGCACCTGTGACCGCGGCCTGTGGCGCTATTCGCGCCATCCCAACTACTTCTTCGAGTGGCTGCACTGGTGCGCCTGGGCGATCGCCGCGGTCGGCGCCCCGCAGGCCTGGCTGGGCCTGCTCGGGCCGGTGCTGATGTACCTGTTCCTGCGTTTCATCAGCGGCATTCCGTTCACCGAGCAACAGGCCCTGCGCACGCGGGGCGACGACTACCGCGCGTACCAGCGGCGCACGTCGATGTTCTTTCCCTGGTTCCCCAGATCCTGACCGCATTGCCGAGGACCACGCCATGACCACCACCGCCCTGGATCGCAACGAACTGCCGCACGACCAGCCCGCCCCCGGCCTGCTCGGCCTGGCCGAACGCGGCTGGGTGCCGGACACCATCCTGCGTGCCGGCATCCGCCGCCTGTGCGCGCAGCGCCTGCGCGACGAGCTGGCCGGCGGCGTGGAGGCGCAGTCGCAGCGTCAGCGCGAGCGCCTGGCGCAGCTGCGCCATAGCCCACTGGCGATCGAGACCGATGCCGCCAACCGCCAGCACTACGAACTGCCACCGGCATTCTTCAGCCACTGCCTCGGGCCGCGGCTGAAGTACTCCTCCTGCTATTACCCCAATGGCGACGAGACCCTGGAACAGGCCGAAGAAGCGATGCTGGCGCTGTACGGCGAACGCGCCGGGCTGGCCGATGGCCAGGACATCCTGGAACTGGGCTGCGGCTGGGGTTCGCTGACCCTGTGGATGGCCGGGCGCTATCCCAACGCGCGGATCACCGTCGTGTCCAACTCCAACGGCCAGCGCGCCTTCATCGAGGCCCGGTGCCGGGAGCGTGGCCTGCACAACGTGCGCGTACTCACCCGCGACGTGAACACCCTGGCGCTGCCCGCGGCGGCTTACGACCGCTGCGTCTCGATCGAGATGTTCGAGCACATGCGCAACTACGACAGCCTGCTCGCCCGCATCGGCAGCTGGCTGCGCCCGGGTGGCCGGCTGTTCGTGCACATCTTCGTGCACCGCACCCTGCTGTACCCGTTCGAGACCGAGGGTGCGGACAACTGGATGGGCCGGCATTTCTTCACCGGCGGGCTGATGCCGGCCGCCGACACCCTGCTGCACTTCCAGGGCCCGCTGTCGATCGTGCAGCAGTGGCTGGTGGATGGCACCCACTACCAGCGCACCGCCAACCACTGGCTGCAGCGCCAGGACGAACAGCGCGACGCGGTGATGGCGATCCTGCGCCAGGCCTATGGCGACGCGGCCGCACTCTGGTTCCAGCGCTGGCGCATGTTCTGGATGGCCTGTGCCGAACTGTTCGGTTACGCCGGCGGGCAACAGTGGATGGTGTCGCACTACCTGTTCGAACGGCGCTGAGCAGTACACGCGGATGACGCCGCGAAGACCGGCGCCATCCGCTCACGTACCGCGGCCACGTGCGACCGATGCGCACCCGCAGGCCACCATTCCGCACAACGGCGTGGCCACCCGTCTGTAGCGGCCGAACCATGCCTCACGGCGCCTGGCGACAGCACCCGCACTCGTGACGGAGCATGCGCCTGCACATTCCGCATCGCGCGAAGCGCTGGTTGCCAAGGCCACCTGCGCGCAGTCATCGCATGTGTACGCCGCGTCAACGCCATCTTCGGTTTTCATCGGATTTTCCAGACAAAAATCGCGATCTGCGTGCATCCAGGCGCAGGCGTTCTGCGTATCGGAAAACGCATGACCCCGTGCGTTTCCCACTCAGCCTGGAGAGCCCCAATGAAGTCTGCCGCCCTTGTCGTTCTCGCTGCCGGTCTGGCTGCAACCACCACCGTCCACGCATCCGGCGTCGAAGCCGGCAAATGGAGTTTCTCCGCCTTCGGTGGCGTCGACATGCCGACCAGCGGCGACGTGCACGGTGGTGCCATCGCCCCCGTGCCCGACCTTGGCCCGCTCAACCCCGCGCTGGCCGGTGTGAATGCCGAGCTGCGCATCCAGTCACGCAGCCATGACCGCATCTACGGCCTGGCCGATACCTATGGCCTGGAAATGGGCTATGGCCTGAGCGACCGTGCCGAACTGTTCGGTCAGGTGCGTTACAGCCATGCCTCGCCCGGTCGCGTGCAGGTCGGCGGCGCCTTCGTGCCGGCACTGGACACGGAACTGCCGGTGTATGGCCGCTTCAGCGCCTACAAGAGCTACGGCGCGGAGTTCGGCTACCGCCACTTCTTCATGCAGCCGGGCGCGGTGCGTCCGTTCGTCGCCGCACGCATCGGCGCCACCCGGACCGATGCCATCACCGCCTCGTTCGACATCCCTGACGCGGCCATTTCCATTCCCGATGCGCGCTTCACCAAAAAGGCCTGGTCGGCATCCGGCGGCGTGGACGTGGGCGTGATCATCCCGGTCGGCGAGAGCTTCAGTTTCACCGCACAGGCCGGCGTTCGCTACGTGGACAAGCTCAGCGGCGACGACGCCGATATCGGCGGGCTCGGCCTGGGCGGCATCAACAACGATGCCAAGCGCATCTCGGTGCCGATGAGCATCGCCGCCCGCTGGGACTTCTGAGCAGCACCGCATCTGCACGGCCGCCACGCCCATGCCGACACGGTGGCACGGACGTGGCGCGACCGGTCGCCGAAAACCGCAGCCAACCCTGCGTTCACCCCGGCCTCCGCCCGGAGGCAACATCCATGAGGACATGACCATGCGTACCCAGATCCAGCGTCTTGCCATCGCCGCCGGCCTCGCGCTTGCCGGTGCCGCCGCCACTTCCGCTTTCGCCGCCGGCAACCCCGCGATGGGCGCACCTGCGATGGATGCGAACAAGACCATCGTCGAGAACGCTGTCAACGCCAGCGACCTGAGCACCCTGGTGGCCGCGCTGAAGGCCGCGGGGCTGGTGGACACGCTCGCCGGGAAGGGCCCGTTCACCGTGTTCGCCCCCACCAACCAGGCGTTCGCGAAACTGCCGAAGGGCACGGTGGAAACCCTGCTCAAGCCGGAGAACAAGGCCACGCTGACCGGCATCCTGACCTATCACGTGGTCCCCGGCACCCACCCTTCCAGCCAGCTGGTCGCGGCCGCGCGCAGCCATGGCGGCCACACCACCCTGAAGACGGTGCAGGGCGAGGAACTGACCGTCGAGCTGAAGGACGGCAAGGTGTGGGTGGTCGACGCCAAGGGCGGCAAGTCCGCGGTCACCACCGCCGACGTCATGCAGTCCAACGGCGTGGTGCACGTGATCGACAGCGTGTTGATGCCCAGGTAAGGCCGTGTGCGGCCGGGCCTGCGGCATCCGCAGGCCCGCGCCGCGGGCGGTGCAGGCTGCGACCGGCACCCGCGCGAGACCTGTCGGTATACGCGCGGACGGTGACAATGAACCAATGCGCCCCGGAACGACGCTCACCCCCTTTCCGGTGCGCTTCGTCACCGCCGGCTTGAACACGCTGGGATGAGGGATGAATCATCGCGGCATCGCGGACACGGCGGCCAGCCCGTTGCACCCATGCCCAGTCGAGGAACCGAATCGGCCTGCCTGGCAACCGGCCCGGGGGTCGCGTGGTGAGGCTGCTGGTGGTCGGTGCCAGTGGCGCCACCGGGCGTCGCGTGGTGCGGCTGATGCTCAAGCACGGGCATCACGTCATCGCGATGCTGAGGCCGGGCGCGACTCCGCCGCCGGAGCAGTTCCATCCCCGGCTCACCGTGGAGTACGCGAGCCTGCTCGACCTCGGTCCGTCGCAGCTCGCCGGATACGTGCGGGACTGCGACGCGGTGGTTTCCTGCCTGGGCCATACGCCCACCTTCGCCGGCATCTTCGGCCAGCCCCGCAGACTGGTCACCACGGCAACGGCACGACTGTGCGCGGCGATCGGGCAGAGCGGACAGGGCCAGCACACCCGATTGATCCTGATGAACTCGGCGGGGACTCTCGACCCCGGCGAAGGGGAGGCGCATACGCTCATGGAGCGCGGCCTGGCCGGTGCGCTGCGTCTGCTGCTTCCGCCTTACCTGGACAACGTCACGGCGGCGTCCTACCTGCGCAATGAAGCATCGAGGAACGACGCCGGGATCGAATGGGCCGTGGTCAGGCCCGACAGCCTGCACGATGGCGACAGTGCTGACGGGTATGCCGTTCATGCATCTCCGGTCCGCAGTGCGTTCTTCAATCCAGGGAAGGTGAGTCGCATCAACGTGGCCCGCTTCATCTGCGCCCTCGCATCCGATGAGCAGGCGTGGCGCCGGTGGCGGAGAAGAATGCCGGTCGTCTATGACCGGTGATGCCGCATGCGGGCGCGATCACGGCCCGGGACATCGGCAGCCGGCGACCGGGTACCCGATCACGCGCTCCCAGCACCTGGTATGCGCAACCGTGCCATCGGATGGCAAACCGCGTCCCCGCTAGCCGATGGACCGCACAGGCTGCACCGGCGATCCAGGGCGCGCCATCGCGCCCGTGCCCTCGCGCCGCATGCCGGCACCGACCGGCCGATGCCCACGGAACGCATTGGTCCCACTCGCTGCCATCCGCACCGATGTCGTTGGTCACCGCATCGGTGCGGTCCATCCCCATTGCCTTGAGCGGTGACGACGCCCGACCCGAAGATCGGGCGTGTCCCGTCGTTCGATCGATGCTTCGGCCCGGCGGGGCGCATCCGGAGTTTTCCACCTCTTCAAGGAGTTCCCATGAAGTTCAAGCCCGCCCTGCTGGCTGCGTCGCTGCTCATCCCCTTCATGCTCGCGGGTTGTTCGGCCGTGGCCAGCAAGACCAACACCCTGTCCGACGAACGCATCCTCTCGGAGACCAGCGGCGTGCTGGGGATGTCGCCGTCCGACCTGACGCTGCTTGAGCGCCGCACCGAGGGTGTGAACACCTACGTGACACTCAAGGCCAAGAGCGGCAAGACGTACGCCTGCACCGTCAATGGCGGCAACCTGCTCTCCTTCGGGATGACCAACCCGCCGGTCTGCAACGCGCGTTGAAGCAGCGCACCGGACGCCACGGATACCGGGAACGCGCTCCCCCCGCGCACCGGTGACGGCCTGCGGGTGCGTCACCGAGGCGGGCAACGCGCCGGCGGCAACGAAGCACCCCGCGTGCATGCGCGGCCCAGCCACGCAACAATGCGGCTCTGACCGGTGAACGGGGAGCCGAAGCACCCGATGCAGGACCGCGCTGCGACCTACCGATCCACCCCGCCAGGCCAGCCACGGTGGCGGCACCGGCGCATGGCGCTGCTGGTGGTGGCCATCGCGGCCTGGTGGCTTCTGTATGGCCTGATGCTGGCAGGCCAGCTGGTGGACATGCGCTCGGCCGACGGCGAAGTGTTCACCTGGCGGCGCGCCCTGCTCCATGCCACCGGCAGCACCGCACCGTGGGTGCCGATGACGCTGCTGGCCTACCTGGTCGTGTCGCGCTTCCCGGTGGGGCGCGCGCATTTCTGGCGGCACACGGCCATCCACCTGGCCCTGGTCGCCGGCTTCATCGTCTTCAAGGCCGTCTACGCGCTGGCGACCAACCCGGTCTTCGACTGGTATCCGGTGCTGCCGCCACTGGGCGAGATCCTGCTCACCAGCATCGGCAACAATCTGATCCTGGGCATCACCGTCATGGCGATGCTCCACGGCATCGTCTACTTCGAACACGTGGAGCAGCGCGAGCAGCAACTGGATGCGCTGGAGAAGAACCTGGCGATGGCACGGCTGGAAGCGGTGAAGGCGCGGCTGAATCCGCACTTCCTGTTCAACGCGCTCAACTCCGTGGCCGAGCTCATGCAGGTGGACGTGGAACAGGCCGACCGCATGCTGATCGCCATCTGCGACATGCTCCGCGATGGCCTGCGCGCCGACCAGCTGCAGGAACGGCCGCTGCGCGACGAGCTCAGGCACGTCACCAACTACCTGATGATCGAAAGGATCCGGCTGGGCCGGCGGATGAGTTCCGACGTCCGCGTCGACGAAGCCTGCATGGACATCCCCGTGCCCACCCTTTCACTGCAGCCGCTGGTCGAGAACGCGGTCGTCCACGCCATCGCGCGATCGCGGGTACCCGGGTGGCTCGCCATCCGCGCCTGGACGCAGGGCCAGCACCTGCACCTGTCGATCGAGAACTCACGCGCCGCGGAAGGGGCACGCAGGGACGGCAATGGCATGGGGCAGCGATCGGTCAGGGAGCGCCTGCACCTGCTGTACGCAGACCGTGCCCGGCTGGAAACGTTCGATGCCGAGCCCGACATCTACCGCGTGCGCCTGCAGGTGCCGCTGCCCGACACCGCGGTCCCGCCTGCAGCACTTGCTCAAGGCCCGGGCGCATGCCGTTGAATGCCGTCATCCTCGACGATGAGCCGCTGGCGCGGCAGCGCCTGCGGCGGCTGCTGGGCAAGGTCGCCGGTGCCGGCGTGCAGGTCGTCGCCGAATGCACCGACGTCGACGAACTGATGCGCCTGGCCCGGCGTACCCGGGTCGACGTCCTGTTCCTGGACATCGAGCTGCCCGGCGGTGATGGCTTCACCGCGCTGCGGCGCTGGAACGGACCGCCGCCAAGCGTCGTGTTCGTGAGCGCCTACGACCAGCACGGCGTGCGCGCCTTCGAAGACCGCGCGGTCGACTACCTGCTCAAGCCGGTGTCCGCCGAACGCCTGCGCGAAACCATATCGCGCCTGTTGCCGGCCGACCCCATCGCGGCCGCAACCCCGCCCGATGCCCATCGCCGCAGGCTGCCGCTGCAGTTGGGCCGCCGCACCGTGATGGTGGACGAGGACGACATCCAGGTCATCCGTGCACGCGGCAACTACGTGGACATCGAGACGAAGCGGGGAACATTCACCTTCCGCTGCACCCTTGGCGAGTTCATCCAGGAACTCGACGCGGACACCTTCCTGCGCGTGCATCGTTCGTGCGTGATCCGGATCGCCGCCGCCATCGAAGTCATCACCCTGGGCTCGGGCCGGTACCGCCTCACCCTTGATTGCGGACGGCAGGTGGTGACCGGGCGCCAGTACCGCGAGCACGTCCAGCGCAACCTGATCGGCAGGCCTTTCGGCTCGGCATGCCCATGACGCCCGCATGGCCCGGCGCGTTCGCGTCCGCATGGACACGCCTGTCCGGGCTTCAGCCAGTGTGACCAGGCGCACCGGCGAGGGGACGGGCGTCATTCCCGCAGCCGTCGCTTTGGCCCACCATCCACACGCAAGGTGGACCCGGAGATGCCAGCCGGCATCGGGTCGCCAAGGTGGGGAGAATCCAGGGCGGTGTGCCGGCATTCCAGACGCTTGCGCGCGGGAATGCCGGTGTAGTGCATTTCCCCACGGCGCAGCCGGCGACGCACGTCGCCGCCAGTACCGGTGGAGACCGGGAACAGGTCGCACCGTGCGCTGGATCCTCCGGTTGTAGATGGCCATACCCAACAGTGCGAAGGAGCCTGCATGAGCATCACCCAAACCCTCATTGCCGCAAGCCTGCTGTTCCTCTCCGCCTGTACCGGAACCGCAGGCTCCGGTTCGCGCGATGTATCGGCCGCCGAGTGCCGCGCGTACTACGTGCACATCTACGAGATCAACGGCGAGGACATCACGGCCATGATGGGCCAGGCGCAGTTGGACAGGGACGCGGCCACCTGCGCGGAACATGGCAGCGTGACCCGGCGCCACCTGGACTGCGCGATGAAGGCCAGTTCCATGCAGCAACTGCAGGAATGCGGCCTGCCCAATACCTGAGCAACCCGCGATCCACGGGCGCTCCGACTCCCGCTGACGTCGGGAGGAACGGTGGCGATATCAGCGATTGGCACCTCCCCAACCGCTGCAGTCATTCCCTCGAAAGCCGGGCTGGCAGCGCGGCGCAGTGGTTTCTCTACACGCAACCTGTAGAGAACTGGACCGGCCAGAGTTCCGTAGACACTCAGTCGCCGCTCTGCGCGTAGCGCCTCTCAAACTCTACCGGTGACAGTCCGCCAGCGGAACCATGTCGGCGGATGGGGTTGTAGAACATCTCGATGTAGTCGAACACGTCCGATGCAGCAGTGGCCCGTGTCGGATAGATCCCTT
>NZ_LDJO01000081.1 GCF_001431595.1 Stenotrophomonas acidaminiphila
CTGGGTCATTGCCATCAATTATGGCGTCCGAGTGTCTACGAAAGGCTGGCCGGTCCACCGACGTTCGATTTGGCTAGTTTAATGGGCGCCATCGCGGCGGCGGCCTTGCTGGGCGTACTCCTGTTCGTAATGCTGCTGGTGTTGCCCGGTTTGGTGCTGGTAGCCGGAGATTTACTGGGAGTAGTTCAACCCCTCCCGTCGATCAAGCACGAGCAGCGTTTTAACGAGGCTGAGTCAGCGCAGGCCCGGTCCTCCTTAAGGCTTGGGTGGTTGGCAGTACGATCGGCTTGATGGCCTTAGCTGGCTGCATCTTGGTCGATGCGCCTCTGGGGATCTTCTATGCCTTGTTCAGCTGGGCGCTTGGTGTCTAGGCTGCCTTGGTCGTGGCCGCCTTATGGAAGAACATCCGCCCCTTGTCCAACGTGCTGTGGGGGATGCTCATCTTCAGCTACCTGACCTTCACTTACTTCGGCAGCGTCTCGTTCGTCAGCCTGCACAAGCTAGGCGCCCCTGATGGCAGCCAGCCATCTACCAGCACCATCCTGGGCATCGTGCAGACCAAGCCAACACTTGAGCCAAGACTTTCTTTTCCCTCCAGATGGGCGAGCATGCTGCCCCGCCCTCTACCTATTTTTGAGCCGGCGTGTACGCCCGATGCGCTAGAGGCTGGTCACCTCGTCTGCACGGCTCTCCAGCAAGCCCATGATCCGTAAGGATATCGGGTTTGGGTATTTGCTACTAATTAGCGTTTTCATCCGCCCTGCGCCGCGCGCTGCGGCGCGGCGCGATATGCAGGTGGTCCGGTCGGCGCGCCGCCGGAACGCGGCGTCATTCCGTCATTCCTTCATTCCGTCACCGCGGCCGCCCGCGAGATGCGGCGCGCTTCCTCCGCACCCTTGCGCTCGCTGTAGCGGTCCACCAGATGCTCGCCGTGGCCGCGCACCAGCAGGGTGAACTTCACCAGCTCTTCCATGACGTCCACCACGCGGTCGTAGTAGGGCGAGGGCTTCATGCGGCCGTCGTCGTCGAACTCCTGCCAGGCCTTGGCCACCGATGACTGGTTGGGGATGGTGAGCATGCGCATCCAGCGCCCCAGCACGCGCAGCGTGTTGACCACGTTGAACGACTGCGAGCCGCCGCTGACCTGCATCACCGCCAGGGTCTTGCCCTGGGTCGGCCGCACGCTGCCGTCTTCCAGTGGCAGCCAGTCGATCTGGTTCTTGAACACCCCGGTGATCGTGCCATGGCGTTCGGGCGACACCCAGACGTGGCCCTCGGACCACTGCGACCACTCGCGCAGTTGCCGCACCCTGGGGTGCTGCTTGTCCACGCTGTCGAGCATGGGCAGGTCGTGCGGATCGAACACCCGGGTCTCGGCGCCGAGATACTGCAGGATGCGTTCGGCTTCCAGGGCCAGCTTGCGGCTGTACGACTGCGGCCGCAGCGAGCCGTACAGGATGAGGATGCGCGGGCGCCGTGCCTCGCCGTGGCCGTCGGCCAGCGGTTGCGTGGGCGGTGGCAGCAGGCGCGTGTCCAGGTGCGCGGGAAGGTCGAAGGGGGATTGTCCGGATTCATTCATTCTATTATTCTAGAAAAATGGAAACAAAAAATGCAATCGCCGCGCTCACCGCCCTGGGCCACGCCACCCGGCTGGCGGCCTTCCGCCTGCTGGTCGAAGCCGGTCCTGCGGGCCGCATGGCCGGGGATATCGGCCAGGCGCTGGAGGTCCCCGGCGCGACGTTGTCCTTCCACCTGAAGGAACTGGTGCATGCCGGCCTGGTGGAGAGCGAAAGCCAGGGGCGTCATGTCTGCTATCGCGCGAACTTCCAGGCAATGAATGGCCTGATCCAGTACCTCACCCACAACTGCTGCGCCGGTTCGGGCAATGCCGAATGCGCGCCGGTGGCCGATCCCGCCTGCGGCTGCTGACCGGGCGGCGGTTCTCCTGCAGCACACCGCCTTCCTCCACATGACGTCCTCGCCATGACCCACAACGTGCTTTTCCTGTGTACCGGCAACAGTGCCCGCAGTGTCCTGGCCGAAGCCACGCTGCGCGCGTGGGCCGGCAACCGTTTCAAGGTGTTCAGCGCCGGCAGCCAGCCCACCGGCACCGTGAACCCGTTCGCCCTGGCCCAACTGCAGGCCGAGGGTATTTCCACCGCCGGGCTGCGCAGCAAGTCCTGGGACGAGTTCACCACGCCGGGGGCGCCGCGCATGGACCTGGTGGTGACGGTGTGCGATTCGGCAGCAGCCGAAACCTGCCCGGTGGTATTCGGGGATTTCCTGCGCACCCATTGGGGGTTGCCCGACCCGGCGGCGGCCGGTGGCAGCGACGACGACAAGCGTGCGGCGTTCAGGCAGGCCCATCGTGTCATCCAGGCCCGGCTGATGGCCTTCCTGGCGCTTCCCTCGTCGGTATGGGAGGACCGTGCGCAGCTCAAGGCCGCCCTGGACAAGATTGGCTTTGTCGACGCCGGGGACGCGACCGGTGAGTGAGGCAGCACCACGCATAGGGTTCTTCGAGCGCTACCTGACCCTGTGGGTGGCGTTGTGCATCGTGGCCGGCACGCTGCTGGGCCATCGCTGGCCATCGGCGTTCGCGCACCTTGGCGGCATCGAATGGGCGCAGGTGAACCTGCCGGTGGCGGTGCTCATCTGGGTGATGATCGTGCCCATGCTGATGAAGATCGACTTCGGCGCGCTGCGCCAGGTCGGCCGGCACTGGCGCGGCATCGGCACCACGCTGTTCGTCAACTGGGCGGTGAAGCCGTTCTCGATGGCCCTGCTGGGCTGGTTCTTCCTGCGCCACGTGTTCGCGCCGTGGCTGCCGGCCGACCAGGTGGATGCCTACATCGCCGGCCTGATCCTGCTGGCGGCCGCGCCGTGCACCGCGATGGTGTTCGTGTGGAGCAACCTGTGCCGCGGCGATGCCGCCTTCACCCTCAGCCAGGTGGCCTTGAACGACGCGATCATGGTGGTGGCGTTCGCGCCGCTGGTCGCGCTGCTGCTCGGCATTTCCTCGATCACGGTGCCGTGGGCGACGCTGGTCATCTCCGTGGGGCTGTACATCGTGGTGCCGGTGATCATCGCCACCGGCCTGCGCGCCTGGGTGATGCGCAACGGCGGGCAGCGGCGGCTCGACGGCTGGCTGGCCCGGCTCGGCCCGCTGTCGCTGGCGGCGCTGCTGCTGATGCTGGTGCTGCTGTTCGGGTTCCAGGGCAGGCAGATCCTGGCCCAGCCGCTGGTGATCGCGATGCTGGCCGTGCCCATCCTCATCCAGGTCTATTTCAACTCGGGGCTGGCCTATCTGCTCAACCGCCGCCTGGGCGTGGCCCACTGCGTTGCCGGCCCCTCGGCGCTGATCGGCGCCAGCAACTTCTTCGAACTGGCGGTGGCCACCGCGGTAAGCGTGTTCGGCGTCCATTCGGGGGCGGCACTGGCCACGGTGGTCGGCGTGCTGATCGAAGTGCCGGTGATGCTGTCCGTGGTCCACATCGTCAATCGCTCGCGGGGCTGGTACGAGCATCGCCGCGCGCGCTGACGCGCGGCGGCAGGCGCGGCGCCCTGCCAGGCAAGAATCAGGATTTTTCCCGATGCGCCGGCATCGTTCCGGCGCCAGCATCGCACCGATGCGGCCGGCGGACCCGGCCCTGCCTGCGTGACCGCAGGCGGGGGGCTTCCTGTACCGTGCCGCCATGTCCCCGTGTCCTGCTGGAGCCGTCGAATGATCAAGCGCTGGTCCCCCCTGCTGTTCGCCCTGGTCGCCGCCGGCGCCGCATCGGCCACGCTCGCCGCCGAACAGCGGCTACGTGCGCGCGAGGCCGGCGTGGTCATCGGTACGCTGGCGACCGGGCCGCACAATGCGATCACCGACGTGGCCGGGGTCGGCGTCGGCCACGCCACCCTGCGCGAGGGCACGCGCCTGCATACCGGGGTCACCGCGATCCTGCCGCATCCCGGCAACCTGTACCGGCAGCGGGTGCCGGCGGCGATCGTGGTCGGCAACGGCTACGGCAAGCTGGCCGGCATCACCCAGGTGCAGGAACTGGGCGAGCTGGAAACGCCGATCCTGCTGACCGGCACGCTGAGCACCTGGAAGGTCGCCGACGCGACGGCGGACTGGCTGTTGCGGCAGCCGGGCATGGAGCAGGTGCGCTCGATCAACCCCGTGGTGGGCGAGACCAACGATGGTTACCTCAGCGACATCCGTGCGCGGCCGCTGACCCCGGCGCTGGTGGAGAGCGCGCTGACCACGCCGTCGCATGCCGTGGTCGAGGAAGGCGATGTCGGTGCCGGTGCCGGTACGGTCGCCTTCGGCTGGAAGGGCGGCATCGGTACCAGTTCGCGGCAGCTGCCTGCCGGCGATGGCGGCTACACGGTCGGCGTGCTGGTGCAGAGCAATTTCGGCGGCGAGCTGACCATCGCCGGCGTGCCGGTGTGGAAGGTGTTGCCGGACCCGGCCGCGTATGCGCGCAGCCTGGCGGTGCCGCCGCCGAGCACCGGCGACGGCAGCATCATGCTGGTGGTGGCCACCGATGCCCCGCTGGACGCGGCGCAGCTGCAGCGCCTGGCGAAGCGGGCGCTGGTCGGGTTGGCGCGCACCGGTTCGGTGATGTCCAACGGCTCGGGCGACTATGTCATCGCCTTCTCCACCGCGAAGGAGAACCTGCGCGATCCGGACCGGGCGCTGCAGCCGGCGCGCAGCCTGGCCGGCGAAGCCATGTCGCCGCTGTTCCAGGCCGCTGCCGAGGCGACCGAGGAAGCCATCGTCAACTCGCTGTTCCGCGCCCACACCGTGCACGGACACCGCGGCACCGCGGCGGCGCTGCCGCTGGCGCCGGTGCTGGAGGCGGTGCGACGCGCGCAGCTGGCGGCGCCGGCGCCACGCTGACCCGCCGCTGCGGCCGCCTGCGCGCCGGAGTGGGCGCGCGGCCGCGGTGATTCAGTTGAGCAGCCGCGCCAGCTGCGTGCGGTTGCTGACGTTCAACTTGCGGAAGATCGAGCTGATCTGCGATTCGATGGTCTTGCGCGAGCGGCACAGGCGCTCGGCGATGGCGTCGTTGCGCAGCCCCGAGGCGACCAGCCCGGCCACCTTGCGCTCGCTTGGCGACAGGCACTTGAGCAGGGGCAGGGCGCGTGCGGCGGCGGCCCCGGCCACATCGTCGGTGTCGCCGTCCGCGGCCAGGACAAGCAGGTGCTGGGCGTGGCGGAATGAATTGCCGGGCGCCGAACTGATCTCCACGCGCAGGGTCTGCGCCGGGCGCTGCGGATGGGCCAGGATGAAGCTGGCGCGCTGGCCGGGCGCCGCGGCGGTGCCTGCGGCCCCCTCCATCCAGCGGCGCAGCGGCGCCTCGATCGCGCGCGGCAGGCAGCCGTCGCGTTCCGTATCGGCACTCCAGCGCCGGCAGATGCGCTTGGCTTCGCGCGACATGTACGACGGCGCCAGGTTGCCATCCACCAGCAGTGCGGCCAGCGGCAGCTCGTACAGCAGGTCTTCCACGGCCTTGTGCCGCAGCCGGTCGGATTCGAGCATGCGCACGCGCTGCAGGCTGGCATCCAGCAACGGATACAGCTCGGCCAGGAACGCCAGTTCGGCGTCGGACAGCTCGGTGTGGGCGGTGAGGATGCGGATGCTCAGTACCGCTTCCAGCCGGGTGCCGTCCCAGAACGCCAGGTGGATGAATTCGCGCCAGGCCGGCGCCGGGTTCTGCGCCTTGAGCCGTTCGGGTGCAAGCGCGTCCTGCGATGCGATCTGCGAGAACGTGTACCAGCGGATCCGTGGATTGGCGTCCAGGTAGGGCGCGGCCACTTCCAGGCTGGTGACCAGGCGGGTCCCGTCGTCGCCGGCCGTGGCCAGGTGGTGCCGGCCCTGCAGCGGCTGGTAGCCGTCGATATCGAACAGCAGGCTGCACGAATGGCACGGCAGTGCCGCGTTGATCAGCGCCGCGCAGGCCTGCCATAGCGATGCCATGTCCAGTGCCTTCACCAGCGCCGCACGCGCGGACGCCAGGCCATCGGCGCGCGCGCTGGGTGGGGCATCGAGCATCAGCATGGCGTCTCCGGGAAGGTGCGGACGGCGTGGTGGCGGCCTCGCCCGCAGGCTGGCGGCGAATGGCATCGTGGCTATGTAGCAGCGGCCCGTGGTGCTGGCAAGCGGCGCGCATCGCGCGCTGGCGGCGGCGGTGCCCGGCCGGGAATATGCGGGTTTTTCCCGATTCGGGACGACACCCGGTATGGTCGAATGGCGACGATCAGTTCCGGCCCGGGAAATAGGTGGCAAGCATGCGACATACGAACGAGCGGCAGCAGGTACCCGTGGAGGCCCGGCCATGAGCGCGACGCCGGCCAGGGTGGTCCTGCACATGCCTTACCTGTTGTTCCTGGGCGAGGAAACCAATCCGCTGAAAGCCAAGACCGCCTTCGGCCTGCGCGACTGGAGCGCGCAGGACTGCATCGGCCAGACGCGGCTGCCTGGCGGCACCATCGACCTTGGCCTGGCGGAACTGGACCCGGTTGCCGCGGCCGCCGCCGGCGCGCGCTCGCTGGTGATCGGCGTCACCCCGGTCGGCGGGCGCATTCCCGCGCACTGGAGCCCGCTGTTGATCGCCGCGGTGGAGGCGGGCCTGGACATCGTCAGCGGCCTGCACACGCCGCTGGAATCGGTGCCCGGCCTGGCGCAGGCGGCACAGCGTTCGGGCGTGCGCCTGGTGGACGTGCGCCGGCCCCCGGACAACCTGCCGCGCGCCACCGGCAAGCGGCGCAGCGGCAAGCGCGTGGCGATGGTCGGTACCGACTGCGCGCTGGGCAAGAAGTACACCGCGCTGGCGCTGGCCCGGGCGATGCGCGGGCAGGGCATCGATGCCGATTTCCGTGCGACCGGGCAGACCGGCATCATGATCGCCGGCGCCGGCATCGCGGTGGATGCGGTGATCGCCGATTTCATCGCCGGCGCGGCCGAGTGCATTTCGCCCGACGCCGCGCCCGACCACTGGGACCTGATCGAAGGCCAGGGCTCGCTGTTCCATCCGGCCTATGCCGGCGTGACCCTGGGCCTGCTGCACGGTTCGCAGGCCGACGGCCTGGTGCTGTGCCACGACCCGCTGCGCACGCACCTGGTCAGCTGGCCGGACTACCCGGTGCCGGGGCTGGCGGTGGCACGCGACCTGTACCTGCAGGCCGCGCGCCTGACCAATCCCGGCGCGCGCCTGGTCGGGGTGAGCCTGAATACCTCGGCGATGGACGCCGCCGCCGCGCAGGAGGCCCTGGAGCGTGCCGAGCGCGAGCTGGGCGTTCCGGCCTTCGACCCGATGCGCAGCCCCCTTGACCGGGCGCTGGCCTCGATCATGGGCTGAGGCCGTGGCCATGCGCACGCTGCATGCCAGGCCGCATGCCTGGAAACTGAGGGAGCCGTTCGCCATCGCCCGCGGCGTGCGCAGCGAGGCGCGCGTGGTCATCGTCGAGCTGCACGAGGACGGCCGGGTCGGCCGTGGCGAGGCCGGTGGCGTCGGCTACCACGGCGAAACCCCGGAAAGCATGCTCGCGCAGATCGAGCAGGTGCGCCCGGCGCTGGAACGGGGCTGCGACCGCCACGAACTGCTGCGGCTGCTGCCGGCCGGCGGTGCCCGGCATGCGCTGGATGCGGCGCTGTGGGACCTGGAGGCAAAGCAAAGCGGGGTGCCGGCATGGACCCGCGCCGGCATCGCCCACTGGCGGCCGGTCGACAGCGCGGTGACCATCGGCATCCGCGACATCGCCGCCTACGAGGCCACCGCGCGTGCGCACGCCGGTTACCCCTGGCTCAAGATCAAGGTGGGCAAGGGCTCGCCGCTGGAGGCGGTGGCCGCGGTGCGTCGCGGCGCGCCACGGGCGCGGTTGATCGTCGACGCCAACCAGTCGTGGAGCGTGGAGGAGCTGCGGGCCTACGTGCCGGCCCTGCAGCCGTTTGCGGTGGACCTGCTGGAGCAGCCGGTGGCGGTGGCGCATGGCGACGGGCTGCGCGGCTATGACGGTGCGATCCCGGTCTGCGCCGACGAGGCGCTGTCCACGCACGAGGACCTTGCCGGCCTGGTCGGGTGCTATCAGTTCGTCAACATCAAGCTGGACAAGACCGGTGGCCTGACCGCCGCGCTGGAACTGGCCGCGGCGGCGCGCGCGGCGGGCTTCCGGCTGATGGTGGGATGCATGCTGGGCGGATCGGTATCGGTCGCGCCGGGCATGGTGCTCGCACAGCTGTGCGAAGTCTGCGACCTGGATGGTCCCTGGCTGCAGGCCGAGGACTGGCCGGGCGGCATTGTCTACCAGCATGGGCGCATGTCGATGCCTGCGCCTGCCGTGTGGGGTTGAACGACGCCTGATCGCCACGCACGGGCCGGTCGCGGGGTACGCCTGCAACCGGCCCGGTGCCTGCGGTCAATCCTGCGCGCTGGACCAGTCGACGGCCGGGTAGCTGCCCGGGCCCATGAACGCGCGCAGTACCTGCTTGTAGGCCGCGGGCCCGTTCTCGCTGTTGGTGAACAGCACCAGGCTTTCGCCGCTGGCCGGGTCGAGCATGAAGAAGGCCTTGAAGCCGGGGTTGTCGCCCCAGTGCCAGGCCAGGCGCCGGCCATCGGCGTCCTGCAGTCCCACGCCCAGGCCCCAGGCGATGAACGCATCGGCCGGGCCCGGCGATGCCGGATCGTCGGCGTCGCTGGCCGGTGTGAACAGCAACGCATGCGTGGCCGGCCTGAGTCCTTCGCCGCGGTACAGCGCTTTGTGGATGAAGTTGTCGTAGTCATGCGCATTGCTGACCAGGGTCCAGGCGGTGTTCTCCCAGCCGAACACCCGCTCCGCTGCGGGCGTGCCGTCCTTGCCGTGGCCGGTGGCGTTGCGCGCGCGCATCGCCGGGTCGGTGAGGTAACTGCTGCTGGGCATGTCGAACCGCGAGAACACCTCGCGCGAGGCCAGCGCATTCCAGCTGCTGCCGGTGATGTGCTCGAGCGTGCGCTGCAGCAGGTAGAAGCCTTCGCCGGAGTAGGCGTAGTGCTCGCCGGGCGCGAACCGGCTCTCCAACGGCGTGCCGTCGATGGCCGGGTTCGACGGTGATATCTGCCAGTTGGGCAGGCCGCTGGTGTGGGCCAGCACCATGCGCGTGGTGACCTGCCGTGCCAGCGGGTTGTCCCTGGTCCTGGGCGATTGCCAGTAGTCCCACAGCGGTTTGTCGAGATCGAGCTTTCCGGCGTCGACCAGGCGCAGCGCGATGTAGGCGGCCACGACCTTGGACAGCGAGGCGGCCTGGAACACTGTGTCGTCGCCGACCGTGGCCGCCGCGCGGGCGTTGAGCACGCCATGGCAGTACGCCTCGGAGATTCCGTCGCGGGTATGGATCAGCTGCGCGCCGGGAATGCCATGCGCGCGCATCGCCGCGTCGAACGCCTCGCGCCTGGCCTGTGCCTGCGCACTGGCAGCTGCCGGGGTCGCATCGCAACCGTGCCGGTCGCCGGTGCCGGGCGCGGCGCACAGCGGTGGCGCGGTTCCGATGGAAAACAGTGCGAGTGCGAGAACGGCCATGCGTGGTGCCTGGATCTTCATCTTTTCCCCGGTCTGTTCGAGAAGGTGGTGTGCATCGTGCGCGGCGATGTCCGCGGATGCAGCGATCTGCAGGGCGAGGCGCGGTAGCGCATCGGCGGCCCGCGCGCTGCTGCGGCATGCGCGGGCCGCGGCAACGATACCGCATCCGCGAGCGCATCCATGCACTGCGCGACGTCTTTTTTCAGGCGCTTTCGTCGTTGCCCCGAACAGGGTGGGACAGCTTCCGTCGAAGCAGTCGCGGCATGCGAACAATCGGGGTTTCTCCCGATGCGTGGCAGGCGATGTCGCGCCTAGGATCGCTGGCATGTTCCGGGGAAGCGTGCCCGCAGGGCCGCCATGCGACCGGAACGCATCCGGGTCCGGTACTGCCTCCCGGCGCTGCCTGTCGCAGCGCCGCGATCCGCTGCCGTGTCCGGACCGCAGGCAACACCGTCCATCGCGACAGATCGCCATCGCCGCAGTGCCTTCCAGCCGAACCATGCCGAGCAACGGGGAGACGAACCATGATGTCCATTGGCCCGCAACAACCGCAGTACCGCCGCCTGTCAATGGCGGTCCTCATGGCCCTGGCGCTGCCGGCCGTGGCATCGGCCGCAGGTGCCGCGCATGCGCAGCAGGCGGCGCCGGCAGCGGCCGGCGACCCGGCCGATGGTGGCGATGCCGCGCGTACGCTGGACAAGGTCGAGGTCACCGGTTCGCGCATCAGGCGCGCCGCGGTCGAGGGCCCGTCGCCGGTGGTGGTGATCACCAGTGAGGACATCCGCAAGCAGGGCTACAGCACCGTGGCCGAAACGCTGCAGACGCTGACCCAGTTCAACGGCGATGTCGTCGGTGGCGAGTTCAATGCCAGCGCCTCGCAACCGGATGCCGCGTTCCTCAACCTGCGCGGACTGGGCGTGGGCTATCAGCTGATCCTGCTCAACGGCAAACGCATGACCGAGTACGCGGCCAGTTCCGGCGCAGCCTCCACCGGCGTCAGTGTCGGCAGCATTCCGGCGGTGGTGGTGGAACGCATCGAGGTACTCAACGGCGGTGCGTCGGCGATCTACGGCTCCGATGCGGTGGCCGGCGTGGTCAACATCGTCACCCGTGACAACTGGGAGGGTGACCACCTGCGCGTGCGCGGCGGCGCCACCACCCGTGGCGGCGGCGATACCGCCCAGTTCCAGTTCAGCGGCGGCAAGGCATGGGACCGTGGCAGCATCACCTACGCGTTCGAGCAGCTCAACCGCGAGCCGATCTTCTCCTGGCAGCGCGGCAACATCATCCGCACCGGAATGAACGCCCCGGGCAACGCCGGAACCAGCCGCCCGACCTTCGGGCTGGATACCGCGCTGATGGACGCCGGCTACAACGATTATTACTGGCTGGGCCAGGATGGCCGCCTGCTGTACGCCGGCGATGTCGATCCGGCGACGGCCACCGCGGCGCTGGAGCACACCTGCCGTACCCTGGGGCGCAATTACTTCCCGATGTACGGCTCGGCCAGTGCCGCACGGCCCTATGCCTGCGGCAACGCCAACTACTACGACGGCGACACCCTGGCCAACAAGCACGACAAGACCTCGGCCTACGTGTCGGGCAACTTCCGCTTCAGCGACGCGCTGCAGGGCTATGGCCAGGTGCTGGTGCAGCGCTCGCGCAGCGAGGCCGCGCACCGCACCAGCATGTACCTGTACAACGCGGGCAGCGCGTACGACGTGGACATCGGCCAGTTCGAATACTGGCGCGCGCTCGACCCCAACGACATCGGCGGCGCGCCGATGCGGATGTGGGACGAGACCACCCTGAGCGCCAATGCCGGGCTGCGCGGAACCATCGGCGCGCGTTTCGACTGGGATGCCAGCCTCAGCCTGTCGCGCGACGAGATGAAGAGCAGCTGGAAGCAGCTGATCACCGACCGCGTGCACCGCTACCTGTTCGGCGAGGCGGTGGGCGAGGTCGACGGCGCGCCGTTGTACCGCATCGATCCGTCCGTGCTGTTCGGGCCGATCACACCGCAGCAGTATGCGTCGATGGTGGACACCATCCGCAACCGCAACCTGTCGCAGACCGCGCAGGCGCAGTTCGTTCTCGGCGGCACGCTGTTCGCGCTGCCGGCGGGCGACGTGGAGATGGCGTCGGTGTTCGAGGCATCGCACTCCAGGTACGAACTGCGCCCGGATCGCCGCAGCCTGGGCACGTATGCGGGCGCCGACAAGACCTTCAACCATACCGGCGTATCCGGCGGCGGGCCGCGCGACCGCTACGGTGCCGGCGTCGAGTTCCGCATCCCGCTGCTGCAGCGCCTGGTGGCCAATGTCGCCGGGCGCTGGGACAAGTACGACGACATCTCCGACGTCGGCGACGCGATCACCTGGCAGGCCAGCCTGGAATGGCGGCCGTTCGACAACCTGCTGGTGCGCGCAAGCCGGCAGACCAGCTTCATGGCGCCGAACATCATGTGGTTGTATGGCGAACCGGTGACCGGTTACGACGACTACATCACCAACTACTACCTGTGCCGCCTCGACGGCCTGGACCTGACCACCACGGCCGGTCTTGCGCAGTGCGGTGCCGACCACCACGAGAGCGCCTGGTACGTGGAAGGCGGCAACAACAGCCGCCTGCACGAGGAGACCGCCACATCCAATGGCCTCGGCATCGTCTGGGACGTCAGCGAACGGCTGTCGCTGAGTGCCGACTACTGGGAGATCGACCTCAAGGGCAAGAGCCAGTACCTGGACACCGCCACGCTGATGAGCGAGAACGCCAGCTGCCTGCTGGGGCGGCGCGTCGATGGCACGCCGGTCGATCCGAATTCCGGAGCGTGCGCGGTCTACCTGGCCTATGTGCAGCGCGATGCGGCGGGCAAGGTCACCGAGTATTTCCTGGACGCGATCAACCAGGCCGGCGTGCGCACCCGCGGCGTGGACGCGAGCCTGAAGTACGCCTGGAGCGGCGGCGCGCTCGGCGATTTCAGCCTGAATGCCGGGTACAGCCGCACCCTTGGCTACGACGTGCAGGTCGCCGCCGGTGATCCGTGGCAGGACTACATGGGCTGCTCCTACTCGGCGACCTACAGCTGCGGCAACCAGCCGCTGGCGTTCCGCTCGCGCGGCAACTGGACGCTGGGCTGGAACCGCGGCGACTGGTCGGCGAGCCTGTACGGCTACCGCAACGGCGCGCGGGTCAACTACCAGGCCAGCGCGCAGCTGCCGTCGTACGTGCAGTGGAACGCCAGCCTGTCGAAGAAGATCACCGGCAACATGCGCCTGGGCGTGGACGTGACCAACCTGTTCGACCACTACGGGCCGAAGGACGCGAGCATGACCTGGTATCCGTTCTACCAGAACATCTATGGCATCCAGGGCCGCGCGGTGTACGTGAACCTGGACATCGATTTCTGATCCGCGCGGCGGCCGGACGGCCGCCGCAGATGTGCTGCCACGACATGCGTTGGCACATGTCCCTGCTCCTGGCCCTGCCATGCGAACGCCGCGCCCGCGCCGGAACCGATACCGCCGGGCCGCGTGCATCCCATCGCGGCGCATGGCTAGAATCGGCCCCGAAGGATGGAATTATCAGGGAGGAACGGGATGAAGGCAGGCAAATGGGGGCTGTTGCTGGCCCTTTCGATGGCCTCACTGCCGGCGGTCGGGGCGGTGGACCTGGGGCAGTTCATCCGCAAGGATGAGTTCAACGAGATCAAGATCTCGCCGTCCGGGGAGTACTACGCGGCCACCGTGCCGCTGGAGGACAGCACCGCACTGACGCTGTTCCGGCGCGCCGACCTCAAGGTGGCCGGTGTGTTCAGGCTCCGGCGCAACGCGCACGTGGGCGACTTCGAATGGGTCAGCGACGACCGCGTGCTCGTCGGCATCGCCGAGAAGTTCGGCGTGCTCGACCAGCCACAACCGACCGGCGAGATCTATACGGTCAAGGCCAATGGCGGTCAGGCCGACCTGCTGGTCGGCTTCCGGGTACAGGGCAACGGTGCCGGTACCCGGATCCAGCCGAAGAAGGTCGAGGACGTGGCCGCGTTCCTGATCGACGGGTTGCCCGGGGACGATCGCCATGCGGTGATTTCGGTCTGGCCGCTGATGGGCGACGAGCCGTTCACCCGCGCCGAGCGGATGGATGTGGCCAGCGGCCGCCGTACCACGCTGGCGCGGGCACCGGTGCGGCGCGCGGGCTTCGTCACCGACAGCGGCGGCGAGGTGCGGCTGGCGTACGGTGCCGACGTCGACAATGCCAGCAAGCTGTATTACCGCGAGGCCACCGGCACGGAGTGGCGCCTGGTCAACGACCAGAACGCGAGCAAGCGGATCGAGGTTCCCCTGGGTTTCTCGGCGGACAACCGGCTCGTCTACCTGCAGGTGCGCGGCGGTGATGACGGCACCGACCGCATCGTCGCCTGGGACCCGGCCAGCAACGCGCGCACCACGGTGCTGCATCACCCGGGGGCCGACCCGCTGTCGATCATCCATCGCAACGGCACCTCGATCCCGGTCGGCGCACAGGTGATGGATGGCCGGCACCGCAACCTGTTCTTCGACGATGCGTCGCCCGAGGCGCGCCAGTACCGGAGCCTGGAGGCCGCGTTCCCCGGCCAGTCCGTGCGCGTCACCTCGAGTACCCGCGATGGCAGCCTGCTGTTGATCCGGGTGTGGTCCGGCAACAGCCCCGGCGACTTCTACCTGTTCGATACCGCGCAGAAGAAGGTGGCCCATGTGGTCAGCAGCGGCAGCTGGATCGACCCGGACAAGGCCGCCACCGTCGAACCCATCACCTTCAAGGCGCGCGACGGGCTTGCCATCCACGGCTACCTGACCCGGCCGCGCGGAGCCTCGGGCGCGCGGCCGATGGTGCTGATGCCGCACGGCGGCCCGTTCGGCATCTTCGACGGGTGGCAGTACGACCGCGATGCGCAGATGCTGGCGGCGGCCGGCTATACCGTCATGCAGGTCAACTACCGCGGTTCCGGCAATTACGGCTGGGCATTCCAGACCGCCGGTGCGCGGCAGTGGGGCGGGGCCATGCAGGACGACCTGACCGACGCCACGCGCTGGGCGGTCGAGCAGGGCCATGCCGATGCGTCGAGGATCTGCATCTACGGGGCCAGCTACGGCGGGTATGCGGCGTTGATGGGGGTGGCGAAGGAGCCCTCGCTGTACCGCTGTGCGGCCGGGTACGTCGGCGTCTACGACCTGCCGATGATGCAGCGCCAGGACGGCCGCAAGCGCCGCAGCCTGGGCAACTGGTCCCGGGACTGGGTGGGCGAGGACATGGCCGCGCTGGCGGCGGCTTCGCCCAACCGGTTGGCCGAGCGGATCACGGTGCCGGTGTTCCTGGCGGCGGGTGGCGAGGACGAGATCGCCCCGGTCGAACACACCCGGATGATGGAAGCGGCACTGAGGAAGGCCGGGGTACCGGTCGAATCGCTGTACTACGACACCGAAGGCCACGGCTTCTACACCGAGCCGCACCAGCGCGAGTACTACACCCGGCTGCTGGCGTTCCTGTCGCGGCACCTGGGGGGCGACACCGCGAAGTAAGCGCGGCATGCGCCTGCGTGGAAACGACAACGGCGCCGGGAGGCGCCGTTGTCGTTTCCGCCGGGCAGGCTCAGCGCACCCCGTGCATCATCCGCTTCAGCAGCGGCGAGGCGAGCAGGGCGAGCACGGCGCAGCCCAGGCCGATCCACATCAGCAGCCAGAACAGGTGTTCGTAGCGGGCCGCGGCCTCGGCGATGTCCATCACCCCGCCTTCGGGCACGTCGATGGCGGCGAGCTTGCCGAACAGCGCGGCCAGGGTTTCGGAAAAGGCGGTGGCCAGGAACCAGGTGCCCATCATCAGGCTGACCACGCGAGGGGCCGCCAACTGGGTGACGGCCGACAGTCCCACCGGCGACAGGCACATCTCGCCGATCTCCAGGACCAGGTAAGCCAGCACCAGCCACCACACGCTGGCCATCTGCCCGGTGGCGCCGACATGTTGCGCGGCCAGTGCCAGCGGCACGAACGACAGCGCGCCGAACAGCAGCCCGAACGAGGACTTCACCGGCTTGGAGGGATCCAGCCCGCGCCGGTCCAGCCATGCCCACAGGGCGGCGAACAGCGGTGCAAGCAGCACCAGGAACAGCGCGCCGAGGTAGGTCAGGGACCCGGCGGTCTGCGGCAGTACCAGGCAATCGCGCACCAGCATCACCAGCATCGCCGCGACGATGACGGCGAACAGCAGGCGCGGCGCGCCCGAGCCCGGGGTGCGTTCGGACAGGCGCGCGGCGACCACGAAACCCAGCGGGGCCAGCAGCAGCGAGGCGATCGACCACGGCAGCGGGGTGCCGTCGCGGATCACCAGCGACGGCACCAGGTCCTTGGTCAGCAGGCGATCGGTGAAGGTGACCCACGAGCCGTAGGTCTGCTCGTACAGGGTGAAGAACACCAGTGCCATGAAGATCAGCACCATCAGCGCGATCATCTGCTGGCGCTGCACCGGGGTGCAGCGGGTGCCGGTGAACCAGGCGAACCACAGCAGCACGCCGCCCAGCACCACGATCATCAGCATCAGTGCCAGGCTGATCTCGCCGCCGAGGGCAAAGGCGCCGTTGGCCGCGGCCCACAGCAGCGCCGCCACCGGCACCACCCCGGCGATGGCGACGGCGTAGATCAGCCATTCGCGCGGCAGCCCGGCGATGCGCTGGCGCAGCGCGGCCGGCTGCGGCGGCTCGGCGTGCCCCTGCAGGTACTTCTGTCCCCACAGGAACATTCCCAGGCCGACCAGCATGCCGATGCCGGCGGCACCGAAGCCGTATTTCCAGCCATAGACCTCGCCGAGGAAGCCGCAGACCAGCGAGGCGAACAGCGCGCCGAGGTTGATGCCGGCGTAGAACAGCGAGAAGCCCGAGTCGCGGCGCGGGTCAGCGCTTCCATCGGCACGGTCGGGATAGAGCTTGCCGACGATGGTGGAGATGTTGGGCTTGAGGAAGCCCACGCCCATCACGATCAGTGCCAGCGACAGGTAGGTCGCGCCCAGCGCGGTGTCGTCGCGCACCACCTCGCCGCCGACGCGGTGCGCGGCGTGGCCCTCGAAGGCCATGCCCAGGTGGCCGAGCACCAGCAGGATGCCGCCGAACACCACTGCCTTGCGCATGCCCAGCCAGCGGTCGGCGAGCAGGCCGCCGAACACCGGCACGCAGTACACCAGCCCGCCGTAGGCGCCAAGCAGGTCCAGTCCGGCCTTGTCGCCGAACAGGTGGTACTTGGTCAGGTACAGCAGCAGCAGCGCCTTCATCCCGTAGAAGGAGAAGCGCTCCCACATCTCGGTGAAGAAGCAGACGTAGACCCCCTTGGGGTGGCCGAGGAAGTCGCTGGACGGGGAGGCGGGGATTGCGTGCATCGGGGCGCCGGCTGCGGAGTCGGCGGCAAGTATAGGAGCCGGGCGGAAGGCGGGCGCGGCGGTGCCCGCCCGGCGCATGCGCTGGCCCTGCCGGCGGACGTGGCGTGGATGCGGGTGTCGCCCTGGCCCGGTGCCGGCGTGCGGCGGGCCACAGGGCATGAGGCACATGCTGCGGCACGGCTGGACTTGCCGTTAAGCGGACGTTAGCGTGGCAGCGTTTTTTGCCAGCCGGAAACTTCCATGAACAATGCTGCACCCCCGCAGCTCACCTTCCGCGCGGTGGTCCTGGCCATCGTGCTGGCGGTGGTGCTGTCCGCCGCCAACGCCTACCTGGGCCTGTTCGCGGGCCTGACCGTGGCCACGGCCATTCCCGCCGCGGTCGTCTCGATGGGCGTGCTGCGCCTGCTTGGCGGCGGCACCATCCTCGAGAACAACATCGTCCAGACCGGCGCGTCCGCCGGTTCGTCGATCGCCGCGGGCGTGATCTTCACCATCCCGGCGCTGATCCTGATGGGCTACTGGCCCGACTTCAAATACTGGTGGGTGCTGGGCATCGCCGGCCTCGGCGGCCTGCTCGGCGTGCTGTTCTCGGTGCCGCTGCGGCGCTCGATGATCGTCGAAGATCCGCTGCCGTTCCCGGAAGGCAAGGCCGCGGCCGAAGTGCTCAAGGCCGGCGAAAACCCCGGGCCGGGGCTGAAGATCCTCGGCCTGTCGGCCGCCATCGGCGGCGTGGTCAAGCTGGCCGCGGCCAATGGCCTGAAGGTCATTCCCGACAGTTGGGCGGTGGCCGGCTATTTCGCCAACAACAAGGTGATCGGCTACCTCGGCACCGGGCTGTCGCCGGCGCTGCTGGGCGTGGGCTACATCGTCGGCCTGAACGTCGGCATCGTGGTGCTGTCCGGCGCGATCCTGTCCTGGCACATCGCCATCCCGCTGTACCACGGGCTGTTCCTGGGCAGCGATCCGCAACTGGCCGCCGGCATCGCCGGTGCACCGGCGGCCGACGCGGCGTTCGCCATCTGGTCGTCCAAGATCCGCTTCCTCGGCGTCGGCGCGATGCTGGTGGGCGGGGTGTGGACGCTGTTCTCGCTGCGCAAGTCGCTGCTGGCCGGGATCAAAAGCGGCTTCGCCGCCGCGCGCAAGAGCGCCGGCGCGGTGCCGCTGGCCGAGACCGAGCGCGACCTGCCGATGAAGTGGATGCTGGTGGCGCTGGTGCTGTTCGTGCTGCCGCTGCTGGCGCTGTACCAGGCCATCGTCGGCCAGTGGCTGGTCAGCGTGCCGATGACGATCATCATGATCGTGGCCGGCTTCCTGTTCGTTTCGGTGTCCGGCTACCTGGCCGGCCTGGTCGGCTCGTCCAACAACCCGGTCTCGGGCATCACCATCGCCACCATCCTGTTCGCCTCGGTGGTGCTGCTGATGCTGCTGGGCGACGACGGCAAGGTGCAGGTCGGCGGCGCGCCGC
>NZ_LDJO01000082.1 GCF_001431595.1 Stenotrophomonas acidaminiphila
CTGCAGCCGCCGGCCGCATGCAGGCCGAACCGGCCGGCATCGGCCAGCGGCTGCAGCAGGGCATGGATGCGCGGTCCGTTGGCGCCCATGGTGACGATCTCCAGCGGCGCGTTGTCGCGCATGTGCGCGGCGAAATCGTGCCAGTCCACGCCGCGGTCGTGGCCGCCGACCAGCAGCGCGATGCGCTGCCCGGCAAAGCAGTCCAGCGCAGCCAGCGACGCATGCGGCGTGGTGCTGATCGAGTCGTTGACCCAGCGCACGCCGTCGCGCTCGCCCAGCAGCTGCAGGCGGTTGGGCAGCGGGCGGAAGCCGCGCACCGCCGGTGCCAGCGCCACCGCGTCCAGCCCCAGCGCTTCCAGCGCCGCCAGCACCGCGCACAGGTTGCCGCGGTTGTGGCGCCCCGGCAGCGGCGTGTCGGAGGTATCGAATACCGGCTGCGCGCCGCGGTGCACCACCTCGCCGACCATGTGCCAGCCGGCGGGCTGGTTGAACCACACCACCTGGCTGTGCGGCAGCTGCAGCGCGCGCAGGTGCGCGTCGGCGGCATTGAGCACCGCCACCCGCGGGTGGCCGGCGGTCACCAGCGCCAGCTTGTCGTCGATGTAGCGCTGCTCGCTGCCGTGCCAGTCCAGGTGTTCGGGAAAAATGTTCAGTACGACGGCCACGTCCGGGCGCGCGCCGCTGCGCGCGACCTCGCCGGTCTGGTAGCTGGACAGTTCCACCGCCCAGTACTCCGGCGCCGGCTGCGGGTCGAGCACCTCCAGCAGCGGCAGGCCGATGTTCCCGGCCAGCCCGGTGCGGTGCCCGGCCGCGCGCAGCAGGTGCGCCAGCAGCGATGTGGTGGTGCTCTTGCCCTTGGTGCCGGTCACGCAGACCGTGTCCGGCAGGCGGCCGTCGGCGCGGGCGTGCTCGCTGAACCACAGCGAGGTGCCACCGATGAACTGCGTGCCCCGTGCCTGCGCCTGCAGCGCCTCGGGCGTGTAGGGGCTGATGCCGGGCGACTTGACCACCACGTCGAAGCGCGCCAGGGCCTCGCCGGTGACCGCGCTTTCCACCTGCAGCGCGCCGGCGCTTTCAGCGCACGCGGCGGCGGCTTCGGCCTGCGGGCAGAACAGCGTCAGTGGCAGGCCGGGCAGGCGTTCGCGCAGCGCATGGAAGGCGGCGCGGCCCTCGCGGCCCCACCCCCACAGCGCCACGCGCTTGCCCTCAAGCTGCGAAATCCGCACGCAGGCGCTCCCACAGGGCGGCCGGGATGCGGTGCTCGCCGTCGATGACCAGCTGCGGCTCGAGCTTCAGCTCGTCGGCCGCCAGGGTGGGCTGGATCACGCTGGCGAAGCGCTTGACCAGCACGTCCTCCTTCCATTCCGGGCGCGCCGCCAGCGTTGCCATCGCCGCCCGCGACTCCCGGCCCTCGCCCACGCACTCGAACGGTTTGTGGTCCTGGAACTCCAGCAGCGCGTCGAAACCGCCGGCCTGCTCGCCGTCGTCGAGCAGGTTGCGGCCGAAGATGCGTACCAGCCGGGTCTTGGGCATGAACGGGGCCAACGCCAGGAACACGAAGTGGCACTTCGGGCAGACCCCGCACCAGCGGTTCACCGGACGCTCGCCGAGGATGTGGAAATTGCGGTTGCAGCTGGAGAAATGCGCGTCGTAGTAGTCGGTCCGGGCGAACTGCCGCGCCACCGCCAGCTCCGACAGCGGCCGCAGCAGCGAGTAGTAGTGCAGGTCGGCGGCGACGTGCCGCTGCACGTGCTCGCCAAACGCCTTCTCGAATGCCCAGCCCTTGGACCACTGGTGGTTGACCTCGCCGGTGCCGGCGATCTGGCTGCCGTAGCTGGCCGAGCGTTCGTTGGAGAACACCACCTGGTCCACGCCCTGCGCCAGCGCCGCCAGCACCATGATCGCCGAGTTCACCGCGGTCACCGGGATATGCCCGTTCCACGCGCCCTGGCGGTTGAGTTCGAACAGCTCCGGCGCCAGCGTGCGGCCGATGTTGAGCATCGGCAGGCCGGTGCGCTCGGCACAGGCGCGGATCAGCTGCGAACCGCCGATCCAGGTGACGGTCGCGGCGACGCCGGCATGGCGCAGCGCCTCGATGCTGACCAGCGAATCCTTGCCGCCGCCGATGGCGACCAGCGCGTGTTCGCGCAGGCCCAGCGGCTGCGCCGCCGGTTCGGCCTGCGCCTCCACCGGCAGCCGGAACCGGCCGCGCAGGTTCAGGCCGTTGCGGTAGGCGAACTCGCCCAGGCCGTTGAGATAGACCGTTTCCACCAGCGCTGCGGTTGCGGCGTCGATGGCGTAGCTGTCGATGGCCACCTGCGCCGGCACCGCCGCCTTGTAGTAGCTCACGCCGGCGATCAGGTGCAGCAGGCGCAACGCGCGCTGCACCGCCGCCGCGCGCGCACCGTCCAGGTGGAACGGCGCGCCCGGCACGGTGACGGTTTCGGTCATCTCCGGGCCGTCGTCGAAGGCGTAAACCAGTTGCGCCACGCCGGTGTCCGCGGCGAAGTCGCAGCGGACGAAACGGAAGCGGGTAACCTGGTCTTTGTCGAAAGCTGTCATGGCGTATCCGGAATCAAGCGGGGTGCCGCGTGGGGCGCGAGGCCGGCGCGGCGGAACGAAAGGGGATGCGGGGCATGCCGGTCAACGCGCATCGTCGATGATGTCCTCGTGCGGCAGCGCGCGGTGGTTGTAGCGGCTGGCCATGCTGAAGCCGTAGGCGCCGGCGTCGGCGATCAGCATGACGTCGTCCGGGGCGGTGGTGGCCGGCAGCTTGACCCGCTGCGCGAACACGTCGCTGGATTCGCAGATCGGGCCGACCACGCTGAAATCGAGATCGCGCGCGTCGTCCAGCCGCGACAGGTTGGCGATGTCGTGCCAGGCGTCGTACAGCGCCGGGCGCAGCAGCGCGTTCATGCCCGCGTCCAGGCCGACACGGCGCACGCCGTCCTTCTCAACCACCTGGGTGGCATGGGCCAGCAGTACGCCGGCCTCGGCGACCAGGAAGCGCCCCGGCTCGACCGCCAGCTGGAACGCCGGGTGCACCGCCTTGACCTCGGCCAGGCCGGCGGCCCAGGCATCCAGGTCGAACGGCTCGTCGTCGTCGCTGTACGGCACCGGCAGGCCGCCGCCGATGTCGAGAATCTCCACGCTGCCGATGCGGCGCGCGAAACCGGCCAGTTCGTCGACCACCTGCTTCCAGTGGCCGCTGCTCTCCACGCCGCTGCCCAGGTGCGCGTGGATGCCGGTCACGCGCACGCCGATGCCACGCGCCACGTCCATGAATTCGTCCACCCGCTGTGCCGACAGGCCGAACTTGGCTTCCTTGCCGCCGGTGTTGACCTTGCGGTGGTGGCCGTCGCCATGGCCCAGGTCGATGCGCAGCCACAGCACGCGGTCGCGGAACACCCCGGGCCAGCGCCGCAGCAGCTCGACGTTGTCGACGGTGACGTTGACGCCGCGCGCCAGTGCCGCGGCGTACTCGCCGATCGGGGCGAAGCTGGGGGTGAACAACACCCGCGACGGCGCCAGTTCCGGCAGCGCCTCGAACACGTGCTCGACCTCGCCCAGCGAGACGCACTCCAGGCCGAAGCCTTCCGCGGCCAGCGCGCGCAGGATGGCCGGATGCGGGTTGGCCTTGATCGCGTAGTAGCGCCGGTCCAGCGCCGCCACGGCCTGCAGCTGGCGCGCACGCGCGCGTACCGTCGGCAGGTGGTAGACGTAGCGCGGCGTGCCCTGCGCGGCCAGTTCCAGCAGTTGCGCGCGCGACTGCGGCGCGCGCCACCACGGCGTCGGGCGCGGGCGCACGCTGCCGGTGATCTCGCGCCAGCGCGGGCCGAACACCTGCTCCTCGTAGACCGGCATGGCACCGCTTTCGATCAGTTCGTCGTGCAGGATCGGCAGCAGGCCGTCGGCGTCGGCCTCGTCGATCACGAAGGTCAGGTTCAGGTCGTTGGACGACTGCGAGATCATGTGCACGCGCTCCTTGCCGAACGTGGCCCACACGTCCGAGAGCTTGTACAGCAGCGAGCGCATGCCGCGGCCGACCAGGGTGATCGCCGCGCACGGCACGATCACCTTGACCTTGCAGATCTGCGACAGGTCGGCCGACAACGCCGCCAGCACGTCGGTACTGACCAGGTTCTCGGACGGATCCAGCGAGACGGTGACGTTGGTCTCGGCCGAGCCGATCAGGTCCACCGACAGGCCGTGCCTGCGGAACAGGTCGAACACGTCGGCGAGGAAGCCGACCTGCTGCCACATGCCGATGCCTTCCATCGACACCAGCACGATGCCGTTGCGGCGGCTGATCGCCTTGACTCCCGGGACCGGCTCGGCGCTGCCGTCGATGCTGGTACCGGGCATGTGCGGACGCTCGGTATCGAGGATCGCCATCGGCACGCCGGCGTCGCGGCACGGCTTGATCGAGCGCGGGTGCAGCACCTTGGCGCCGGTGGTGGCGATTTCCTGAGCCTCGTAATAGTCCAGCCGGGTCAGCAGGCGCGCATCGGGCACGTCCTTCGGGTTGGCGCTGAACATGCCCGGCACGTCAGTCCAGATCTCCACCCGGCTGGCGCCCAGCAGCGCGCCGAAGTACGCGGCCGAGGTGTCCGAGCCGCCGCGGCCGAGGATCGCCGTGCCGCCGTCGCCGTGGCGGGCGATGAAGCCCTGGGTGATCAGCATGCGCGGGGGCTGGGCCGCGAAGCGCTGCCGGAAACCGGCGTCGCCCTGCCACTGGCAGTTCACCGACAGCCGCTGCGACCAGGCGCTCTGGTTCGGCGCCGGCGGCTGCGCGTGCAGCCACTGCCGGGCGTCCATCCAGCCGAAATCCAGGCCATTGCCATGCAGGTAGGCCGCGCCGATGGTGGAGGACAGCAGTTCGCCCTGGCCCAGCACCTCGGCCTGCCAGTCCAGCGGGCGCTGCGCCGCGCGCGGGTCGTCGAGCAGCGCCTGCAGCGCCGCCAGCCGCGCGGCCAGCACCTCCTCGCCCAGTTCCAGCTCGGCCAGGAATGCGTTGTGGCGGGCGACCAGCGCGGCCACCCGCTCGCGGCTGTCGGCGGCGCCATCGGCGATCGCGGTCAGCTCATTGGTCACGCCCGACAGCGCGGACACCACCACCAGCACGCGGCCACCGGTCTCGTCCGCACGTTTTTTCGCCAGTTCCCCGATCGTGTTCCAACGATGACGACGCGACACCGAGGTGCCACCGAACTTGAGGACGATCCAGCGATCGACGAGGGGGGAAGAGGACATTGGCGTGGGGGTTCACGGTGGGGAAAGACCCGACTGGCGGGCGGAACCGTCGATTCTATAGCCATGCCCCGCCCTGCGCCGCCGGTTGCGGGCCACGGCATTGCACCGGCGCCGGTCCCGGCGTGCGCGGGTGGCATGCCGCGACCGGCCGGGTGCTCGCGATGCGGGCGCGCCCGCCCTATGCTGGCCGGCCCCGTACCGGCCGTAACCATGAACGCACGCCGCTATCTGCAACTGGATGTCTTCGCCGCGCGCCCGGGCGCCGGCAACCCGCTGGGCGTCGTACTCGATGCCGAGGGCCTGGACGATGCCGCCATGCAGGCCATCGCCGCCTGGCTGAACCTGTCCGAGACGGTCTTCTTCCTGCCGCCGGAAGCCGGTGCCGACTACCGTATCCGCATCTTCACCCCGAAGATGGAACTGCCCTTCGCCGGCCACCCCAGCGTCGGCGCGGCCTGGGCGGCGGTGGAGTACGGCCTGGCCACCCCCGACGACCAGGGCAGTCTGCTCCAGCAGTGTGCCGCCGGCCTGCTGCCGGTGCGCGTGCACGGCGGTGGCCGTTTCCGCCTGCTGCACGTGCGCAGCCCGCGCGCGCAGCACCGCGACCTGGCCGCGCCGCCATTGCCGCCCGGGCTGGCCGCGCTGGCGCATCCGGACGCGGCACCGGCACTGTGGAACAACGGCCCGGACTGGTGGCTGCTGGAGGCCGGCGACGAAGCCGCGCTGCGCCGCTACCGGCCGGAACTGGCGGCCATCGCCGCCCTGCCCGGCAACGGCAAGCTGGCCGTGTTCGCCGCCGCGGCGCGGCCGGATGTCGGCTACCAGTACGTGGTGCGCGCCTTCGCCCCCGGCGTCGGTATCGACGAGGATCCGGTGACCGGCAGCGCCAACGCGCTGGTCGCCGCGCACCTGCTGGCGCAGGGCCGGCTCGGGCCGGGGCAGCAGTACCGCGCCAGCCAGGGCCGTGAGCGCGGCCGCAACGGCGAGGTCCACGTGCAGCTGGACGCCGAGGGCCATGTCTGGATCGGCGGCGAAGTGCAGCCGGTCATCGACGGCCGCCTCGACTGGTAACCCCTTCACAACGGAAACACCGCATGACCACCCGCCGCTTCCTGCAACTGGACGTCTTCGCCCCGCGCCCCGGTACCGGCAACCCGCTGGCCGTGGTGCTCGACGCCGATGGCCTGGACGATGCCGCCATGCAGGCCATCGCCCGCTGGACCCGCCTGCCCGAGACCACCTTCGTGTTCCCGCCCACCACGCCGGGCAGCAGCTACCGCATCCGCATGTTCGCGCCGCAGAAGGAAGTGCCTTTCGCCGGCCACCCCAGCGTCGGCAGCGCCCACGCGGTACTGGAGTGCGGCCTGGCCACGCCGGTCGACGGCCTGCTGGTGCAGGACGGCATCGCCGGCCAGCTGCCGCTGCGGGTGGACACGATCGACGGTGTCCGCCGCATCGCCATCCGCACCCCGCGCGCGTCGGTGATGGACGTCGTGGATGCCACCGATGCGCGGCTGCGCCCGGCCATCGCCGGCTGGCCGCTGGGCACGCTGCCGCCGGTGCTGATGGACGGCGGCCGCCGCTGGTGGCTGGTGGAGCTGGCCGACGAGGCCACGCTACGTGCCCTGGCCCCGGACTGGGACGCCATCGCCACCCTGGCCGAAGCCACGGGCGCGATGGGCGTGTTCGCCTACGCCCGCAGCCATGGCCAGCCGCACGACCTGGCGGTGCGCGCCTTCGTCGGCAACGGCCGTCGCTTCGAGGACGCCGCCTCCGGCGCCGCCAATGCGGTGCTCGCCGCGTGGCTGGACGAACGCGGCGCGCTGCCCGGCCATGGCGGCCGCTACAGCGCCAGCCAGGGCCGCGAAGTCGGCCACGACGCGCTGCTGGAACTGCGTGTCGACGAACACTGCGACGTGTGGTCCGGTGGACAGGTGCAGACGGTGATCCGCGGAACCATCGACTGGTAGTCCGGTCGAACCGGCACACCCCGGGCGGATCGTCCCCATGCGTCGATGGATGCTGCTGTTGTCCCTGCTCGTCGCCGGCATGCAGGTACCTGCGGGTGCCATGCAGCCGGCAGCCCCGCAACGCGTGCTGTTCGTCGGCAACAGCCTGACCTATGTCGGCAACCTGCCGGCCACGTTCGCCGCGCTGGCCAATGCCAACGACCAGCGCGTGCACAGCGCGATGATCGTCCAGGGCGGCGCCACGCTCGAACAGCGGGTGGCCGACGGCAGCGTGCGGCAGGCACTGGCCAGCTACCGGCCGGCGGTGCTGGTGCTGCAGGAACGCGGCGGCGAGCTGCTCTGTGGCGCCGGCGAGGCTGCCTGCCAGGCGTCCCGGCAGGCCGTGCAGGCACTTGCCGCGGCGGGCCGCCAATCCGGCGCACGGGTACTGCTGCTGGGCAGCTACCAGGCCCATCCCCGCGCGTCGGCGGCGATTGTCGAAGCCGAACGCGCCGCCGCCCTGCAGGCCGGCATCGGCTACGTGGAGATTTCCGAAAGCCTGCGCCGGCTTTCCACCGAGGCCGGCGCGCTCGCCTGGTACCACGCGGACGGCATGCATCCCGGGCCGGCACTGACCCTGCTCGATGCCATGCAGCTGTACCGGGCGCTGTTCGGCGTGCCGCCCGCGCGTGGCTTCGAGGTCGCCGCCCCGGTCTACGCCGTCCGCAGCGGGCTGCATGCCGAACTGCGCGATGCCGATGCACCCGCCCCGCTGCCGGCGGCGACGGCGCAGGGCACCCGTTACACCGACGCACTCGTCATGCAGCTCAATGCGCTGCTCGATGGCGAGCGCAGATGATCCAGGGCCAGCAGGCACGGCGCCAGGCCGGCCACCGTGACGGCAACGCGGTCACGGCGGGCACCGTCCGCGCCGGCGCCCTCAGCGCGAAGCGCGCAGCGCCTGCTGTTCGACCAGCGTGAGCGCGACGTTGTCGCGCAGGTAAGCCGGCTGTACAAGCTCCGGGGCGATGCCCTCGCCGCGGGCGAAGGCCGGCACGGCCATCTTCAACACGTCCGATGCGCGCGGCAGCGCCTGCGCATCGACCGACGCCAGGCGGGCCTGCAGGCGCGTGGCCAGCAGCCCTTCGGCAGCAGCGAAACCGGTGCCGACACCGGCCCAGCGGCTGCCATCGTCGGGCAGCTGCAGCGCATCCGGGGCAATCACCACTTCCGCGCCCTGTTCGTCCCACAGGCCATCGTCGCGGCGCACGCAGCGCGCGGCATAGACCTCGCCCATGCGCGCATCGATGCTGGCCAGCACGTGGCTGGCGTCGCCGGGTGCCTGCATCGCCAGCACCTGCAACGTGGACACCGGCAGCAGCGGACGGTCCAGCGCCAGGGCGATGCCCTGGGCGATGGCGATGGCCAGGCGCACGCCGGTGAACGCGCCCGGGCCGCGGCCCAGGGCGATGGCGTCCAGCTGCGCGCGGGCGATGCCGGCTTCGGCCAGCAGCTGTTCCGCCCACGGCAGGGTCAGTTCCGCATGCCGGCGCGGCGCGATCCCGAAGCGTTCCAGCACCTGCCCGTCGACATGCAGGGCGACGGAACAGGCTTCGGTGGCGGTTTCCAGGGCGAGCAGCTTCATGGGGTCACATCGGGATCGGGAAGGGACGGCATGGCGGTTTCCATGCCCGGCGCGTCGGCATCGGGCTGCCATTGTCGCGCAAAGAACGCCTGCACATCGGCCAGTTCGCGGGTGCGGCGGAACGGCGGCAGCGAATCCAGGAACACGCGCCCGTAGCCACGGCTGAGCAGGCGCGGATCGCACAGCACCAGCACGCCGCGGTCGCTCTCGCTGCGGATCAACCGGCCCACGCCCTGCTTGAGCGCGATCACCGCCTGCGGCAGCTGTTCGTCGCGGAACGGGTTGCCGCCGGCGCGGCGGATCGCGTCCAGCCGGGCCTCGTACACCGGGTCGTCCGGCGCGGCGAAGGGCAGCTTGTCGATCACCACCACGCTCAGCGCATCGCCGGCCACGTCCACGCCTTCGCGGAAACTGGCCGAGCCCAGCAGCACGCCGTTGCCCGACTCGCGGAAGCGCTGCAGCAGGCTGGCGCGCGGCGCCTCGCCCTGCACGAACAGCGGCCACGGCCCGCCGCGCAGCGCATCGGCGGCCTCGCGCAGCGCACGGTGCGAGGCGAACAGCAGGAACGCACGGCCCTGCGAGGCGTCCAGCACCGGGCGCAGGGTGGCGATCAGCGCGGCGCCGAAGCCGCGCGCGGCCGGGTCTGGCAACTGCTGCGGCAGGTAGCACAGCGCCTGCACCGGCCAGTCGAACGGGCTGGGCTGGACCAGGGTGTGCGGATCGTCCAGCCCCAGGCGCGCGGCCAGGTGGTCGAAGTCGCCATCGACGGTCAGCGTGGCCGAGGTGAACACCCAGGCCGCGTGCGAGCGCTGGCGGTGTTCGCGCAGCGGCCCGGATACGTCCAGCGGGGTGCGCTGGCAGCGGAAGCCGCGCGGCGTCAGTTCGTACCACAGCACGTCGTTGCCGGCGGCGGCCACGTCGGCGTCATCGCTTTCGAAATCGGGCAGCGGCGCATCCTCGCCCAGCCAGCGCGCCAGCCGCGCCGCACCTTCGAGCGCGCGTGCGTGGCACGCATCCAGCCCCGGCGACGCCTCGCGCAGCACGGCCAGCGCGTCGCGCAGCTGGGCCAGCGCCGCGGCCAGCACGTCGAAGCCTTCCGCCACGTCGGGCGCCGCCAGCGCACGCCACCGGGTGCCGCGCGGCGGCAACGATTCCATCGCCGCGCGCAGTTGCCGCAACGCCATTTCCAGCGTCGCCACCGGCTGCTGCAGCACTGGCTGCGCACCGGCCACGCCGCGGCACTCGGCCAGGCAGTCGCGCGCCAGCTCCTGCCACGGGCGCATGCCGAATCCCTCGCCGAAGAAGCCGGCCGCCAGCTCCGGCAACTGGTGCGCCTCGTCGATCACGAACGCCTGCGCGCCCGGCAGGATCTCGCCGAAGCCCTCCTGCTTGAGCGCCAGGTCGGCCAGCAGCAGGTGGTGGTTGACCACCACCAGGTCGGCTTCCTGCGCGCGTTGCCGCGCCTGCACCACGAAGCACTCGCTCCAGAACGGGCAGTCGCTGCCCAGGCAGTTGTCGACGGTGGAGGTGACCATCGGCAGCAGCGGCGAGTCGTCGGCCAGCCCGTCGAGCTCGGCGACATCGCCAAAGCGGGTGCGCCCGGCCCAGGCGACGATGCGCTGGAACTGCGCGGCCTGCTCGGGCGAGGCGAAGCGCGGTTCGCCGCGCGCCTGGTCCAGCCGGTAGCGGCACAGGTAGTTGGCGCGGCCCTTGAGCAGTGCGCTGCGGAGGCCGACCCCGAGCGCGGCGCGCACCCGCGGCAGGTCGCGGTGGTAGAGCTGGTCCTGCAGCGCGCGGGTACCGGTGCTGACGATGGTCTTCAGCCCGGACAGCAGCGCCGGCACCAGGTAGGCGAAGGTCTTGCCGGTACCGGTGCCGGCCTCGGCCAGCAGCACGTCGCGCTGCTGGAAGGCATCGGCGATGGCCTCGGCCAGCCGCAGCTGCGCCGCACGCGGGGTGAAGGCGTCCAGTTGCCGGGCGAGCGCGCCGTCGGCGCTGAGGGCTTCACGGCTGGCGGTGGCTAGCGACATCGGCGTGCGCGCATCGGGGCCGGGGCGGCCCCGCCGTCAATAGCGCTTGATTCCCGGCACGGTGCAGCCTTCGATCTGCGCATGCGCCGACGCGGCGTTTTCCTTCTCCACCCGCGCCAGATGGGTCTGCTCGATGGTGGCCCAGTGGCGACGGCACAGCGGGCCGGTACGCGAGCCGAGCGCGACCGCCTTGCGCGCCAGCGTCTCGGCGCGGCCCCAGTCGCCCTGCAGCAGCGCGATCTCGGCGCGTTCCTGCAGGATCGCCGGGTCGTCCTCGACCAGCAGCAACGCCTGGTTCAGCGCGTCGGCGGCGCCGGCCAGGTCGCCGGCCTCGCGACGTTCGGCGGCGATCTGGCGCAGGTCGTCCACCTGCGGGTCGCGCAGCGGCTGCACCGTCACTTCCTTGTCGTCGGCACCGGCGGCGGCCTGTACCGCGGCCATGCGCTGGGCGGGCGTGGTCGTATCGACCGGTGCGGGCGGCGGCGCAGGCGTGCTGGTGCAGGCGGCCAGGGCCAGGGAAACGGCCAGGACGGCCAGTGCGCGGTGGATCGGGAGCGTGTGGTTCATGCCGCCATTATCGCGCAGGCGCGTCTGAAGGCGTGCTTGACGCCGCCGCCGGCTCCTTGCGGTCCAGCCCGAACCAGCTGCGCCAGCCACCGCTTTCCTGGGTCTCCTCTTCCGGCACCGCCTGCGGCGCACAGGGCGCGTAGGCCGGGGCGAAGCCGGCCACGAACGGCAGCCGGCGTGCGCCCGGGCAGCCTTCGTCGGTGCTGTTGTTGCCCTCGGCGGCCACGTACTGCCAGTCCAGTCCCTTGCTGTTCACCCGCAGCGGCCGGCTCGGCAGGTTGCGGAAGATGCCCGACCACACCCGCATCGCGCCGGTGGCGCCGAACAGGCCGGCCTGCTCGTTCTGGTCGTTGCCCATCCACACCACTGCCAGGTGGTCGCCGGTGTAGCCGGCGTACCAGCTGTCGCGGCCGTCGTTGGTGGTGCCGGTCTTGCCGGCCGGCTGCAGCCGGCCCAGGCCGTCGGCGTTGAGCCCGGACGCGGTACCGCTGGACACCACCTGCTGCAGCGCCACGCTGATCAGGTTGGCGGCGATGGAGTCGCCTTCCTGCGCCGGCGCCGGGGTCTTGTCGTAGCGCTTGAGCAGCGTGCCCTGGGCATCGACCACCCCGCGCACGGCGTGCAGCGGCTGGATCTCGCCGCCCGACGCCAGGAACTGGTACAGCTGCGCCATGCCGTAGGGACTCTGGTCGGTGGAGCCCAGGATCACCGCCGGGTTGGCCTCGGCCTTGAGCCCGGCCAGCACGTGGATCAGCTGGGTGATGCGCTCGGGCCCGACCTGCATGCCGACCCGCACCGTGGCCTGGTTGTAGGAGCGGGCCAGCGCGTCGATCAGGCGCACCGTGCCGTGGCTGCGGTTGTCGGCGTTGCCCGGGGTCCAGTTGCGCCCGCGGCTGAGCTGTACGGTGACCGGGGTGTCCTCGACCCAGGTCGCCAGCGACCAGCGGTCCGGCTGTGCCAGCGCCAGCAGGTACACGAACGGCTTGAGCAGCGAACCGACCGGCCGCTGCGCGTCGATGGCGCGGTTGAAGCCCGGTTCGGCGACATCGCGGCTGCCGACCACCGCCAGCACGTCGCCGTTGTGCACGTCGGTCAGCACCAGCCCCGCCTGCAGCTCGGGGCGGCGCTTGCTCTCCAGCGACTTGACCGTATGCGCCACCGCGCCTTCGGCATAGGCCTGGGCCGAGGGCGACATGCCGGTGAGGACGTTGAGGCCCGCGCCCTGCAGGGTGCTTTCCGGGTAGTCATGGCCGAGCTGGCGCCGCACCAGGTCGATATAGGCCGGGAAGCGGTTGGCCGCCACCAGCCCCGGCACCTTCGGCACCCCCAGCGGCGCCTTCAGCGCGCGCTGGTACTCGGC
>NZ_LDJO01000083.1 GCF_001431595.1 Stenotrophomonas acidaminiphila
GTAGGCCGCATCCTGGACTGGTACGTGGCCCACGGCCAGGCGCCGGCCAGCATCGACGAGGACCCGGGCGTGAGGTTCGTGCGCGGCGTGTATGCCGAGTTCAAGCGCCGCGGCTCGCCGACGGTGGTGATGGGCGCCTCGTTCCGCTCGACCGCGCAGATCGAGGCGCTGGCCGGCTGCGACCGCCTGACCATTTCCCCGGATCTGCTGGAAAAGCTCGACGCCGACCTGGGCGAGCTGCCGCGCAAGCTGGTGCCGGCCGCCGCCGAGGCGGTGGACGTCGCGCCGATCGACCAGGCGCGGTTCGACGCCGACATGGCCGCCGACCCGATGGCCACCGAGAAGCTGGCCACCGGCATCGATGCCTTCGCCAAGGACCTGCAGGCGCTGCGCCAGCGCATTGCCGACGAACTGACGGCCTGATCGCCCGCAAGCCGGGGCCAGCGTTGTTTTCTCTCGCGCAGGGCCGGCCGCCCGGTTGCAGAGAAAGCAACGCTGGCCCCGGTTTTTTCTGCCCGCCGCGCGGCGTCAGTAGATCCCCAGCGCCAGCCCCGCCGCGAGCAGCGCGCCCAGTTCGCGGCCGCGTGCCAGGTCGGCCTCCGGCAGCAGCTTGCGTGCGGCAATGGCCTCCGGCGTCTGTGCATGGGTGCGCACCAGCAACGGCTCGGCCACTTCACGCAGGCGCAGGCCGGTGGCGATGCGCCGCAGCTGGGCGATGGTCGGCTCCCCGTCCGAGCCGGCGCAGACCACCAGCGCGTACGGCTTGCCGTCGCAGCGGCCCAGCAACGGGTAGTAGCTGCGGTCGAAGAAGTCCTTCATCGCGCCGCTGATCGAGGCCAGCGTCTCCGGGGTGGCGAACACCACCGCATCGGCGCCCAGCACGTCGTCGGCCCCGGCGTCGGCCGCGCGCAGCAGGCACACCTCCAGCGCCTCCCCGGCGTCCCCGCGCGCCGCCTCGGCAACCGCTTCGGCCATGGCCCGGGTGGCGCCGGTGAAGCCGTGCCACACCACCAGCAACCGGCGTGGCGCGGCCTCCATCACCTCAGGCGTCCAGCCCGATCGGGCAGCTCACGCCGGTGCCGCCGATGCCGCAGTAGCCGTTCGGGTTCTTGGCCAGGTACTGCTGGTGGTAGTCCTCGGCGTAGTAGAACGGCGGTGCCGGGAACAGGATTTCGGTGGTGATGTCGCCATAGCCGGCGGCGGTCAGCCGCTGCTGGTAGGCATCGCGGCTGGCGATGGCCGCATCGAACTGCGCCTGCGTGTGGCAGTACAGCGCCGAGCGGTACTGGGTGCCGGTGTCGTTGCCCTGGCGCATGCCCTGGGTGGGGTCGTGGTTTTCCCAGAAGGTGCGCAGCACGGTGTCCAGCACGACCTGCGCCGGGTCGAACACCACCCGCACCACTTCGGTGTGGCCGGTGAGCCCGGAACAGACTTCCTCGTAGGTGGGGTTGGGGGTGAGCCCGCCCTGGTAACCGACCGCGGTGGTCACCACGCCCGGCAGCTGCCAGAACTTGCGCTCGGCGCCCCAGAAGCAGCCCAGGCCCACGTCCAGCACGTCCAGCCCCGCGAAATCGCCGCGCAGCGGGCGGCCGTTGACGAAATGCACGTTGTGCAGCGGCAGCGGCGCCTCGCGCCCCGGCAACGCTTCTTCCGGCCGCGGCAGACGCTGCTTGAACGCGCCGATGCCCAACCGCCCGTGTCCGATACCCAGCATGGTCCGCTCCTCAGGCCGGCAGGAATCCCGGCGCTTGCTCATCGTCACAGATGGGGCCGCCCGCGGCGGCGTCCAAGCCCAGCGCGGCGACGATGTCGTCGGCCTCGGGTTTGGCCGCGTCCGGCACGCAGACCCGCAGCAGGCCGAACAGCGGCAGCTCGCCGCCGGCGCCCAGCAGCGATTCGCCGAACACGAAGGCCGGGATGCCGGCGTCCTCCAGCGCGTGCTTGACCAGGTGCGCGTCGAACAGGTTGTTTGTCTGGTAGACCAGTTGCATGGGGTTCTCTCCGGGAATGGCGGGCGGGCTCAGCCCGGGCGGCACAGGGCGTCGGTGGCGGCCACGCGCGCGCTTTCCTGTTCGGCCGCCTGCCGCCACTGGCGCAGCGCCGGCAGCGCGGACAGCGCCTGCAGGTAGGCCGCGGCGGTGTCGTCCAGCGCCACGCCATAACCGTCGAAGCGGATCGCCACCGGCGCGAACATGGCATCGACGATGCCGAAGCCGCCGAACAGGAAATCGCCGCCGGTACCGTGCCCGCGGCGCAGGCTGCGCCACAGCGCCTGCACCCGGTCGATGTCGCGCTGGGCGGCGGCGTCCCAGCGGTAGCCGTCGGGCCGGCGGCGGCTGTTCATCGGCAGCTGGGTGCGCAATGCGGCGAAGCCGGAGTGCATTTCGGCCGCGGCGGCGCGGGCCAGCGCGCGCCGCGGCAGCTCGGCCGGCCAGCCGCGGCCGCCCAGCCAACGCTCGTTGGCGTACTCGCAGATCGCCAGCGAATCCCAGAGCACCAGGTCGCCATCGCGCAGCGCCGGCACCTTGCCGGTGGGCGAATGGCGCAGGGCCTGGGCGGCGAACTCCGGCGTGTCCAGCGCCAGCACCACCTCGTCGAATTCGACGCCGAACTGGCGCAGCAGCAGCCAGGGGCGCAGCGACCAGGAGGAGTAGTTGCGGTTGCCGATCACCAGGACGGGGCGGGTCATGGGCGCTGCCTGCGGGCGGGGCGCCCAGCATAGCGCCGGTCCGGCAGCCGGCGTCCGGCTCGGCTAAACTTGCGTTCTATTTCAATACCCTGCGCCCCCATGTCCGAGAACACGCCTGCCGCTGCTGCCACGCCGGAGACGGCTCCCGCCGAAAAGCGGGACTTCATCCGCCAGATCGTCCGCGAGGACCTGGCCAGCGGCAAGCACACCGCGATCAAGACCCGCTTCCCGCCCGAGCCCAACGGCTACCTGCACATCGGCCACGCCAAGTCGATCTGCCTGAACTTCGGCATCGCCGGCGAGTTCGGCGGCGTGTGCAACCTGCGCTTCGACGACACCAACCCGGCGCGCGAGGACCCCGAGTACGTGGCCGCGATCCAGGACGACGTGCGCTGGCTGGGCTTCGAGTGGAACGAGCTGCGCCACGCCTCGGATTACTTCGAGGCCTACTACCTGGGCGCGCAGAAGCTGATCCGCGAGGGCAAGGCCTATGTCTGCGACCTGTCGGCCGAGGAAGTGCGCGCCTACCGCGGCACCCTGACCGAGCCGGGCCGCCCCTCGCCCTACCGCGAGCGCAGCGTCGAGGAGAACCTGGACCTGTTCGCGCGCATGCGCGCCGGCGAGTTCGCCGACGGCACCCGCACCCTGCGCGCCAGGATCGACATGGCCAGCGGCAACATCAACCTGCGCGACCCGGCGATCTACCGGATCAAGCACGTCGAGCACCAGAACACCGGCAATGCGTGGCCGATCTACCCGATGTACGACTACGCGCACGCGCTGGGCGACGCGCTGGAAGGCATCACCCATTCGCTGTGCACGCTGGAGTTCGAGGACCACCGCCCGCTGTACGACTGGTGCGTGGACAACGTCGATTTCGCCCACGACCCGGCGCTGACCCAGCCGCTGGTGGACAAGGGCCTGCCGCGCGAAGCGGCCAAGCCGCGCCAGATCGAGTTCTCGCGGCTGAACATCAACTACACGGTGATGAGCAAGCGCAAGCTGATGGCGCTGGTCACCGAGCAGCTGGTGGACGGCTGGGACGACCCGCGCATGCCGACCCTGCAGGGCCTGCGCCGGCGCGGCTACACCCCGGCGGCGATGCGCCTGTTCGCCGAGCGCGTGGGCATTTCCAAGCAGAACTCGCTGATCGATTTCAGCGTGCTGGAAGGCGCGCTGCGCGAGGACCTG
>NZ_LDJO01000084.1 GCF_001431595.1 Stenotrophomonas acidaminiphila
GGCGGGGCGCGGGTCTGCGGGGGCGGTGGCAGTGCGCGCTGGCGGCCGCTTGCCGGGGCGTTGCGGGCCGATGCCGGGACATCGCCGCAGTTTCGGCTGCAACCGGGCGCTCAATATACCGGGTGCACGCCTATAATCGCAGACCATCCTTGTCCCCCGTATTGCCATGACAGCCCAGGCGGCCGCCGAACTCCACACGATCATCGACCTGATCCGCTACGGCGCCAGCCGTTTCAATGCCGCGGGCCTGACCTTCGGACACAGCTACGACAATGCGCTGGACGAAGCCACCAGCCTGGTGCTGCATACCCTGCACCTGCCGCCGGACCTGGGCCCGGCCTATGGCCAGGCGCGACTGCTGGCAGAGGAAAAGCAGCAGGTGCTGGCGCTGTTCGAGCGCCGCATCGCCGAGCGCGTGCCAGCCGCCTACCTGACCGGCGAGGCCTGGTTCGCCGGCCTGAGCTTCAAGAGCGACGCACGCGCGCTGGTGCCGCGTTCGCCGATCGCCGAACTCATCCTCAACGGTTTCGAACCGTGGCTGGCCGGGCGCGACGTCACCCGCGCGCTGGACCTGTGCACCGGTTCGGGCTGCATCGCCATCGCCATGGGCCATTACTACCCGAACTGGCAGGTGGACGGCAGCGACATCAACGAAGCCGCGCTGTCGCTGGCGGCCGAGAACAAGGAGCGCCTGCTCGCGCACAACGTCGAGCTGGTCCGCAGCGACCTGTTCGCCGGCCTGCAGGGCCGCGTCTACGACCTGATCGTCACCAACCCGCCGTACGTCACCAACGACGAGACCGACGCGCTGCCGCGCGAATACGCGCACGAACCGGAACTGGCGCTGCGCGCCGGCGACGACGGCCTGGACCTGGTGCTGAAGATCCTGCGCGACGCGCCGGACCACCTGAGCGAGGACGGCCTGCTGATCTGCGAAGTGGGGGATTCCGAGCAGCACCTGGTCAGGCTGCTGCCGGAAGTGTTCATGTCCTGGATCGAGTTCAAGGTCGGGCAGATGGGCATCTTCGCGGTCGAGGCCGCCGAGCTGCGCGCGCACCACGCGCGGATCGCCGAGCTGGCGGCGCAGCGATGAGCTCCAACGCCTTCGGCAAGCTGTTGACGGTCACCACCTTCGGCGAGTCGCACGGGCCGGCGATCGGCTGCGTGATCGATGGGTGCCCGCCGGGGCTGGAGATCGCGCCGGAGGAGTTCGCCCACGACCTGCAGCGCCGCGCCACCGGCAAGAGCCGGCACACCTCGGCGCGGCGCGAGGCCGACGAGGTGGAAATCCTGTCCGGGGTGTACGAAGGCCGCACCACCGGCACCCCGATCGCGCTGCTGATCCGCAACACCGACCAGCGCAGCAAGGACTACAGCAACATCGCCGCGCAGTTCCGCCCGGGCCATGCCGACTACAGCTACTGGCAGAAGTACGGCATCCGCGACCCGCGTGGCGGTGGCCGCTCCTCGGCGCGCGAGACCACCATGCGCGTGGCCGCCGGGGTGATCGCCAAGAAGTGGCTGCTGCAGCGCCACGGCGTGACCGTGCGCGGCTGGCTGTCGCAGTTGGGCGGGATCACCCCGCGTGGATTCGACTGGAGCGCGGTCGAGGACAACCCGTTCTTCTGGCCCGACGTCGCGCAGGTGCCGGAGCTGGAGGCGTACATGGACGCGCTGCGCAAGTCCGGCGATTCGGTCGGCGCGCGGGTGAACGTGGTCGCCGACGGCGTGCCGCCGGGCTGGGGCGAGCCGATCTACGGCAAGCTCGACGGCGAGATCGCCGCGGCGCTGATGAGCATCAACGCGGTCAAGGGCGTGGAGATCGGCGACGGTTTCGCCAGCGCCGCGCAGAAGGGCACCGAACACCGTGACCTGATCACGCCGGACGGCTTCCAGTCCAACCATGCCGGCGGCATCCTCGGTGGCATCGCCACCGGCCAGCAGATCGTCGCCTCGATGGTGCTCAAGCCGACCTCCAGCCTGCGCCTGCCGGGCGCCACGGTGGACGTGCACGGCAATGCGGTCGACGTGGTCACCACCGGCCGCCACGACCCGTGCGTCGGCATCCGCGCCACCCCAATCGCCGAGGCGATGCTGGCGCTGGTGCTGATGGACCAGGCGCTGCGCCACCGCGCGCAGTGCGGCGACGTGGGCACGATGGCGCCGCGCATCCCCGGCAGCCTCGATGGCTGACCGGCGGCCCCGCGTCTGGGTGGCGCAGCCGCTGTTCGACGATACCGTCGCGCAGCTGGCCGCGTACTGCGACGTGGTGGCCACGCCGGTCGTCAGCGCGCACGACAGTGCCGCGCTGGCGGCGCACCTGGCCGGGGTCGATGGCGCCCTGGTCACGCTCAACGAGCGCATCGGCGCGGACGAGATCGCCGGCGCCCGGTCGCTGAAGGTCGTCGCCAACGTCGGCGTCGGCTACAACAACCTCGACATCCCGGCGCTGAGCGCGGCGGGCATCATCGCCACCAACACCCCGGACGTGCTCACCGAGACCACCGCCGACCTCGGTTTCGCGCTATTGATGGCCGCGGCGCGGCGCATCGTCGAGTCCGACCGCTGGCTGCGCGAGGGCCACTGGGGGCAATGGTCGTTCACCACCATGCTCGGCGCCGACCTGCATGGCAGCACCCTGGGCATCCTGGGCATGGGCCGCATCGGCCAGGCCATCGCCCGCCGTGGCCATCATGGCTTCGGCATGAGGGTGCTGTACCACAACCGCTCGCGGCTGCCGGCGGAGGTGGAGCAGGCGGTCGGCGCGCGTTACGCGGGGTTCGACGAACTGCTGGGCAGCGTCGATCACCTGCTGCTGGCGTTGCCGTACACCGCGCAGAACCACCATGTCATCGATGCCGTCGCGCTGGCGAAGATGAAACCCGGCGCCACGCTGGTGAACATCGCCCGTGGCGGCCTGGTCGACGAGCTTGCGCTGGCCGACGCGCTGGCCCAGGGCCGGCTGGCCGCAGCCGCGCTGGATGTCTATGAGAACGAGCCGCAGGTGCGCCCGGAACTGCGGGCCCTGCGCAACATCGTGCTGACCCCGCATGTCGGCAGTGCATCGCTGGCCACGCGCCGGGCGATGGTGCAGCTGGCGGTGGACAACCTGCTGGCGGGCCTGGGCATCGGCCCGGATGCCGGCCGCCCGGCCAACGTGCTCAACGCCGGCGTGCTGGCCGATGGCGGTACCGGCATGGGCGATGCCGGCCGCAGGATCGACATCAACAAACGATAGGGAGCCTCCGTGGCTGTCGCCGGAGGTTCCCCGAACCTGGCTCGATGCGTGTCCCCCCATCTCTTTCCTTCGAGTACGCCCCATGAGCAATGAAGTCCGTCGTTTCCACGTAGCCGTCGTCGGTGCCACCGGCGCGGTCGGCCAGACCATGCTGTCGATCCTCGCCGAGCGCGAATTCCCGGTGGGCAAGCTGAGTCTGCTGGCGTCCGAGCGCTCGGCCGGCCAGCAGGTCGAGTTCAACGGCGAAAAGGTCACCATCCAGGACCTGGCCACGTTCGATCCTGCCGGCGTCGAGATCGCCCTGTTCTCCGCCGGTGGCGGCATTTCCAAGGAGTACGCGCCGAAGTTCGCCGCCGCCGGCGCGGTCGTCATCGACAATTCGTCCTCGTTCCGTTACGACGACGACGTGCCGCTGGTGGTGTCCGAAGTCAACCCGGAGGCGGCCCGCAACCGCCCGCGCGGCATCATCGCCAACCCCAACTGCTCGACCATGCAGTTGATGCCGGTACTGGCCCCGATCCACCGCGAGTACGGCATCGAGCGCATCAACGTGGCCACCTACCAGTCCGTGTCCGGCGCCGGCCAGACCGGCATGGAGGAGCTGGGCAAGCAGACCGCGCAGCTGCTCGGGTTCCAGGAGATCGAGCCGGCCAAGTTCCCGGTGCAGATCGCCTTCAACCTGATCCCGCATATCGACGAGTTCCTGGACAACGGCTTCACCAAGGAAGAAATGAAGCTGGTGTGGGAGACCCGCAAGATCCTCGGCGACGACAGCATCCAGGTGAACCCCACCGCGGTGCGGGTGCCGGTGTTCTATGGCCACTCCGAGGCGGTGAACATTGAAACCCGCAAGAAGATCAGCGTCGAGCAGGCGCGCGAACTGCTGGCCGCCGCACCCGGCGTGAAGGTGGTCGACGAGCGCAGGGCCGGTGGCTACCCGACCCCGGTCACCCATGCCTCGGGTACCGATCCGGTCTATGTCGGCCGTATCCGCGAGGATCTTTCGCACCCGCGTGGGCTGAACATGTGGGTGGTGGCCGACAACATCCGCAAGGGCGCCGCGCTCAATGCGGTGCAGCTGGCCGAGCTGGTCGCCAGCGGCGGCTGAGGCCATCCCGGCGGCGGGAGCGGGCGGGGCGCCGGCGCGATGCCGGCGTCCGCGTTTCCGGTGCGGTATTCGGAATCCGGGTCTGCCGGTATATTGCCTGCATGAAACCAAGGGGCAGGGGCGCGATGCGCTCGATACAAGGCGTACTGTTGCTCGCGCTGGGGCTGTACAGCAGCGCCGCGCTTGCCCTCGGCCTGGGCAATATCCGCGTCCTGTCCAAGCCGGGGCAGCCGCTGGTGGCCGAGATCCCGGTGATCTCCAGCGACCCGGGCGAGCTGGAGCGCGCCACGGTGGGGCTGGCGTCGGCGGCGACGTTCGAGCGCGTCGGCCTGTCGCGCCCGGAGGGGCTGGTCGGCGAGCTGCAGTTCCAGTTCGCCCAGGATGCGAAGGGCCGCGCCGTGGTCCGGGTGACCAGCGCGACGCCGGTGCAGGTGCCGGCGCTGAGCTTCCTGATCGAGGTCGACTGGGGGCAGGGGCGGCTGGTGCGCGAATACTCCGCGCTGGTCGCCGCGCCCGAGACCGCCACCGCGGTGGCCGAGCCGGTGATCGAGGCACCAGCGGCGGCCCCGTCCAACCTGATCGTGCGCGAGCCTGCGCCGTTGCCGGCACCCGCACCCGCACCACAACCCGTCCCGGCCAAGGCCACGGCCCCGGTCGCGGCGTCCGCCGGGCCGGTGCCAGCACCGGCAGCGTCCGCGGCGCGGCCAACGGCCACGGCCGCCGGCACGCTGGCGCCGGTGCAACGCGGCCAGACCCTGTCGGGGATCGCCCGCGACCTGGCCCGCGACAATGGGGTTTCCCTTGACCAGGCGATGGTGGCGCTGCTTCGCGCCAATCCCGAGGCCTTCATCCGCGGCAACGTCAATCTGCTCCGCCAGGGCGCGGTGCTGCGCGTGCCCGGAAACGGCGAGCTGGAACGCATCGACAGCGCCGCTGCACGCGTGCTGGTACGCGAGCATGTCGCGCAGTGGCGCCAGGCGCGCGCGCCGATTCCGCAGCCGGCGGTGGCCGGCGCGGCGACTGCCGCCGCCAGGCCGGCGGCGGCGCCGGTGGCGGCAAACGATGCACGGCTGGAGATCGCGCCGGCGGTGGCCGGTGCGCGGCAGACGGCAGGAACGACGACCGGGCTCGAGGCCGGTGGCGAGGGTGACATGGTGGCGAACGAACAACTGCGGCAGGCCAGGGAAGACCTCGCCACGCGCGATGCGGAACTGCAGGAACTGCGCGAGCGCGTGGCCGAGCTGGAAAAGCTGCAGGCGCAGCAGCAGTCGCTGATCGAGATGAAGGACGGCAACCTGGCCGCGGCGCAGCAGCGCCTGGCCGAGGTCGCGAAGAAGGAGCCGGCAGGTACCGCGCCGTGGGCCTGGCTGGGCGTGCTGCTGCTGGTGGTGGCCGCGGCGGGCTGGTGGCTGTCGCGCCGGCGCCGGCCGTCGCCGCTTCCGCCGTCGCCGGCCGTGGGTGCCGCTGCCGGCATGGAGCTGTCCGCGCTGGCCGCGGCGATGCCGGCGGTGGAGGCGGAAACCGCTGCCCGGGATGTGCCTGGCCAGCAGGGACATGCGCCCGTCGGTGACGAACCCGAGGTCGAGGCCGAGGCTGCGCCGTTCTGGTCGAGGCCATCCGCCGGTGCCCCCGCATCGCGTCCGGCGCGACAGGAACCGGTGCTGTCGCCCGAAGCGGCACCGCTGCCAACCGATGACGACGCGCCGGCGGAGCCGGCTGCACAGGAGACGGACGCCTGGCCGGCCGCCGACATGGCCAGCCTGGCACCGCTCAATCCGGCCCCGGCCGGCCGCGAGCGGCTCGAACTGGCGATCGCCTATCTGGACCTGGGCGATGCGGAGACCGCGCGCACGCTGCTGAACGAGGTGGCGGCGGGCGATGATGCGCTGGCACGCGCCGAAGCGATGGAACTGCTGGGGCGACTGCGATGAGCGGACAACAGGCGGCGGTGAAGCATGAGCGGCGCATCGACTACGTGGAGTTCGCTTCGCGCGACCCCGCGGCGAGCCGGCGCTTCTTCGAACAGGTGTTCGGCTGGAGTTTCGAGGACTACGGTCCGGACTACACCGCGTTCGACGACGGCGGCCTGCAGGGGGGATTTTTCCGCGGCGAGCCGGCGACCAGTGCAGCCGGCGCACCACTGGTGGTGCTGCAGGCCACCCGGCTGTCGCCTTTGCAGGCGGCGGTGCTGGCGCATGGCGGGCTGCTGAGCAAACCCGAATTCACTTTCCCCGGTGGCCGCCGTTTCCAGTTCATCGAGCCGGGCGGCAACGAGCTGGCGGTGTGGTCCCAGCGCGAAGCGGATTGAACAGGCGCCCGCCGGGGGATTCCAGCCCCGGCCGCGGCCGGCGAGATGAGAGGTTTGACGATGCGCTATGCGCTGGGCGTGGAATACGACGGCAGCGATTTCAAGGGCTGGCAGCAGTTGGGTGAGAACGGCTGTGCCAGCGTGCAGGCCACCTTGCAGGAGGCCCTGTCCTCGGTGGCCGATGCCCCGGTGAGCGTGGTCTGCGCCGGGCGCACCGATGCCGGCGTGCATGGCGAGTGCCAGGTGGTGCATTTCGACAGCGACGTTGTGCGCGAGCCGCGCGGCTGGGTGCTGGGTACGACCACGCGCCTGCCGCCGTCGGTGTGCGTGCGCTGGTGCGTGCCGGTGGCCGACGATTTCCATGCGCGCTTTTCGGCGCGGGCGCGGCGCTACCGCTATCGCCTGCTCAACCGCCAGGTGCGGCCGGCGCTGTACCGGCAGACGCTGAGCTGGGAACGTCGTCCGCTGGATGCCGGTGCGATGCACCGCGCGGCACAGGCATTGCTGGGCGAGAACGACTTCAGTTCGTTCCGCAGCGTGCAGTGCCAGGCGCTGCACGCCCGCCGCGAACTGCAGGCGATCTCGGTCGCGCGCCACGGCGAGGTGGTCGAGGTGCAGGTGCAGGCCAACGCCTTCCTGCACCACATGGTGCGCAACATCGTCGGCTCGCTGCTGCTGGTCGGCGCCGGGGAAAAGCCCGAGGCGTGGATCGCGCAGCTGCTGGCGCTGCGTGACCGCACGCAGGCCGGGCCGACCGCGCCGCCGCAGGGGCTGGTGTTCGTCGGCCCGCTGTATCCTGACCAGTGGCAACTGCCGGCCGAGGTGACGCTATGACCCGCATGCTGTTCCGCACCCGCATCAAGTTCTGCGGCATGACCCGCGCCGGCGACATCCGCCTGGCCAGCGAGCTGGGCGTGGATGCCATCGGCTTCGTGTTCGCCCGCGGCAGTACGCGCCGGGTGGCGCCGGCCGAAGCCCGCGCCATGCGCCAGGCGATCTCGCCGATGGTCGACGTGGTCGCGCTGTTCCGCGACAACAGCCGCGAAGAGGTGCGCGAGGTGATGCGCACGGTACGGCCGAGCCTGCTGCAGTTCCACGGCGACGAGGACGACACCTTCTGCCGCGCCTTCAACATGCCGTACCTGAAGGCGGTGGCGATGGGCGGGACCGAGACGGTCACCGCGCGCGGCCTGCAGCAGACCCACCCGCATGCGGCCGGCTTCCTGCTGGACAGCCACGCGCCGGGCGGCAGCGGCGGCAGCGGCGTGGCCTTCGACTGGTCGCAGGTGCCGGCCGGCCTGCACCGGCCGTTCCTGCTCGCCGGCGGCATCCGCCCGGACACCGTGTTCGATGCGATCACCGGGGTGCAGCCGTGGGGCGTGGATGTCTCCAGCGGCATCGAGTCGGCACCGGGCATCAAGGATGGCGAGCGGATGCGCCGCTTCGTCGAGGAAGTGCGCCGCGCCGACATGCACGAGGTGTCCGCGTAGGCTTCCGCCGCCGCGGTGGGGCTGCTATGCGGCCAACTGCCGCCGCAGCCAGTCCGCCAGCGCCTCGATCCGCGGGTGCCGGTCGCCGCCGGCGGTACACAGCGCCCATTGCCCTTCGGTGTCGACGAACCCCCACGGCGCGACCAGGCGGCCGTTGACCAGGTCATCGGCCACCAGTGGCTCGGGGGCGATGGCGATGCCGAGGCCGGCGACCGCCGCTTCGAGCAGGTAGTACAGGTGTTCGAAGCCAGTGCCCTGGCGCAGCGCCGCCGGGTCCAGGTCGTTGAGTGTGGCCCAGGTGGGCCAGGCCTGGGGCCGCGAACGGGTGTGCAGCAGCGCGTGCTCGAGCAGTGCCTCCGGCGGCTGGTGCACGAGCCGCTGCGCGCCATGCATGGACGGGCTGAACACCGGGCCGATGCGCTCGCTGCCCAGGCCGTGCACGGTCCAGCCGGCCGGCCACGGCGCCTGGCCGAGCAGCAGGGCGGCATCGAGTCCGGCCAGCCGTGGCGCGAAATCGCCATCCTGCGCGGCCAGGTGCAGGGTCAGGCCCGGCAGGTCCTGTTGCAGCTGCTGCAGGCGCGGGATCATCCAGCGCGCCAGCACGCTGCCCGGGCAGCCGAGCACGAAGGCGTCGTTGCGTTTGCCCCGGCGCAGGGCGGCCACGCAGTCGCGCAGCTGCGAGAACGCCCCGGAGGCGGCTTCCTGCAGGCGCCTGCCGGCGGCGGTGGGGCGGATGCCGCGGCCGTCGCGTTCGATCAGGGGGACCCCCAGTTCCTCCTCCAGGGCCCGCACCTGGCGGCTGACCGCGCCATGGGTCACGTGCAGCTCCGCGGCGGCAAGACTGACGCTGCGCAGGCGGGCAGCGGCCTCGAAGGCACGCAGGGCATTGAGCGAGGGCAGGGCGTGATCGTCTTTCATGGCGCACGTCCTTGTGCGCCACCCTGCGGGCGGCTCCGCCGTGAACAACGGCTGTCCTGCCGTTCTTTCATGGCGCACACCTGGCCGCCATGGATGGCGGGAATGCCGGTTTTGCAGGAGCAAAAGCCGGCCTCGCGCCACCCTGCGGGCGGCTCTGCCGTGGACAGCCTCTGTCCTGTCGTTCTTTCATGTGAGTTTTTCTAACACAAAAGGGCGCATATATCGATTTTCACCGGCGCGTGCGTGCGCTACGGTGCAGGCCTGTCCTGCCCCGTGTGATGCCATGACCGCCGCACCGATCCCCGATTTTCATGCTTTCCCCGACGCCCACGGGCATTTCGGCCGCTATGGCGGCAGTTTCGTCGCCGAGACCCTGGTCGGGCCGCTGCAGGAACTGGCTGCCGCCTACGACCAGGCGCGGGTCGATCCGGCGTTCATTGCCGCCTACGACAAGGACCTGAAGCACTACGTCGGCCGGCCCAGCCCGATCTACCACGCCGAACGCCTGAGCCGCGACGTCGGCGGCGCGCAGATCCTGCTCAAGCGCGAGGATCTCAACCACACCGGCGCGCACAAGGTGAACAACACCATCGGCCAGGCGCTGCTGGCCGCGCGCATGGGCAAGACCCGCATCATCGCCGAGACCGGTGCCGGCCAGCATGGCGTGGCCAGCGCCACCGTGGCCGCGCGCCTGGGCCTGGAGTGCGTGGTCTACATGGGCGCCACCGACATCGAGCGGCAGAAGATCAACGTCTACCGGATGAAGCTGCTGGGCGCCACGGTGGTGCCGGTGAGTAGCGGCTCGGCCACGCTCAAGGACGCGCTCAACGAGGCGATGCGCGACTGGGTGACCAACGTGCGCGACACCTTCTACATCATCGGCACCGTCGCCGGC
>NZ_LDJO01000085.1 GCF_001431595.1 Stenotrophomonas acidaminiphila
GCATGCCGCAGGCGGCCGCCTGCGGCATGCGGTAGGGCAGGTGCAGCTCGACCTGGGTACCTTCGCCCGGCGCGGTGTGGATGCGCAGCCAGCCGCCGACGCTCTGCGCGCGCTCGCGCATCACCACCAGCCCCAGCCCACGCGGGCCGTCCGGATCGAAGCCTTCGCCGTCGTCGGTCACGCGCAACCGCAGCCGGCCGCCGCCATCGTCCTCCAGGCACAGCCGGACCTGGCTGGCCAGCGCATGCCGCAGGGCGTTGGTCAGGCTTTCCTGGGCAATGCGGAAACAGGCCTGCTCGACCTCGTTGTCGGGGCGTTGCGGCAGGTCCTCCACATCCATGAGCAGCTCCACCGGCGAGGAACGGAACAGTTGCCCGGCCTGCCAGCGCAGCGCCGCCTCCAGCCCGAGCGCATCGAGCTGCGGCGGGCGCAGCAGCATCGACAGGTTGCGCAGCCGCACCACGGTACTGTCGACCAGTTCCACGATCTGCTCCAGATCCTCGCGCCGGCGCTGGGCATCGTCCTCGTCCATCGCCGCATGCGCGGCCAGCTTGATCGCGGTGACGGCCTGGCCGATATCGTCGTGCAGGTCACGGGAAATCGCCCGGCGCTCATCCTCCTGCACCGAGAACAGACGCCCGGCCATGGCCTGCAGTTCCCGGTTTCCCGTCTCCAGCGCCTTGCGACTGGTCTCGAGCTCGCTGACGTCGCGCGCCGCCAGCACCCGTACCCGGGCCAGCCGCGGCAGGAGCAGGAGCAGGGCAAGTGCCATGTAGGCGGCAACCAAGATGACGGAGGTCACACTCCAGGCCAGCGGATGGGCCGGAATCGCCCGCCAGGTCCAGGGCAGCAGGCCGCACAGCAGGATCAATGCGCCGCCTGCCGCCACAACACCATATGTAGTGCGTTGCAGGCCGGCCATTGCCGACTCCGTGGGGGCCGGATGGCGTGAAGGGAGGGAGCCGTTTTGCATGTGCCGTGGCAGGGTGCCGAGTTCGATCCAGCGACATCTTAACGGGCCATCGCAAACCGCGATGACGCAGTACTCAATTTCCATGAACGGCTGCCGCTATCCCTAGAGTTCCCGGACCTCGGGTGTTTGACTGGAGCGGTAGCGCGTGGATCAGGGCGTGATTGCGAGCATGATGAGCCACCCGCTGGAGGGGGCGATCGTGCTGCTCGATCCGGAGGGCCATCCGCTGGCCGCCAATGCCACGGCCCGCACCCTGGATCTGCCGCGTGGCCTGCAGTTGCATCGGCTGGCCCTGCTGGGCCTGCGCGACCGGGTCGCCGACCAGGGACTGCTGCCGTGTTCGGTGCCCGTCGGGGAGCAGCGCGTGGACGGCTTCCTGAGTGCTGCGCGCGCGCAGGACGGTACGGTCTGCGCGTACATCTTCAGTGCCGTCCCGGCCGCCTCGCTGGTGGACGGGCGCTGGCCGCAGCTGCTGCATGACGCCGGCCACGGCGTCTGGGAGTGGGACGTGCCGGCGCACCTGCTGGCGTACCTGGAGCGCAGCGCCGGAGCCGCCCCCGTCACCGGCACCGTGCACGAATGGCTGCAACGCACCCACCCGGACGACCGCGCCATGCAGCAGGCCGCTCTGCGGTCGCACCTGCGCGACCCTGCCGTCGCCTACGCCTGCCGGCTGCGCGTGCGCCGCGCCGATGGCGGCTGGCAACAGGTGCACGATCATGGCCAGGTGGTGGCGCGGACGGCCGACGGCCAGGCACTGCGCATGGCCGGTATCCGCATCGGCATCACTTCGGCGGATGCGCCGGGGGCCGATGCGCAGGAACAGCAGGCGCAACTGCGCCACCTGCAGCGCATCGCGGGCCTCGGGACCTGGTCGTGGGAGCGTGACAGCGGCTTTTCCTGGTCGGACGAGATGCTCGCCGCCATCGGCCGTCCCCCGGGCAGCATGCCGCCGGGCCGGCGCTGGCTGGACATGCTCGACGCCGATGCCCGCGCCCAGGTGCTGGCGGCGTGGCGACGGCTGCACCGCGAAGGCCAGCCGCACGCATTCGAACTGGTGCTGGCGGCGGCACCGATGGAAGTCCCGGGCATCCACCTGCGGGTGTGGATGCATCCCCGGCACGACGCCAGCGGGCGCGTGCGGCGCGTGGCCGGGCAGCTGCAGAACGTGACCGAGCAGCGCCAGACCGACGCCCTGATCCGCTGGCGCACCGAACTGCTCAACCGCGTTTCGGCGCTGGGCCGCATCGGCGGCTGCGAGATCGAGGTGACCACCCGCGGCATGCTCTGGACCGATGAGTGCTACCGCATCCACGGCCTGCGCAAGGAGCCGGTGACGCTGGAGCAGACGCTGGCGCTGTACACGCCCGATTCGCGCGACAGCTTCGAAGCCGCGCTTACCCGCATCGCCGAAGGTGGCCTGCCCGAACAGCTGGACCTGTGCTTTTACCGGCATTCCGGGCAGCGGGTGTGGGTGCAGGTGCAGATCGAGCTGGACCGGCGCGAAGGCCTGCCGGAGCGCTTCGTGGTGCTGTTCCGCGACATCACCCGCGAACGCGAGGCCAACGAGCGCATCGAGCTGTTGGCCCATTACGACCTCCTGACCGGGCTGCCCAACCGCATCCTGCTGCGCGAGCAGACCGAGGAGGCCATCGCCGAGTCGCGCCGCAACGGCAAGATCCTGGCGATGCTGTTCGTCGATCTGGACGGCTTCAAGTCGATCAACGACACCTTCGGCCACGCCACCGGCGACATGCTGCTCAAGGCGGCCGCGGCGCGGCTGCACCAGAACCTGCGCAACGCCGACCTGTTCGGCCGCTTCAATGGCGACGAGTTCGTCGTGGTGCTGCGCCACCTCGCCGACCCGGCCGATGCCGGCCATGTCGCGCGCAAGCTGATCGCCTCGCTGGCCTCGCCGCTGCACCGTGGCGACACCACGCTGAAGGTGGGGGCCAGCGTGGGCATCGCGCTCGCCGACGACAGCCATCGCGATTTCGACACCCTGCTGCGCGCGGCCGACGCCGCCATGCACGCGGCCAAGGAAGCCGGTCGCAACACCTACCAGTACTACAGCCAGGACGTGCTGGCCGGGATCCAGCGACGCCTGCAGATCGAGCACGCGCTGCACGGCGCGCTCGAGCGCGAGGAATTCCAGCTGGTCTACCAGCCCCTGGTCAATGTCGATGGCACACGACCGCCGGCGATCGAGGCACTGCTGCGCTGGGTCTGCCCGGAACTGGGGCCGTGCAGCCCGGCCGAGTTCATCCCGGTGGCGGAGAAGTGCGGCGAGATCACCCGCATCGGCGAATGGGTGCTCAACGAAGCCTGCCGACAGGCGGCCGCCTGGCATGCCGCGGGGCTGATGTTCGAACGCATCGCGGTGAACGTATCGGCCATGCAGCTGCGCGAGCGCGGCTTCGCCGAGCAGGTGATCGCCATCTGCGAACGCCACCGCTGGCCACCGCACCGGCTGGAACTCGAGCTCACCGAATCGGCCCTGATCCGCGACAGCGACGCGCTGCGGCAGTGTTTCGACACCTTCGAGCGCAACGGCGTGCTGCTGGCCGTGGACGACTTCGGCACCGGCTTCTCCAACCTGCATTACCTCAACCGTTTCCCGGTACAGCGCCTGAAGATCGACCGCAGCTTCGTCCAGCGCATGCTGCACGATGCCGGCACCGCCGAGGTCACCCAGGCCATCGTCCACCTCGGCCATGCGTTGGGCATGCAGGTGGTGGCCGAGGGCGTGGAAACGCGCCAGGAAGAGGCGATGCTGCTGCGCCAGGGGTGCGACGAGATCCAGGGCTACCTGTACTCGCGCCCGCTGCCTTCGCGGGACATGGCCCAGTGGCTGCGTCGCTGCGACGAGGGTGACGGCCCGGGCCCACAGGCACCCACGCAGGCTGACCTTCCGGCCACCGTCGGCTGAGCATCGGCTCGGCCCGCACGCCGCTTCCTGCTGCGTCCAGTCCCCAGGTGGAGCGGGGCTGCCACGCCCGCGCCACGGTGCCCGCGCGTTGCTCCCGCCACCCTGATCGCAGGCGTGGCCGAAGCGCAGCCCACAACCTCGCCCCTTGAATCGCCCGCACACCGTCGCGGGGTGCGACAGAGCCTGGCAGCCGCGAGCAACCGGCCGACGGCAGGCACGCGTGCACGGTCTGTCGCCCGGGGCGGCGCGGGGCCTGCAGGTCGAGGGAGCGGAACCGGCGTGTCCGCATCGCACCGGCCGGCACCCGTGGCTGCAGGCGGGCGGGGAGGGGCGGTCGGCCTGGGCGGCGAAGCAGTCGGGGATGCCGGCAGCGGCAGCATGCGCCGGCCGATGCGCCCGGCATGCGGCAGGTCGCGGGGCGCGCGGCGCGGATGCTTCCGCGGTGGATGGCGTGGCTCGCCGGGCCCCGGCGGTCGTCGCCGTGGCGCGGCTATTCGATCACAGTGCGCGCCGCACGTCGGCAGAAGGCCAGGTCCCAGGCCACCAGGGTCGCCGACGGATCATCCTGCTCCGGCAAATCCGCCATCGGCAGCTGCCCGCTGCGTTCCAGTTCCTGCTGTACCAGGGCCTCCAGTGCCGCCAGGCGGGCACGCGCGGCGGCGGCACCGGCACCGGGCACGGCTTCCGCCGTCTGTGGGCTCACCGCTGCCTCGACCTCCGCCCAGCCGGCCGGCAACGACAAAACCCCGGCCGGGGCCGGGGCCGGGGTCGTTGTCGCATCGTGGCGGGAATCAGAACAGCTCAACCGTTCCCGCGCCCATGCTCTGCTGTGCCACCGGCTTGTGCGGCGGGCGTTCCCATTCGCTGCGCATCTCGCGCAGGCGGCTGCCGGTACGCTGCAGCGCGAGCACCAGCTCGCCGTCGAGCACGCCACCACTGCGATGCAGCAGTTCCTGCAGCGCCACGGCTTCGCGGTTGATCGCGGTCAGGCGGTCCAGGTGGGTGTGCACGCCGCCCAGCGCCTGGGTGGCGATGTCCTCGAACTGCAGGGCACGCACGGCGTCGGCGACGCTGCTGTCGATGGCACGGCCGCATTCGGAGATCTCGCGCATGCCATCGCCCAGCGAGTTGTTGATCGCCGCCACGTTCTCCAGCATGGCCGCCGCCTCGTGGCGCGCCTCGCGGGAGCGGTCCATGTCGCGCGAGGCCATGTGCGAGACGGTCTCGCGGACCTTGGCGATCGCGTCCTTGGAGCTGTGCGCGAGCTTGCGGATCTGCTCGTTGAAGGTGGTCGAGCGCTCGGACAGGTTGCGCACCTCGTCGGCGACCACCGCGAACCCGCGCCCGGCTTCGCCGGCACGCGCGGCCTCGATGGCGGCGTTCAGCGCCAGCAGGTTGGTCTGGTCGGCGATCGACTTCACGTCCTCCAGCAGGGCGAAGATGCCGTCCAGGTGCTGGGCCATCTGGTCGATGTGCTGCACGGTGTTGCTGCTCTGGCCGCTGACCTGTTCCAGCGCCTCGACCAGCTGCTCCATCTGGTGGCTGGCGTGCTGGGCGAAACGCGCCACGTCCACGCCGCCACCGCCATCCTCGCCGGCGCGGTCGACGATGCGGGCCAGCGCCTGGCTCTGCTGGCGCGACTTGCGGTTCATCGCATCGAAGCTGCTGCCCAGCCCGGCGACCGCCTGGCGGATCAGTTCGCGGGCGCGCTCGATCTCGCCGCGCGAACCATCGATCTCGTTGCTGACGAAGCTGCGCAGCTCGTTGAGCAGCTGGTCCTGCTCCTTGAGCACGCGGGCGTGCTCGGGCGAACGCTGCGACTGGCTGTAGGCGCTCCAGTAGGCGAACACCAGCCAGCTCAGCGCCATCGTGGTCAGGACCGCCCACACAACGGCCGCGGGCCATGCGAAGGCCAGCGCCAATGCCAGCAGGAAGGTAAGGGCCAGCGGGGCGGCCAGGCGGATTGCAATGCGTGAATACATGGACGTTCTCGGGAGAGTCACGATTGCAGTATCGGCCGTGCCGGTCGGGTCTTTAGCCGCCGCCGCGCAACCTTCGCGAGATCGCTTCGAGCATGGCCTTGCGCGAGAACAGGAAGTCCCAGTAGCTGCCGCCAAGCTGGCGCCACAGCACCGCCGAGCGCACCGCCGCCAGCAGCAGGGCACGGATCTCGGCGACCACGCCCGCCTGTCCCAGGTAGTGCGGATTGCCCTGCACCATGATCCGCGGCTTGAGCTGGCTGATGGTGTCCGCGTACAGGCCGCCCATGGCGCCCAGTATTTCGGGGTGGGCCGGGTCGCCCAGCTCGCGGGCCTGCGCGGCGGCGCGCTCGATGCCGGCCTGGACCTTGTCCACGGTGGCGCGTTCGCGCACGAAGCGGCGTTCGAGCTGCATCACCGACAGCGCCAGGCGCGGCAGCAGCGCGTCCTTGCCCTGGTTGCCGAAATAGTCGCGCAGCAGGCGCAGCCCCGGTTCGAGCTGGTGGCTGTCGCCGTATACCGCGGCAGGGGACGGGGCGTCGATGCGCATCACGCTGTCCATCGCGGTGCGGACCACCGCGCTGTCGGAATGGCCGGTTTCGGCAATGCGCCGCACCTGCTGCAGGGCCTGGGCGATGCCGGCCAGTGCCAGGACACGGTCGTCGAAGGAAGAACTCATGCTTGCCTCTCAAGGGAAACGGGCCAGGGCGCACGCTGTTCGAGCGCAGCGTCGGTGGCGGCGATGACCGCGCCGCCCAGGCATTCGGGGCCGTCATACAGCACCAGCGACTGGCCGGGCGTGACCGCCCGCTGCGGCCGCTCGAACTGTACCTGCACGGTGCCGTCGTCACCCACGCTCACGCGGCAGGGTTCGTCCGGCTGCCGGTAGCGGGTCTGCGCGGTACAGGTGAAGGTGGCGGCAGGCGCGCTGCCGGCGATCCAGTGCATGGCTTCGCTACGCAGCCGGCTGGACTGCAGCCAGGGGCTGTCGTGGCCCTGGTCGACATACAGGATGTTGGCCGCCACGTCCTTGCCGACCACATACCAGGGGGCCGCCGGCCGCCCGCGCACCCCGCCGATGTTCAGGCCCTCGCGCTGGCCCAGGGTGAAATAGAAAACGCCCGGGTGGCGGCCGATGGGCTGTCCGTGCGGATCGCGGATCTCGCCTTCGCGCGCGGGCAGGTACTGGCCCAGGAACTGGCGGAAATCGCGCTCGCCGATGAAACAGATGCCGGTCGAGTCCTTCTTGGCGTGGGTCGGCAGCCCGCTTTCCCGGGCGATCCGGCGCAGCTGGCTCTTTTCCAGGTGGCCGATCGGGAACATGGTGGCGGCCAGCTGCGCCTGGCCCAGCTGGTGCAGGAAGTAGCTCTGGTCCTTGCCGCGGTCGGCACCGCGCAGCAGCCGCCAGCGCCCGCCCGACTGTTCCACCCGGGCATAGTGGCCGGTGGCGATGCGTCCGGCGCCCAGTTCGCGGGCGGCGTCCAGGAAGTGCTTGAATTTGACCTCGCGGTTGCACAGCACGTCCGGGTTCGGCGTGCGCCCGGCCGCGTACTCGGCCAGGAAATGCTCGAACACGCCCTGCCAGTACTCGGCCGAGAAATCGCGGAAATGGAACGGGATGCCCAGCCGCCCGCACACGGCCACCGCGTCGCGGCGGTCGTCCTCGGCGCGGCAATGCCCGCTGCCATCGTCGGCCCAGTTCTGCATGAACAGACCGGCGACATCCAGCCCCTGCTGCACCAGCAGCAGGGCGGCGACGGAGGAATCGACCCCGCCGGAGACCCCCACCACCACATCCGGGCGGCTCATCGCAGCTGCCTCACGAGGGAAAGCGGATGACGCTGCCCGGCCAGCCAGTCGGAAACGGTCTGCCACACCAGCGGGCTGCGCAGCCGCGCCATGTCCGCCTGCAGCGCCGCCGGGGTCAGCCACAGCGCCTGCACGATGCCGCTGTCCAGCGGCTGCTCCGGATGCTGCCGCAGCGGTTCGGCGGCAAAGGCGAAGCGCAGGAACGGCGTGCCGTCGGGCGCGTTCCATTGGTAGGCGCCGATGAACGCGGTGGGCCGCACCTCCCAGCCGGTTTCCTCGCGGGTCTCGCGCACGGCCGCCTCGACCAGGCTTTCGCCGGCATCGAGGTGGCCGGCCGGCTGGTTCAACACCCGCCGCCCGTCCTTTTCCTCTTCCACCAGCAGCAGTTGCCCGGCGCGGCACACCACGGTGGCCACGGTGACGTGTGGCGCCCAGCGCTGGGAGCTCAACGCATTCACCCTCAGTACTCGTCCTTCGCCGTCAGTTCCAGTTCCATCGCATCGGCGCTCTTGATCGCCGCGTCGATGGCGTCGCTGAGCACGTCGGCCTTGGCATCGGCGTCGATCTTGACCACGAACATGGCCAGGTCGCCCTGCTTTACCCAGCCACCGAGCTTGGAGTCGTTGGCGTCCTCCAGCAGGCGGTTGGCGACCAGTGCCGGAAACTGCGGGCCGGGGGCCTTGTAGCCCGGCGACCAGATCTCGCGCACGCGATGGGCGCCATAGGTCTCGACCGACGAGCGCACGAACACCAGCTGGGTGCGTTCGTCCTCCATGTCGAACACCAGGCGGTAATCGCCATCCTCGTCGACCTCATACTTGTATTCCAGCGAGTCGAGCAGCCGGCCGACGGCGGCATCGGGCTCGCCAGCGAGGGCGTTCCCGGCCATGCCGGCGCACACGCCCGCCACCATCATTGCTGCCACGTACTTCTTCATGCGTTCCCTGCGGGATTGGTTGATCAGGCGCAAATTGTGCGGTGGGCGGGGTGTTCACGTCCAATTCGGCGCAGCTGCACCGGGCCAGCCGCTATAATTCCGGGCATGCCCCGCAAGCTCCAACACGAGAACGACCATGGCCTGCTGGTGGAACCCGGCAAGCCCGAGGTCGCGCCGCCGCCGCTGTACCAGGTGATGCTGCTGAACGACGACTACACCCCGATGGACTTCGTGGTGGCCGTACTGCAGAACTTCTTCGCCATGGACCTGGACAAGGCCACCCAGGTGATGCTGCACGTCCATACCCGTGGCCGCGGCATCTGCGGGGTCTACAGCCGCGAAGTCGCCGAAACCAAGGTCGCGCAGGTCAACGAGTTCTCGCGCATGAACCAGCATCCGCTGCTGTGCACGATGGAGAGGGCCTGAGCGCCCCGCCGCGCCGGCGAGGCCGGCGCACACCGCACTCGCGCCACCGGCGGTCCGCACTGTTCCGGGCATGCTGCTGGTGACCGTATTGGCCATCGCCGGACCCGCATCCATTGTGGGCATGCCACCCCGGTGGATGCCGCTTTCCGGTGTGGGAAACGGCCGCTGCCGCCCCCGTCCGGCCTCTGCTAACGCCGTCTGAACACCGGCATCCGGTAGGGTGATGGAAAACGTGCAGTAAGGCCGCATATTGTCTCCAACCGCAGTCGGAGTCCCCCATGTTCAGCAAAGACCTCGAACAGACGATTGGCCAGTGCTACAAGCGCGCCCGCGAGGCACGTCATGAGTTCATGACGGTCGAACACCTGCTGCTCGCCCTGCTCGAAAATCCTTCCGCCCAGGCCGTGCTCAAGGCCTGTGGCGCCGACCTGGACCGCCTGCGCCGGGATCTGGAACAGGCCGTGGAGACCTCGGTCTCGCGCCTGGCCGACGATGATGGCCGCGATACCCAGCCCACGCTCGGTTTCCAGCGCGTGCTGCAGCGCGCCGTCTACCACGTGCAGTCCTCGGGCAAGAAGGAAGTCACCGGCGCCAACGTGCTGGTGGCGATCTTCGGCGAGAAGGATTCGCACGCGGTCTACTACCTCAACCAGCAGGACGTGACCCGGCTGGACATCGTCAACTACCTGTCCCACGGCATCGCCAAGTCCGGCGACGAGGGCGACGCTTCGCCGTCCATCGACGGCGAGGGCCGCGCCGAGGGCGGGGAGGGCGAGGCCAAGGGCGACGCACTGGCCGAATACGCCAGCAATCTCAACGAGCAGGCCCGTGCAGGCCGCATCGACCCGCTGGTCGGCCGCCGCGACGAGATCGAGCGCACCATCCAGGTGCTGTGCCGGCGCCGCAAGAACAACCCGCTGTACGTGGGCGAGGCCGGTGTCGGCAAGACCGCCATCGCCGAGGGCCTGGCCAAGCGCATCGTCGACGGCGAGGTGCCGGAGGTGCTGGCCGACGCGGTCATCTACTCGCTCGACCTGGGCGCCCTGGTCGCCGGCACCAAGTACCGTGGCGATTTCGAGAAGCGCCTGAAGGGCGTGATCGGCGCGTTGAAGAAGGTTCCCAACGCGGTGCTGTTCATCGACGAGATCCATACCATCATCGGTGCCGGGTCGGCGTCCGGCGGCACCATGGATGCCAGCAACCTGATCAAGCCGGCGCTGGCTTCCGGCGAGCTGCGCTGCATCGGCTCGACCACGTTCCAGGAATACCGCGGCATCTTCGAGAAGGACCGGGCGCTGGCGCGCCGCTTCCAGAAGATCGACATCGTCGAGCCCACCGTGGGCGAGGCCTACGAGATCCTCAGGGGCCTGCGCCCGAAGTACGAGGCGCACCACAGCGTCACCTACGCCGACGACGCGCTGCAGGCGGCGGTGGACCTGTCGGTGAAGCACATCGGCGACCGCCTGCTGCCGGACAAGGCCATCGATGTCATCGACGAGGCCGGCGCGCGCCAGCGCCTGCTGCCGGAGGCCGAGCGCAAGGCGACCATCGACGTCGAGGAGGTCGAGGCCATCGTCGCCAAGATGGCGCGGATTCCCGCCAAGCAGGTCACCGCCACCGACAAGGACGTGCTGCGGCACCTGGAGCGCAACCTGAAGATGGTGATCTTCGGCCAGGACCCGGCGATCGAATCGCTGGCCTCGGCGATCAAGCTGTCGCGCTCGGGGCTGGGCAACCCGGAGAAGCCGATCGGCAACTTCCTGTTCGCCGGCCCCACCGGCGTGGGCAAGACCGAGGTCACCCGCCAGCTCGCGCTGCAGCTGGGCATCGAGCTGGTGCGCTTCGACATGAGCGAGTACATGGAGCCGCATTCGGTCAGCCGCCTGATCGGTGCGCCCCCGGGCTATGTCGGCTTCGACCAGGGCGGGCTGCTGACCGAGAAGATCGTCAAGACGCCGCACTGCGTGCTGCTGCTGGACGAGGTCGAGAAGGCGCACCCGGACATCTTCAACATCCTGCTGCAGGTCATGGACCGCGGCATCCTCACCGACACCAACGGCCGCGAAGCCAACTTCAAGAACGTGATCCTGGTGATGACCACCAACGCCGGCGCGGCGCAGGCCTCGCGGCGCTCGATCGGCTTCACCCGGCAGGACCATGCCACCGACGCGATGGAAGTGATCCGCAAGAGCTTCACCCCGGAGTTCCGCAACCGCCTCGATGCGGTGGTGCAGTTCCAGGCGCTGGGGCTGGACCACATCCTGCGGGTGGTGGACAAGTTCCTGATCGAACTGGAGATGCTGCTGCAGGACAAGCACGTCGCGCTGTCGGCGACCGCGGCCGCGCGCGACTGGCTGGCCCGCCACGGCTTCGATCCGCAGATGGGCGCGCGGCCGATGGCCCGCGTCATCCAGGACCAGATCAAGCGCCCACTGGCCGACGAACTGCTGTTCGGCAAGCTGGTGGGCGGCGGCAGGGTCAGCATCGACGTGCGCAACGGCGAACTGGTGGTCGAGACCGAGGCCGAGCCGGAGCATCTGCTGCCGGCCACGGTCTGAGGCGGGCAGGGCCCTGCCTGGCGACGGCGGCTGCGGCCGCCGTCGTCGTTTCCGGCCTGGTTCACGCGGATCGCAGGCACGCAAAAAAGCCAGCCCAGGGCTGGCTTCGGGGATGCACGGCTACCGCGCTTACTTCATGCGGTAGGTGATGCGACCCTTGGTCAGGTCGTACGGCGTCATTTCAACCTTGACGCGGTCGCCGGTAAGGATGCGGATGTAGTTCTTGCGCATGCGGCCGGAAATGTGGGCGATGATCTCATGCCCGTTTTCCAGTCGAACGCGGAAAGTGGTGTTCGGCAGCGTCTCGCTGACGGTGCCCTCGAACTCGATGGAGTCGTCTTTCGACATGTAATCCTGTGCGGTTCTGCGGATGGCCTTTTCAGGCCCGGAAGCCGCGCATTTTACCCCGCGCCGCGCCATCATGCAAAGTTTGCGTTAAACCGCGTTCCCGCCCGCCAGAACCGCGGCCGGCCAGCGGCCGAAACGGCGGGTCCAGCTCCCGGCCGGTGGGCTTTCCGCCTCCCGGACCAGCGCCCGTACCCGGGCCAGGAACACATCGCGCGGCAGGTGCACGGCCCCCATGCGCAGCAGGTGCGGGTTCTCCACCTGGGCGTCGATCAACGGCCAGCCCCAGCCATGCAGGACATGCGCCAGCGCCGCCAGGGCGACCTTGGAGCCGCCGCTGCGGCCACTGAACATGCTTTCGCCGAAGAACATGCGGCCGATGGCCACGCCATAGATGCCGCCGACCAGTTGCGGGCCGTCGAACACCTCCACCGAATGCGCATGCCCGAGCCGGTGCAGTTCCACATAGGCGCGATGCATGCCGGCGGTGATCCAGGTGCCGTCCTGGCCCGGTCGTGGCGCACTGGCGCAGGCCTGCATCACCTCGGCGAACGCGGTGTCCGCGGTGACCGTCCAGGCGCTGGCGCGCAGCGCCCGGCGGAAGCGCGATGACAGGTGTACGCCATCGGTATGGAACACCATGCGCGGGTCCGGCGACCACCACAGGATCGGCTGGCCTTCGGAAAACCACGGAAAGATGCCGCCGGCATAGGCGTTGAGCAGGCGTACCGGCGTCAGATCGCCGCCGACTGCCAGCAGGCCATCGGGCTCGGCCAGCGCGAGCTCCGCCGGCGGGAACGCCGCGTCGGGTGGCGCGGCAAGCAGAAATGGATGCGCTGCGCGACTCATGCGCCGTTGCCGTCACCGAATGGGGCGTGCTGCCGCTGCACCAACGGGCAGCGCCTGGACGGCAACGCTGTGCAGGAGAACCCTGCTGGCAGCAGGAAGCGGTTCACGGGTGATCGCCGCATGTTCGCGGCCAGCAAGCCCGGCCCGGCGGGCGCGATGACGCCGTCGCGGGGAACGATGAAGGTCCCGGCGAGGCCTGCTGCCTCCGTGGCAGGTGGCGGGCACGAAGTAAGGGTAGTGCGCATCCTGGTGTTGGTTGACTTGAGCCTGTTCGCGCGATCCTGGGCACGCAGTCGCGCAGATGCGGAACGGCATCATAAATGGCTTTCCGGCGTGCCGTGGAATGCCGATGCCCTGATTGAACGGGTTGGCGCAGGCAGACGGTCACGGACACGTCGTCCCGAGCCGGGAGCCGATTGGCCCGGCGCACGCCTGGGCATGGGCTACGCGGGCTATCGGGTGTCACGGGACCGGGCGTGCCTGTATCTGCCGGCTCCGGCGTGCTGATTCCGGCCTGCGTTTCATCGATGCCCGCGCATCATCGAACAGCGCGAGTCCCTCGGGCGGAGTGGATACGCGCCGCGGGTTCCCTGCGCGACGCGAAGGCCGGCCATGTGCCGTAATGGAGCAGGCTTCTCGCGGCATGGCCCCTGCCAGCCGGGCCGCATCCAGGGATCCGCCGGCCCCCGGTCCAGCATCAGGTCCGGCGTCCGTGCTCAGTGCGAGGGCGATGCGCCCGATGCGGACAACCAGGCCGTGGGCGAGGTGCCCGCATGCCGTGCCGCGAAGGCGCGTGCGAATGCAGATGCACTCGCATAGCCGACGTCCAGCGCCACGTTCTTCAGCGGTTGCCCACGCTTGAGCAGCGTCTTGGCGACGCTGATGCGCCAGTCGGCGAGATAGTCGCCGGGCGGGGTCCCGACGACATGGTGGAAGTGCGCCGCGAAGCGCGCGCGCGACATGCCGCTGACCCGCGCCAGGCCGTCCAGGGTCCAGGCATCGCCCGGAGCGCCGTGCATGGCGTTCAGTGCTTTCGCCAGGCGCGGATCGGCGAGACCGGCGAGCACGCCTTGTGCGACCACGCCAGCAGTCATGCAATGGCGCAGCAACTGCAGAATCATCAGTTCACTGAGCCGGTCCAGTGCCGCCTGCCGTCCGCAGTGCCCGGCGAAAGCCTCCTCGAACAGCAGTTCGAGGGTGCCGCGCAGCAGCGTGTTGTCGCGCAGTGGCAGTACCAGCCGCGCGGGCAGGCTGTGGGTCAGCGGGTTGCCGGCATCGGCCCCCAGCTCGATGGACGAGCACACCAGGTCCGCGCCCTGCGTGCCTTCGCCGCGGATCCAGTGCGGAGCCGGTCGCGGATAGAAGATCAGGCTGGGCTCGTCGATCGTGGTCTCGCCGGCCACGGCGTCGCCGATCCGCAGCGTGCCGCCGCGCAGCACGTGAAGGTGGCCGACGCCGTCATGGGCGTCGAAGTCGGCGGTGTCGCACAGGCTTCCGGTATGGAAGACCCGGGCGCGCAGGCGGAAGCAGTCGAGCAGTGCGCTGAGTCGGTCGTGCATGTCGAGACGATCTGTGTATTTTAGTGGACTAAATGATACCAGTAGTATCAACCCGGTAGGCACAGTAACGGCTCCCCATCACGGCTTCCAAGGAGCCCGCCATGACTGCCGCATCCCCCCGCATCGCTCCGCTCGACCCGGCCTCGGCCGATCCCGCTGTCGCCGCCACCCTCGCTTCGGTCAAGGCCAAGCTCGGTGTGGTGCCCAATCTGTTCCGCACGTTTGCCCGCTCGCCGGCGGCGCTCGACGGTTACCTCGCCCTGTCGGACGCCTTGGCGGGCGGTCGCCTGAGCGCCGGCCAACGCGAGATCGTCGCGCTCTCGGTCGGGCAGGCCAACCGCTGCGGCTATTGCCTGGCCGCGCATACGCTCATCGGCAAGGGCGCCGGCCTGTCCGAAGCGGACATCCATGCGGCGCGCACCGGTACCGGCGCCGATCCGCACGACACCGCGCTGGCAGCATTCGCACGGCGCCTGACCGAACAACGGGGCGTCGTCAGCGACGACGAACTGGCGGCGTTCCGGCGCGCCGGTTTCGATGACGCCGTCGCGCTGGAAGTGGTGGCGCTGGTCGCGCTCAATACGCTGACCAACTACACCAACCACCTCGCCGGGACGGCAGTGGACTTCCCGCCGGTGCCGCTGGAAATCGCGGGCTGAGCAACGTCCGCCACGACGATGCGGGACGCGCTTGCCGGCGCGTCCCGCTTCACGGCGTCTGACGGCCATCCGGCTTGGCCGGGCGCAAGCCGATGGCCAAGTCCGTCGCCGCGCACATCGGCACAGGTAATGTCATGGCCGTTGCGCACGAGTACGTGCTTGGATGCGCGGCTCGAGGCGTTGGCACCATGCGCTGCGGATGCCGGTCGCAGGTCGCCGGTAGTGCCGTAGCCGCCAACGCAACGGCATGCAGTGCCCGTGCGCCTGCGACGCGTACACCGACAGGTTGTCGCCAGCGGCGGCCCGGCAAGCGCCCGTTACGCCTGCGGGATTGCCGCGTCCGGCGGCGCGGGTCGCACAGTCGGATGCGCCGCCCGGCTCAAGTGCCGTCCTCGTCGCCTTCGCGGAACGGGGAATGCTGCCGCAGCGCCTGCATGTAGCGCGCGACATCACGCTCCTCGCGTGCGCACCACCCGCGCAGCGCCTGGCGGAACTGCGGGTCGGCGATCCAGTGCCGGCTGCGCACCGGTACCGGCAGGAACCCGCGCGCCAGCTTGTGTTCGCCCTGCGCACCCGGCTCGAAGCGCTGCAGCCCTTCGCGCAGGCAGTACTCGATGCCCTGGTAATAGCAGGTCTCGAAGTGCAGGCCGGGCAGGGCGGCGCCTCCCCAGTAGCGGCCGAACAGCGTGTCGCCGCCGCGCAGGCACAGCGCACCGGCGATCGGTCGTTGGTCCTGGAGGGCGAGGAAAAGCACCAGCTGGCGTGGCATGGTGCTGGCCAGGTGCCGCAGGAATGGCAGGGTCAACGCCGGTGCGTTGCCATACTCGGCGAAGGTCTGCAGGTAGAAGCCGTGCATCGCCTCCAGGTCGCCGGCCGTCGCCTCGTCGCCATGGACCACGCGGAAATCGATGCCGCTGCGCGCCACCCGGGCGCGCTCCTGGCGGATGTTCTTGCGGCGCTTGTGGTCCATCGCACCGAGGAAATCATCGAAACTCCGCCAGCCCGGCCGGCGCTGCCACTGGAACTGCACGTCCACGCGCCGCAGCCACTCCGCGTCGAACAGCGCATCCTCGGGGCCGGAATGGAAATTGACATGGGCCGAGGACAGCCCGGTCTCCTGTACGTGGCCGGCGATGGCCTGCAGCAGCTGCCGGCGCCGCGTGTCGTCGCCGGCCAGCAGGCGCGGGCCGGTGACCGGCGAATAGGGAACCGCGCCCAGCCACTTCGGGAAATAATCCAGCCCGTGCCGCGCGTAGGCATTGGCCCAGGCATGGTCGAACACGAACTCGCCATGCGAGTTCTCCTTCAGGTAGCCCGGCACCGCCGCCACCAGCGCATCGTCGTGCCACAGGGTGAGGTGCCGGGGTTGCCAGCCCCACTCCGGGCGCAGGCAGCCGTGCTGCTCCAGCCCGGCAAGGAAGGCATGGCTGACGAAGGGATTGCGCCGGTCGTGCAGGGCATCCCATTGCGCCGCTTCCACCTGTGCCAGGGACGGGAGTACGCGCAGTCGCGGGGGCAGGGTCATGGCCGCAGCTGCAGCACGTCGATGGTGGGCGGGTTGAACAGGCGCAGCGGCAGGCCGACTTCGCCCACGCCGTGGGTGGTGAACACACGCACCGGGCCGGCAGCCGCCGGCGCCACCTGTTCGCCGCGGTCGAACCCGTGGGCGCTCGGGATGACCTTGCGGTACAGCCACGGGATGCGGATCTGCCCGCCATGGGTGTGGCCGGCCAGGACGATGGCCGCATCGCCCGGCAGCAGGTCCATGGCACTGTCGGGATTGTGCGCGACGACGATCGCCGGCAGGTGCCCGGGTACCTCGCGCAGGAAGCGCGGGTCGTCCTTGCCCGCCCAGCGGTCGCCCAGGCCGGCCCAGCGGATGCCGTCGGCATCGGTGAAGCGCATGCCTTCGATGATGCGCACGCCATTGGCGCGCAATGCAGTGCGCAGGGCGGCATCGATGTCCGGGCCCGGCGCCTGCTGGTCATGGTTGCCGAGCACGGCGTAGACCGGCACCCGCAGCGCCGACAGCGGCGAGAACGCCTCGGACAGCACCAGCCGCTGCGGTTCATAGGTCAGGTCGCCGGCGATGACCACCGCATCCACCGGCAACGTATCGAGCCGCGCCACCAGCCGCTGGAGGAAGCGGCGGTCCTTGTAGACCCCCAGGTGGATGTCGCTGACCAGGGCGATGCGGACCTGCATGCCGGTGCCGGGCAGCTCGGTATGGGCCACCCGGATCCACTGCGGCTCGATGAACCGCGCCCACGCGAACAGGCCGCAGCCGAGCAGCAGGACCCCGAGCACGGGGCGGTACCGGCGCTCGCGGCGCCAGCGCCACAGCAGCCAGGCGATGGCGGGGAGCACCAGCCAGCTGCCGTGGAACAGCAGTTGCTTGGCGAGCACCTTGTCCATGCCCGGCTGCCGGAACGGCCGGGCTCAGTTGCCCTGGGCGTCGAGGAAGCGCTCGGCGTCGAGTGCGGCCATGCAGCCGAAGCCGGCCGAAGTGATGGCCTGGCGGTAATGCTGGTCGGCGACGTCGCCGGCCGCGAACACGCCCTCCACCGAGGTCTGGGTGGCGTTGCCGCCCAGGCCCGAGCGGATTTCCAGGTAGCCGTTGTTCATGGCCAGCTGGCCCTTGAACAGGTCGGTGTTGGGCTGGTGGCCGATTGCGACGAAGAAGCCGTGCGCGGCGATGTCGCGGGTGCTGCCGTCCTGGGTGGACTTCACCCGTACGCCGGTCACGCCCATCTCGTTGCCCAGCACTTCGTCGACCTGGTGGTGCCACACGGTTTCGATCTTGCCGGCGGCGACCTTGGCGAACAGCTTGTCCTGCATGATCTTTTCCGCCTTGAGCGTGTCGCGGCGATGCACCAGGTAGACCTTGCGGGCGATGTTGGACAGGTACAGCGCCTCTTCCACGGCGGTGTTGCCGCCACCGACCACGACCACGTCCTGGTCCTTGTAGAAGAAGCCGTCGCAGGTGGCGCAGGCCGACACGCCGCGGCCCTTGAACGCGTCCTCGGACGGGATGCCCAGGTACTTGGCGGTGGCGCCGGTGGCGATGATCAGCGCATCGCAGGTGTACCGGGCACTGTCGCCGGTGAGCGTGAACGGCCGCTGCGACAGGTCGGCGGTATGGATGTGGTCGAACACCACCTCGGTGTCGAAGCGCTCGGCGTGGGCCTGCATGCGCGCCATCAGGTCCGGCCCCATCAGGCCGTGGGCGTCGCCCGGCCAGTTGTCCACTTCGGTGGTGGTCATCAGCTGCCCACCCTGCTGCAGGCCGGTGATCACCACCGGCTTGAGGTTGGCGCGCGCGGCATAGACCGCGGCGGTCCAGCCGGCGGGGCCGGAGCCCAGGATGACGAGCTTCTGGTGGCGGGTGGGCAGGGACGGGGCGCTGGAAGTGCTCATGTATACTCGCGGGAAGTCGGGATTGGCGGCGCGATCGCGGTACATGGCGACCGTCCGGGCTGGTAATAGAGTGGAGACCGGGCTCCGGTGAATCAAGGCGCAGGGATGGAACTGCGCGGCCCGCCCGGTCGCTCCCGTCGCCGCCCGCAGCCCGTTCCCGGTGCTCCGCACGCGCTCCGATGTCCTTGCGCCCCCCGTCCCGTCGCCCGCCGGAACAGGCGGATGAAACGGCGCCGCCTGTCGTTTAATATCAATCACTAACCATGCATTTCTAAGGTCTGGTCCAAGGTGGCGAAACAGGTCCCGGAACGTGACAAGGGCACTGGCCCGAGCGGCAACGCGCGCAAGCAGGCGGCCGCCGCGGACAATCCACGCCGCAACAAGCTGTGGCGCGATCTGGCGCTGATCGCGATCGCGCCGGCACTGCTGTACCTGCTGGCCAGCCTGTTCACCTATTCGCCCACCGACCCGGGCTGGTCGCAGGCCGGCTCGGTGGTCGCCCCGATCCACAACATGGGCGGCCGGGTGGGGGCGTGGATCGCCGACGTACTGCGCCAGCTGTTCGGCTACGTCGCCTATCTCATCCCGCTGATGCTGGCGGCGGTCGCCTGGATCGCCATGTTCGGGCTCAACCGCGAGAACCGCGGCAACGACGACCTCGGCCCGGCGTTGCGCCTGGTCGGCATCGTCGGCTTCCTGATCGGCGCCACCGGTTTCCTGTACCTGCGCCTGCCGCCGGGCGATGTCGCCCGCGCCGGCGGCGGCCTTGGCGTGCTGGTGGGCAAATCGCTGCAGAGCGGCTTCGGCCCGGTCGGCAGCAACCTGTTCCTGCTGGTGCTGCTGCTCACCTCGATCACCCTGGCCACGGGGCTGTCGTGGTTCTGGGTGATGGAGAAGATCGGCAAGTGGGTGCTGGCGCTGGGCCCGCTGCTGGACCGCAAGAAGGAACAGGCCAGCGCCTGGCAGCAGACCCGTGCGCTGCGCGAGGAGCGCGAGGAAGTGCGCAAGGTCGATGCCGAGGTGCGCGCCAGGCGCGAGCCGGTGAAGATCGAGCCGCGCCCGGTGCCGGTGATCGAAAAGAGCGAACGCGCCAAGCGCGAGACCCAGATCCCGATGTTCCAGGGCGTCAACGGCGACGGTTCGGACGTGCCGCCGCTGGCCCTGCTGGACGACCCCAAGCCGCAACCCAAGGGCTACGACGAGCAGACCCTGGAAACGCTGTCGCGGCAGATCGAGTTCAAGCTCAAGGATTTCCGCATCGATGCGCTGGTGGTCGGCGCCTATCCGGGCCCGGTCATCACCCGTTTCGAGATCGAGCCGGCGCCGGGCATCAAGGTCAGCCAGATCAGCTCGCTGGACAAGGACATCGCCCGCGGCCTGTCGGTGAAATCGGTGCGCGTGGTCGACGTGATCCCGGGCAAGTCGGTGATCGGCCTGGAGATCCCCAACGTCACCCGCGAGATGATCTTCCTGTCCGAGCTGCTGCGCTCGAAGGAATACGACAAGTCGGCCAGCGTGCTGACCCTGGCGCTGGGCAAGGACATCGCCGGCCGCCCGACCGTGGCCGACCTGGCGCGCATGCCGCACCTGCTGGTGGCCGGCACCACCGGCTCGGGCAAGTCGGTGGCGGTCAACGCCATGGTGCTGAGCCTGCTGTACAAGGCCAGCCCGAAAGACCTGCGCATGCTCATGATCGACCCGAAGATGCTGGAACTCAGCGTCTACCAGGGCATCCCGCACCTGCTCGCGCCGGTGGTCACCGACATGAAGGAGGCCGCCAACGGCCTGCGCTGGTGCGTGGCTGAAATGGAGCGCCGCTACAAGCTGATGAGCGCGGTGGGCGTGCGCAACCTGGCCGGCTTCAACAAGAAGATCAAGGACGCCATCGACGCCGGCCAGCCGCTGATGGACCCGCTGTTCAAGCCCAACCCGGAAATGGGCGAGGCGCCGCGCCAGCTCGAGCCGCTGCCGTTCATCGTCATCTTCATCGACGAATTCGCCGACATGATGATGATCGTCGGCAAGAAGGTCGAGGAACTGATCGCGCGCCTGGCGCAGAAGGCGCGCGCCGCCGGCATCCATCTGATCCTGGCCACCCAGCGTCCGTCGGTGGACGTGATCACCGGCCTGATCAAGGCCAACATCCCGACCCGCATCGCGTTCCAGGTCAGCTCCAAGATCGACTCGCGCACCATCCTCGACCAGTCCGGCGCCGAGGCGCTGCTGGGCAACGGCGACATGCTGTACCTGCCGCCGGGCACGGCGATGCCGGACCGCGTGCACGGCGCGTTCGTCTCCGACGAGGAAGTGCACCGGGTGGTCGAGCACCTCAAGGCCAGCGGCCCTGCCGATTACATCGAGGGCGTGCTGGACGAGGTCCAGACCATGGGCGACGGGGTGGTGGTCGGCGCCACCGGCCTGCCGGAATCCAGCGGCGGCGGTGACGAATCCGACCCGCTCTACGACGAGGCGCTGCGCATCGTCACCGAGACCCGGCGCGCCTCGATCTCCGGCGTGCAGCGGCGCCTGAAGATCGGCTACAACCGCGCCGCGCGCCTGATCGAGGCGATGGAAGCGGCCGGCGTGGTCAGCGCGCCGGAGCACAACGGCGACCGCAGCGTGCTGGCACCGCCGCCGCCCAAGTGAATGCCGGGGCGGCATTCGATCGCGATTGCCGCCCATTCAGTTTATTCCGGGCAGACTCTGCCCATTCCCCGTCCATCGATGACAACCGCCATGAACGTCTTCCTGCGTCCCACGTTGATCGCCGTCGCCCTGGCTGCCGCCGGTTTCGCCGCCGACGCCCATGCCGGCGCACGCGACGACCTGAAGTCCTTCACCAACGGCCTGCGCGGCCTGGACGGGCAGTTCAGCCAGCAGGTGTTCGATGCCCGCGGCAAGCTCAAGGAGTCGTCCAGCGGCCGCGTCGCGCTGTCGGCGCCGCGGCTGTTCCGCTGGGAGTACACCCGCCCGCATCCGCAGCTGATCGTCGCCGACGGCAGCAAGGTGTGGGTCTACGAACCCGACCTGGAGCAGGCCACCGTGCGCAGCCAGGGCGAGGAGGAGCAGAACAGCCCGTTGACCGCGCTGATCAACCCGGCGCAGCTGGAGCGCCAGTACGACGTCAGCGAGGAAGCGGCCCCGCGCGATGGCCTGCAGTGGCTGTCGCTGAGCCCCAAGCGCGAAACCGATGCCAGCTTCCAGTACGCCGCGCTCGGCTTCGGCCAGGGCGGACTGAGCCGCATGGAAGTGGTCGATGCGGTGGGGCAGCGTACCGTGATCGACTTCAGCGGCTGGAAGAAGAACCCGGGCTTCGCCGCCGGCACCTTCCGCTTCACCCCGGCCAGGAACGTGGACGTCATCGGCGAGCGCTGAGCGAAGAAGGCCAGCCACGGCTGCCGCCGTGCGATGACCGTCGCCGGCGCGGACGGCCACGCTAGAATGCCGGCGTGGCCAGATCCAGAAACACGTTCTCCGACCCTCCTGCCGACCTGTTGAGCGCGGACCGGGAGGGCATGCGCCCGCTCGCCGAACGCATGCGCCCGCGCACGCTCGACGAGATGGTCGGGCAGAAGCGCCTGCTGGCGCCCAATACAGCACTGCGCCGCGCGATCGAGTCCGGCCGCGTGCATTCCATGGTGCTGTGGGGGCCGCCGGGGTGCGGCAAGACCACCCTGGCGCTACTGCTGGCACGCTATGCCGATGCCGAGTTCCGCGCGATCTCGGCCGTACTGTCCGGCCTGCCCGAAGTGCGTCAGGTGCTGGCAGAGGCGGCGCAGCGGTTTGCCGAAGGCCGGCGCACGGTGCTGTTCGTCGACGAGGTGCACCGCTTCAACAAGTCGCAGCAGGACGCCTTCCTGCCGCATATCGAACGCGGCACGATCATCTTCGTCGGTGCCACCACCGAGAACCCGTCCTTCGAGCTCAACTCCGCCTTGCTGTCGCGCTGCCGGGTGCACGTGCTCGAGGCGGTGTCGCCCGAGGACGTGGCCGAAGCCCTGCAGCGCGCCCTGGACGATGGCGAGCGTGGGCTCGGTGGCGAGGACATCCGCGTTTCCGGCGATTCGCTGCTGGAGATCGCGCGCGCCGCCGACGGCGACGTGCGCCGCGCCCTGACCCTGCTGGAGATCGCCGCGGAGCTGGCGGCGGGCGAGGGCGGGCAGATCACGCCCGAAACCCTGCTGCAGGTGCTGGCCGACCGTACCCGTCGCTTCGACAAGGGCGGCGAGCAGTTCTACGACCAGATCTCGGCGCTGCACAAATCGGTGCGCAGCTCCAACCCCGACGGCGCGATCTACTGGCTGGCGCGCATGCTCGACGGCGGCTGCGACCCGTCCTACCTGCTGCGGCGCCTGACCATCATGGCGGTGGAGGACGTCGGGCTGGCCGACCCGCGCGCCCTGGAAATGGCGATCAACGTCTGGAACGCCTATGACCGCATCGGTGCGCCGGAGGGCGACATCGCGCTGTCCAACCTGGTCGTCTATCTGGCCAGTACCGCCAAGTCCAACGCCGCCTATGCGGCGCTGAACGCCGCCCGTGCCGACGTTGGCGAACTGGGTTCGCTGCCGGTTCCGCTGCACCTGCGCAATGCGCCGACGCGGCTGATGAAGAACCTCGGCTACGGCAAGGGCTACCAGTACGACCACGACGTCGCAGGCGGCATCGCCCTGGACCAGACCGCGTTCCCCGACGAGATGGGCGAGCGCGTGTACTACCGGCCGGTCGAGCGCGGGCTGGAAATCAAGCTCAAGGAAAAACTCGACCGCCTGCGCGCGGCGCGCGAACAGGCCAGGGGCGGCGACTCGACAAAGGACTGAGCGACGCCTCGTGCCGCGCCCGTCAACCTTCCGCGGCATTCCATGACAGCAGCAGGAGATAGCAGCCGATGTGGCTTTCCTTTGTGGCGATAGGCGTCGGAGCGGCCATCGGGGCATGGCTGCGGTATGGCCTGAGCGTGTGGCTCAACCCGCTTCATTCCAACGTTCCTCTGGGCACGCTGGCCGCCAATCTGCTCGGTGGCTACGCCATCGGCCTGGCGCTGGCGTGGTTCGCGGTACGCCCGGACATCGCGCCACAGTGGCGCCTGTTCGTGGTGACCGGCCTGCTCGGCGGTCTGACCACTTTTTCCACCTTCTCCGCCGAGGTGGTGCAGCTGTTCCTGCGCCAGCAACTGGGCTGGGCGCTGGCGACGATGGGCCTGCACCTGGCCGGCTCGCTGTCGATGACCGCATTGGGCTGGACCACCTGGCGACTGTTGCGCCCCTTGGCGTGAACCGGCTTTCCAACGCATGATCCGCTTTCCCCACGTAACGATCGAAACAAGACATGCCGGTAGAGCAGGGTAGAGTGAGCGAGCCGGTACCGGCAACGACCATCATCGGCGCCGACGTCGGCGGAACCTACGCCCGGCTGGGCTGGGCCATCCTGCGACCGGGCGAGCCGATCAAGATCAACGATTTCCGACGCTATGCGTGTGCCGAGCACCCGAGCCTGGCGGCGATCCTGCACGACTATGCCGCCGGCCTGCGCTCCAATCCGGTACTGCCGCCGCTCGGCGGCGCAGTGGTGGCCATCGCCGGGTTGCTGGATGGCGACCGCCTGCTCAACACCAACCTGGCGTGGCCGGTTTCGCTGGACGCGACCCGTCGTGAGTCGGGGATTGGCGAACTGGAACTGATCAACGACTTCGTGGCCGTGGCCCAGGCCATTCCGCACGTCGCGCGCACGGCGCTGCACCCGTTGTCCGCCATCCCTGGCCATCACGCCGCCGGCCCGGCACTGGTGCTCGGCCCCGGCACCGGCCTGGGCGTGGCACTGCGCCTTGAGAACAGCCAGCCGCCCGTGCTGGCCAGCGAAGGAGGGCACGCCGCACTGAGTGCCGGCAATGCGCTGGAGCTGGACGTGCTGCGCATGCTGCTGCAGCGCCATGGGCATGTGGACAGCGAGCGCATCCTGTCCGGCCCCGGGCTGATGACGCTCTACGCCTGCCTGTGCGAGCGCGAAGGCGTGGCACCGCGCTGGCAGACGCCTGCAGAACTCGTGCAGGCCGCGCGTTCTGCCGATGACCCGCTCGCACTGGCCAGCATCCGCGCGTTCTGCGGCTGGCTGGGCAGCGTTACCGGGGACCTCGCGCTCACCTTCGGCGCCCGCTCGGTCTACCTCACCGGCGGCATCACCGGCCATCTCGCCCAGTGGCTGCACGAGGGCGGCTTCCAGCAACGCTTCCTCGCCAAAGGCGCGCTGTCGTCCGCCCTGCAGCAGGTATCGGTGTGGCGCATCGACGACGGCGAACTCGGCGTGCTGGGCGCGCTGGCCTGGCATGCAGAGACCAGCCGCCACGCCGCCACTACCGGAGACAGGCATTGAACACACGCAGAAGTTTCCTGCAGGCCAGCGCGCTGCTGGCCGCCGCCGGCGCCGCGCCGCGCATGCTGGCATCGCCCATGGCCGCCAATGGCGCGCGCGTGGTGTCGACCTGGGATTTCGGCGTCGGCGCCAACCAGGCCGCCTGGAAGGTACTGGCGGCCGGCGGCAGCGCCCTGGATGCGGTGGAGGCCGGCGCCCGCTGGGCCGAAAGCGACCTGTGCAACCCGACCGTGGGCCGCTGCGGCAACCCCGACCGCGATGGCGTGCTTACCCTGGATGCCAGCATCATGGGAGGCGATGGCCGTTGCGGATCGGTCGCGGCGCTTAGCGACATCCTGCACCCGGTATCGGTCGCACGCCGGGTGATGGAACAGACCCCGCACGTGATGCTGGTGGGCGAGGGCGCGCAGCAGTTCGCCGTGCAGCAGGGCTTCGAGCGGCGCAGGCTGCTGACCGAGGACGCGGAACGGGCCTGGCGCGAATGGCTCAAGACCGAGCACTATGCGCCGCAGATCAACGCCGAGCGTCGCGGACGCCCGGGCGACAAGGACAACCACGACACCCTCGGCATCCTCGCCATCGATGCCAACGGACACATGGCCGGCGCCTGCACCACCAGTGGCATGGCCTTCAAGATGCACGGCCGGGTCGGCGACAGCCCCATCATCGGTGCCGGTCTGTACGTCGACAACGAAGTGGGCGCGGCCACGGCGTCGGGCATGGGCGAGGAAATGATCCGCAACGCAGCGTCCTTCCTGGTGGTGGAACTGATGCGCCAGGGACGCCCGCCGGCCGACGCCTGCCGCGAAGCCATCGAGCGGGTAGTGCACAAGCGCCCCGAAGCCAGCCGTACCCTGCAGGTGTGCTTCCTTGCCATGGACAGGAAGGGGGAAGTCGGCGCATACGCCCTGCATCGCGGCTTCGTGTACGCGGTATGCGATTCGCGCAGGCAGGACACGCTGCTGGATTCCCGTTCGGTCTACACCAGCGAGCAGACATGAGCGGGCGCCGCCTGCTGGAGATCGCGAGCAATTCGGTCGCCTCGGCGCTGGCCGCACAGGCTGGCGGCGCCGACTGCATCGAACTGTTCGACAACCTGGCCCAGGGCGGCACCACGCCATCGCGCGGCAGCGTCGCCGTAGCCCGCGACCGCCTGCGGATCCCGCTGTTCGTACTGATCCGGCCACGACCGGGCGATTTCCATTACGACGCCCAGGAAGCCGAGATCATGCTGCGCGACATCGAAAGCTGCCGGCAGCTGGGCTGCGACGGCGTGGTGATCGGTGCACTGACTGTCGATGGCGACATCGACGCCGCACTGTGCCGGGAACTCGTTGCCGCCGCGGGCCCGCTGGGCACCACGTTCCACCGTGCCTTCGACGCCGCCCGCGATCTGCCCGCGGCCATGGAGCAGGTCATCGGCCTGGGCTGCCAGCGCATCCTCAGCTCCGGCGGCGCTGCCAGCGCAATGGACGGCAGGCAAATGCTGCGGCAACTGGTCACCCGGGCCGGCGACCGCATCCGGATCATGGCCGGCGCGGGCCTGGATGCAGTCAACATCCTCGCTGTGGCTAACGAGAGCGGCTGCACCGAACTGCATGCATCCGCCAAAGCGCCACGTACGTCGGCCATGCGCCACCACAACCCGGCGCTGGTCGGCCTGGAGAACGACTGGGTGCAATCGGACACGGCGCAGGTGAGCGCACTGCGCCGTGCGTTGGATCAGATGGGATGAGTGGACGGCGCGGTCACTACTGCAGTCTGGATTTTACATAATATACATTATGCGAAATTACTAAGGCATCGCTCCTGCGCCGGCTACGCTGGATTTGGTGACGGGACAACTAGATCTGTACTTTTGCGCCATCTAAATCTGTACTTCTTATGGCGTAACTACACATCTAAACGGGCCCGCCGATCTCTCACTCAGGCTCCGCCTCTCCGGTTGCTGGCGCGACACCAGCTTCCCTAATCGTCGAGGCTGGTGGCTTCGACCACACTGGCCCGAACTCGGCGTACCAAGCAGCGATCATGCGCTTCAGCCTCGGACTCGAGCCGCGCCCGCCGAGTTCATGTCGGACGTTACACTGAGTCGATGGCTTTCCCTTCATTAGTAGGGATTCAATCGCCGCTGAGACTTCTTCTTGTGTGATAGGCATGGTCGACTCCCCATAAGGACAAGTCAGCGCTCATTGTGCGCCTACCGAGGCCGTATTCAAGTGCTTACGCCTATTTATGTGCGGGTACTTATTCAGCGCGCTCTTCGGTGCCGCCAAACTCTTTCCGCTCACACTTCTCGCTTGGTTCTTGTCAATTTCCTCGCTGCTGTAGATGACGGAGTCTTATGCGCTCTAGCAGCGCGACTTCGAAGGGCGGCCTCCACGGCTGATGACGAGGGTCGGCAGGGAATCGTTACGTACAGGGCCAAATGCCACCTAAGCGATTGAAACGCAATGATAATTGTCTTGTCCCGATGGCGGATGTCCCCGTCTATGGGGCCTGTTCAAGGACTTTCGCTGTATAGCTCAGCGGCGCCACTTCCCTTTCAAGATCCAAGTGGTAGTCGCCGAAGCGATTGATGTGGCTGGTCCGGTAAGGCGACAGGCCGGCCAGAATCTCGGGCGTCAGTTCAATCCCCTCCTTCTGCATTACGGCCAAGGTCCGGCTCATGCGTTCCACGTTGTGGAGGATGATCATGTTGGCCACCAGCTGGCTGTACTTGATGATCTTGCGCTGCTCGTGTTGGACGTTCTCAGCAATGATCCCTTGGCTGCCAAAGAAGACCCACTTCACGAAGCCGTTGTATTCCTCGCTCTTGTTGGTCGCAGCATGGATCGTTTTGCGAATCTCGTTGTCATCGATGTAGCGCAGCAAGAACAGCGTTCGGACGGCCTTGCCAAGTTCCCGGAAGGCGAAGTACAGCTTGTTCTTCCGGCTGTAGGTGCCCAGCCGGCGCAGGATCGAGGACGCGGTGATCTTCCCCAATCGGATCGAGATCACTACCCGCAGCATGTCGTGGAGATGCGTCGCGATCAGTTGCCAGTCGATGCTGTCTCCGAACAGTGCCTGGATATTCTTATAGGTCCTGCCAGGTTCGGGCCGGAAGAATGTCAGATCCTTGATGTTTCGTATCCTGGGCATCAGCTGGATGCCCAGCATGTGGGCCAAACCGAAGACTGGGTAGCTTTGGGCCTGCGTGTCGCCATGGACGATCTCAGGCTGGATGTCGGAAGTGTTGGCCAGCAGGCCGTCGAGGATGTAGATGCCCTCGTGCACACCACAGGGAATGAAATGGCTGAACAGCGCCACGTATTTGTCGGACACATGGTAGTAGCCGATGCCGCCGTAGCCGCCGTAGCGGATGTGGTACTCCGACAGCAGGTTGTCCTCGTAGACGCTCCATTTGGTGCCATCTGCTGAGGCGCTTTTCCCGCTGCCCCAATAGCCCGGGAGGTCGAATTTATTGTAGGTATTGATGACCTCTACGATGGCCTTCTCAAGCACATCCTCGGTCACGTATTTCAGGTTCAGCCAAGCAACCTGGCGCCGGCTGAAGCCCTTGATCGACCGCGCCGTCTGCGTCGGCCCCAGGTTGCAGCCATAGCAAAATAGCGTGGTGATCACACGTCGGGGCAGATCTTCGACTTGGCTCTCGGTACCGGCGATCGGGCGGAAAAAACGGTGCAGATCCAGCCATTGGCTGGCGTCGATCAGGACATCGACGATGCTGGACTCCGGGAGCCGTTCGGCGATGAGGCGATCCACCGTGGCAATGGCACTTGAGACCTCAGCGCGTTGCCCCTTCCGCAGTACCAGGCGCCCTTCCAAGATGTCCGCATGCACATTCTCGGGGAAGCGCTCGTCAACTTCGTCGGCCAAGTCGGTCAGTTGTGCGCGCAACCCAGCCACGTACGACGCGGCGTCGGTGGGTAGACCTGACACCTGACCATAGGCTTCCAGTTCCTGGGCCAAGGTGGCTTCATCGACCAGCTGCTCGCGGTAGTCATCAAAGCGTTCGCTGCTGGGAATGAAGAGATCTCCGGACTTCAGCTCGTCTTTGACCTGCACCAGCACGGCCAGCTCGAAGTACTTACGGTGCATCCAGCCGGCGCCGGCAGCACTGGCACGCTTGCCAAACACATGCTGACGCCAGAGCTTGGACATCCAATCGAAGTCCTTTTCCGGGTCCAGGCCGAGGGATGCGACCTCGATCAGCTCACGGCGTTGGTTGCGCAGCGACAGCACCGCTGCGATCAACGGCTCCATGCCGGCATCGTGGCTGATTGACCGCAGATTCATCAGCTCCAGCCCATTGAACAGCAGCGGCCTGACCGTGCCGTAGGGTTGCAGCATGAAAGGCAGATAGTTCTTCCCTGCGTATGCCATATGTTCTTCGCATTCGGCCAGCAAGGTCGACACTTCCGCTTCTAGACTGTTGTCGATGGCATCCACGCGCTGACTATCGCTGCCGTCGAGCTGATAGGCCTGCAGGATTTCCTTGAGCTGGCCGATCAGGAAGTCGGCCCGCTTGGCATGTTCGAGCTGGTAGGCCAGCAGTTTTTGCTGGGCCGTGTTTTCAAGCCCGCGCACCTGCTTGATGAATAGCTCGGCTGCGTCATCCAGCGTCTTGGCATGCTGGGCGCGAATGAAGATGGTGGCCAGCGCATAGCGCTTGTCCGGAGCCAATTCGGCCAGCTCGCTGGCGTCATAGGCCCGGGCCATTGCACGGAATTGCTTAAGCTTAGGGACCGGCACATCGATCGGGGGCAGCTGCTCAGCCAACTGCTGCAGCATGCGGATGTGCTGCAGATAGAACCGGACTTCCTTGTTGGTGGGCCGACCAGGCTCGCGCTTGAGCGATTGCCAGCCGGTGAACCTGGAGTTTTCCGGTGCGCGCAGCAAGTCGTCAATGAGCGTGCGCGTGGTAGGCGTCAGCGCGTGGCTGATGCTACGGTAGTAGCCCAGATTGACCCGCTCACGCGCGCCGATGGCGGCCAGTTCCAGGGTGCGGAAACCGGGCAGTTCGTAGCGATGGTGCACCAGCTCTTCGAGCAGGACGTTCACGATGTCCGGGATGGTGTGCTTGGTCTGGGCTGCTCCGGTGGCCACCGTGTCCAGCCAGGCCAAGCCTGATTTATCCAGGGGACGTACACCGATGAACTGCCGAAGCTGCGGGATATGCCGGCGCTGGCTACCGGAAGCGTCGTAACGTTCGAGCTGGTCGGTGTCCAATACGCGCCCGAGTCGGGCGGCCTTGGCGATGTGCTTCCGGATCCGCTCGGGTACGTCGGCCAACACCGTGAAGTAACCGAGGCGCTGGAAGAGCTTGAGATGAATCAGTACCGCCAGCTGCGGTCCCGGCTGGGTGGTCAGCTGCTTGGCGAATGCAATCTCAGCGGCGGTGGGGGTATAGATCTCCTCCAGTTCCTTGGCGGTGGGATCAGGCTTCAGTCGCGGGTAGGCGGTCTCGTGAAGGGTAGCCATTGGATCCGGAGGTTATGAGGGGATCAATCCCAGTGCCGGCCGTCGTCTGTATTGAGAGACGCTTCCAGGAAACACTGGTGCGTATCGGCCATGCGGTGCATGTCATCGAGCAACGTGGCCAGGATTTCATCCAGATCCCGATCGGGATCGGTGGGAACCGTCAACCGGTACTCGCTGCTGGCGGTGTTCAGCCGCACCGCTTGGAACGAGGCCAAGCAGATCTCTTCGATCCGGCCCCGGGCCTTAGCCGCGCCGCGACCCGCGCGGGCAAATGGGGTCAGTACCATGCGCAGGCGCAGCTGCAGTGCAGATTTGCCCTCGGGCGCCGGCAGCGCCATCGCCGGTACCGGCACGGTTGGACTTGGCAGGCTTGCTTCAATGCGGTCCCGTGCGAACGGGTCATGCCCGTCCAGGTAGCGCATGGCCGACTGCACATCGCGCCAGCCCACGTACTCCATCAGCGCCTTCATGTCCCAGCCCTGCTCGTTGGCCCAGCTGGCAAAGCCGCGGCGCAGGGAATGACTGCTGTGGAGCCCCGCATCGGCAAAGCCGGCACTGGTCAGCAACTCGCGCAGCAGGCGCACCAAGCTGTTGGGATGCAGGCCTTCGGCGCTCACCTGGCCCCATTGGCTGACCGCCCGAAATACCGGCCCTTCTTGCAGGTCGGCCGCCTGCAGCCACACCTGGGTCGCCTCCACCGGGCACAATCGCGACAACGCCGGCACCTTGTAGGTAACGCCGGCGGCCTGGCGATCGCCCTTGCTGCGCGGCAAGAAACAGGTCATCCCCTGTCCCGGCACCAGCGTGAGATGGGCCACGTCCAGGCGCAGCAGTTCATCGCCACGAAAGCCACGCCAGAATCCGAGCAGCACCAGCGCTCGGTCCCGTTGGTGGCGCAGCGCTGCCGCTCCGTCGCCCCGCGCGCGTGCCGCCGCGATCGCTGCGGCTAACCAGTCATCGAGCTCGACCAGCCGCCGAATCTGGAGCGGCGCGGCTTGCTTGACCTGGCCCGGGTGCAGGGTCTTGATGCCTTTGAGTACCTTGCGCACCAGCGGCGACCGGGTCGGGTCGACAAAGCCGTGGTCGCGGTGCCAGGAGGCAATGGCGGCCAGCCTGTGGCGAAGGGTGCTGGTGGCCAGGGTCTGCGCATACGCGGCCAGGTACCGGGCCACGCTGTCCGGTGTCGCTGGGAGGTGGCCTTGCCACTCGACTTCAAAGTGCCGCAGCGCCGACGCATAGCTGCGCACCGTGTTCTGGCGCGTGGCCGCATCGAGGTAGCGGTCCAGTTCGGTCACTGGCGCGTGGCCTCCACCGAGGCCGGCTGCCGCAGCGTTGACAGGATGGTGCATTCAGCCCGCTGCCCGCCGTGGCAACTGGCAATCACCCGTTCCAGCTCGCTGGCCATGCGCTGCAGGTCGGCCATGCGCGCCCGCACGTCGGTCAGATGGCTGCGGGCCAGCCGATCCACGTCCCCGCACGAAAGCTCTTCATCGCCCGCCAACTGCAGCAGGCTGCGGACCTCCTCCAGGCTGAAGCCCAGGTCCCGGCCGCGCGCAATGAAGCGCAGTCGCTCGATGTCGGCCGGGCCATAGACCCGGTAGCCATTGCCCGAGCGCCCCGGGCGCGGCAGCAGGCCGATCCGCTCATAATAGCGGATGGTCTCCAAATGGCACCCACTGGCGTCGGCAGCCTCACTGATTTTCATTCGTAGTACGCTTGACTCCGTAGTAGCTACGGACTTTACACTCACCTGCTGTGTCATGCCAGCGACCCGCCCGGGCCCGGCTTCCCTGCGACTGGAGATGTTCCGATGAGTGATTGCGGCTGCCACCACGAGGCCAAGAATGCGCAGGAGCGGCGCGTCCTCTGGATCGCCCTAGCGTTGAACGCGGCGATGGCCGTGATCGGCGGCATCGCCGGCTGGATTGCCCATTCCACTGGCCTGCTGGCCGACGCTCTGGACATGCTGTCCGATGCCACCGCCTATGCCATTGGCCTGGTCGCTATCGGGCGCACGGCGCGCTTCAAGGCCAATGCCGCTTGGGTCAGCGGCAGCGTGCTGCTTGTGCTGGGTGTGGGCGTGTTGGTTGAGGTGGGCCGCCGGGTGATGTACGGCGCCGAGCCGGTCAGCGGCTGGATGATTGGCACCGCCCTGCTGTCGCTGGCGGTCAATATGGCGGTGCTGCGCATGCTGGCACCGCTAAAGTCCGGCGAAGTGCATCTGCGAGCGACGTGGCTGTTCACGCGGGCCGATGTGGTCGCCAATGTTGGGGTGATCCTGGCCGGTCTGTTGGTGTGGTGGCTGGCCAGCCCGTACCCGGATTTCGTGATCGGCGCCCTGATCGGCCTGTATGTGATCAAGGAAGCCTTCGAGATTTTAGGTGATGCCCGCCGGGCAGGTGCCGACGCGCGCAAGACGGCTGCATGACCAGGCTTGGCCGACTGAGCTCGGACTCTGGCGGCTGCGCTTGAACCCGGCACTGTCACGTGGCGCAGCTGGCCCCCGACCTAATCCGTCGCAGCTCAATCTGCGTGACCGTGCGGAAGCTCAGGCAAAACGTTAACTTTCTGTTCTTCGGATGCCGGATTCCGTCAATTTCCCGCGCCAGCTTTTGCCTGGCCACCTGACTCGCAGAGGCCACTCGAGCCCGCGAGATTGATGAATAAGCGTCAGCTTGCTGATGAGCGGGACCCAAGGTATCTTTCCGGCCTCAAATGTATCAGTCTGGACCGGCCAGCCTT
>NZ_LDJO01000086.1 GCF_001431595.1 Stenotrophomonas acidaminiphila
TTTCGAGTCGATCACTGCGATCGACTTCTTCCCGGGCGAAGCGCGGCGGCAGGTCGAGGACACGCTGGCCGAGCTGGAAATGGCCTGTGCCCGCCTGCAGGCGCCAGACGAGCCGCGCTTTGTGGCCGGTACGATCCAGCGGCTGCGCACCGCCGACTACCAAGGCCGTCTGTGGGCCACGCGGCAGCGTCCATGGGTGGACCGGCTGGCCAGCGCCTGGTTGATCCGTCGCTTCATCGATCCCGAGGCCCGCATTCTGTGGCTCGCCCATCCGGCCGACTGTCCGCCGGAGGCGTTGGGGTTCGACTTCGATGGCGCGACCTTCAGCCACGTCGGCCACCGCGTCACATTCGAGGTGCTCGCCGCCAGTTTCGGTCTGGAACAAGGCCCGATCGCACGCGTGGGTCTGCTGGTGCACTACCTCGATGTCGGCGGGGCACCGCCCCCGGAAGCGCTGGGCGTGGAAAGCGTCCTGGCAGGGTTGCGCGACTCCGTGGCCGACGACGACCAGTTGCTTGAACGCGCCTGCGCCGTGTTCGACGGGCTGCTGGCCAGTTTCCGCAGCAACGGGAGCACCGCGTGAATCACCTCCCGCTCAATCGACGCGCGCCCGCGATGCACGAATGCGCGCACTGAGGCACCCGCACCTTTCACCTCCAGCTCCCGTGATCACGAGATGACCAAGACTCCACCGATCGACACCCAACGCCGTCACGTCCTGAGTCTGGCCGCTACGGCGCCCCTCGCGCTGGGAGCCGCCAAGGCCGCCCATGCCGTTCCGACTTCGGAGACCACCGCCATGTCCACCTCCACACTTGCACCCGTCAGCACCCCCACGCTCAAGCCGCTGCCGTTCGACCCGTCCAAACTGAAAGGATTGTCCGAACGCCTGATCCGCTCGCATTGGGAGAACAACTACGGCGGCTCGGTCAAGGCGCTGGCCGTGACGAAGAAGCACCTTGCCGAGGCGCTCGCCGCACCGGACATGCCGCCGTACCTCTACAACGAACTCAAGCGGGAGCACCTGCTGCGCACCGGCTCGGTGGTGCTGCACGAGTACTACTTCGACAACCTGGGCGGCAGCGGCCAGGCCGATGCCGGCAGTCGCAAGGCCCTGGCCGAAGCCTTCGGCAGCTTCGATGCATGGGAAACCGAATTCCGCCGGATGGGCACCGGGCTGGGCGGCGGCTCGGGCTGGGTGGTACTCGGCTTCAACACCCACACCCGCCAGCTCGAGAACTACTGGATGGCCGATCACGCTCACGGCCCGGCGGCCACGCTGCCCATCCTGGTGATGGACATGTACGAGCACTCCTACCAGATGGACTACGGCGCCGCGGCCGCCAAGTACGTGGATGCGTTCTTCCAGAACATCCAATGGGACACCGTGGCGCAGCGACTGGAGGCTTGCTGCAGGCCTTCCGCTGCCTGACCCCAAGTTCGCCCGTCAGATTGAGACGCTGTCGTCGCGAGCGCAAGTGCCCCTTCATCTTTTTTGTCGATGTAAATGTAAGGAGTAGTCATGAACGCCATCGCTCATCGTGCCCTGCGGGCCCTCACGCTGTCGCTGCTTTGGGGCTGGGCCAGCGTTCACGCGGCCGAGATCGACTCCGCCCGGATTGGCGAGGCCAGCGGCGCAGTCGCGAAGGTGCAACCGGACGGGGTGGTTCGCATCGGGTGGAGCCGCGACGACGTGGCGGTGACCGTGGACGGCATGCGGCTGCCGCCGCCCGCAGGGCTCGGCTCGTGGGCCGCGTTCATGCCGGCGGACGAGAACGCGATGCTGATGGGTGACACCGTCGTCTTCGAGGATGAGGTCGATGCGGCGATGGACGCAGCGTTCAAGGCCGGCCTCGATGTGACCGGGCTCCACAACCATTTCTTCTTCGATTCTCCGAAGGTGTACTTCATGCACATCGGCGGTCACGGCGATCCGGTGCGATTGGCCGGCAGCGTCAAAGAGGTGTGGGACGCCATCAAGGCCGTGCGCGCGCAGCGCCCGCAGCCGGCCACTGGCTTCGGCGGTCCCGTGCCCACACCGGGAAAGATTGATGCCGCTGCCATCTCCAAGGCCATCGGGCATCCACCGGAAATCACTGGCGACGTGGTGAAGGTGACGATCGGCCGGGAGGGACGCATGCACGGCCGGCCGGTAGGCGGATCGATGGGCCTGACGACCTGGGCGGCCTTCACCGGGTCGGATCGGCTTGCTGCCGTCACCGGCGACGTGATCATGACCGCCGACGAAGTCCAGCCGGTGCTGCGTGCACTGCGCCAGGCAGACTTCCACGTCGTGGCGCTGCACAACCACATGGTGGGCGAGCAGCCGGCGTTCTATTTCGTCCACTTCTGGGGCAAGGGGCCTGCGGCCGGGCTGGCCCAAGGGTTTCGCCGTGTGCTGGATGCCCAAAGTGCCCAAGTCAAATCCGCGGCGCGGTGATCCGATGCACGACCTGACGCAAACAACGACCACGGGAGCCCCATGAGCACAGTCACCAACCCTGTGGCCGCGAGCGAGACCAACGACGCGCCCACCTACGTGGTACCGCAAGAACCGTGGCTGCGGCTGTTCCTGCGGTTCCTACGCTTCGGCGCATTAGCCTGGGGTGGCCCGGTCGCCCAGATCGGCATGATCCGGCATGAATTGGTGGAGCAAGAGCGCTGGATCAGCAGCGCCCAGTTCAACCGGGTGCTGGCCGTCTATCAGATCCTGCCGGGCCCAGAGGCGCACGAGTTGTGCGTGTATTTCGGGATGCTGTCGCGCGGCCGCTGGGGCGGTGTGCTGGCGGGCTTGGGCTTCATGCTCCCGGGGTTCGTGCTGATGTTCGCGCTATCGTGGGCGTACGTGCGCTTCGGGTTGAAGGCCGACGGCGTGCTGGCCATCTTCGCGGCGGTCCAGGTGGCGGTGGCGGCGCTGATCGTGCGCGCCGTGTTTCGCATCGGCGGCCACGTCGTCACCGATCGCTGGCTCTGGGCGATCGCGATCCTGGCGACAGGTGCGCAGTTGGCCGGTGTGCACTTCGCGCTGATCCTCGCTGTGGGCGGGATCATCTACCTGATGGCACGCCACCGCCTCGGCATCGCCGCGCTGGGCGTGATCGGAGTGGCGGCCGCCGGGACCGTCGTGTTCGCAGTGCGCAACGGCGGCCTGGCCGGACTAGACGCGCTGAGTCATGTGGGCGCAGAGAGCACCGCCGTCGTGCAGGCGACGGTACCGCTGCTGCTGCTGTTCTGGTCCGGGTTGAAGGCCGGCCTGTTGACGTTCGGTGGCGCCTATACCGTCATTCCATTCCTGCAGCGCGATGCCGTAACCCAGGGCGCGTGGATGAGCAATGCGCAGTTCCTTGACGGCCTGGCTTTGTCGGGATTGCTGCCGGCGCCGCTGATCATCTTTTCGACCTTCGTGGGCTACCTCGGCGGCGGGCCGTGGGGCGCAGTGGTGATGACCGTGGGCATCTTCCTGCCGGCCTTCGCCTTCACGCTTTTGGGTCACGATGCCTTGGAACGCATAGTGCATCAGCCACGCGTGCGGCTTTTTTTGGAGGGCGTGACCGCAGGCGTGGTCGGCCTGATTGCGGGAACGACGCTGGCCCTTCTGCGCGTAAGCCTGACGGGCCTGGAGGCTCTGATCCTATTTGCGATCGTCCTGAGCATCTTATTCGCCAGCAAGGCGCGGCTGGTGATTCCGGCGGTGATTGCAGGCGCCGCACTGTGGGGCTGGGTGTCGCAGGCACTTGGCCACTGAACCGGTTGCGTTGGGCGACGAAACAGCGCCTGGTCATCATCACGCCGGCGACTGCCGGAACCGAGGTATATCCGCACACGCACTTTCTGGAGAAGCTGCAATGAAAATTGACCAAAAGCCTACGTTTCTGCTCCTCGCACTTGTTCTGCTCGTGTCCACTCCGGAGGTCCGCTCCAGCAGTTTGCAGGATGAAGGAACGGTGTCGCGGCCAGCGAATTCAGCTCCTACGACGTGCATTGAACTGGCCGCCTGGGGCGATGCAGCCGACTTCAGTTCGCGCGGAGTCGGCATGCTGAAGCAACGCTGCGACTTGGAAGACATCCAAGCCAAGTTTGCCGAACTGGACCGCAACCAGGACGGCTATCTCAGTCAGAAGGAATTGCCCGTGGAACACACGCTCAGCCAGTACTTTTCCGAGGTCGACTTCGATGGCGACAAGCGGCTTTCGTTGGCGGAAGTCGCAGAGCACGACGCCGAGACGAGCCCGATCGAGTGAGT
>NZ_LDJO01000087.1 GCF_001431595.1 Stenotrophomonas acidaminiphila
CGGCGGCGTTGGCAGCGGTGGGTTCGGCGGTGGCGGCTTCGGCGGTGGCGGGGGCTGGTCCGGCGGTGGCGGGCGTTCGGGAGGCGGCGGCGCCTCGGGGAGCTGGTGATGCGTTGGCTGCGCCATCTTTTTTCGCCTTCCGCGCATGCGCGGTTCCCTGCCGCGAGCCTGGACCGCATCGCCGGTGCCATCGCCGCCGGCGAGCGCGCGCATGCCGGGCAAGTAATGTTCGCGGTCGAATCCGACCTGCCGCTGGCCGCGCTGTGGCGCGGGGTGTCGCCGCGCGAACGCGCCGAACACGCCTTCGCCGTGCTGCGCACCTGGGACACCCGCGACAACAACGGCGTGCTGCTCTACCTGCTGCTGGCCGACCATGCGGTCGAGATCGTGGCCGACCGCGGCCTGCATGGGCGCATCGACCCGGCGCAGTGGCGCCAGGTCTGCGAGGAGTTCGGCCGCCGCCGGCGCGAGGGCGACCTGGAGGCCGCGGTGCTGGCGGCCATCGCCACGATCTCGGCGCTGCTGGCCACGCACTTTCCGGCCGAGCCCGGCCAGGCCCGTGGCAACGAGCTGCCCGACCGCCCGCAGCTGCTCGGGTGAGGCGACGGTTGAGCCCCGCGGGCGCTGCGCCGAGAATAGGGGTTCGTCCGCCGGACCTGCCTGCATGATCTACCTTCACGACATAGACCCCATCGCCTTTTCCCTGGGGCCGATCAAGGTGCACTGGTACGGCATCATGTACCTGCTCGGTTTCGCCGCGGCATGGTGGCTGGGGCGTGTCCGCATCCGCGCCGGGCGCCTGCCGGGCGTGGACATGAACGCGTTTTCCGACCTGCTGTTCTACGCCATGCTCGGCGTGGTGCTGGGCGGGCGCATCGGCTACATGCTGTTCTACGCCACCGCCGATTTCCTGCACAACCCGCTGATCCTGCTGCGCGTCTGGGAGGGCGGGATGAGCTTCCACGGCGGCCTGCTCGGGGTCATGGCCGCCGGCTGGTGGTGGACCCGCAAGCATGCGCTGCATTACTTCGACACCATCGATTTCGTGGCGCCGCTGGTGCCGCTGGGGCTGGGCTTCGGCCGGCTCGGCAACTTCGTCGGCGGCGAGTTGTGGGGCAAGTTCACCCATGCCGGCTGGGGCGTGGTGTTCCCGCATGCGCCGCTCAAGGACGTGCCGGCCGGCCTGCCGACCATGGAGCAGCTGCTGTCGGCCGCGCAGATCCGCCAGGACTACGCGGCGGGCCTGCTGACCCAGTACGCGCGCCATCCCTCGCAGCTGTACGAAGCGCTGCTGGAAGGCCTGGTGATGTTCGTGGTGCTGTGGGCGTACTCGATGAAGCCGCGCCCGCGCTACGCCGTGTCCGGCCTGTTCGCACTGATGTACGGCAGCTTCCGCTTCCTGGTGGAATTCGTGCGCATGCCCGACAACGGCGTCTACCTGGCCTTCGACTGGTTCACCCGCGGCCAGCTGCTGAGCCTGCCGCTGATCGTGCTGGGGCTGGTGCTGCTGGCGATGTCGCGCCGCGCGCCGACGCTGCAGCCGGCGCTGCCGGCCGGAGGCAAGGCGTGAAGCCCTGCGCCGGAGGTGAAGAATGAAGCCTTTCGCCGGAGGCGAAGAATGAAGCAATACCTCGACCTGCTGCGGCACGTGCTTGAACACGGCACCGACAAGGCCGACCGCACCGGCACCGGCACCCGCAGCGTGTTCGGCTGGCAGATGCGCTTCGACCTCAATGAAGGCTTCCCGCTGGTCACCACCAAGAAGCTGCACCTGCGCTCGATCATCCACGAGCTGCTGTGGTTCCTGAAGGGCGACACCAACATCGGCTACCTGAAGGACAACAAGGTCGGCATCTGGGACGAATGGGCCGATGCCAACGGCGACCTCGGCCCGGTCTACGGCAGGCAGTGGCGCAGCTGGGCCGCGGCCGACGGCCGCCAGATCGACCAGATGCAGTGGCTGCTGGACGAGATCCGGCGCAATCCGGACTCGCGACGGCTGGTGGTCAGCGCCTGGAACGTGGGCGAGCTGCCGCAGATGGCGCTGATGCCCTGCCACACCCTGTTCCAGTTCTACGTCGCCGACGGCAAGCTCAGCTGCCAGTTATACCAGCGCAGCGGCGACATCTTCCTGGGCGTGCCGTTCAACATCGCCAGCTATGCGCTGCTCACCCACATGGTGGCGCAGGCCACCGGGCTGGGCGTGGGCGATTTCGTGCACACGCTGGGCGACGCCCACCTGTACACCAACCATTTCGAGCAGGCCCGCGAACAACTTGCGCGCGCGCCACGCGCGCTGCCGACGCTGTGGCTGAACCCCGAGGTGACCGACCTGTTCGGCTTCGCCTTCGACGACATCCGCATCGACGGCTACGATCCGCATCCGGCGATCAAGGCGCCGGTGGCGGTGTGATGAAGCTGTCGCTTATCGCCGCGCTGGACCGCAACCGTGGCATCGGCCGCGACAACGCCATGCCGTGGCACCTGCCCGACGACTTCAGGCATTTCAAGGCGCTCACCCTCGGCAAGCCGATCCTGATGGGGCGCAGGACCGCGCAGTCGCTCGGGCGCGCGCTGCCGGGCCGGACCAACCTGGTGCTGACCCGCGGCGGCCAGGTGCCGTTCGCGGGGATGCGTGCGGTGGCGTCGGTGCAGCAGGCCCGGGAGATTGCCGCCGGGGAGGCCGCCGGGGAGCTGTGCGTGATCGGCGGCGGCGAGATCTACCGGCTGCTGATCGACCAGGCCACCGACCTGCACCTGACCTGGGTGGATGCGGACGTGGCGGCCGACACCCATTTTCCCGAGGTCGACCCCGCGCTGTGGCAGGAAGTGCACAGCCAGGCGCACCCGGCCGATGCGCGGCACGCGTTCGCCTTCCGTTTCGCCCATTACCTGCGCCGGCGCTCCTGAGCGGGGCCGCCGCCGTCCCGGTACGTCGCCGCGATGCGCCGGTCCGGGCGCGTCGCGCGGGCCGCTGATGCCAGGCCTGCCGTACCTGTACCTGCCGGCGTGCCTGGCACGGCCCGCGCAGGCATCGAAACCCTGCACCCCGGGGAGAAGGGCATGACCGCGCTGTTCGACCGGATCGACACGTTCATCCTGCCGGTGGACGATTACCAGGCGGCCGTTGCCTGGTATGCCGCGAAACTCAGCCTGCAGGCCACGTACGTGGATGCGGGCCAATGTCTGGCGGTGCTGCCGTTGGCGGAGGGCGCGAGCCTGACCCTGTGGCAGCGCAAGGCCGGCGCGCCGGCGGTGGATCCACGCGCGCAGGCGGCATTTCCGATCTTCGCCACGTCCGATGCGGCGGCCGCCCTGGCGACGTTGCGACGGCGCGGCGTGCGTGTCGGCGAACTGGAGCGTGGCGACGGCGTGTTGTATTTCCGCTTCCACGACGCCGATGGCAACTGCCTGGAGGCCTGCCAGACGCTCGCCTGCTGAAGGTTACGCGGTGGGCGCGGCGCCGCCGTTGTTGCCGGGCGTGCCCGCCGGGTTGCCGCCGTTACCGCCGCTGTTGCCGCCAGTGTTGTTGCCGCCAGCGTGTGGCCGATGCCGGCGTGGCCGGCGTCGCTCGCGGCGTTCGCCCTGCGCCTCGGTCCCTGCTTCGGCGCGGCGCTCGGACGGTGGCCGCCGCGGCGGATGCGCGCCGGGCACCGGCGCCGGCACGTCGCGGCCGGGTACCTGCACCACGCGCAGTTCGTCGCTGTCCAGCTGCAATGCGGTGAGCTTGCCCCCCCACACCGCGCCGGTGTCGATGGCGTGCACGCCCTGGGTGATGGTCAGGCCCAGCGCCGACCAGTGGCCGCAGACCATCTTCAGTTCGCGCTCGACCCGGCCCGGTACTTCGAACCACGGGTACATGCCCAGCTGCTGGGTGCCCGGCGTGCCCTTGTCTTCCATGCTGATGCGCGCGCGCGGCGTGCAGTAGCGCATGCGGGTGAAGATGTTGATGATCGCGCGCGAGCGGTCGTAGCCGGTGAGGTTGGGCGCCCAGCTGGGACCGTCGCCATACATGTTGCGCAGCAGCTTGCGGTAGCCATTGCCGTGCAGCTGCAGCTCCACTTCGCGCGCATGCCGCTCGGCCATCGCCACCGTCCACTTCGGCGCCAGGCCGGCATGGAACATCATCCAGCCCAGGTTGCGGTCCACGTGCACCAGCTTCTGCTGGCGCAGCCAGTCCAGCAGCACGTCGCGGTCCTCGGCCAGCACCACGCGCTGCAGGTCGGGGTTGACCTTGCGCTGCTCCTCCGCGCTGCGCGCGCCGACGGCCAGCAGCGACAGGTCGTGGTTGCCTAGCACCACCACGCTGTGCTCGCGCAGCGAATGCACCAGGCGCAGGGTTTCCAGCGACTGCCCGCCGCGGTTGACCAGGTCGCCGCAGAACCACAGCCGGTCCGCGGCCGGGTCGAAGTTGATCTTCTCCAGCAGCCGCTGGGTAACGTCGTAGCAGCCCTGCAGGTCGCCGATCGCCCAGGTCGCCATCAGTGCAGGGTCCTGGGAATGGACAGCACGAACGGCGCGACCGGCGCGGCGAATTCGGTGCCGTCGTCGGCCAGCATGTCGTAGTGGCCCTGCATGGTGCCGCGCTCGGTGCCGAGCATCACCCCGGAGGTGTAGCGGAACTCCTCGCCCGGGCGCAGCCGCGGCTGCTCGCCGACCACGCCGTCGCCATCCACGTGCTCGGTGCGGCCGTTGGCGTCGGTGATGCGCCAGTGGCGGCTGATCAGCCGCGCCGGCACGTTGCCGCGGTTGTGGATGCGGATCGTGTAGGCGAACGCGTAGCGCCCGTCCTCGGGCGCCGACTGTTCGTCGATGAAACGAGGCGACACCTCGATCTCGATCGCGTACTGGCGGGAATCGTCCATGCGGGCAAGTGTAAGCAAAAGCGGTGTGAGCGGATGTCAGGCAGTGGTGGCGGTGGCGTTGGCCAGGGCGATGAAGTCGGCCACCTCCAGCTGCTCGGCACGCGCGTCGCTGCGCACGCCGGTGGCGGCGAAGCCGGCTTCATCGACGATGCCGTTCAGGGCGTTGCGCAGGGTCTTGCGGCGTTGCCCGAAGGCGGCCTTGACCAGGTGCGCGAAGTGCTGCGGATCGGCGATGCCGACCGTGGCCGGGTCGCGCGGCACCAGCCGGACCACCGCCGAGTCGACCTTGGGCGGCGGCCGGAACGCGCCCGGCGGCACCACGAACAGCGAGGTCACCTGGCACCAGGCCTGCAGCATCACGCTCAGGCGGCCGTAGACCTTGCTGCCGGGGCCGGCGGCCATGCGGTCCACCACTTCCTTCTGCAGCATGAAGGTCATGTCCGAGATCGCCGCGGCGTGTTCCAGTGCATGGAACAGGATCGGCGAGGAGATGTTGTAGGGCAGGTTGCCGACCAGCCGGATCGGCGAACCGCCGGCCAGTTCGGTGAAATCGACCTGCAGCACGTCGCGGTGGACGATGGTCAGCTCGCCCAGCGGCGCGGCCGCGGCGGTGAGCGGTGAGATCAGGTCGCGGTCGAACTCGATCACCGTCAGCTGCGGATGCCGGCGCAGCAGCGGGAAGGTGATGGCGCCCTGGCCCGGGCCGATCTCGACCAGGCGGTCGCCGGGCCGGGGGTTGACCGCCAGCACGATCTTCTCGACGTAGTGCGCGTCGGCCAGGAAGTGCTGGCCGAGCTGCTTCTTCGCCGGCGCGGTGAAGCCGGCGCCGGCGCGCGGGGAATGGGAGGGATTCATGGGGTGATTTTACGTTGTGCGGCCAGCCGCGCGCACAGCGCGGTGGCGGCCTGCAGGCTGGACGGGTCGGCCGTGCCCTTGCCCGCCAGGTCCAGCGCGGTGCCATGGTCGACCGCCACGCGCGGGTAGGGCAGTCCCAGGGTGACGTTCACCGCCTGCTCGAAGCCGCTGTACTTGAGCACCGGCAGGCCCTGGTCGTGGTACATCGCCAGCACCGCGTCGAAACCGCGCAGCCTGGCCGGCAGGAAGGCGGTGTCGGCAGGCAGCGGCCCGGCCAGGTCCAGGCCTTCGCCGCGCAGGCGTTCCAGCAGCGGGATGATGACGTCCAGTTCCTCGCGGCCGAGGTGACCGTCCTCGCCCGCGTGCGGGTTCAGGCCGAGCACGGCGATGCGCGGCCGCTCCAGCCCGAAGTCGCGGCGCAGCGCGGCGTGGGTGGTACCGATGACCGTGCGCAGGCCCGCGGCGGTGATCGCATCGGGCACGGCGCGCAGCGGCAGGTGGGTGGTGGCCAGGGCCACGCGCATGTGCGCGTTGGCCAGCATCATCACCACCTCGACGCCGGCCTGCCGGGCCAGCAGTTCGGTGGTGCCGCTGTAGGCGATGCCGCCTTCGTTGATCGCCGCCTTGTGCACCGGTCCGGTGACAACGCCGTCGAGTCTGCCATCCAGGCAGGCCTGGCCGGCGCCGAGCAGGGCGTCGATCACCGCGCGCGCGTTGGCCGGGTCGGGCTGGCCGAAGCGGCACGGCGCGGCGTTGCGCACGTCGCGCAGGCGCAGGTCGCCCGGCGCCGATGCGTGGGCGTCTTCGGGCAGCAGGTTCAGTGGCAGGTCGAGCGCGGCGGCGGCGGCGCGCAGCGTGTCGGGGTCGGCGAATGCCAGCAGCCGGCAATCGCTGCGCGGCTGCTGGACGAGCCGGACGCAGAGTTCCGGGCCGACCCCGGAAGGCTCGCCCGGGACCAGAGCGAGCTGGGGAACCATGGGATCAGGGCTTGGCGGGTTCGGCCGTGCCGGCTGCCGGCTCGGCGGTGCCCTCGGCGCGGTCGCCGGTGCGGAAGCTGACGTACGCGTCGCCACGCAGCTCCTGCAGGAAACGGTTGTACTCGTCGTCCAGCTTGCGGCGGCCGATCTGGTCGCGGATCTGCGCGCGCTTGTTGTCGTCGGTCACGTCGGTCTGGCGGGTGGCCACGCGCTGCACGATGTGCCAGCCGGCATCGGTGCGGAACGGCGCGGTGACGCCGCCGTCCTGCACGCTCTCGACCTGGCGGCCGAAGTCCGGGCCGAACGCATCGGCCGGGAACCAGCCCAGGTCGCCGCCCTGGCCACGGCTGTTGGTGTCCTCGGACGACTCTTTGGCGACGGCCTCGAAATCGGCACCGCCGGCGATGCGCGCGCGCAGGGTCTCGATCCGGGCCTTGGCCGCGGCATCGTCCACCTGGTCGGTCACACGCACCAGGATGTGGCGGGCGTGGTACTCGGTGACGGTATGGGTGCCGGCGGCGTTGTCGCTGTCGCGCACTTCCACCAGTTTCAGCAGCTGGAAGCCGCTCGGGCCACGGATCGGGCCGATCACGTCGCCGGCCTTCATCGCCTTGATCTGCACGGAGAACGCATTGGGGATCTCGTCCAGGCTGCGCCAGCCCAGGTCGCCGCCTTCCAGCGCGTTGGGGCTGTCCGAATAGCGCACCGCGGCGGCGGAAAAGTCCAGCTCGCCCTTGCCGATCAGGTTCTTGATGCCGTCGATCTTGCTCTGGCCGGTGGCGATCTGCTCGGCGCTGGCGCCATCCGGCAGGGCCACCAGGATGTGCGCCAGGTGGTACTGCATGCCGCCGGCATTCTGCTGCGCCAGTGCCGCGTCGACTTCGCCCTCGCTGACGCTGATCCGGCTCTGCGCGAAGCTCTGGCGCAGGCGCTGGGTGATGATCTCTTCGCGCACGGAGCTGCGGAAATCCTCGAAGCCGATGCCGTCCTGGGCCAGGCGCTGGCGCAGGCCGTCCACGTCGGTGCCGTTCTGCTGGGCGATGCTGGCCACGGCGTGGTTCAGTTCCTCGCCATTGACGCGGATGCCGCTGCTCTCGGCGCGGGCGACCTGCAGCTTGACCAGTACCAGGCGTTCGAGCACCTGGCGTTCCAGCACGCCCTGCGGCGGCAGCTGGTGCTCGCGGCCGGCGTACTGGGACTTGATGTTGTTGACCGCGCGCTGCAGTTCGCTCTGCAGGATCACGTCCTCGTCGACGACGGCGGCGATGCGGTCCAGCGGCTGCGTCTGCTGCGCGGCGGCCGGTGCGGACACGCCGGCAAGCGCCAGCAGGGTGGCGAGGACTGCGGATAGGGTCTTGGTCATGGAATCAGGTTCGGATCGTAGTCGTCGTCGTTCGCCTCGATGTTGCTGGGCGGAACGAGGTACAGGTCGTCTCGGTTGTAGCCGAGAATAGCACGGCGCAAGGTGCGGTCCGTGTCCTGCCCGACCGAGCTCAGGCCCTTGAGCACGAACTCGACCTGCAGGGAATTGTTCATCTCGCCCTCGCGGTTGCGCACGTAGCGCCGGGCCAGCGCGCGTACCGCCAGGCAGCAGCTGTCCCACTGCACGCCGCCGATGATTTCCAGCGGCTTGTTGTCGAGCATCGAGTAGTAGTAGCGGCCGACGATGCTCCAGCGCGGGTTGATCGGGTACAGGAACGACAGGTCGGCCTGCTTGAGCTGGTCGACGTTGGTGCTGGGGTTGCGCCGGTAGCGGTAGGTCAGGTTGACCACGCCGTCCTCGGGCAGCAGGTAGCGCGCGCGCACGCTGGACAGGTCTTCCTTGCGGTACTTCGGATTCCACTGGTACGTGCTGCCCAGGGTCCAGCGGTCGTTGATCGCCCAGTTGACGTCGGCGACCCAGGCCGAGTTGCCCTGCTGGACGATCGCGTCGCCGCTGCCGAGGGTGGTCCGGGAATCGTCGAAGTAGGAGATCTGGCCGATGCTGGCCGACAGCTTCTCGCGGCCGTCGGCCTGGCGGATCAGGCGCGTGGTCAGCGCCGTGGTCAGCTGGTTGGCGTCGTTCTGGCGGTCGGCGCCGGTGAAGCGCGAGTCGCGGAACAGCTGGCCCCAGCTGAAGGTGAAGGCACGGGTGTCGAACAGCGGCAGGTCGCGCTGGTCGCGGTACGGAGTGTTCAGGTAGAACAGGCGCGGCTCGAGGGTGTGCAGGTAGGACCTGCCGCCGATATCGGTCTCGCGGTCGAAGAACAGCCCCATGTCCAGGCTGGCGATGGGCAGGCTGCGGTGCGGCGAGGTGTTGCCGCGCAGCTGTTCCGGGGTGGCCGTGGCCGGGTCGATGCCGGCGGCCACCAGCTGGTTGCGGCGGATGCCGTCGGCCAGGCCGCGGTCCAGCGTGTAGGCGGTATAGCGCCAGGCCAGGGTCGGGGTGATGTACCACGCGGCACCGGCCAGCGGCATCGACACGTAGGGCTTGATGTCCAGGCGCGAGCCGCCGTCGACCCGGGTCAGGCTGCCGTCGCGCACGTATTCGCCGTCGACGATGGTCTTGCCGCGGATGTCGTCGTGGGTGAAGCGCACCGCCTCGGCGTAGACGCCGGTTTCCAGCCAGCGGCCGAAGCTGTCGTCCCAGGTGCCGAACAGGCGCGGCTGCCGGCTGTAGGGCAGGGCGGCCTCGGTCAGGGTGTAGTCGGTCAGCTGCCACTGGTCGGCCATCAGGCCGGCGGTCCAGGTACGGCCGGTGCCGTACAGGCCGGCGGTGCTCTGCAGGTTGGAGGCGGTCACCCCGAGCAGGCGGCTGGCGAAATCCTCCATGTAGCGCTCGTCGCTGACCCAGGCCAGGTTCGCGCGTGCCTGCCAGTGCCGGTCCACGTTGTGGTAGCCGTTGTAGGTGATCTTGCCGCGTTCCCGGTCGCGCAGCGAATCGCTCGGCATCCATTCGGTGTCGAGCTGGCCACGACCGCCGCCGTAGAGGTAGCGGAACTCGTTGTCCAGCATCAGCCCGCGCTGGCTCATCCAGCGTGGGGTCAGGGTGTCGTCGTAGTTCGGCGCCAGGTTGAAATAGATCGGCTGCGCATAGTCGAAGCCGTTGCGCCCGGACTGGCTCAGCTTGGGATAGAGCAGGCCGGTCAGGCGCCGGTCGTCGATCGGGAACTTGAACCACGGCATGTACATCACCGGCACCTTGCCGACGCGCAGCACCGCGTTGCGGGCGGTGCCGAAGCCTTCGTTGTTGTCCACCTCGATCTGCGGCGCGGCCAGTTTCCACACCGGCTGCGACGGATCGCAGGTGGTGTAGGTGGAACGGTGCATCTGCCCGACCGAGCCCTGCAGGTCGATCGAGTCGGCGCTGCCGTTGCCACGGCGCGAGACCAGCTGGTACTGGATGTCGCTGATCTTGTGGCTGTCGGTTTCCTTGTTGCCCTCGGCGCGCTGGGCGGTCAGGCGGATGGACGAGTCCGAATAGCGCACGTTGCCGTCGGCGATGTAGTTGCCGGTCTCGATATTGAAGCGCAGGTTGTCGGTGCCCAGGAACTGGTCGCCGCGCTTGAGCGCCACATTGCCCTTGTACAGGGGGATGGTGCTGGTGCCGGAGAGCTGGTCGCCCTCGATGTCGGTCGGCAGCTGGTCGCGGGTGGCGGCCGCGGCCGGGTCGGCCTTGGGCGCCTCGTCGAAGGCCGGCAGCACGTCGGTGGCCGGGCACAGGTTCCAGTTCACCGGCTTCTCGCTGGCCATCGCCGACAGTCCGAAGGCGATGCTCAGGGGCAGGGGAAGCAGGCGGAGGGCTGGGCGCACGCGGATCGGATTCAGGAAAAATGGCCGCTAGCTTGCCGCATCGCCTGCATGGGGGCAATGAAGATCGGCCGGGGGCGCGGGAGCGGGTTCATGCGTCCGTCACCGGGCGAGCAGGGCGTCGACGTGGGCCACGCTTGATTCGGCCAGCGCCTGCAGGTCGTAACCGCCCTCGAGCATGGAGACCAGGCGGCCGTCGGCATGGCGGTCGGCCAGTGCCGCCAGCTCGGTCGTCAGCCAGCCGAAGTCCTCGGTCTCGACCATCAGGTCGGCCTGCGGGTCGTGCAGGTGGGCGTCGAAGCCGGCCGACACGAACAGCAGTTGCGGGCGGAAGGCGTCGACCAGCGGCAGCAGCTCGTCGGCCCAGGTGTTGCGGAAGCGGAACCCGCCGCTGCCCGGCGGCAGCAGGATGTTGCAGACATTGCCCACGCCGCGCTCGCGCATGTTGCCGGAGTACGGGAACAGGCCCGATTCGTGGCTGCTGTAGTAGGCCACCCGCGGGTCGGTCTCGAAGATCGCCTGGGTGCCATTGCCGTGGTGGACGTCGAAATCGACGATGGCGATCCGTTCCAGCCCGTGCACGTCGCGGGCGTAGGCCGCGGCCACGGCGATGTTGTTGAACAGGCAGAAGCCCATCGCGGTGTCGGCGGTGGCGTGGTGCCCGGGCGGGCGCACCGCGCAGAACGCGCGCCGGTCGGGGCCGCGCATCACCGCGTCGACCGCGGCCACGCCGGCGCCGGCCGCGTGCAGCGCGGCGCTGGCCGAGCCCGGCGAGGTGAAGGTGTCCAGGTCGATCCGCCGCAGCGGCGCGGTCTGCGCCTGCAGCATGTCGTCGATCAGCTCGCGGGTGTGGACCCGGGCCAGTTCGCCGAGCTTGGCCGGCGGCGCCTCGCGCCAGTCCAGCTGGTCCGGGAACGCGGCACGCAGTGCGTCCAGCACCGCGCGCAGCCGTTCGGGCGATTCGGGATGGTCGGGGCCGGGGTCATGGCCCAGGCAGGCCGTGTGGGTGAATACGAGCATGTCGGCACTGTAACCGGCCGCGCCCAGGTGTGCGCGGCACCCCGGGGGGCGTCAGCCGTGCCGGCGCTCGTGGTTCCACAGCACTTCGCCGTGGCCGTCGGCCCGCGCCAGCACCCGCGCCAGCACGAACAGCAGGTCGGACAGGCGGTTCAGGTAGCGCACCGCCTCGCCACGCACGGCCTCGACCCGGGACAGGGCCACGGCCTCGCGCTCGGCGCGGCGCACGATGGTGCGCGCCAGGTGGCAGCGCGCCGCCGCCTCGCCGCCGGCCGGCAGGATGAAATCCTTGAGCGGCGGCAGGTCGTCGTTGTAGCGGTCCAGGTGCCGTTCCAGCGCATCGATGTCGGCGGCCTGGATGGCGGCATGGCCGGGAATGCACAGCTCGCCGCCCAGGTCGAACAGCTGGTGCTGGACCGTGGTCAGCAGCGCGCGCACGTCGTCCGGCAGCGCCACCGCCAGCAGCACGCCGATGGCCGAGTTGGCCTCGTCCACGGTGCCGTAGGCATTGACCCGCAGCGAGTCCTTGCCGGTACGGCTGCCGTCGCCCAGGCCGGTACTGCCGTCGTCGCCGGTGCGGGTGTAGATCCTGGAGAGCCGGTTGCCCATGGTGCGCGGCCGCTCAGTGCGCGATGCGGTCGGCGGCCGCCTGGCGCGCGAACGCCTCGGCGGCGACCTGCGCCAGCGCCGCCATGCCGGTGTACAGGGCCGCGGTGCGCATGTACGGCAGCAGCCAGTCGGTGTAGTTCTTGAACCAGCCGGCGACGGTCGGCTCGGCGACGACTTCGCTGGTCCAGTAGAAGCCGCCCTGCGCGAACAGGTGGCACACCACCACCGCGCCGACCAGGGTCGCGGCGAACAGGCCCAGCGCGCGCCAGCTGGCGCCGGTGTAGGCGCGGCGCAGCAGCATGCCGCCGGCCCACATGGCGAAGTAGGCCGGGACCAGCGCCCAGTAGCCGGCCGACACGCAGTAGTGCGTCCAGAAATCCATGCCCTGGCCGCTGATCACGGCCCAGTCGACCGCCACCGCCAGCGCCATCAGCAGCGGGAACGCCCAGCGGGTCCAGCTGCGCAGGTAGAAGCCGCCGATGAAGAACACCGCCCAGGACGCGTCCGGGATCGGCGCGAAATGGTTGATGCGGGTGCCGACCATCAGCAGCACGAGCAGGGTCAGGACGAAGGTGCGTTGGACGTTGGCGGTCATGATGATGAAGGATCTGGCGGAATCAGACCGCCATTCTAGCCGCAGTCGCGCCGGGGCCGCGGTTGCGGCGCGGCATCGCGGCGGCGATCGCGGTGGCCGAGCCTTTATCATGGCGGCATGAGCGACCTTCATGATGTGGTGATCGTCGGTGGCGGACTGGTCGGTGCCAGCCTGGCCATCGCCCTGGACCGGCTGGGGCTGGACGTGGGGCTGGTGGAAGCGACCCCGGCCGGGGCGCTGCCGGCGGTGTTCGACCAGCGCAACCTCAGTTTCGCCGCGGCCACGGTCAACGCGCTCACCGCGCTGGGCGTGATGCAGCGCCTGCAGGGGCCGCCCGGCCCGATCCGCCGCATCCACGTCAGCCGCGCCGGCGATTTCGGCCGCGTGCTGCTGGACGCCGGCGACTACGGCCGCGATGCTTTCGGCCAGGTGGTGGTGGCGCGCGATTTCGGCCACGCGCTGGAGGCGCGTCTGGGCGACCTGCAGCGGTTGACCCGCTACCGCCCGGCGACGTTCGTCGGCCTGGGCGACTGCGCCGATGGCCGCCGCGAGGTGCGCATCGCCGATGCCAGCGGCGAGCGTCGCCTGCGCGCGCGGCTGGTGGTCGGCGCCGACGGCACCCGCAGCGCGGTGCGCCAGGCGCTGGGCATCGAGGCCAGCGAGCACGATTACCTGCAGACCCTGTTCGTGGCCCGGGTGCGCACCGCCAAGGCACCGGACGGCACCGCCTGGGAGCGTTTCACCGACACCGGCCCGACCGCGCTGCTGCCGCGCGGCGACCGCCACTACGGCCTGGTCCATGGCGTGGCCCGCGACGCGGCCGACGCGGTGCAGGCGCTGGACGACAGCGCCTGGCTGCAGCGCGTGCAGGCGGTGCTGGGCTGGCGCGCCGGGCGGCTGCTGGAAAGCGGCCCGCGCAGCGCCTACCCGTTGATCCAGGTGCTGGCGCGGCACCTGGTCGGCGAGCGCGCGCTGCTGCTGGGCAACGCCGCGCAGACCATCCACCCGCTGGGCGCGCAGGGTTTCAACCTGGGCCTGCGCGATGCGCTGACCCTGGCCGAGCTGATCGGCGATGCCGCGCGCGACCCGGGCGCCGACGACCTGCTGCAGGCCTATGTGCAGCGCCGCGCGCCCGACCGCGAGCAGACCCTGGCCTTCTCCGACGGGCTGGCGCGCCTGACCGGCAACCCGGCGCCGCTGCTGCGGCCGCTGCGCAGCCTCGGGCTGGTGGCCGCCGCGCAGGCCGCGCCGCTGCAGTCGTTCCTGGTCGGCGGCGCAATGGGATTCCGCGGGCAGGTGCCCGCACTGTGCAGGAGCCAGGTGCAATGAGCCGGCGTGGCGGATTGGATGCGGTGGTGGTCGGTGCGGGCGTGGTCGGCAGCACCTGCGCGCTGGCGCTGGCACGGGAAGGATTGCAGGTGGCGCTGGTGGAAGGGCGCGAGCCGGCGCCGTGGTCGGCGCAGCGGCCGGACCTGCGCGTGTTCGCCTTCGCCCACGACAACGCCGCGCTGCTGGCATCGCTGGACGTGTGGCCGCAGGTGGCGCAGGCCCGGGCGCACCCCTACCTGCGGATGCGGGTGTGGGACGCGGCCGGTGGTGGCGAACTGGCCTTCGATGCCGACGCCCTGGGGCGCCGCGAGCTGGGCTGGATCGTCGAGAACGGCCTGCTGGTGGACCGGCTGTGGGCGGCACTGCCCGGTGCCGGCGTGCACCTGCATTGCCCGGCGCGGGTCGAGGCGATGGAGCAGGACGAGCGCGGCGTGCGCCTGCGCCTGGACGACGGCCGCCGGGTCGACGCGGCGGTGGCCATCGCCGCCGATGGCGGCGAGTCCACCCTGCGCGCGCTGGCCGGGCTTGAGGTGTCGCGCCACGACTACGGCCAGCGCGGCGTGGTCGGCTACGTGGACAGCGAGCGCCGCAACGAAGCCACCGCCTGGCAGCGTTTCCTCGATACCGGCCCGCTGGCGGTGCTGCCGGTGGACACGCACCGCAGTTCCATCGTCTGGACCCTGCCCGACGCCGAGGCCGAGCGGGTGCTGGCGCTGGACGACGAGGCCCTCGGCCGCGAACTTACCAACGCCTTCGCCGGCCGCCTGGGGGCGATGCGCCCGGTCTCGCCGCGCGCGGCCTTCCCGCTGCGCCGGCAGCTGGCCAGCGACTATGTCGCCGGCCGCGTACTGGTGCTGGGCGACGCCGCGCACGTGGTGCACCCGCTGGCCGGGCAGGGCGTCAACCTCGGCCTGCGCGACGTGGCCGCGCTGCGCGGATTGGTGCGCGACGCGCACCAGCGCCGCGCCGACTGGGCCGCGCCGCACCGGCTGCGGCGCTGGGCGCGGGTGCGGCGCAGCGACAACACCGTCGCCGCGTATGGCTTCGACGCGATCAACCGGGTGTTCTCCAACGACGAGATGCACCTGACCCTGGCGCGCGGCGCGCTGCTCGGCCTGGCCGGGCGCATGCCGCCGCTGCTGTCGCTGTTCTGGAAGCGCGCCTCCGGCCTGTAGCCGGGTTCAGTCCACCAGCCAGCCGGCCAGTTGTTCACGCGCCAGCTTGCCGCGCCGGGCGCTGTCGAGCGCGTTGAACTCGTCGGCCAGCGCCGGGTTGGCCTGCGCTTCCTCGCGGCTGATGAAGCCGTCGCCGTCCACGTCCAGCGCCTGGAAATCGATGCGGTAGTTGCCGGCCACGCTGTCCGGCTGGATCGAGCGCACGATCACCGTGGCCTGGCCGGGTTCGCCCGGCAGGCGCACCTGGTGGGTGACCGCGCCGCTGGCCAGCGGCTGCGCGCGCACCCCGGCCGGCGCCGCCGGCAGCGGTGCGGTGACGGCGCTGTCGCGCGGGGCATGCTGCGCCAGTGCGGGAAGGGCCGCAGTGGCCGCCAGCAGCAGGGCAAGGGTAGGCAGGCAGGGACGGATCACGGCAGACCTCGGGGACGGACGACGGGGCTCGCCTGCCGGGCCGCCCGCCCTCACTGCTTCATCCAGCCTTCCAGCTGCGCCTTGTCCGGGCGGCCGCTGCGGTGGGTGTCGAGCACATCGAACTCGCGCGCGAGCGTGGGGTTGGCCTGGGCTTCCTGGCGGCTGATGAAGCCGTCGTGGTCGCGGTCCAGCGTGGCGAAGTCGATATGGTAGTCGCCACGGACCGGATCGGGTTCTTCCAGGGTCACCGTGGCCGGCGTGCCCTTGCCGGCGCGTGGTGCTGCCGGTTTCCCGGGCCAGCGCCGGGGTACTGGCCGCGCACGGCAGCAGGGCGGGAAGCAGGGGGCGGGAAACGTTCATGGGCGCACTCCAGTGAGGGAAAACGCGCCCCCGAATGCCTGGCCCGCCGCGGTTGAACCGGCCGCAAGAACCCATGCAGGCCGGCTGAATGTCGCCGCCGGTCCAGCGCCGGCCGAGTTTGCCGCCTCAGCCCGGGATGAACGGAAAGGCCAGCTTCAGCAGGCCCTTCAGGCCGCCCTCGACCGTGGAACTGACCGCCTTGGCGCCGAGGCTGTTCAGGGCGCGGCGCACGTCGTCCCAGCGCAGCTGCGCGACGTCCTTCTTCAGCAGGTCGGCCACTTCCTCCGACGTCGGGGCCAGCTTCTTCAGCGCCGCCACCGTCGCCTGCGGGTCGGGCTGCAGGAAACCCCAGCGCTCGGCGATCTTCAGCAGCGTGTCGAAGCGCACCGCCACCACCTCGCGGTTGCGCTCGTAGACCGGCAGCGCACCGACTTCCAGGATCGCCTGCTCGAAGCGCTGGGCATCGTCGGGATGCTCGATGCGCACGGCCAGGAAGCCGTCCTTGCGGCTGCGCTCGCTCACGTGCTTGGCCCCCGAGCGCAGGTTGGCTTCGGTCAGCACGGTGGCGACGATGCGCTGCAGCGCGGCGTCGGCGTCCTCGGGCACCAGCGCCCGCCAGCGCGCGTAGCCGTCGCGGCGCAGGCCCTTGACCTTGGCCGGGGTCACCCGCAGCTGCAGCGCCACCGTGGCGTTGGAGGCGCCGCGGTCGACCGCGCCGTCGCGTTCGAGCAGCACGAAGATCAACAGCTCCAGGTCGCGCTTTGTCAGCGACTGGAAGCCCTGCAGCAGGGTCAGGCGCAGGAATTCATTGCCGAAGCCGGCCGGGTCCTTCAGTTCGATGGCATGCATGCGTGTCCTCCCAGGGTCCACAGCATGCCTGATCGCGGTTGCGTGGGATGAGACGCCGCGCGGCCGCCCGGCGCCGCGGCCTCACTGCCCGTATTCACGCCCGCGGCGGTCGGCGCGGAAGGTCTCGATGGCGCCGCGGTCCTGCAGGGTCACGAACACCTGCCGGCCATCGGCACCGCCGAAGGCGACATTGGTGGGCTTGCGGCCGCGCAGCGGCACCTCGCGCAGCAGCTGGCCGGCGGGCGAGACGATGGCCACCACCCCGGCACCGTAGCGGGCGATGTACAGGTTGCCGTCGGCGTCGCAGCGCATGCCGTCCATGCCGTGGTCGTCGAAGCGGATCAGCAGGCGCTTGCTGGACAGCGCGCCGTCGTCGCCGCGGTCGTACACCCACACCGTGCGCTGCACGCTCTCGTTGATATACAGGCGGCGGCCGTCGGGGCTGACCTCGATGCCGTTGGTGGTGCCCATGCCGGTCTCGAGCAGCGATGCGCGGCCGTCGCGGTCGATGCGCCACAGCTGGCCGTTGTCCGGGTTGGCCCAGTCCGGGTCGCTGGCATAGAGCGTGCCGTCGGGCGCCTGCGCGATGTCGTTGGGCTGGTGCGCGCCGTCCAGGCGGGCGAACACCGACACCGCGCGCGTGGCCGGGTCCACCCGCAGCACGGCATGGCCGGAATAGTCGGCCACCAGCAGCGCGCCGTCGCCGGCCACGCGGATGCCGTTGCCGATGCTGCCCGCGGGCAGGCTGACGAACAGCTCGGCGTTGCCATTGGCATCGACGCGGCCGATGGTGCCGTCGCGGCCGAGGTTGACCACGTACAGCGCGCCGTCCGCGCCGCTCGCCGGGCCTTCGATGCCGGCCGTGAACACGCCGTCGCCGACATGGTCGCGGACCACGAAATCGGAGGCGGCCGCGGCGGCGCCGCACAGGGCCAGGCCGAGCGTGGCGGCGGCATGGCGCAACAGGACGTGACGGACGATGGCGGCGCTCTCCCGGCGGGCAAGGGCCGCAGTGTGCCAGAGCCGCGCCGCCGCGCGGCCGGTGGTTGCAGGCGAAAGTCCCGCGCCGCCGGGGCGGCCGCCAGCGCCGCTCAGGCGCGTGCCGGCATCGCCAGCACGGTGATCTCTTCGCGGTCGTGGTACAGCTGCTTGGCGCGCACGGTCAGCGGCCGCCCGGCCTGCGCGGCGAACAGGTCCAGGCACAGGCGGGTCTCGTCCCAGCGCTTCTTCATCGGCAGCTTGAGGTTGAAGATCGCATGCCGGCACCAGCCTTCGCGCATCCAGGTGGCCATGCGCTCGGCCACCCGTCGCGGCTGTTCGACCATGTCGCAGACCATCCAGTCCAGCGGCGTTTCCGGCTGCCAGTGGAAGCCGTCGGCGCGCAGGTGGTCGACCAGCCCGGTGTCGAGCACGTGCTGGCGCAGCGGGCCGTTGTCGATGCTGGTCACGCGCAGGTGCTGGCGGGTCAGTACCCAGGTCCAGCCACCGGGCGCGGCGCCCAGGTCGGCCGCGCGCATGCCCGGCTTGACCAGCGCCTCGCGTTCCTCGGGCGTGAGCAGGGTCAGCAGCGCCTCGTCCAGCTTCAGCGCCGAACGCGAGGGCGCCTCGGGCAGCAGCTTCAGGCGCGGGATGCCCAGCGCCCACGGCGCGCTGTCGCGGGTGTCGGCGACGCCGACGAAGGCATGCGTGCCATCGACGAACACCACGTGCAGGCGCGGCAGCCGGGTGTTGTCCTTGTCGGTCAGCAGCCCGGCCTTGCGCAGCGCCGGGCGCAGCGCGTTGCCGAAACTGCGTGCCAGCCCGGCCAGCGGCTTGCCCGCGTCCGAGTCGGGGTGTTCCACCCACAGCTCGCCGCAGCGCGGCTGGCCCTGCAGTGCGGCGATGATCGGGCTGATGCGGTCGGCCGGGTCCAGCTGTGGCAGTTCGGCCAGCAGGCGCAGCTTCTGCCGCGCGAAGATCAGCCCGCGCCACGGCAGCGCGCGGTCGAGCGCGTCGGCGTCGTCGCTGGCAAACACCACGTAGCCATCGTTGCGCCGGGTGCGCGCGTAGCCGGCGATGCCGGCATGGGCCGCGCGCTCGGTCAGTTCGGCGGCCAGCTCCGGCTCGAAGCCCTGGCGGCAATAGCACAACAGGCCGGTCATGTAAGTCCCTGGAGTGAGGCGGAAGGCAAGCCCGCGCGCGTCGCGCGGGCTTGCCTTCCGC
>NZ_LDJO01000088.1 GCF_001431595.1 Stenotrophomonas acidaminiphila
GCCCGGCCTGCACGGTGATCTTCTCGCCGGTCTGCGACACGGTCACGCGGCTGCCGTCGGGCAGGGCGCGGACGATCTCGAACAGCTTGCGTGCCGGAATCGTGGTTTCGCCGTCCTGCGCATCCTCGACCGCGATGCGGGAAACCATCTCCACTTCCAGGTCGGTACCGGTCAACGACAGCTGGCCGCCCTGCACCTGGACCAGGAAGTTGGCCAGAACCGGAAGGGTCTGACGGCGTTCGACCACGTTGACGACCTGCGCCAACGGCTTGAGGAAGGCTTCGCGCTGCAGTGTGAAACGCATGTGGTTTCGTGCCCCTATGCTTTTAAAGATGTGGGTTAAATCAAAAGCTTGGTGGTGCTGGTAGAGCCAGATTTGGTTTAAAACACACCCAAGTATTTGTTTTTAAAGGATTTCATTGCGTTGAAACCCTCTGTACTACTGGCCCGGAACGGGTGGGGAAAGTTGTGGATAACCTGGCGCCGATCCGGAACCGCATTTTTATCCACAGCTTCCCCAATGTCTGCCCCCGAATGATGCACCGTTTTGTGCGATG
>NZ_LDJO01000089.1 GCF_001431595.1 Stenotrophomonas acidaminiphila
TGACCTCGGGTCAGCGCCGGGGAGGCCGGGGCGGCTGTCTTCCCCACCCCGCCGGATGGTAGCTTTGGGCCATGAGCCTCCTCATCGCCGCGCTTACTGGGTGGGACAAGGTGCTGATCATCAGCGCCGCTGTGGCGCTGCTCGCTGGATGCTCCAGTGATGCAGGCACCTACACGCTGTACCGGAACTCCGCTCTCTCGGACTCCATGCGGGTCCACGTCGCCACGTTCAATTCCAAGGAAGGCGATAACTACAACCGCGAGAACTGCGACCTTGCTGCGCAGCTCTTCGCCGCCCAGCCCGGGATTGGCACTAGATTCTGGTGCGAGAAAGGCGCGTTCCGGGAGTGAATGCCGGGCCTAACAGCCCGCCGCCCCAACCCTGCTACCATCGCCTCATCCGCCCCCCATAGCCACCGCCATGCCTATCTGGGACAAGCACGAAGTGACCCCCGAAGCCAGGAAGCTGGTTGATCAGGCACGCGCCGAGGCCACGCTGGAGCGGCTGGAGCGGGAGAACCCGACGCGCTGGTATCACAAGCTTCTGTTCACCTGGTATGGCCTCGCGGCCCTCTTACTCCCGGTTGCCCTGATCCTGTCCGTCTTGGCCATTTTTGGCCTGTTCCGATAGCGCATCGGCGATCAGCGCAACGTCCTCGTCGCCATTCTCCGCCGCCATCCTCTTCAGCACGTTGACCTGCGCGGGCAGAACACCCACAGGGAGTTCCGTGGCCCGGGCCAGCCAACGCACGAATCGCGGATTGGTCATGCCGCGCGCCACCGCATTTGCCAGAGCTCCGGTGGCAATCAGTGGAGCCGTGCTGCCGAAGTTTCCTGATAGGACCATCATCCCCAGCGTGCCCCAGTAGCCTGCAGCCGCGGCGTTCGGGCCGG
>NZ_LDJO01000009.1 GCF_001431595.1 Stenotrophomonas acidaminiphila
GTGCTCATCCGTGTACTGCTTGCTGTTGCCCATAAACACCTCGGTCATTGCCATCAATTATGGCGTCCGAGTGTCTACGAAAGGCTGGCCGGTCCACGGCACCAAGATCAGGCCCACCTCGTGCGGGCCTTTTCTTTGGCCTCTGGCGGGAAGCAATGGCAGGCAAGCCTTCCTGCCCATCGGACTAATTGGTCCCTCTGGCATCCTTCAGGCTTGCGAAGAGTCGGGGGAGGTAGATGCCGATATCCTGATCTGAATTACAGGGCACCTGCGGATTCCGTGCTCTCAATGAAAACTACCTCACCGCATCGGGCTCAGTGCGTCGCTCCGGGATTGCCAATATGAGCAGTTGGATAAGCAGGTGTGCTTGTTCCTGCATGTGCTGCCCCGGTGTATGAGGCGTAGAGCATTGGCTGGATGATGGAAGTGTTGTCTTGGGTGAGTGAGCATCCGGGGTCAAGTCAGCATTACACAGATGGGCAGTAGGCGGATCCATCCTGTCCTACCTGTTTGTATTAAACGCATCCGTAATATGGGGGGCAGTTGGCCTTGATGCCCTTTCCTGCACAAGTTACGATCGGAAAGCTGGCCGGCTACCAGTGGTTGGATTTTCAATTTGGTCATATCGCACCGCAATGAGCTGCTTCATGGCGGCGGCTCCCCTGAGGGCGGATCATGTTTTCGCCACAGGGAATGTGCGGCCTGATTGCTTGCCAGTGATGCAGTTGATGATTCATGCTGAGCCAGCTTCCCTGCTGCATGTGGCCTGAGCGGAGGGGCATGATTGATTGCATGCATATCAAAGGCGCACCGGCGGAGGCCCAGTGCTCGAAACGAGATGGGGGGGTAATCGTGGCGGGTGGCATGACATTCGATTATTTCGAGAGTTGTTTTCGTGAGCTCTTGCCTAGTGTTGAGCGATACAAGATGCGTCCTCTATCCAACGATCTTGTGGTTTCATTCGGCGCCCAATCCGACTATTTTTCTGCCATTCGATCCGCTTCAGGCGTAAACATCGCAATCGAAACAGGATGGGTATTCGATAAGCAGGACAATGAAAAAGATGCGGTTAGTCACTGCTATCTTAGGTTTCAGCTCGCGGAGCGCTGCTTGGATGATCGGTTGAAGTTTTTCTTGGATGATCTTTCAATGGGAAAGGATTGCGAACAAAAAAGGGGTCAGAGTAAATTTCCGATTGATCCCTGATCGCCCCGCGACGCACAAGGCCCTCATCGCGGGCCTTGTTGTTTGTGGCGAAGTTGTTGATTACGACTGACCGACGTCCCGCCGCTTTCAGTAGCGGGACGATTTAGAGCCCGGGGTTAATGGCAGTGGATGCCAGTCGCTTCGCGTAGGTGGATGGTGTCAGCCCGCCGAGTGCCTTCTTCGGCCGCTCCTCGTTGTATTCCCGGCGCCAAGTTTCGATGAAGGTCCCGGCGTGCAACAGATGGATGAACCAGTGTTCGTTGAGGCACTCGCCGCGCAGGCGGCCATTGAAGGATTCGACGTAGACGTTCTGGTTCGGCTTTCCGGGTTGGATCAGGCGCAGTTGCACGCCGCGCTCGTACGCCCAGATGACCAGGGCCTTGCTGCAGAACTCCTTGCGTTTTCGGTGCGGATCACTGCGGAAGGCCGCGGACCAGTGCCAGACGGTCGAGCACGCGCGTCACGCCCAGTCCAGAAATTGCACGCTCTACCTCAATCGCCACCGCCTCATGAGTGGCGTCGTCGACGATCGTCAGGCACTTGATGACGCGGCCTTCGGCGGTACGGTCGAACACGAAATCCATCGACCACACCTGGTTCGCGGCCGTAGGCCGCATCAGCGGCTGGCGCTCGCCCGGCAGTACTTTCTTGCGCTTGCGTCGTCGCACTTGCAGCTTCGCCTCCTGGTACAGCCGTTCTACACGCTTGTAGTTCACGAGCAGGCCTGCTTGCCTGAGCTTGAGGTGGATCATCCCGACGCCATAGTGCTTGTGCCGCTGCGCCAGCGCCAGGATCCTTTCGCGAAGTTCGATATTGTGATCGGGGCGCGGGGCATAGCGCAGTGCGCTGGCGCTCATGCGCACCACCGCCGCTCGCTCAGGCCCCGCCCCACCAGGTGCCGCACCCGTTCACTCCGAGCCGGTGCGGTCGCCACTTTTTTCGCAGGGCGTCCCTGATCACATCGTTCTCGAACACCTGCTCGGCCAGTAGCCTCTTCAACGGCGGGTTTTCGGCCTCCAGCTCCTTGAGCCGGCGGGCGTCCGGCACGCTCATGCCGCCGAATTTGCTACGCCACAGGCAGTACGAGGCCTCGCTGAAGCCGTGCCGCCGGCACAGCTCCTTGGCCGACAAGCCGGCTTCGGCCTCACGCAGGAAGCTGATGACCTGTTCTTCGGAAAAGCGCTTCTTCACGTCCAATCTCCTTGTCGTTGGGGATTGGAGCCCAGATGGTCCTGCTACTAAAAAGTGGGGGGACGTCGTCAGTGGAATTGAAGGGTCAGCTGGAAATAGCGTCCCAGCGGATCGTCCAGCCCGGCGGACAGGCCGCCGTTGCCGGGCAGGTAGTTCACCGGCTGGGTGTCGAACAGGTTGAGGACGTCCAGCGCCGCGGTCATGCGCGCGCCGATGCGGCGGTCCAGGTGCAGGTTCCAGCGCAGTTGCGCCGGATTGCTGCACTGGTCGTTGCCGCGCTGCGCCGCGGGGCAGTTGCCGGCGGCCGGCCAGGCGCGGGTGCTGCCGGCATAGCGCGCATGCAGCGAACTGCCCCAGCGCGCGCCCTGCCAGTGCAGCGAGGCATTGGCCGCCGTGCCCGGCGTGGCGTGGCCGCGCAGGTCGATCCAGCGGCCGCCGGCGTGCTCGCGGCGGCGCAGCGTCTGCTGGTGGAGCGCGTCGAGCGACAGCCGCCACTGGCCAGCGGCGGAGGTGCGCAGGTAGTCGCCGTGCAGCACCCAGTTGCGCGACACGGTGCGCCCGATGTTGTCGAAATACAGGCGCAGCGACTGCAACCGGCCGCGTTCGTCGAGCAGCCAGGTATCCGCGTTCCAGCCGGCATCGGCCGGGCGCAGGGCCAGGATCTCGTTGCGCAGTTCTACACGGTTGTGGGTGAGCGACAGGCTGAGTCCGGGCGTTGGGCTCCAGATGGCGCCCAGGCTCTGGTTGCGCGAGGTTTCGGCCCGCACGCCGGTGTTCTCCACCACCTGTACGTCCACCAGGCAGGCGTTGCCAGCGGGGTGCGCGCAGGCCGGCAGCGCGGGCGACCACGCTATGGCTTCGGCGCCAAAGTAGCCCGGCGGGCGCCGCCGTTCGAACAGGCTCGGCGCGCGATAGCCGCGGCCGCCCGAGAGCAGCAGCGACCAGGCCGGCGAGGGATTCCAGCGCAGGCCGGCGCGGGGTGAAAACGAAAGTTCACCGGCATCGTGGTCCAGGCGGCCGGCCAGGTCCAGGCGCAGCGGTTCGGCCAGCGGCAGGCCGATTTCGACATAGCCGGCGTTGCTTTGGGTGGAAAGTCTGCGCCGGTCGGTGGGCAGGCCCAGTGCCAGTTCGCCGTCCTCGAGCAGCCGGTCCGGGCGCGAGGTCCAGGTTTCGTGCCGCAGGTCGATGCCGGTGGCCAGTTGCGCGGTACCGCCTGCAAGCGTACCCAGGGCGTGGCGCACGCCCCACCACGCCAGCCATTGGTCGGTGCGGCCGCGGTTGCGGCTGCGCGGGAACAACTGCTCGCTCAGGGACGGATCCAGTGGCGTGAATCCCGGGATGTAGCCGTTGGCCACGGCATCGAACAGCCGCGCGCTACGCACCGCGCCCTCGGTCGACAGCGTGGTTTCGCTGCGTTGCCGGCCCAGTCCGGCTTCCCAGCCGCCGTCGCCGCGATCGCGGCCGATGCCGGCTGCAAGGTCCAGTTCGAGGCTGTGGATCGTCGGGCGCACGCTGCCGCCTTCCTCGAATACATGGTTGATCAGGCTGCCGTCGGCCAGGCGCAGGGCCGCCGCCGTCGGCCCCAGTTCGTAGCGCTGGCGGGCAAGGCTGGCGCGCAGTTCTGCATGGGCGTGCAGGCCGTTGCCCGCGTCGTGCCGCCAATGGCCGTAGGCGGCGGCGGTGGATGAGGCGGGCTGCAGCGAACGCGGGCGCGAGCTGTCGTACCAGCAGCCGCTGTCCTCGCGCATGCCGGACGGGCACAGGTAGGCCGGCAGGTAGTACCCGTCGCGGGTCAGCAGGCCGATCGGATAGCGTTGCCGTTCCCGGTGCCAGTCGCGGCGGTCGCCGGCGACGTGGTCGGTCCGTTGCAGGTCGATGCCGAGGAACCAGTCGTCGCCCGCACCGCCGTTGCCGGTGGCGGCCTGCACCCGGTACTGGGCGCCATCGCCCTGGTTGCTGGTGCCGGTCTGCAGCATGGCTTCGGGGCCATCGGCGTGGTCGCGCAGCACGATGTTGACCACGCCGGCCATGGCATCGGCGCCGTAGATGGCCGAGGCGCCGCCGCGGACCAGTTCGATGCGTTCGACGAAACTCAGCGGCAGCGCGCCCAGGTCGGTGAGGGCGCCCTGCTGCAGCGACACCATGGGGTAGCGCGGCAGGCGCCGGCCGTTGACCAGGAACAACGTGGCGCGCGGGCCCATCCCGTCCAGGCTGGTGGCCGCCGCGGCGCCGCCGGGCAGGTAGGGCGAATCGCCGTCGCGCGCCGCATCCAGCGGCGGCCGCCCGTTCATGCCGGGCAGGTGGCGCAGCAGGTCGAACAGCGAGCCGTAGCCGCTGCGGCGTATGTCCTCGCGTTCGATCACGTCCACCTGCATCGTGGCCTGCAGCGACGTGCGCGGCAGGCGGCTGCCGGTGACATGCAGTGGCGCGAATTCGACGTCCGGTGCCGTCACCGCGGGTGCGGCCGCGGCCGCAGGCGCAGCGGTGGGTCCGGGGGCTGGGCGGGGCGGTGCCTGCTGGCGCCGTACGGTGAATATTCCCCCGGGCGAGCGCGCCAGCCTGACCGGCAGCCCCTGCAGCAGCCGTTCCAGTGCGGCCGCGGGCGGCAGCGTGCCGTTGACGCCGGCGCTGTCCAGCCCGGCCAGTTCGCGGGCGTCGAACAACAACGGGGTGTCGCCCTGCCGCGACCATTCGCGCAGGGCCTGTACCAGCGGGCCGCGCGCGACCTGGTAGTCCACCGCCTTGCCAGCCGACGCGGCCATGGCCGGCGACGCGACCAGCAGTGCCAGGCACAGCAGGGGCGGGCGCAGGCGGTCGATCAGCATGCCCATCGCGGTGCTCAGCGCACGCCGCGCAGCTCGAGCGTACCGTCGGCGCGCGCGCGCGCGGTGACCGACCAGCCCAGTTCCAGTGCGGACAGCAATGCAGCCTGGTCGCCGGCGGCGAACGTGCCGCTCACGGCCAGCGGCGCCAGCGCCGGATCGGCGATGGCCAGCGGTGTGGCGGTGTAGCGGTTCATCCTGGCGATCACCACCGGCAACGGCGTTGCGTCGAACAGCAGCCGCCCCTGTGGCCAGGCCTCGGCCTGCAGCTGCGGAAGCGGGCTGGCCGGCTCGATGCGGCCCGACGGCAGCACCTGCAGTTGTTGACCCGGCCGCAGGGCGGCGTGCATGCGCTGCGTGCCGCGGCTGTCGATTTCCAGGGCGCCGTCGAGCAGCGCGATGTCGATCCGCCCGTCATCCAGCAGTTCGACCTGGAAGGTGGTGCCGATATCGCGCAGCACGCTGTTGCCCGCCTGCACCCGCATGGCCCGCGACGACGGCGCCACCTGCAGTTGCATCCGGCCCTGCTGCAGTTCGATGCCGCGCCTGCGCCAGCCGAACCGCGCGGTCAGGGTGGTGCGGGCGTCGAGTACCACGACGCTGCCGTCCTCGAGCAGCTGGCGTTGGGGCGCGAAGCCGCTGTTGACGTAGGTATGCGGGGTAGGGTTGCCATCGGTGGCCAGTACCCAGCCGGTTCCGACCGCCAGGCACAGCGCCGCGGCCGCGGCCACCCCGAACAGGGGCCGCCGGTAGAGGGGCCGCCGGACCACGTGGCGGGCGCCGGCGCGCAGCCAGGGATCATCGCGCAGCGTCGCGGTTGACGCGTGCAGCCGTTCGGCCTCGGCCCAGGCGCGCACCCGCGCCGGATCGGCGGCCAGCCATTCCTCGAAAGCCGCCCGTTCGGTGCGGGTGCAGTCGGCGGCGTCCAGCCGTGCCACCCAGGCCGCAGCGCGGGCGAACAGCGCGTCGCGGGGCGGCGTATCGCGCCCGGTCATTCATCCCCGCCCATGCCGAACGCGTCGGCCCCCAGCTCCCGGCGCAACCCCTGCAGGGCGCGCGCGACGTGCTTTTCCACGGTCTTGGCGGTGATGCCGCGGTGGCGGGCGATCTGGCTGTAGCTCATGCCGGTGATGCGGTTGAGCAGGTAGACCTCGCGGCAGCGCTCGGGCAGTTTCAGCAGCGCCTGGCGCAGGGCGTTGAGCATCTGTCCCGATTCGGCCTGGCGCAGCGGTCCGGGCGTGGAGAACGGCGCTTCGCTCGGCAGGTCCTGTTCGGCCAGCGGCAGGTGCGGTGCGGCGTGCGGTGAGCGGCCGCGGTCGGCCAGGCGATTGCGTGCGATCCGGTACAGCAGCAGTTTCAGTTCCGCGTGCGGATGCTCGCGGTAGCGGATCAGCCGCTCCATGCAGTCCTGCACGATGTCCTCGGCGTCCTCCTCGCTGGTGCCGCGCGCGCGCAGGAAGGCACGCAGCGGCTCGCGCTGCGTGCGCAGGAACAGCGTGAAGCCATCGCCGAAGGGGGCGGGCGCGACGCCGTCGACCGGGGCACGGGAAGCAGACAGTCGGGGTATCCGTAAGCCAAGTGTGCCGAAGAGTGTACGCAGCACGGCGCCGGCGGGAAGCATCCGGCGGAATACCGGGCACATTGGTGAACGCGTTCAGGATAAATGGACGGCGGGACTGGGGGTGATCGGCGCTGCTGCGCGTTCTGCTGTGGTCCCGCAGGCGCGGGATGAGCGGGATGCCGCTGCAACCATGGAGAGAGAAGTGCGAATGAAACGATCGGTATTGAGTATGGCGCTGTCCGGACTGCTGGCCACGGCCGCTTTCGGCGTGGCCGGGGACGCGAACGCGATGGCGGTCCATGTCAACGGTGACCGCATCTTCCTGAGCGGTGATGTCACCCTGGCCGACATCATGGCGCTGCCGGCGATGCTGGCCAAGGCCGAGGCCGAAGGGCGGCCGTTCCGCGAGGTGGTGCTGCGCACGTCCAACGGCGGCGCGCTGATCAGCGGCGAATGGCTGCAGGCGGTGATCCGTACCGCCGGCCTGAACACCATCGTGTCCGGCCGCTGCATCTCCTCCTGCTCGATCATGCAGTCCGGTGGCGTCGAGCGTTACATGGCCGGTGACCTGCCGACCGAGGTCGACTCGGTGCAGATCCACGCCGCCAGCTCCGGCGGCCGCGTGACCTACGGGCCGTCGCCGCGCATGTTCGGCATCTACGCCGGCAACTACGGCGGCGGCATGGACGAGGAGCTGCTGTACAAGGCGCTGTTCCAGGTGACCCAGCCCAACGGCCTGCTGGTGTTCGCCGACCCGGCGCGCATCAACGGTGACTCGGTCAGCTTCGATCCGGACGGCACCGGCCGCGCGAAGGAGACCTTCCCCGGCCAGGACATGTTCAACAACAACATCATGACCTCGGCCGACTACAACAACCCGGGCGACACCCTGCGGGTGACGTCCAACGTGACCGGCGACATCAATCCAGGCTACCTGCGTACCGGCAGGCTGCTGCAGGCACTGGTGGACGACGACTTCGCGCGCTGGACCGACGCCGACTACGGCACCACCTACATCAACCTGGCCGTCACCCTCTACAACCTGGCGCAGGACGGCCCCAACGGCATCGGCCAGTTCTCGCTCCAGGACTATCTGAGCGACCCGGGGATCCAGGCACTGCTGCGCTCGAAGCTGCGCCTGGACCAGCTCGACAGCTCGGCCCTGGCCGACTCGGCAGGCGTGATCAGCATCGGCAACGGTGCGGTATGGCGGACCGCGGCCACCACCGGCGCGGACCTGATGCGCGTGGACAACGGCGCCATCGTGCTGGAAGGCGGCGCCCTGCGCACCACCGAACTGCGCGTGCAGCGTGACGGTGCGCTGGTCGGGCATGGCGACATCGGCTCGGCGACCATCGACTCCAATGCCATGCTCGGCATCACCGGCCCGTCGTGGCGCGAGGACGGCTTCAGCCGCGTGGTCATCAACGGCCTGCTGATGCCGCGCGGCGGCGACCTCACCACCCACGGCTACGTCAACATCCAGCCGGGCTCGCTGGTGGCCTTCGACGTGACCGAGGCCGGCGGCGCGGCGGCCGGCCGCCTGCGCGTGGGCGGGTTCTTCGACGACGGCATGAACGACGGTGCGCTGGTCGTGGCGCCGGGCGCGCAGCTGGCACTGAACGTGGCAGAGGGCTTCTATGGCGCCGACTACACCCGCGAGCTGATCGACGGGCCGATCTACATGGCTGGCGCCTACAAGGGCTTCCAGCAGGTCGCGCGCCTGGGCGATGACGCCTACAGCGCCAGCATCGTCGACGGCGAGGTGTTCCGCCCGCGCCACAACTCGCTGCTCAGCTTCAACGTGCACCAGAGCGCCGACGGGCTGTGGCTGACCGCCAACACCGGCTTCGAGCAGACCGGGCTGTTCGCCAACACGCAGTCCGGCGATGGCCTGGGCCGCGCGCTGGCGGCGGCCGCCAACAGCGGTCGCGCCGGCATGAAGCCGCTGCTGGGCGCGCTGCAGTTCTCCGACCGCGACGTGATCCGGCAGCAGGCCGGTGCGCTGCGCGGCGACGCGCACGCCACCCTGCAGCTGGCCGACGCCGCGCTGGTCGACAGCATCGGCAGCGTCATCCAGCACCACCAGTTCGACATGCGCAGCAACGGTGGCGATGCCGATGGCCTGGCCGCGCGTGCGGCGCAGGCGGCGTCGGCGCAGCCGGGCACGGGCAACAGCAGCCTGTTCAGCCAGCTGGCCATGCACCTGGTCGAGCCGGCCGCCAATGGCGAAGGCGAGGGCGGCATGCAGGGCGGCGACAGCCGTCGTGGCGTCGGCATCTGGGGTCGTGGCTTCAGTACCCAGGGCCGGATCAAGGCGCAGGGCGATGTTGCCGGGATGAAGCAGAACATCGGTGGCATCGTGATCGGCGCCGACACCCGCGTGGCCGACGACAAGGTGGCGCTGGGCGTGAGCGTGGCCGCGGCCGACATGTCGGCCAAGGGCCGCGACGGCTCTGATTTCCACGGCGACGTCCGTGCCCTGGACATCGGCGGCTACCTGGATGCGGCCTATGCCAAGGGTTACGTGGCCGCGTCGGTGCGCTACACCGACCTGAGCCACGACACCCGCCGCGGCATTGCCGGCATCGAGGGCCTGGACGCCCCGCTGCGCGCCAAGTACGACAGCGACGCGCTGTCGGCACGCCTGGAGCACGGCCTGTTGTTCACCACCGCCGGTGGCACCGTGGTGCAGCCGCTGCTGCCGGTGGTCGACTACACCCGCCTGTCCAACGCCCGCTTCAACGAAGGCCAGGCCGTCGGCGCGCTGACCGGTCGCAGCGGCAGCCTGGAGAGCGTGCGCGTCGGCGCCGGCCTGCAGCTGTTCAAGAGCTTCCACGGCAGCAACGGCGAGCGCATCACCCCGCACGCGCGGGTGCTGTGGCAGCAGGAGCTGGGCGATTCGCAGGCCCGCTTCACCTCGGCCTTCGCCGCGGCGCCGGACCTGACCTTCGGCGCGGCCAGCCAGGACGTGGGCGAGCAGCTGCTGTCGTGGAACCTGGGCGTCAGCAGTCGTGCCAGCGAGCGCCTGTCGGTGATGTTCGACTACGTCGGTGAACGCCGCGACGGCCAGACCGTGAACGGGGTCATGCTGGGCGTGGGTTACCGCTTCTGATGCACCAAGTCCTCCCGGTGGCCGGCGCCGGCCGCCGGGAGGCGACATGAACGCGCGCCTTGTGTGCGGGTGCGACAACATGTCGCATGTTGAATCGGGCTCCAGCTGCGCTGGATCATTGTCAATGCCTTTCTAAAGTGATGGGCGAAGCCTAGAATTGCCGCGCTGAATCCGGCAGTCCCGTATACGTTTTCCCCGGCGGTTCATCACCGGGTGGTCGTTTCGCGCAAGCGTGCAAGGGAGTGCCGGACCAGGCCCCCCCTCGCAATTGGATCGACCGATGATTCCGTTGAAATCACTTGGACGCAGCCTGCGTCCGGGCATGCTGCTTGTCCTGTCCGCGCTGTTGGCGGGCTGCGACGCGGCCATCCTCAACCCCAAAGGCCAGATCGGCCAGGACGAGAAGACCCTGCTGATCACCGCCACGGTGCTGATGCTGCTGGTCGTCGTCCCCGTGATCGTGATGACCCTGGCGTTCGCGTGGAAGTACCGCGCCTCCAACACCAAGGCCCGCTACGAGCCCAAGTGGTCGCATTCCACCGCCATCGAAGTGGTGGTGTGGTCGATCCCCTGCATGATCGTGCTGGTGCTGGCGGTGCTGACCTGGCGTTCCTCGCACGCGCTGGACCCGTACCGGCCGATCGAATCCGAGCGCGCCCCGGTGGTGGTCGAGGCGATCTCGATGGACTGGAAGTGGCTGTTCGTCTACCCGGAAGAGAAGGTGGCCGTGGTCAACGAGCTGACCTTCCCGGTCGATGCGCCGCTGAACCTGAAGATCACCTCCGACACGGTGATGAGCGCGTTCTTCATCCCGAGCCTGGGCAGCATGGTCTACTCGATGGCGGGCATGCAGACCAAGCTGCACCTGATCGCCAACGAGGCCGGCGCGTTCGAGGGCATGGCCTCGCACTACAGCGGTTCGGGCTTCAACAAGATGCATTTCACCGCGCACGCGGTGAGCGACGAGCAGTACCGCGCCTGGCTGGACAAGGTCCGCGCCAGCGACAGGCTGCTGGACAAGGCCGCGTTCACCGAACTGGGCGCCGAGAAGAACCATGACTGGTATCCGGTGACCTATTACGGCCGCACCGAAGCCGGTCTGTTCGACTGGATCCTGGCCCGCCACATGGGCGAGAACCACCACTTCGGCATGAAGAAGCACGACCACGCGGCCGCGCCGCAGGATGCCGCCGTGCACGCGGGCCATGACGGCCACGACGCGGGCGACAGCCGGCCGGACGCTGCCGATGACGCCGGACACAACGCTGACGAGCACGCCGCCCACGCCGGGCACGGCGCCTCGGGAGAATGACAATGCTGGGCAAACTGACTATCGAAGCGGTCCCGTACCACGAGCCGATCATCATGATCACGCTCGGCGCGGCCGGGCTGATCGGCCTGCTGGTGCTGGGCCTGATCACCCGCGCCAGGCTGTGGGGCTACCTGTGGAACGAGTGGTTCACCTCGGTGGACCACAAGAAGATCGGCGCGATGTACCTGATCGTCGCCTTCATCATGATGCTGCGCGGCTTCGCCGACGCGATCATGATGCGCCTGCAGCAGGCCGTCGCCGCCGGTGGCGCCGAGGGCTACCTGCCACCGCATCACTACGACCAGATCTTCACCGCCCACGGCGTGATCATGATCTTCTTCGTGGCGATGCCGCTGATCACCGGCCTGATGAACCTGGTCGTGCCGCTGCAGATCGGCGCGCGCGACGTCGCCTTCCCGTTCCTGAACTCGCTCAGCTTCTGGCTGTTCGTGGCCGGCGCGGGCCTGGTGATGATTTCGCTGGGCGTGGGTGAATTCGCGCAGACCGGCTGGCTGGCGTTCCCGCCCCTGTCGGGCAAGGAATACAGTCCCGGCGTAGGCGTGGATTACTACATCTGGGGCCTGCAGGTCTCCGGCCTGGGTACCACGCTGAGCGGCATCAACTTCTTCATCACCATCCTCAAGATGCGCACCCCGGGCATGAAGCTGATGCACATGCCGGTGTTCAGCTGGACCGCGCTGGTGACCAACGTGCTGATCATCGCCGCGTTCCCGGTGCTGACCGTCACCCTGGTGCTGCTGACCCTGGACCGCTACCTGGGCATGCACTTCTTCACCAATGACGGCGGCGGCAACGCCATGCTGTACATCAACCTGATCTGGATCTGGGGCCACCCGGAGGTCTACATCCTGGTGCTGCCGGCGTTCGGTGTGTTCTCCGAGGTCATCGCCACCTTCTCGCGCAAGACCCTGTTCGGCTACAAGGGCATGGTGTACGCCACGGCCTGCATCGGCGTGCTGTCGTTCATCGTGTGGCTGCACCACTTCTTCACCATGGGTTCGGGTGCCAACGTCAATGCCTTCTTCGGCATCACGACGATGATCATCTCGATCCCGACCGGCGTGAAGATCTTCAACTGGCTGTTCACGATGTACCGCGGCCGCGTGCACTTCACCTCGCCGGTGCTGTGGACCATCGGCTTCATGGTCACCTTCGTCATCGGCGGCATGACCGGCGTGATGCTGGCGATCCCGGCCATCGACTTCGTGCTGCACAACTCGCTGTTCCTGATCGCCCACTTCCACAACGTGATCATCGGCGGCGTGGTGTTCGGCATGTTCGCCGGCATCACCTACTGGTTCCCGAAGATGTTCGGCTTCAAGCTGGACGAGACCTGGGGCAAGCGCGCGTTCTGGTGCTGGTTCATCGGCTTCTACGTGGCCTTCATGCCGCTGTACGTGCTGGGCTTCATGGGCGTCACCCGCCGCCTGCAGAGCTATCCGAACGCCGACTACCAGCCGTACTTCGTGGTCGCGATGATCGGTGCCTTCATCATCGGCGCCGGCATCCTGTGCCAGGTGATCCAGATCATCGTGTCCATCCGCGACCGCAAGAAGAACGTGGACCTGACCGGCGACCCGTGGGATGCGCGCACGCTGGAGTGGGAAACCGCTTCGCCGGTGCAGTTCTACAACTTCGCCGTCCTGCCCAAGGGCGAGGAACTGGACGATTTCTGGGAGCGCAAGCAGCGTGGCGAAGCCTGGCCGAAGCCGGCCCGCTACAGCGACATCCACATGCCGCGCAACACCGGTACCGGCGTGGTGATCGGCGCCTTCAGCCTGGTGTTCGGCTTCGCGATGATCTGGCACATCTGGTGGCTGGCCATCGTCGGCCTGGTCGGCATGATCGGCACCTTCATCTACCGCACGTTCGACAATGACGTGGATTACTGGGTGCCGGCCGCCGAAGTGGAACGCATCGAAAACGAACATCGCCGCCACCTGGAAGCGCAGGGGCTGGTGAAGACCGAGGTGAAGGCATGAGCACGACCGCCCACACGCTGAACCATGGCCACGCCGCGCACGCGGCGGACCATGGCCACGACCACGAGCACCACCACGACACCGGCGAGAAGACCATCTTCGGTTTCTGGGTGTACCTGATGAGCGACCTGCTCATCTTCGCCTCGCTGTTCGTCACCTACGTTGTGCTGGCCGGCGGTACCAACGGCGGCCCGGGCGCCAAGGAGCTGTTCGACCTCAAGTTCGTGGCCGGCGAGACCGCGCTGCTGCTGATCTCGTCGCTGACCTTCGGCCTGGGCATGATCGCCATGCACCAGAAGAAGGTCGGCCTGATGTTCACCTGGCTGGTCATCACCTGGCTGCTGGGCGCCGGCTTCATGGCCATGGAGATCTGGGAGTTCAACCACCTGGTGCACCAGGGCTACGGCCCGGACCACAGCGCCTTCCTGTCGGCGTTCTTCGCCCTGGTCGGTACCCACGGCCTGCACGTCAGCGCCGGCCTGCTGTGGCTGCTGGTGATGTTCATCCAGCTCAAGCGCAACGGCCTGACCCAGACCAACAAGACCCGCATGGCGTGCCTGAGCCTGTTCTGGCACTTCCTGGACCTGGTCTGGATCGGCGTGTTCTCTGTCGTCTACCTGTCGGGAGCCCTCTGATGTCCGCACATGACAACCACGCCCACGGTGCCGGCGGCGAGAGCCACGGCAGCGTCAAGTCCTACCTGATCGGCTTCGTGCTGGCGGCCATCCTGACCATCATCCCGTTCTGGGTGGTGATGAGCGGTGGCCTGTCCTCGACCTTCGCCACGGCGATGGTGATCCTGGTCTCCGGCCTGCTGCAGCTGCTGGTCCACCTGGTGTTCTTCCTGCACCTGGACCGCTCCTCGGCCGCGCGCTGGAACGTCAATGCCGGCCTGTTCACCGTGGTGGTGATCGGCATCATCGTCGCCGGCACGCTGTGGGTCATGTGGAACATGAACTACCACATGATGCACTGACGCCGTACGACGCCGCGATCGAAAGCCAGGCCGCCCCCCGGGGCGGCCTTTTCGTTGCGCGTGCGTCGCAGGCGCCGGGCCGGCGCGTGTCCGGGCGGCGCCGGCCGGGTGCGAGACTGCGCTCAGCCGGCCCGCTGCAGGAAGGTTTCCGCATCCATCGGCCGGCCGAGGTGGTAGCCCTGTAGCAGGTCGCAGCCGAGCTGGTCGAGGAATGCGCGCTGGACCTCGGTCTCCACCCCTTCGGCCACGACCTGCAACTGCAGCGAGCGGCCGAGCGCGACGATCGAGGAGACAATGGCCGCGTCCTCCGGGTTGTGCTCCAGGTCGCGCACGAACGCGCGGTCGATCTTCAGTTCCGAGGCCGGCATGCGCTTGAGGTACAGCAGGCTGGAATAGCCGGTGCCGAAATCGTCGATGGCGATCTTCACCCCCATCGCGGTCAGCGTGTTGAGCCGCTGCAGGCTGTCCTCGACGTCCTTCATCGCCGTGGTCTCGGTGACCTCCAGGGTCAGGTGGGCGGGGTCCAGCGCATGCCGCCGGAGTGTCTCGCGCACCGTTTCCACCAGCGCCTGCGAGGCGAACTGCAGCGGCGACAGGTTCACCGCCATCGACCAGCCGGGGTGGCCGGCATCATGCCAGGCGCGCAGCTGGGCGCAGGCGCGGTCCAGCACCCAGTCGCCGATGGCCAGGATCAGGCCGCTGCGCTCGGCGATGGGGATGAACGTATCCGGGCCCAGCAGGCCCAGTTCCGGGTGCTGCCAGCGCAGCAGCGCCTCGGCGCCGATCACCGGCTTGCCGCTGGCCGGAAACTTGGGCTGGTAGTGCAGCAGCAGTTCGTCGCGCGCGATCGCCCGGCGCAGGTCCTGCAGCAGGCGCAGGCGGCGGCTGGTGCTGGCCTGCATCGCCGGGGTGAAGAACGTGTAGCCGTTGCGGCCGGACTGCTTGGTGTGGTGCATCGCCGCGTCGGCGTGCGCCATCAGCTCGCGCTCGCTGGTGGCATCGTCCGGGTACAGCGCGATGCCCAGGCTGGCGCTGAGCTGCAGCTCGGCGCCGTCGATCAGCAGCGGTTCGGCCACCGCCGCGGTGACGCGTTCGGCGATCACCACCGCATCGTCGGTCGATTCCACCCCGAGTACCGCGACGAACTCGTCGCCGCCGAGGCGGGCGAGGGTGTCCTGCGGCCGCAGCAGCCCGCGTACCCGTTCGGCCACGCGCGCCAGCAGGCGGTCGCCGAACTGGTGGCCGTAGGCGTCGTTGACCAGCTTGAAGCCGTCCAGGTCGCAGAACAGCACCGCGACCGAGGTGCCGTGCCGGTGCGCGTTCTCGATCGCCTGTTCGATCCGGTCCTGCAGCAGCATGCGGTTGGGCAGGCGGGTGAGCGGGTCGTGCAGCGACGCCTCCACCAGCTCCTGGTTGGCGCGCGCCAGCGAGTCGGCCAGGTGGCCGGTGCGGTGGTGCAGGCGCCGGTCGAACAGCGAGGCGACCAGGGTGATGCCGATGATGGCCACGGTGGCCACGATCACCAGCACCGCCAGCCAGCGGGTTTCCAGCCCGCCATCGATCACCGCCGCGCAGATGCTGCCGGCCGGGAAGGTCGCGGCGGCCATGCCGGTGTAGTGCATGCCGACGATCGCCAGGCCCATCACCAGCGAGGCGGCCAGTCGCAGCAGCCGGGTATGGCGGCTCTCGCGGCGCAGCCACAGCGCGATCCACAGCGCCGCGCCGGACGCGCCGATGGCGACCAGGATCGAGGCGGCGAACCACAGCGGGTCGTAGTCGATGCCCGGCTGCATGCGCATCGCCGCCATGCCCAGGTAGTGCATGGCGGCGATGCCGCTGCCCATCAGCACGGCGCCGGCCACCAGCCGTGGCAACGGCAGGTGTGGCCGCGACGCCAGCCACAGGGCATAGGCCGATGCGCCGATCGAAGCGGCCATCGAGTACAGGGTGATGGCCAGGTCGTAGCCCACCGGGATCGGCAGGTGGAAGGCCAGCATGGCGATGAAGTGCATCGACCAGATGCCCAGGCCCATCGCCAGGGCGCCGCCGGCCATCCAGCCATACAGGCCGCGCCCGCGCGCCGTCGCCAGGCGTCCGGCCATGTCCAGGGCGGTGTACGAGGCGAGGATGGCGACCAGCAGGGAAAAGACGACCAGGATCGGGTTATAGGTGCCAACCATGCGGGGAGCGTCCGGCGGTTCGTCGATGCAAGAGTGCACCAGACAGCGGCGCCTGGGTGTGCTTCTTTAGTCGTGAGGGTCGCATCGGCTGCGACGGCTGGCGGGTATCCTGTGCCGGCCCCCAGCGAAGGAACCCCGATGGCGAAGAACCGCACCGCCTATGTCTGCAGCGAATGCGGCGCCGAGTACAGCAAATGGCAGGGCCAGTGCGGCGAATGCGGCGCCTGGAACGTCCTGGCCGAGGTGGTGCTGGAAAGCGCGGCCGCGGCGAAGGCGCCGGCCGCGCGCCGCGGCGGCTGGGCCGGCAAGCTCGAGCCGCCGAAGATCACCGCGCTCAAGGACGTGCAGCAGAGCGAGCATGCGCGGGTTTCCACCGGCATCGGCGAGTTCGACCGGGTGCTGGGCGGCGGCCTGGTCGAAGGCGCGGTGGTGCTGGTCGGCGGCGACCCCGGCATCGGCAAGTCGACCCTGCTGCTGCAGGCGCTGGCGAGGATGGCCGGCAGCCTGCCGGTGCTGTACGTGACCGGCGAGGAATCCCTGGCGCAGGTGGCCGGGCGCGCGGTGCGCCTGGACCTGCCGCTGGACGGGCTGGATGCGCTGGCCGAGACCGGCGTCGAACTGATCCTGCAGCACGCCGCCGCGGCGCGCCCCAGGCTGATCGTCGCCGACTCGGTGCAGACGCTGTGGACCGAGACGCTGACCGCCGCGCCGGGCTCGGTCAGCCAGGTGCGCGAGAGCGCGGCACGGCTGGTGCGCTTTGCCAAGGAGACCGGCACCGCGGTGTTCCTGGTCGGCCACGTCACCAAGGAGGGCGGCATCGCCGGCCCGCGCGTGCTCGAGCACATGGTCGACGCGGTGCTGTACTTCGAGGGCGAGAGCGGCAGCCGCTTCCGGGTGCTGCGCGCGTTCAAGAACCGCTTCGGCGCGGTCAACGAACTGGGCGTGTTCGCGATGGGCGAGAAGGGGCTGAAGGAAGTGCCCAATCCCTCGGCCATCTTCCTGTCCGGCGGCAGCACGCGCCAGCCCGGCAGCTGCGTGATGGTCACCCGCGAGGGCACCCGGCCGCTGCTGGTGGAGGTGCAGGCGCTGGTCGATTCCTCGCCGCTGTCCAACCCGCGCCGGGTCGCGGTGGGACTGGAGCAGAACCGCCTGGCGATGCTGCTGGCGGTGCTGCACCGCCATGGCGGGGTGATGGTTGGCGACCAGGACGTGTTCATCAACGTGGTCGGCGGCATCCGCGTGCAGGAGACCGCGGTCGACCTGCCGGTGCTGCTGGCGGTGCTGTCGTCGCTGCGCGACCAGCCGTTGGCGGAGAAGACCATCGCCTTCGGCGAGGTCGGGCTGTCCGGCGAGATCCGCCCTGTACCCAATGGCGAGGAGCGCCTGCGCGAGGCGGCCACCCATGGTTTCAAGCGCGCCATCGTACCCCGCGCCAACGCGCCCAAGGCCGGTTCGGTCAAGGGCATGGAGGTGATCGCGGTCGAGCGGCTGGCCGAAGCGATCGAGGCGGCCTGAGTGGCGCGCGCAGGATCGGCGATGCGCCGCCGGGGGAGTGCATCGATGCGCATGGCCCGGGCCGTGGTCGGGATCGGGCTGCTGGGGCTGCTGTCGGCGCCGGCGGCGCTGGCCGCACCCGCCTGCGCGGCGCCGCTGGCGGTGGCGCGGGCATTGTTCGAGGCCGGGACGTCCGCGCGCTTCCTCGACACGCCCGATGCCCTGCTGGCTCCGGGGTTCGCGCGGGTGATCGCGGCCGAGCGCGATTGCCAGCAGCGCGAGCAGGGCATCTGCCGGCTTGACCATGACCCCTGGCTGGACGGCCAGGATGGCGAGGTGGATGCCGAACCCGGCTACCGGTGGCGGGCGCAGTCGCCGGCAGCCGGCACGGTGGAGGTGCGCTTCCCGGTATGGGGCGAGCCGCACCTGACGCGGTTGGCGATGCGCCGCCAGGCCGATGGCTGCTGGCGGCTGGAGGACCTGGTCACCCACCGCGGGCAATCCATGCGCGCGCTGCTGGCGCGGCCGTTCCCCTGAGGCCGCCGGGGCGGCGTCGACGCCAGGGTCAGCGTGGGTGCCCGAACACCAGTTCGATCACGAACTGGCTGCCGAAGAAGGCCAGCAACAGCAGCACCATCGCGCTCAGCGTCCAGTGCACGGCCTTCACCCCGCGCCAGCCATGCCGGCGGCGGCCGATCATCAGCGTGCCGAACACCAGCCAGGACAGCACGCTGAGCACGGTCTTGTGCACCAGCTTCTGCGCCAGCAGGTCGTCCACGAACAGCACGCCGGTGACCAGGGTCAGGGTCAGCAGGCAGAAGCCGACGGTGATGGTGCGGAACAGCAGCGCCTCCAGGTCGGTCAGCGGCGGCAGTGCGCGCAGCCACGGGCGGAAGTCGCGCCGGCGCAGCGCCCGTTCCTGCAGCCACAACATGATCGCCAGCAGTGCGGCGATGCTCAGCGTCGCGTAGGCCAGCAGCGCCAGCCAGGCATGGGTGGCCAGCCGCCAGCCCAGCGCCCTGCTCGGTTCGTGGCCGTAGCCGTGGTAGGCCAGCAGCAGCAGCGCGGCCATCGGGAATACCAGCACGCCCAGCGCCGCCATGCGCCCGCGCGCGCCGACCACGGTGGTGAGCGCGGCCATGCCCAGCGCCACCAGTGACAGCGCGGCGAAGAAATGCATGTCCGGCCCGCCACTGGTGCGCATCGCCACCAGCAGGTGGTAGCTGCCGTGCAGCACCACCGCCGCGGCCGCCGGCCACAGCCAGGTACGCGACCCGGCGCCACGTTCGGCCGCCAGGCCATGGACGAGCAGTCCGGTGGACAGCAGGTACAGCGCGGTCGCGATGAGAACGATTGTCATCGACACAGTTTCGCATACGCGCCCGCTGCTGGCGATGCGCGCCGCGACGGGGCGGCGGCAGGCGCCGGTGGCCGCTATAATTTGGCCTCTTTGCCAACGTTCCCGCAGGTTGCACCGCATGTTCGAGTCCCTGACCCAGCGCCTTTCCGGCACCATCGAGCGCCTGCGCGGCCGTGGCCGCCTGACCGAGGAGAACATCCGCGAGGCGACCCGCGAGGTGCGCATCGCGCTGCTGGAGGCCGATGTCGCGCTGCCGGTGGTGCAGGCGCTGATCGAAAAGATCAAGGTGCGCGCGGTCGGCCAGGAGGTGCTCAAGTCGCTGACCCCGGGCCAGGCGCTGATCAAGGTCGTGCGCGACGAACTCACCGCGGTGATGGGCTCGCAGGCCACCGACCTGAACCTCAACGTGCCGGCGCCGGCGATCATCCTGATGGCAGGCCTGCAGGGCGCGGGCAAGACCACCACGGTCGGCAAGCTCGCCAAGCACCTGAAGGAAAAGCGCAAGAAGAAGGTGATGGTGGTCTCGGCGGACGTGTACCGCCCGGCCGCGATCGAGCAGCTGAAGACGCTGGCCGAGCAGGTCGGCGTGCTGTTCTTCCCGTCGTCGGCCGAGCAGAAGCCGGTGGACATCGTGCGCGCCGCCATCGACGACGCCCGCAAGTCCTTCGTCGACGTGCTGCTGGTCGATACCGCCGGCCGCCTGGCCATCGACGAAGCGATGATGGCCGAGATCAAGGCCCTGCACGCGGCGGTGAACCCGGCCGAAACCCTGTTCGTGGTCGATTCGATGACCGGCCAGGACGCGGCCAACACCGCCAAGGCGTTCGGCGAGGCGCTGCCGTTGACCGGCGTGGTGCTGACCAAGACCGACGGCGACGCCCGCGGCGGTGCCGCGCTGAGCGTGCGCTACATCACCGGCAAGCCGATCAAGTTCACCGGTACCGGCGAGAAGGTCGACGGCCTGGACGTGTTCCATCCCGAGCGCGTGGCCAGCCGCATCCTGGACATGGGCGACGTGTTGTCGCTGGTCGAGCAGGTCGAGCAGCAGGTCGACAAGGACAAGGCGCAGAAGCTGGCCGAGAAGGTCGCCAAGGGCAAGAAGTTCGACCTCAACGACATGCGCGACCAGCTCGAGCAGATGCAGAACATGGGCGGCATCGGCGGCCTGATGGACAAGCTGCCGGGCCTGGGGCAGATCCCCGAGCACCTCAAGCAGCAGGTGCAGCAGAGCAGGGAAGTGCCGCGCATGATCGCCATCATCAACTCGATGACCAAGAAGGAGCGCCGCAACCCGGGCCTGCTCAACGGCTCGCGCCGGGCCCGCATCGCGCGCGGCTCCGGTACCCAGCCGGCCGACGTCAACAAGCTGATGAAGCAGTACATGCAGATGGAAAAGATGATGGGCAAGCTGTCCGGCGGCGGCATGAAGGGCATGCTGCGCAACATGAAGGGCATGCTCGGCGCGATGGGTGGCAAGGGCGGCCTGCCGTTCCGCTGAGCCCGGTGGCGCGCGCCGTCATTGGCGCCGGCGCAGGGGCTCGGCGATGATGGCGGCTCCCGATTGGAGTGCGGCATGACCCCGGACATCCGCCGACGCGTGGACCGCTTCTGCCAGCGCTTCGGCATTGAGCTGCCGATCCTGCTGGCGCCGATGGCCGGCGCCTGCCCGGTGGCCCTGTCCGCGGCCGTCGCCAGCGCCGGCGGCATGGGTGCGATGGGCGCGGTGCTGTCCACGCCGGCGCAGATCGGGCACTGGATGGACGACTTCCGCCGGCAGTCGCACGGACCGGCCCAGGTCAATGTCTGGGTGCCGGATCCGCCGCCGGTCCGCGACGCAGCGGCCGAAGCGGCGACCCGCGCGTTCCTGCAGCGCTGGGGGCCGGCGGTGCCGGCCAGTGCCGGCGATGCCGCACCGGCCGATTTCGATGCGCAGTTCGACGCCCTGGTCGCGGCACGGCCGGCGGTGGCCTCGACCATCATGGGCGTGTTCTCCGCGGCGCAGGTCTCGCGCCTGAAGGCCGCCGGCATCGCCTGGTTCGCCTGCGCCACCACGCTGGACGAGGCCTTGCAGGCGCAGGCGGCCGGGGCCGACGCGGTGGTCGCGCAGGGCATGGAGGCCGGTGGTCATCGCGGTGCGTTCGTGGACGCGCGCGCCGAGGCGCAGACCAGTGGCCTGTTCGCACTGCTGCCGCGCCTGGCCGACCGCCTCGAGGTGCCGGTGGTCGCGGCCGGTGGCATCGGCGATGGCCGTGGCGTGGCCGCCGCGCTGCTGCTCGGTGCCAGCGCGGTGCAGCTGGGCACGGCGTTCCTGGCTACCGACGAATCCACCATCGCCGAGGCCTGGAAGCAGGCACTGCCCGCGGCGGAACCGGAACATACCCGCGCCACCCGGGTTTTCAGCGGCCGCCTCGGCCGTGCGCTCGACACCGCCTATGTATGCGCCGCGGAAGCGGCCGATGCGCCACGCCCGCAGCCGTACCCCGTGCAGCGCGGCCTCACCGCCGGCATGCGCCGGCAGGCGCAGGCCGACGACCGGCTGGAGGCGATGCAGGCCTGGGCCGGGCAGTCGGCGTGGATGGCGCGGCGCGGCCCCGCCGCCGGCGTGGTGCGGGCGATGTGGCAGCAGGCCCAGGCGCTGCTGTGAACGCGGTGTCCTGCAACGGCGAACCGGTCGATGCCGGGCTGCTCGACGCGGCGCTGGTCAATTACGGGCACTTCACCTCGCTGCAGGTGCGCGCGGGTGCGGTGCAGGGCTGGGCGCTGCACCTGCGGCGGCTGCAGCAGGGCACGCGCGAACTGTTCGATGCCGAACTGGACGAAGCGCGCCTGCTCGACTGGCTGCGGCAGGCACTCATTGCGCGGGGCATGCAGGATGCCTCGCTGCGCATCACCGTGTTCTCGCGCGCGTTCGACTTCCGCCAGCCGCTGCGGGCGGTACCGGTGGACGTACTGGTAAGCGTCGCGGCACCGGCGACGGTGCCCGGCCAGGCCCGGGCGGTGCTGCCGGTGTGCTACCAGCGCGAGCTGCCGCAGCTCAAACATGCCGGCACCTTGCCGCTGTTCCAGCAGCGGCGCCTGGCGATGCGCCGGGGTTTCGACGACGCCCTGTTCGTCGATGCGGCCGGGCGGATCAGCGAGGGCAGTACCTGGAACATCGCCCTGCTCGCCGGCACGGAGGTGGTATGGCCGCGTGCCGAAGCACTGCGCGGGACAGCCGAACAACTGCTCATCGCCGGCCTGGAGCGGCTGGGGCAGGCGCAGGCGTGGCGGGAGGTGCCGCTGGACGCCTTGGGCGGCTTCCGCGCGGCGGTGGCCTGCAACGCCACCGGGATGTGGCCGTTGGCGCGGATCGGCGACTGCCGGTTCGCGGATTCGGAGGCGCTGCTGGGACAACTGCGGCACGCCCTGGCGCAGACGCCCTGGCAGCCGCTGTGAACCGGCCTGTTCAGGCAGGGCAGGGGGCGGGCTTGGAATGGGCCGGGGGCGCGGCTATAATCGCCGGCTTACCGCGCCATCCTGGCGACTGGGCTACAAAGGAAAAACCACCATGGTCAAGATTCGACTGACCCGCGGCGGCGCCAAGAAGCGTCCGTTCTACCACATCATCGTCACCGACGTGCGCAGCGCCCGCGACGGCCGCAACATCGAGCGCGTCGGCTACTACAACCCGGTCGCCCAGGGCGCCGAGCAGCGCGTGGTGCTGGACATCGCCGCGGTCGACAAGTGGGTCGCCAACGGCGCCCAGCTGACCGACAAGGTTCGCAACCTGTACAAGGAAGCGACCAAGGCCCAGGCCGCAGCGGCCTGATCCTGGCGGGCCGCGCGCGAGCGCGGCCCGACTGCTTTATGAAGAAAGATTCCGAGCGCCGGATCCTGCTGGGCAGGGTGACCGGCGCTTTTGGTGTGCGCGGCGAGCTCAAGCTCGAGTCCTGGACCGAGCCGCGGCTGGCCATTTTCAACTATCAGCCCTGGATCCTGCGCAGCCCCTCGGGGCAGGAGTCGCAGATCACCGGCGTGCGCGGCCGCGAGGCCGGCAAGACGCTGGTGGCGACCTTCCCCGGGGTGGACGACCGCAACATGGTCGAGGCCATGCGCGGTACCGAGATCCATATCCCGCGCAGCGCGCTGCCGCCGCCCAGGCCGGACGAGTACTACTGGGTCGACCTGGAGGGCCTGGACGTGCAGACCGTGGACGGCGTCAAGCTGGGCCGCGCCTCGCACCTGTTCAACACCGGCGCCAACGACGTGCTGGTGGTGCGCGGCGACCGCGAGCGCATGGTGCCGTTCGTGATGGACGATTTCGTCAAATCGGTCGACTTCGACGCCAACCTGATCGTGGTCGACTGGGATCCGGAGTTCTGACCCCGGTGCGCATCGACGTCATCACCCTGTTTCCCGAGTTCATCGCGCAGTCCGCCGCGCTGGGCGTGGTCGGCCGTGCGCAGGAGCGCGGCCTGCTCGACCTGCATGGCTGGAATCCGCGCGACCATGCCGAGGGCAACTACCGCCGCGTGGACGACCGCCCGTTCGGCGGCGGCCCGGGCATGGTGATGCTGATCGAGCCGCTGCGCGCGGCGCTGGCCGCCGCGCGCGCTGCCGACCCGACCCCGGCGCCGGTGATCTACCTGAGCCCGCAGGGGCAGCCGCTGACCCAGGCCAAGGTGCGCGAACTGGCGGCGCTGCCGCGGATGATCCTGCTGTGCGGCCGCTACGAAGGCGTGGACGAGCGTTTCCTGGCCGCCGAGGTGGACCAGGAGATCTCCCTCGGCGACTACGTGCTGTCCGGCGGCGAACTGGGCGCGGCGGTGATCGTCGATGCGGTGACCCGGTTGCAGGACGGCGCGCTGAATGACGCCGAATCGGCGGTGCAGGACAGTTTCGAGGGCGACGGCCTGCTCGATTGCCCGCACTACAGCCAGCCGGCCAGCCATGCGCTGGGCGACGTGCCGGAGGTGCTGCGCTCGGGCAACCATGCCGCGATCGCCCGCTGGCGCCGGCAGCAGTCGCTGCTGCGCACGGCGCTGCGCCGTCCCGACCTGCTGGACGAAGCCCGCCTGGGCAAGGCCGACCGCAGGCTGCTGGACGAGGCCCGGCAGGCCCTGGTCGCCGGAGGGGATGCCCCTACTGGCGCCGGGGACGGCGCATAGGCTAGAATTGCGGATTCCCATGGTCCCAGTGCCATGCGGACCGCCAGAACAACAATCGTGCAGCGCAATCCGGCGACTGCATCAGCCCAAGTTGTCGACCCGACACGTCCACCCGAATACATCGGTGCAATCATGAGCAAGCTGAACAAATCCATCGTCGCGGACTTCGAATCCGCCCAGATCACCCGCGAACTGCCGAAGTTCAGCCAGGGCGACACCGTTGTCGTCAACGTCAAGGTCAAGGAAGGCAACCGTGAGCGCGTGCAGGCCTACGAAGGCGTCGTGATCGGCACCAAGAACGCCGGCCTGAACTCCTCGTTCACCGTGCGCAAGATCTCGCACGGCTACGGCGTCGAGCGCGTGTTCCAGACCCACAGCGCGCTGATCGACTCGGTCGAAGTCAAGCGCCGCGGCAAGGTCCGCGCCGGCAAGCTGTACTACCTGCGTGGCCTGGAAGGCAAGGCTGCCCGCATCAAGGAAGACCTGGCCGCCGCTGCGCAGGCCAAGGCTGCCCGCCAGGCCGCCAAGTCCGCCGAGTAATCCCGCCGCGGGCTTCGCGCCCGTCGCCGCGCAACGGCCGCCTTCGGGCGGCCGTTTGCGTTTGCGTGCCCGTGAAGTGCCGCCGTGAGCGGGCTGGCCCGCGGTCGCCGCTGCCTGCAGCCGGACGGTATCCGGCCGGCACGGATGGGAGCCGGCACCGGGCCAGGTGCTGGAGGAGGAGGCGGGGAAGTCCGCCGGGCGATGCCCGGGTGGCGCGGGGCCCGGTTACGCTGCCGGTTCGGCGACGACCACGTCGATGCCGCGGCGCTGCAGGCCTTCGCGCGTGGCCTCGTCGATGCCGGCGTCGGTGATCACCGCGTGGATCTGGTCCAGGTAGGCGATGCGGTGCAGGCTGACGCGGCCGAACTTGGAGGCGTCGGTCAGCACCACGATGCGCCGCGCGCGTTCGACCATGCGGTGGTTCAGGCGCGCCTCGGCCTCGTCGTGGGTGGTCAGGCCGAACTGCAGGTCCAGGCCGTCGACCCCCAGGAACAGGGTGTCGAAGCTGTAGGGATTGAGGCTGGCCTCGGCCTGGCTGCCCTGCAGCGACAGCGACTGCTTGCGCAGCTGGCCGCCGGTGAGCAGGACGTTGACGCCGGCGGCGTTGGCCAGCTCCCAGGCGATGTTCAGGCCGTTGGTCATCACCGTCACGTCGCGGTGCCCGCGCAGGTGGCGGGCCAGGGTCATGGTGGTCGAGCCGGAGTCGATGATGATGTTGTCGCCGGGCTGCACCAGCTGCGCCGCACGCGCGCCGATGGACTCCTTGAGCGGCAGGTTCAGCGCATCCTTTTCGTGGATGTCCTGCTCCTGCGGCGGCGTGCGCACCAGGGTGGCGCCGCCGTGGGTGCGCGTGGCCAGGCCCTGTTCCTCGAAATGGCCCAGGTCGGTGCGGATGGTCACCGCCGACACGCCGTAGCGGCCGACCAGATCGGCGACCTGCACCGAGCCCTGCTCGAGCAGCTGCTGCAGGATCTGCTGGCGGCGGGAACGGGTGTTACGGATGGCCATTTCGTACTTTCTCCGGGAAAGGTCGAGCTTAGCCGTTCGCAAGGTTTGGCGGGGCGGAACTTGCGTTGTGCCTGCGCGGGCCGACGGTATTGGCCGCGCAGGCGCGCGCGTATTCGTCCAGGCACAGGCCGATGCGGTGCCGCACCAGGGCGCCAGGGGTATTGGTCAGCACGCCTTCGCGTACCGCGCGGAACTGTTCGGGCAGATACTGGCTGAGCAGCGCCAGCGGCGGCGCGTGCCGTTCCAGGTTGGCGAACAGCGTGCGCACCGCATCCAGCAGCGCCGGTTCGCCCCAGTAGTAGCGGCAGCGGTCGCTGAAGGCGAACGCGCGCAGCCGCCGCAGCGTGTCCGCGTCGCCGTGGTAGTGCGCCTGCCAGTGCCTAGGTTGTGCGGTCATCACCTCGTCCAGCACCTGCGGCAGGCGCGAGCATTGCGCGGCCGGCAGCAGCTCGGCTTCGATCGCGGCCAGCGCGAACAACGCCTCGCGGTAGGCGAAAGTCGCGGCGGGGCCGACCTTGAGGATGGCGAAATGGTCGCGCACCAGCGCATGCAGGCCGCTCTCGCGCTGGTAGTCGGTGGAATGCGCCTCGAACACGATGCGCGGCTGCCGCTCCAGGAAATCGGCCAGCTCGGCGGCGGCCGCGGCATCGTAGTCGTGCACGCTGCTGTGGTCGAAATCCACGCCCGGCTGCACCACCATCGCGATCACCCGCTGCCAGGCGTCGCGCAGCGCCGGGGTGTCGAAGGCCTGGCGGTGGATCTCCAGGGTCTGTGCCGCCGCGGCCGGCGTGGTCACCGCCAGCCCGGCTGCCAGCGATGCCTCGCCGCCTGGAACCGGTACTTCGGTACCGATCACGTAGACCGGCGGCGGCAGGCCGTGGCTGGCGGCGGTGCGTTCGGCGATGGCCGCCAGTTCGGCCGAGCGCGCGGCGACGATGGCGTCGGGCAGCGGCACCGGGTCGTCGGCGCAGGACATGCTGCAGTCCAGGTGGATCTTGTGGAAACCGGCCGCGACATAGGCCTCGATCAGCACCCGTGCGTGCGCCATCGCTTCGGCCGCGGGCTGCTTCTGCCACGCATTGGGGCCGAGATGGTCGCCGCCAAGGATCAGCCGCCCGCGCGGGAAGCCTTCTGCGTCGGCCAGCGCCTGCACGTAGTCGCGGTACTGCGGCGGGGTCATGCCGGTGTAGCCGCCGAACTGGTCGACCTGGTTGGAGGTGGCTTCGATCAGCAGCACCGTGCCGCGACGGGCCGCCACCTGCAGCGCCGCGCGCAGCACCTGTTCATGGCTGCAGCAGACGCTGTACAGGCCGACGTTGTGGCCGGCGCGGTGGTCGGCGAGCAGGGACTGCAGCGGGGACATGGGCGTACTCACGGGATCAGGAAAAAGTGGGCTGGCAGGCGAGCAGGGCGGCACCGCGCGCGCCGCCGGCATCGCCGAAGCGGGGCGGCACGATCGGCGGCACCTGCACGCCGGCGAACAGGTGCGCGGCGATCGCCGACGGCAGCTGCCGGTACAGCGGCGCGTACTGCGACAGGCCGCCGCCGAGCACGATCACGTGCGGGTCCAGCGCCAGCACCAGCGCGGCCAGGCTGTGGCCGAGCAGGTCGCGGTGGATGTCCAGCGCCTGCCGCGCGCGGGCATCGCCGGCCTCGGCCAGGGCGATGACGTCGCTGGCGTTGCCGGCGCTGCCGCCCAGATGGCGTTCGATCATCGCCACGCCGCTGCCGGAGACATAACGCTCCACGCAGCCGCGCAGCCCGCAGCCGCACTCGAGCAGCGGCAGCCCGTGGCGCTGCAGCAGGTCGGCCGGCACGCTCCAGTGGCCCCATTCGCCGGCCAGGCCGTTGAAGCCGCCGATCAGCCGGCCCTGTACGCAGTAGCCGCCGCCGGCACCGGTGCCGAGGATCGCGCCGAACATGCTGGGGTAGCCGTCGGCGGCACCGCCATGTGCCTCGGACAGGGCGAAGCACTGCAGGTCGTTGCCGAAGCGCAGGGGCCGCTGCAGGCGTGCCTGCAGGTCCCGGGCCACGCACTGGCCGGTGAGCGCCGGCACGTTGGCGCTGAGCTGGCGGCCGCTGCGCCGGTCGCGCACGCCGGGCAGGGCGATGCCGGTGGCATGCGCGCCCGCGCCCAGTGCCGCATCGGCATCGGCGACCAGGCGTTCGACCGCCTGCAGAAAGCCCGGGTAGTCGCCCTGCGGGGTGGCGATGCGCTTGCGCCAGACCACCTGCAACGTCGCATCGCAGGCCACCAGCTCGGTCTTGGTGCCACCGATGTCGATGCCGTAGCAGCTGTCGGCGGTGGACTCAGCCATGGTGGATGGTGACGCCCTTGACCACGCGGTTGACGGTACCGTCGGGGAACGGATTGTCCGGCGTCAACCCCAGCGCGGCCGAGCGCCGCAGCGCATAGAGCTGCGCGAACGGCAGCCACGCCGGCGCCAGCCAGGCATCGGCCAGCGGTGGCACCTGCAGGGTGAAATCATCACCGGCGCCGATATCCGAATGCGGGCCGACCGACAGCACTTTGCCGGCCACGCCGTCGCCCCGCAGTTCTTCCAGCAGGTCCTGCTCGTAGCGGCGCGCCAGCGGTTGCACGCTGCGCAGCATCACCACCAGGGTGCGCGGGTCGAGGGTGGATTTGGGGCCATGGCGGAAGCCCAGCGGGGTGTTGGCCATCGCCAGCACGCGGCCGGCGGTCAGTTCCAGCACCTTGAGCGCGGCTTCGCGGGCCAGCGCTTCCAGCGGGCCGCTGGCCAGGTAGATGACCCGCTCGAACGGCTGCGCCGCGAGCGCGGCCACCGGCGCGTCCCAGCGTTGCAGCCCTTGTCGTGCCAACGCGGCGAGGTCGTGGATGCGCTGGCCGCGCTCGCTCCACGGCGCGCGTTCGAACACCGCCAGCGCCGCCAGCAGCATGCAGCTCAGGCTGCTGGTCATGGCGAAGGCGCGGTCGCAGCTGGCTGTCGGCATCAGCAGCGTGCAGGTATCGGCGCGGCCGGCGCCACGGCGCGCCAGTTCGCCATCGGCGTTGCAGGTGATGTCGAGGAAGCGGGTGTCGTCCACGTCGGCGCGCACGCGCTCGACCGCGGCCACGCTTTCCGGGCTGGAGCCGCTGCGGCCGAAGGACACCAGCAGGGTCGGGCGCTCGCGCTGCAGGTACAGCGCCGGGTGGGTCAGCAGGCTGGTGGTATGCACCGCGCGCACGTCCGCCGGCCACTGCGCATTGAGGTGGTCGGCGACCATCTCGGCGATGAAGCCGGAGCTGCCGGCACCGGTGAACAGCACGCGTTGCGCCGGATCGGACAGGCGCTGGCCAAGGAATGCCTGCAGGCGCGGCTGGTCGCGTTCCAGGGTGATGGCCAGGGCGTCCCACAAGGCCGGTTGCTGGGCGATTTCGGCGGCGGTATCGGCTCCGCCCAGGCGCTGCCAGGCAGACGGGTCGGTAAGCAGGGTGGCGTCCATTCTTGGTTCCTGTTGGGCCAGCGCACGATCTGCTTTTTCTTTCGAAATGTCAAACATCGAAAGAAAAAAGAAAGAAATCTTTCGGCGAGCTGGAATGCCGGACCTGAACCGGCGAACGAAAGTTTTCCACGCACGGCCTTTCGTTGATGTATCTCGGGTGAAACAGGTGATAAGGAAAGTGGTGCTTTGCACAAACTTTCGTTTTATTAAAAAATCCTTATCTTTTGCTTTCATTTTGTTGACATCTTTCGAATTGCTGCCCTAGAGTCGGCGCAACGCCATTCGGATGCCCACCTGGGCCTGGGGAGCACGGTGCACAACCGCGTACGACGTCTGCCACTGCCGGTGGCGCTGCTTTCCGTGCTGCTGCTGCCGGTGCTGCCGGTGCATGCCGAGCCGGTGGGCAACCTGCGCTCGGTCAGTGCCGGCGATGGCCGTGACGGCGTGCGCGGCTGGGATCTGCTCACCGACACCGGCGCGCGCATCCGCATCGAGCTGCCGGCCGCCGACATCGTCCGCGTACAGGCCGGGCGCAAGGGCAGGCTGAGCGGGGCCGGCGACAAGGCCGCGCCGATCGTGCTGCCGCAGCCCCGGGCCAGCGTGCAGGCGCACCTGGAACAGGATGCGCAGGAGATCCGCGTGCGTACCGATGCCCTGGTGCTGCACGTGCAGCGCCAGCCCCTGCGCCTGCGCCTGGAGCGGCTGGACGGCGACCAGCCGGTGGCGCTGTGGCAGGAACTGCAGCCGCTGGACCTGGACACCGCACAGAGCGTACAGGTGTTGTCTTCGCAGGCCGACGAGGCATTCTTCGGCGGCGGCCAGCAGAATGGCCGCTTCCAGTTCAAGGGCCGCGAGCTGGAGATTTCCTATTCCGGCGGCTGGGAGGAGGGCGACCGCCCGAGCCCGGCGCCGATGCTGCTCAGCTCGCGCGGCTGGGGCATGCTGCGCAACACCTGGAGCGATGGCAGCTATGACCTGCGCCAGCCCGACCAGGCCACGCTGCTGCACCGCGAAGACCGCTTCGATGCCTACTACTTCGTCGGCGCGGACCTGCCGCGGCTGATCGAGCGCTACACCCGCCTGACCGGGCGCCCGAACCTGGTCGCGCGCTGGGCGCTGTCCTATGGCGATGCCGATTGCTACAACGACGGCGACAACGTCAAGAAGCCCGGCAGTGTGCCCGAAGGCTGGAGCGACGGCTCCACCGGCACCACGCCGGACGTGGTGGAGAGCGTCGCCGCGCAGTACCGCGCCCACGACATGCCCGGCGGCTGGATCCTGCCCAACGACGGCTATGGCTGCGGCTACCGGCAGTTGCCCGAAACCGTGCAGCGGCTGGCCAAGTACGGCTTCAGGACCGGCCTGTGGACCGAGAACGGCGTGGACAAGATCGCCTGGGAAGTCGGCAAGGCCGGCAGCCGCGTGCAGAAGCTGGACGTGGCCTGGACCGGCCCCGGCTACCAGTTCGCGATGGACGCCAACCGCCAGGCGTTCGACGGCATCGTCGACAATTCCGATTCGCGCCCGTTCCTGTGGACGGTGATGGGCTGGGCCGGCATCCAGCGCTACGCGGTGGCCTGGACCGGCGACCAGAGCAGCAGCTGGGACTACATCCGCTGGCACGTGCCGACCCTGGTCGGCTCGGGCCTGTCCGGCATGGCCTACGCCAGCGGCGACGTCGATGCGATCTTCGGCGGCAGTGCCGAGACCTTCACCCGCGACCTGCAGTGGAAGGCGTTCACCCCGGTGCTGATGGGCATGAGCGGCTGGTCGTCGGGGGCGCGCAAGCACCCGTGGTGGTTCGACGAACCCTATCGCGGCATCAACCGCGATTACCTGAAATTGAAGATGCGCCTGACCCCTTACATGTACGGGCTGGTGCACGAGGCCGCGCAGACCGGCGCGCCGCCGGTGCGCGGGCTGATGTGGGACAACCCGCGCGACCCGCATGCGCGCGACGAGACCTACAAGTACCAGTTCCTGCTCGGCCGCGAACTGCTGGTGGCGCCGGTGTACCGCAGCCAGGCCGCCAGCCGCGGCTGGCGCCGCGACATCCACCTGCCGGCCGGCGGCTGGTTCGACTACTGGGACGGCCGCCGCGTGCAGGCCGGTGCCGAAGGCCGCCGCCTCGACCGCCAGGTGGACCTGGCGACGCTGCCGGTGTTCGTGCGTGCCGGCGCGATCGTGCCGATGTATCCGTCCATGCTGTTCGACGGCGAGAAGCCGCTGGATGAAGTCACCTTCGACCTGTACCCGCAGGGCGACTCCAGCTACACGCTGTACGAGGACGATGGCAATACACGCCGCTACCAGCAGGGCGAATCCAGCACCCAGCGCATCCAGGTGCAGGCGCCGGCGCAGGGCAGCGGCCCGGTGCTGGTGCGCATCGACGCGGTGCAGGGGCAGTACCGCGGACAGCTGGCGCAGCGCCGCTACGGCCTGCGCGTGCTCAACCGGCAGGCCCCGGCCGCGGTGCGGCTGGATGACCGCGCGCTGCCGATGCTGGCCGGCGCGGCCGCCTTCGACGCGGCCGAAGAGGGCTGGTACTTCGATGCCGGCGAACGCCGCGGCACCCTGCACGTGCGTACCGCCAGCGTGGACATCCGCCAGCCGCTGCAGCTGCGGCTGGATTTCCCGCTGGCCGCGGCCACGGCCGACGACGCCTTCCCGGCGGCTCCGGATCAGGGCCGCGTGCTGCCACCGGACAGCCTGCTGGTGGTCAACCGCCCGGCCGAGGAAACGGGCTACCCGCTGGAGAACGCCTTCGACGACGATCCGGCCACCTGGTTCCGCACCGTGCGCAACCAGGCCATCCGCACCGGCGCCCACGAATGGGTGATCGGCTTCGGCGAGCGACGCATGATCGATGGCGTCGAACTGGCACCGCGCAACGACCAGCACTGGAAGCACGGCCAGGTGCGCGACTACGAGATCTACCTGGCCGACAGCAACGGCGAGTGGGGCGAGCCGGTCGCGCGCGGCCGCCTGCCGCTGAACGAAGGCCTGCAGCGCATCGATTTTCCGGCCCATGCCGGCCGCCTGCTGCGCTTCCGCGTGCTCGGCGTGCAGAACCCGGACGGCGACGGCGCCGCCGGCAGCGACCCGATGGCCGGCGCCGCGCAGGCCACTGCCGCGCGCGCCATCGACGCGCTGCGGCCGCGCGACGTCGGGCCGATCGCGCTGTCCACCTTCCACATCCTCGAACAACAGCTACCGGAGCGGCCGGCACGGCAGCAATACCTCTCCCGGCTGCCGCTGCCGGCCGCGCTGGCCTGGCAGGTACAGGCCGACCGGGCGTTGCGTGGCGATGCCGGCATGCGCATGAACGGCCTGCTGTTCCGCAGCGGCCTGGGCGTGGGCGCGGACAGCCGCGTCGACCTGGCGCTCAGGGGCCGCTGGCAGCTGCTGCGTGCCGACCTCGGCATCGACGATGCCTGCCGCGCCGCCGGCGGCATGCAGTTCCAGGTCTGGGGCGATGGCCGCCTGCTGTACGACAGCGGCCTGGTGAAGGCCCCGGGCGTGGTCAAGCCGGAACTGGACATCCGCGGCCTGTCCTCGCTGAGCCTGCGCACGCTCGGTGCGCAGGGCAGCCAACCAACCCAGGTCTGTGGCAACTGGGCCAATGCCGTGCTGATCGGCGAGGAGGGCGACTCCGCCGAACTCGTCGCCCCATGACCCCCGCGTAACACCGCTGCTCCCCCAACACACCGACCACGGCCGTCGCGGCCGTGGAACGGGATCGCCATGCCCGCCATCCGCTGTTCCGTGCGTCACCGCCAGGAGAGAACCCCGATGTTGCCAGCCCGCCGCAATCCCACCCGTTGCCTGTTCACGCCGCTGTCGCTGGCCGTGGCCAGCGCCCTGATCGCCATCGCCGCACCCGCCCTCGCGCAGGATGCCGGCAAGGACAAGGACAAGGAAAAGACCACCGAACTGGCCCGCGTCGAGGTCACCGGTTCCAACATCCGCCGCACCGACGTGGAAACCGCCTCGCCGGTACAGGTGATCAGCAAGCAGGACATCCAGAACATGGGCGCCCGCACCCTGCTGCAGGTGCTGGACAACCTGCCGGCCGCGCGCCCGGCCCAGGTCGATTCCAAATCGCTGTTCACCGGCTCCGACGGCGCCTCCCAGGCCAACCTGCGCGGCCTCGGCCCGCAGGGCACGCTGGTGCTGCTCAATGGCCGCCGGCTGTCGTACTACGGCGCGCCGTCGGGCTTCCAGACCCAGTTCGTCAACATCGACGCCATTCCCGCCGCCGCGATCGAACGCATGGAAGTGCTGACCGACGGCGCCTCCGCGGTGTACGGCACCGATGCGGTGGCCGGCGTCATCAACGTCATCACCAAGCGCAGCTACCAGGGGCTCGAGGTCAGCGGTACCTGGGACACCGCGCCGCGCTTCGATTCCTACGGCGAGAAGCAGGCCAGCATCACCGGCGGCTTCGGCGACCTGTCCAGCGACCGCTACAACGTCTACGCCAGCGTCAATCTGTACGAACGCAACGGCATCCCCGACAGCGAGTGGTACGACAAGAACCCGGCCCAGTTCTACGTCAACAATCCCGATTACATCAAGAACCTGCGCCTGGACACGGGCAGCGCGCCGGGGGTGTTCAACCCGGGCTATTACTTCGCCTTCGATCCGGTGACCAAGGCGCGCGTGGACGAAGCCGCGCCGGGCTGCAAGAACGTGCTGCAGGTGAGCAGCGGCACGCGCTGCATCTGGCAGACGTGGATGAACCGCCAGATCAACGGCGGCGCCGATTCCCGCCGCGTGACCGCCTATGTCAACGGCCATTTCCAGGTGAGCGACGCCACCGAGGCGTTCGCCGAGGTCACCTACACCGACATCGACCTGCGCGCCAACGGCGGCACGCCGCGCGCCTACGGCACCACCACCGGCAACCCGCAGAGCTGGTTCTCGCGCAACACCGGCAACACGGTCAACCAGTTCCTGTATCCGTTCCTCGGCCCGAACAACGAGTACAACCACGCCAGCCCAGAGCTGAAGGCGCTGATGGGCGGCGTGGTCGGCCTGGGCTACCTGCTGCAGGACGTGGGCGGCAACCACTTCGGCCAGCGCAACACCGACAAGAGCTACCGCGCGGTGGCCGGGCTGCGCGGCAGCATCGGCGACTGGAACTGGGAAACCGCCTTCGCCACCGCCGGTTCGCATTCGGTCACCTACCAGACCACCAACGTCAACCTGCGCGGCTTCGAGAAGGCCTTCGGCCCGTACACCATCGACCCGGGCACCGGCCGGGTGATCATTTCCGACCATCCGGCGTACAAGTTCGGTGAGCTCAGCGAAGCCAACGCCGCGCTGATCCGCGAGGCGTTCCCGACCTTCGACATCCAGTCGTGGACCCGCCTGCATACCCTGGACGGCAAGATCGAAGGCCCGCTGTTCGACCTGCCGGCCGGCCAAGTGCGCGCCGCCTTCGGCTTCAACGCCACCCGCGAGACCTTCTATACCCCCGGCAACCAGGACGCCGCCAACGGCCTGATCACCCAGCAGGGCGGCTCGTGGTTCGACGGCAAGCGCAACACCTACGCGCTGTTCTCCGAGGCCGTGGCGCCGATCACCGACAAGCTGGAACTGGACGCCGCGCTGCGCCTGGACAAGTACCCGGGCTTCAGCGCCAACCTGGCGCCGAAGATCGGCCTGAAGTACCAGGCGCTGCCGCAACTGATGCTGCGCGGTACCTATTCGGAGGGCTTCCGCGCGCCCAGCCTGGCCGAGTCCGGCACCGGTGGCGTGTACGCGCAGATCGGCGGCTACCGCGACGAGACCCGCTGCGCCGAGACCAACGCCATCGCCGGCCTGCTGCGGCAGTCGGCGCGCGGCGTCGACAAGGACCTGGGCAACAGCCTGTGGAACAGCGACTGCAGCCGCAACGTGGCGCGCATGACCCAGCCCAACCCCGACCTGAAGCCGGAGAAGGCCAGGATCGCGACGCTGGGCTTCGTGCTCGAGCCGACCGACTGGCTGTCGCTGTCGGCCGATTACTGGTTCGTGTACCGCCGCAACGAGATCGTCGCGCCGGACTACAGCAAGCCCGAGGAGATCAGCGCGCAGACCCGCTTCCCGATCACCGAGACCGACCTGGCCAACCTGGCCGCGCTGGCCAGCATGTGCGCCGACCCGGCCAGCGGCGTGACCTGCCCGACCACCCTGCCGGGCTACAGCACCGGCAACGTGGCCAGCGTCATCGGCCAGTACAAGAACCGTGGCCGCACCCTGATCGACGGCCTGGACGTGGACGCCCGCGGCCGCTTCGAGCTGGGCGAGTGGGGCCGGCTGAACGTCGGCGTGGCCGCGACCATCGCCAACCGCAACATGTACAACTCCGACGACGCCGACGGCTGGTACTACGGCAACTTCGTCGGCTACTACAACAACCCGCGGCTGCGCGCCACGTTCAACACCAACTGGACCTACGGCAACTGGGACACCGGCTTCTACATCAACTATGTCGGCGGCACCAAGTGGGCGTACGACCGCATCGATGCGCAGGACAACAACGCCGAAACCTGTACCGGCAGCTATGTCGACGTGTCGCCGGGCCAGTGCTCGGGCGCGCCGGCCTGGTGGACGGCCAACCTGAGCGTGAACTGGCGGCCGGTCGAGAAGCTGAGCGTGGGCGTGACGGTGAAGAACCTGTTCAACCGCCTGCCGTTCTACGATCCGAACGACTGGATGAACTTCGCCGGCTACACCAACAACTTCGGCCGCATCTACAGCGTGACCGCCACCTACCGGTTCTGATGCTGCACCGTTGCGTGCTCCCCTGCGTGCATGGCATGAAGGGGAGCACGCCTGCTTCGCCCGCGCGGGGCATGCCATGGCGGCCGCACCGGGCGTGATTCCAAGCCAAAGAGGACATGCAATGAAACGCAGGGAATTCATCCTGGCCGGCGCCGCGCTGGCCGCCACCAGTCTGTTGCCGGAGACCCCGGCCTGGGCGCGCGGACGCAAGGTGCGGCTGGGCATGATCGGCACCGGCATGCGCGGCCAGGTGCTGCTCAAGGAGCTGCTGCGCCGCGACGACGTGGACATGGTGGCGCTGTGCGACATCGAGCCGGTCATGCTCGGCCGCGCCACCGCCATGGCGGCCAAGGCCGGCAAGCCGGCACCGAGGACCTACGGCGCCGATGGCGATGCCAATGCCTGGAAGCGCCTGCTGGAGCAGCGTGGCCTGGACGGGGTGATCATCGCCACGCCGTGGGAACTGCACGCGCCGATGGCGATCGCGGCGATGCAGGCCAAGGTCGCGGTCGGCTGCGAGGTGGTGGCCGGCATCACCCTGCAGGACCATTGGGACGTGCTCAATACCCAGTTGCAGACCGGTACGCCGTACATGCTGCTGGAGAACGTGTGCTACCGCCGCGACGTGATGGCGGTGCTGCAGATGGTGCGCGCGGGCCTGTTCGGCGAACTGGTGCACCTGCAGGGCGGGTACCAGCACGACCTGCGCGCGGTGAAGTTCAACGACGGCAATCCCGACCACCCCTACGGCAGCGGCGTCGAGTTCGGGCCCAAGGGCTGGTCCGAGGCGCGCTGGCGCACCGAGCACTCGGTCACCCGCAACGGCGAGCTGTACCCGAGCCACGGCATCGGCCCCTGCGCGATGTACACCGGCATCAACCGCGGCAACCGCTTCACCCACATCAACGCCTTTGCCAGCAAGGCGCGCGGCCTGCACGAATACACCGTGGCCAAGAGTGGCGGCACCACGCACCCCAGCACCCGCGTGCAGTTCAAGCTGGGCGACATCGTCACCACCACCCTGGCCTGCGCCAACGGCGAGACCATCCTGCTGCAGCACGACACCTCGCTGCCGCGCCCGTACTCGCTGGGCTTCCGCGTGCAGGGCACCCAGGGCCTGTGGATGGACCTCAACCACGGCATCCACATCGAGGGCCGCAGTCCGCCGCACGAGTGGGAGGATTTCAAGGCCTACCAGGACCAGTACGAGCATCCGCTGTGGAAGCAATACGCCGACACCGCCGCCGGTGCCGGCCACGGCGGCATGGACTGGTTCGTGATCCACGCCTTCGTCGAGGCGCTGAAGGCGCGGGCGCCGATGCCGATCGACATCTTCGACGCGGTGACCTGGAGCGCGATCACGCCGCTGTCCGAGCAATCCATCGGCAACGGTTTCCAGACCCTGGAATTCCCGGACTTCACCGGCGGCCTGTGGCAGCAGCGCAAGCCGATCTTCGCGTTCGACGGGCGCTACTGACCGCTGCGGGAGCGCACTGCGGTGCGCTCCCATGCCGGGCCGTCAGGACCTGCCGGGCTGCGCATCGACATCGGCCCCGGCATCGGCGTCCGCCACCGGTGACGGCGGGCAGGCCGGCACTTCGGCCGGCGTCGCCAGCTCCCCGGCATGCGCCGGCGGCGACATCATCCTGGCCCTGCGCCAGCCGCCCCAGCGGTAATAGGCCAACGACAGCAGCATCGACACCAGCGAGCTGACCGGGAAGCTCCACCAGATCGCGTCGGCACCCAGCCGGGGTTGCAGCAGTTCGGCGAACGGCACGCGCACGCCCCATAGCGAGGCGGCCAGGATCAGCAGCGGCGCGATCACCGCGCCGGTGGAACGCACCACGCCGGAAATCACGAAGCTCACGCCGAAGAACAGGAACGACCACACCGCGATGTGGTTCAGGTGGCGCGCCACCGCCAGCGCCTGGCTGCCGTCGGGCAGGAACAGCGCCAGCGAGTGCCGGTCCAGCAGGATCAGCGGCAGGATCAGCACGCCGGTGAGCAGGAAGTTGAACAGCACGCCCTTGCGCGCGGTGCCGCGTACCCGGCTCCAGTGGCCCGCGCCCACGTTCTGCGCGGCCATCGACGAGCACGCCGCGCCGATCGCCATCGCCGGCATCTGCACGTAGGTCCACAGTTGCAGCGAGGCGCCATAGGCGGCGGCGGTATCGGTGCCGTAGTCGTTGACCATGGTCATCAGCATGATCATCGACAGCGAGATCAGCACCATCTGCAGGCCCATCGGCACGCCCTTGACCACCAGCGCCCGCAGGATCGGCAGGTCGATGCGGAACAGCGCCATGTCCTTGCGCCCCAGCCACAGCACGTGGCCGCGCTGACGCATGTAGGCCAGCAGGCCGAGCAGCGACAGCGACTGCGCCAGCAGCGTGGCCCAGGCCGCGCCGGCGATGCCCAGCTGCGGGAACGGGCCGATGCCGAAGATCAGCAGCGGGTTGAGCACGATGTCCAGCGCCACCGACAGCAGCAGGAAGCGGAACGGCGTGCGCGAATCGCCGGCGCCGCGCAGCGCCGC
>NZ_LDJO01000090.1 GCF_001431595.1 Stenotrophomonas acidaminiphila
GTCGTGGCGCGGGCAGCGGCATGAGCTTCCCGACGAGCTTCGGCCCGGCGCAAAGCACGCTGGAAACGACAGCGGAAACCGTGGCGAACGCCGGCGCACGTGCGGCAGGCGTCAAGAGCGCCAAGCCGGTCTATACCGTGCCAACCAACTCGACGCTGATGGGGTCGGTCGCGATGACGGCGCTGATCGGTCGTGTGCCGATCGACGGGACGGTGAACGATCCGTACCCCTTCAAGGTACTGGTCGGGCCGGACAACCTGACCGCCAATGGCATCGACATTCCCGACGTGGCCGGCGCTGTGTTCAGCGGAACCGCGTCGGGCGACTGGACGCTTTCGTGCGTGCGCGGTCAGGTGCGCAGCATCACCTTCGTGTTCCACGACGGCACGATCCGCACCATTCCCGAAGACCGCGACGGCAACCAGCAGAACAACCAGCAGCGCGACGGCCTGGGCTGGATCAGCGACCCGTATGGCATCCCTTGCGTCAGCGGCGAGCGGCGCAGCAACGCCCAGCAGTACCTCGGCTCGCAGGCCCTGATCACCGCGGCCGGTGCCGGGGTGGCCTCGCTGATCGACAGCGACAGCGGCCAGATGTCCTACGTGGGCGCCGACGGTTCCATCGGCAGCGTCGGCATCTCGGGCAACGAGGCCGTGGGCCGCATCCTGGCCGGTGGCGTGCGCGACATGGCGGACTGGGTGAACAAGCTGTACGGGCAGGCGTTCGCGGCCGTCTATGTCCAGCCCGGCGCGAAGGTCGCCGTCCACCTCGAAAAGCCGCTCGCCATCGACTTCGATCCCGAAGGCCGCAAGGTCGATCACCGCGCAGGAGAAAGCCATGCTCTCGAACTTGAATAGGGGCCTGGCGCTGGCCCTCGCCGTCGCGGTGCTCGGCGGCTGCGCCACCAGCAAGGAAAAGCTGCTGCCCCACGGCGACAGCACGATGATGGACATCTGGCAGCAGAACGCCGGCGACGGCGGCGGGAGCGCCGGCCAGGCGGCACGCCGGCAGTTGCTCGATGCCCGCCAGAGCCTGCGCCGGCCGCTGACCGAGGCCGACGTGCAGGCCGCGCCCGCCGAGCAGATGCGCTACACGCGCACCGCGCGCAACGAGGTCTATCGCCAGTTCCACCGGCTGCCGAATCCCGATCTCGTCATGTATGTGTATCCGCACCTGGCGGGCTCGGACCCTGTACCTGTGCCGGGCTACACGACGGTCTTCCCCCTGTACCAGCGCGTGCAGTACGCCATGCCGGGCGAGCGCGTGGAGGACTACTGATGCGCTGGAAACTTCCCTGGCCGAAGCTGACCGCATCCAGCACCAGCGACGACGAGCAGCCGGACGGTTGGCAGCGCCACGTCGATGCCTTGCGCCAGGCCGGCATCCCCGAACCTGGTGCAGCGGTACAGGGCCGCAGGCCGGCGACGGTAGCCGACGAGCAGGCGCTGTACGACGTCGCGCCGTCGTTCGCGGAACTGCTGCCTTGGGTGGAGTTCCTGCCGCAGTCGAAGTCCATGCTGCTGGAGGATGGGCAGTCGGTCGCTGCCTTCTACGAGCTGGTGCCGCTGGGCACCGAGGGCCGGGAACCCGGTTGGCTCGCGCATGCCCGCGATGCCTTGGAGAACGCGCTCCAGGACTCGTTCGATGAGCTGGACGAAAACCCCTGGGTGCTCCAGCTCTACGCCCAGGACGAGCCCAGCTTCGACCAGTACATGCAGACCCTGCGCGACTACGTGCAGCCGCGCGCCCGCGATACCGCATTCACCGAGTTCTACCTGCGCTTCTTCGGCCACCACCTGCGCGCGGTCGCCAAGCCGGGCGGCCTGTTCGAGGACACGGTGGTCACGCGGCTGCGCTGGCGCGGCCAGACGCGGCGGGTGCGCATGGTGATCTATCGCCGTGCCACCGGGCAGGCAAGCCGCCGCGGCCAGACGCCCGAGCAGATGCTGAACATCGTCTGCGACCGCCTGTGCGGCGGCTTGGCGAACGCCGGCATCCAGGCACGGCGCATGGTCGCAGCCGACGTCCACGACTGGCTGCTGCGGTGGTTCAATCCGCGCCCCGCGATGCTTGGGCCGAGTGCAGAGGACCGGGAGCGCTTCTACGCGATGGCGCGCTACCCCGACGAGGCCGAGGACGGCGAAATCGAGCTGGCGAGCGGGCGGGATTTCAGCCAGCGGCTGTTCTTCGGCCAGCCACGCTCCGACGTGGAGCATGGCACCTGGTACTTCGATGGCATGCCGCACCGCGTGCTGATCACCGACCGCCTGCGCATGCCGCCCGGCACCGGACACCTGACCGGCGAGACCCGCAAAGGGGATGCCATCAACACGCTGTTCGACCAGATGCCGGAAGACACCTTGCTTTGTCTCACGATGGTCGCCACGCCGCAGGATGTCCTGGAAGCGGATCTCAACCACCTGGCGAAGAAGGCGGTGGGCGAGACACTGGCGTCGGAGCAGACGTTGAAGGACGTGCAGGAAGCCCGCTCCCTCATCGGCAGCGCGCACAAGCTCTACCGGGGGACGTTGGCGTTCTACCTGCGCGGACGCGACGAAGCGGAACTGGACCGGCGCGGCCTGGACCTGGCGAACGTGATGCTCAATGCCGGCTTGCAGCCGGTGCGCGAGGACGACGAGGTGGCACCGCTCAACAGCTACTTGCGCTGGCTGCCGTGCTGCTACAACCCCGGCCAGGATCGGCGCAGGTGGTACACCCAACTGATGTTCGCGCAGCACATCGCGAACGTGTCGCCGGTGTGGGGCCGCGCCCAAGGCACGGGGCACCCCGGCATCACGATGTTCAACCGTGGTGGCGGCCCGATTACGTTTGACCCCTTGAACAGGTTGGACCGGCAGATGAACGCCCATCTCTTCCTGTTCGGTCCCACCGGCTCGGGCAAGTCAGCGACGCTCAACAACCTCTTGAACCAGGTCACGGCGATATACCGCCCGCGGCTGTTCATCGTGGAGGCCGGCAACAGCTTCGGGCTGTTCAGCGATTTCGCACGCAGGCTCGGGCTAACGGTGAACCGGGTCAAGCTGGCCCCAGGCTCCGGCATCAGCCTCGCGCCGTTCGCGGATGCGCGCCGGCTGATCGAAACGCCGAGCGACGTGCAGACCCTCGATGCTGATGCGCTGGACGAGGACCTGCCCCCGGACGCCTCGGCCATGGAGGCGGACGAGCAGCGCGACGTGCTCGGCGAACTGGAGATCACGGCGCGGCTGATGATCACGGGCGGCGAGGACAAGGAAGAAGCCCGGATGACGCGGGCCGACCGCTCGCTGATCCGCCAGTGCATCCTCGACGCCGCCGAGCACTGCGTGGCCGAGAAGCGCACGGTGCTCACGCGCGACGTGCGCAACGCGCTGCGCACCCGCGGCCAGGACCCGACGCTGCCCGAAATGCGGCGCGTGCGGCTGCTGGAGATGGCGGACGCGATGGATATGTTCTGCCAAGGCACGGACGGCGAGATGTTCGACCGCGACGGCACGCCGTGGCCCGAAGCCGACATCACCCTGGTCGATCTGGCGACCTATGCACGGGAGGGCTACAACGCCCAGCTCTCCATCGCCTACATCAGCCTGATCAGCACGGTGAACAACATCGCCGAGCGCGACCAGTACCTGGGCCGCCCGATCATCAACGTCACCGACGAAGGCCACATCATCACGAAGAACCCGCTGCTCGCGCCCTACGTCGTGAAAATTACAAAGATGTGGAGGAAATTGGGGGCCTGGTTCTGGCTCGCGACGCAGAACATCGACGACTTGCCGCGCGCCGCGGAGCCCATGCTCAACATGATCGAGTGGTGGATCTGTCTCAGCATGCCACCCGATGAAGTCGAGAAGATCGCGCGGTTCCGCGAACTCTCGCCCGCGCAGAAGGCGCTGATGCTTTCGGCGCGCAAAGAGGCGGGGAAATTCACCGAAGGCGTCATCCTCTCCAAGAGCATGGAAGTGCTGTTCCGCGCCGTGCCGCCGAGCCTGTACCTCGCCCTCGCGCAGACAGAACCCGAGGAGAAGGCCGAACGCTACCAGCTCATGCAACAGTACGGCTGCACCGAACTGGAAGCGGCTTTCAAGGTGGCCGAGAAGATCGACCAGGCCCGCGGCATCGAGTCGCCGGCCCTGGAACTGTCGTAAACCGGAGAACGCCATGGAACAGAAACGTCCTTCCATTCCGATGCAGGTCCAGGCGTTCCGCCGTCGCCGCTGGCGGCCTCGCTGGCCCTGGGTATTGGCTGCTGCGCTGGTCGCGCTGCTGCTGATCTGGCTGGTGTCCCGGACGCCCGGAGAATCCTCAGCGCCGTCGCCCGCGCCGGCCAGCACGGCGCAGGTCGCTGGGCCACCCTGGCAGATGGGCAACCCGGAAGGCCGCTTCACGCTGACGCTCTATGCCGACCTGGAATGCCCGTTCTGCCGGGAGTACTTCCCGCAGCTCAAGCGGTGGGTCGGCAACAACACCGACGTCGCACTGATATGGCATCACCAGCCGCTGGCCGCGCATGAACCTGCCGCGTCGGCCGAGGCACGTCTGGCCGAGTGCGCCGCCGAAGCGGGCGGGCATGCAGCGTTCTGGCAGGCGGTCGAATGGGTCTATGCCCACACGCGCAGCGACGGCCAGGGCTTGCCCGATGGCTTGCGTTACCCCGAAACAAACTCAGCCATCGAACAGTGCATGGCGAGCGAGCGCCCCGACGCGGCCATCCGCGCCCAGGCCGCGGAAGCCACAAATAGCGGCGTAACCGCCACGCCGTCTCTGCGCCTGCTCGATCGCCAGACGGGCCAGGCCATCCTGCTGCAGGGGCCGATCGAGGGCGATGCCTTGCTGTCGGCCATGGACATGCTGGCGGCTGACGACACCAGCGCCGCGTCCACTACCGAGAAGCCCGCCGACGACGTGCATGTACCCCGGTAGTCCATGGCCCTAGAGGCCGTACCGCTACCACTCCATCAATCACTGCGGAGGCTTCGGCCTCCGCTTTTTCGTCGGCGCGAAACAAGCAGGTATGCGGGCAGTCCGTGATGCGCATTGTTTGTTGGGGCTGCCTCGGGTTCGCGTTTGACTATAGCCCTGATCAACTTCAGGACACGCGACATGCCAGCATCTCTTCCCCGGTTCGCGCCAGGCTGGCGAACCCTCGGCCTGGCTGTTGCACTGCCGGCTGCCCTGGCCGCTTTCAGCCCGGCCACCTTCGCCGCCGACGTGGTGGTCGTCACCGACAGCCGCCACCCGGTCAAGACCATGGGTGGCGAGCGGCTGATCGAGCTGGACGAATCCCACCGCATTGAAGCGGAGCTTTCTGCGGAACTGCCCACCGACCCCGAACAGGCGACGGCCATCGTCAAGCGCCGGCTGAATGGCGGTGGTGCCGATCTACAGCGACGCATCGCTTCCGCATACCAAGGCGTCACCGACGCATGGAGCCTCGGCGTCACCAGCCTCCCGGCCGTGGTGGTGGACAGGCGCTATGTGGTCTATGGCGAGCCGGACGTGGCTCGCGCTGTAGCGCGCATCGAGCAGCACCGGAGGAACCAGCCGTGACCCGACCATTCGACCTGATGCGCCGCCTGCGCGCTGGCGTGGCTTCGTTGCTGCTGCTCAGCACCACGGGCAGCTACGCCCTCAATACAGCAACCATCGTCGGCTCGGTGGCATCGCCCGATTGCCTCGAATACCGCGTCGTCGGCATCTGCTACTGGCTCTATTGCACATGGACGGGCTGCACCGTGCGCACATCCACCAAAGTGCGCCACTACGTTCCCGACGCGGTGGTTTCCAGCTACAGCAACACCGGCGAGAACCCCTGGGTCGAGGTGCAGTCGATGAGCCCGCCCAACGCATCCGCTGAAGCCGGCGGCGATGGGACCACCAACGAGGACCACGAGAACAATCTCGCCAAGTTCAAGAACGCCGACGTGATCGGCCACCCCGGTACTCTGGTCTTCAGCGAGTTCGCCTCATCGTCCGGCTACATCTGCGAAGGCGCGGGCACGGCATTCATGCCATATCTGCTCAGCACCTTGGATACGCTGGCCTGGCGCTACAACGTGCCCGAGATGGCCTACCCGGAAGCGCTGATTCCGGGCCGGCGCGAGGTTGGCGCACGCACCACGATGAACCTTTGGGGCAACGTGTACCCCCGCGGCGGCTTCCTGCACCAGACCGACGACTTTAAGGCCGGCGCAGTGGTGGCCCAGCGTGCGGGCGATGTGGTCACTCGCCGGGGGCAGATCCACGTCTATCAGCCGTTGCTTGCCAACTCCCGCGACGGCTACTGGCCGGCCGGCGCGCTGATGGAGGGCGATGCCTCCACCGGCAAGTGGCAAGAACTCACACCCGTCCTGTCCTCGTCCTGCACGGTCTTCCCGCGCAGCGGCTTTCTGACCCAGGCGCAGCAAGGCGACTACGCATGGGCGCTGTGGCGGCCGTATGCCTGCTGCGAACGCCGGGGCCAGGTGTTCCTGGGCAGCGTCGATTTCCTCTGAGGTGGTGCCATGAAGTTCCGTCCTGCACTCAATCCGTTCTCCCGCCGGGCACGTCGCACGGAGATCGTCCTGGCGCTGGCCGGCGCACTCGCGCTGGGCAGCGGCGTGGCCTGGGGTCAACTGGGCTACCAGACCAGCGGCAGTGTCATCGGCGATGACGTCATGTACTCGATCGGTGGCGGCAACGCCGTGTCGATGGGCCGTGCGGCCGGCATGCGCTCTCTCGGTGTCGGCGTGGGTTGGAACAGCAACTTGATCTGCGGCGACATGAGCATCCAGACCACGTTGAAGAACCAACTTAACGGCATCACCAACGGCTTCCAGCAAATCATGTCGTCGGTGATCCAGAGTGCCACCAGTGCGGTGGCATCGTTGCCCGCGCTGATCATCCAGCGGGCCGATCCCGGTCTGTACAACCTGCTCACCAATGGCGTGCTGCAGGCGCGGCTGGATTTCGACCGCAGCAAGCTGACGTGCCGTGCCATGGCCGAGAAGATGGCCGAAACGGCGGGCGGCCAGCTCGGCTGGAGCCAGATGGCCGAAGGGCTGGCGCTGCGCGATGCCGTGTCGAGCACGGATGCGGTCTCGGCCATCGAGCAAGCCGAGACGCGACGCGGCAATGACGGCGTGCCGTGGGTCGGGGGCAGCAACGCGGGCGGCTCCGGCCAGCCCGCGATCAAGGTCGTCGGCGATGTCACCCGCGCCGGCTACAACCTGGTCAACGGCCGCGGCGTGACCGACACCTCGTCCATCGCGCCGGCCAGTTGCGGCAGCCTCTCGTGCCAGACCTGGGCCTCGCCGCAGGCCGCCGTCGAGTGGGCTACGCGCGTGCTCGGCGAGAAGGAGCAGCGCACGTGCGATGCCTGCACCAAGACCGAGACGACGCCAGGCGTCGGGCTCACGCCGCTGATCCAGGAAGAGTACGACGCCAAGCTGCAGGCGCTCCAGGACCTGGTGACCAAGGCCAAGAACACGACGCCCGAGAACCTGCGCGAGGCCGGCAGTGCGTCGCTGCCCATCACGCGCGGCGTGATCGAGGCGCTGCGCGACGAGCCCGACCAGCACCTGCTGTCGCAGCGCCTGGCGTCCGAGGTCGCGCTGGCGTCCGTGCTGGAGAAAGCGCTGCTGCTGCAGCGCACGCTGCTCACGGGCAAGAAGGAGCCCAACGTCGCGGCCAACGAGCTTGCCGTTGAGGCGGTGAACCACGAGAGCGACACGCTCGACCGTGAGATTCGCAACCTCAAGACCGAACTGGAGCTGCGGCGCGAGCTGGCGAACAACTCGCCCATGGCGATCATCCAGCGCCACGGCGCGCGCGCGGCCGGCTCGCGCGGCATCTACGAGGGCGATCCTGTGCCGGACCGTCTCGACCAGCTCCAGAAGGGCAATCCGGGGAGTCGGCCATGAGCCCGGCGCGCATGGCCTGGCGGCCGCTGCGCTGGTTGTTCAGCCGGCGCGCGGCGAAGACGCTGCTGTGGCTGGTGCTGATCGTTGCCGCCGCCGTGGGGGCGAACGTCGCGGGCATCTACCTGGTCGGCAGCGTTGCAGGCTGGGAACGGTGGCTGGCGGCCTCCGCAGGGTATTTCTTCATCTGGCGGCTGTGCGTGTACGCGGCAACGGCCTATGGATGGTTCTGGATGCGCCGCCGGGTGCTGGCCCGCGAAGACCAAAGCGGGACAGATGGGCAGGCGCGGCGACGGCTGATCCGCACCGACGTCGCCGCCGTTGTCGCCATCGTCGCAGTGGAAGCCAGCCTGTTGATGCAGGCCGCTTGAGGGGAGATCGGGGCCATGACGCTTTTTACGATGGTCTACCTGGCCTCCTTTCCCAACCTCGTGTCCTGGATCGTCAAAAACGGTTGCATTTTAACAA
>NZ_LDJO01000091.1 GCF_001431595.1 Stenotrophomonas acidaminiphila
AGATTTGTATACGAGTCAGCGTTAACCTTTCCCCATGGTTGAACTCACCCTGCCCGGGCCCGCCGTCGTGCTGGCCGCCGCGGCCCGTATCGCGGCCCATGCCACGGTCACGCCGGTTCTGCGTTCGCGTGCCCTGGACGCGCTGTCCGGCGCGAACCTGCATCTCAAGGCCGACCACCTGCAGCTGGGCGGCGCCGCGCCGCTGGCGTTGCCGCTGGATGCCTACGAGGAACGCCTGCGCATGGCGCGCGAGGCGGTGCGCTCGGACTCCAAGCGCGTGGCCCAGGTGGTGAAGGGATGGGTGGCCAATGACTGACTCCATCGTTCCCATGAACGGCGTGCAGCGCGCCGCCGTGCTGCTGCTGTCATTGGGCGAAGCCGACGCGGCGGAAGTGCTGCGCCACATGGAACCCAAGGAGGTGCAGAAGATCGGCATCGCCATGGCCACCCTGACCGACGTCAGCCGCGAGCAGGTGCAGCAGGTCATGGACGAGTTCAGCAACGAACTCGGCAACAAGACCTCGCTCAGCGTCGGCTCGGACGACTACATCCGCAACATGCTGGTGCAGGCGCTGGGCAACGAAAAGGCCAACAACCTGATCGACCGCATCCTGCTCGGCCGCAACACCACCGGCCTGGACACGCTGAAGTGGATGGACCCGCGCGCGGTCGCCGACCTGGTGCGCAACGAGCATCCGCAGATCATCGCCATCGTCATGTCGCACCTGGAGAACGACCAGGCCGCCGAAGCGCTGAAGCTGCTGCCCGAACGCACCCGGGTCGACGTACTGCTGCGCATCGCCACGCTCGATGGCATCCCGCCCAACGCGCTGAACGAACTCAACGAGATCATGGAGCGCCAGTTCGCCGGCAACCAGAACCTGAAGTCGTCCAACATCGGCGGCGTGCAGTGCGCGGCCAACATCCTCAACTTCATGGACGGCGGCCAGGACCAGGCGATCCTCAGCTCGATCGCGCAGGTCGATGCGCCGCTGGGCAGCCGCATTCAGGACCTGATGTTCGTGTTCGACGACCTGGTGGACCTGGACGACCGCGAGATGCAGCTGGTGCTGCGCGAAGTCAGCGGCGAACGCCTGGGCCTGGCCCTGCGCGGCGCCGACATCAAGGTGCGCGACAAGATCACCCGCAACATGTCCCAGCGCGCCGCCGAGATCCTGCTCGAGGACATGGAGGCCCGCGGCCCGGTCAAGCTGTCCGACGTGGAAGCCGCGCAGCGCGAGATCCTGGCCATCGTCAAGCGCATGGCCGATGAAGGCACGGTCACCATCGGTGGCAATGCGGAGACCATGCTGTGAGTCCCGTCGTGCGCTGGATGGCCCCCGATCTCACCGTCGCGCAGACGTCGGCGCAGGACCTGGCCGACGGCTACCCGGCCGATGCGCCGGACATGCCGCCGGAACCGCTGCTGCAACCACCGACGCTGGAGGAAATCCAGGCCATCCAGGACGCCGCCCGCCAGGAAGGGCTGGAACAGGGACACGCCGAAGGCCATGCCGAAGGCCTTGCCCAGGGCCAGGCCGAGATACGCCGGCTGGTGGCGCAGATCGAAGGCATCCTGGACAACTTCAGCCGCCCGCTGCTGCGCCTGGAAGGCGAAGTGGTGGCCGCGCTGGGCGAGTTGTCCGTGCGCGTGGCCGGGCAACTGCTGGGTCGCGCCTACCAGGCCGAGCCGGCGCTGCTGCAGGAACTGGTCAACGAGGCCCTTGAAGCGGTTGGCGGCAGCAGCCGCGAGGTCGAGGTACGCCTGCACCCGGACGACATCGCCGCGCTGGCGCCGCTGCTGAAGCTGGCACCCGGCCAGCGCCTGAGCCCCGACCCCGGCCTGAGCCGCGGCGACCTGCGCGTGCACGCCGAGAGCGTGCGCATCGACGGCACACTGGAGGCACGCCTGCGCGCGGCCCTGTCCACGGTGATGCGCAAGGCCGGAGCCAGCCAATGAGCCCCGCCTTCACCGATACCCCGCCGACCAACCGGCCGCCACCGGCACCCGCGGCCTGGTCGGCCGCGCGCAACCTGCGGCTGGCGGCACGGCTGGACGCCATCGACATCGAACCGGGCCACGGGCGCGGCCTGATCCGCGAAGGCGTGCTGCGCCGCGCGGTGGGCCTGACCCTGGAAGCGGTCGGCTGCGAGGCGCCGATGGGCGCCACCTGCAAGGTCGAAGTCGACGGCGGCTGGGTCGATGCCGAGGTAGTGGGTTTCGCCAGCGAACGCACCTACCTGATGCCCAGCGCCGAACTGCACGGGCTGCTGCCGAACGCGCGCGTGGTGCCGTCCTACCGGCGCGGCGGCGTGGAGGTCGGCGAAGGCCTGCTCGGCCGCGTCATCGACAGCGACGGCGTGCCGCTGGACGGCAAGGGCCCGATCCGCGCCGAAGGCAGCGCCAGCATGGCCGGCGTGTCGATCAACCCGTTGGCGCGCGAACCCATCATCCAGCCGCTGGACGTGGGCGTGCGCGCGATCAACGCGCTGCTGCCGATCGGCCGCGGCCAGCGCGTGGGCCTGTTCGCCGGTTCCGGCGTCGGCAAATCGACGCTGCTGGGAATGATGACCCGCTTCACCTCGGCCGACGTGATCGTGGTCGGGCTGATCGGCGAACGCGGCCGCGAAGTGCGCGACTTCGTCGAGACCACCCTGGGCGAGGAAGGCCTGCGCCGCGCCGTGGTCGTGGCCGCGCCGGCCGACCGCCCGCCGCTGGCGCGCCTGCATGGTGCCTACCGCGCCACCGCGATCGCCGAGTGGTTCCGCGACCAGGGCCTGAACGTGCTGCTGCTGATGGATTCGCTGACCCGCTTTGCCCAGGCGCAGCGCGAGATCGGCCTGTCCGTCGGCGAACCGCCGACCACCCGCGGCTACCCGCCCAGCGTGTTCGCCAAACTGCCGGCGCTGGTGGAACGCGCCGGCAACGGCGCCAAGGGGCGCGGCTCGATCACCGCCTTCTACACCGTGCTCACCGAGGGCGACGACCCGCAGGACCCGATCGCCGATGCGGCCCGCGCCATCCTCGACGGCCACATCCTGCTCTCGCGCCGGGTCGCCGATTCCGGCCTGTACCCGGCCATCGACGTCGAATCGTCGGTCAGCCGCGTGGTCCAGGACATCGCCGACGACGCCTGGCGCCTGCGCATCCGCAAGCTCAAGCGGCTGGTGGCGGCCTACTCGGCTAACCGCGACCTGATCGCCATCGGCGCCTACCAGCGCGGCAACGATGCGGCCACCGACGAAGCGCTCGAGCGCTGGCCCGAAATCCTCGAATTCCTCGGCCAGGACGTCAGCCTGGCCGCCGACCTACCCCACAGCCTTGCCGCCTTGAAACGCCTGGTCGAAAGCGAGAACGTCCCATGAAGCAATCCCTTCGCCTGGACCCCCTGCTGCGTCGTGCACAGGATCACGAAGACGAGGTCGCCCGCGCCCTGGCCGAACGCCAGCAGGCGCTGGACATGCACCTGTCGCGCCTGGAGGAGCTGCGCCGCTACGCCGAGGAATACGCCGGCGCGCAGATGGCCGCCACCAGTCCGTCGCAGCTGATGAACCGGCGCGCGTTCCTCGACCGCCTGGACAGCGCCGTGCAGCAGCAGAGCCAGACCGTGGACCGCAACCGCGAACGCGTCGATGCCGAGCGCGCGCGGCTGCTGCTGGCCAGCCGCGACAAGCAGGTGCTGGAACAGCTGGCAGCCAGCTACCGTGCCCGCGAAAAACAGGTGGAGGAGCGCCGCGACCAGCGCGAGATGGACGACCTCGGCGCGCGCCGCGCCCGCCAGGCCCAGCTCTCGGGCGAGGACGAGACCCCATGACGCCACTGTCCCTGGGCGCCGCCGCGGCCAGCGCGCCGCCCGCGACCGGTACCCCGGCACGGACCGGCGCCGGCAACGACAGGCAGGCCGGCGGCTTCGATGCGCTGCTGCAGGCCGCCCCACAGTCGGCGCCGCAGCCGGCGCCGCGCGCCAAGCCCGCGGCCACGCCGGCCGCGGACACGCCGGACCGTGACGGCGGCGATCCGGCCGCCGCACCGGCAGCACCTGCGGACACGACGCCGGGCAGCGAGGCCTCCGCGGCCGGTGACGCTGGGAAACCGGCAGCCAGCGACGAGGGTCGCGGCCAGGACGACACCGACGCCGACGCGCCGCAATGGCCGCCGCCCGGTCTTGCCGGGCTGCTGCCGGGCACCCAGCCGGTGCCGGCGACGATGGCGGCGCTGGCCCCCGCCCCGGCGGTGGCCGGGGGTGGCAGCGACCTGCCGCCGTCCACCACCCCGCCGGCGCCAGCGACATCCGCGCCGACCACGCCGCTGCCGATGGCTGTCGCGCCGCCGCAGGCAGCGCCCCCCGCGCAGGCCGCTGCCACCGCTGCCGCCACCGCCCCGGCGGCCACGACCGAGGCCGACGTCCTGGCGCAGCTGGCCAGCCTGGATGCCACGCCGGAGCTGCCACGCGGCGGCGCCGGCAATGCGCCAGCGCCCATGGATCCAGGTGCCGGCGCGGCGTTGTTCGGCCCGCTGCTGCAGAACCTGGCCAGCGTGGCAGACGCCCGTCCGGCGCCAGCCTTCCCGCCGGCGCTGTCCGCGCCGGTGGACATGCAGGGCGCGGATTTCGACGAGGCCATCGGCGCGCGTGTCGGCTGGCTGGCCGACCAGAAGATCGGCCATGCCCACATCCGTGTAACCCCGAACGACCTGGGGCCGGTGGAAGTGAAGCTACAGCTGGATGGCGATCGCGTCCACGCCACCTTCTCCAGCGCCCATGCCGAGGTCCGCCAGGCGCTGGAGAGCGGCCTGCCGCGGTTGCGTGAAATGCTCGGCGAACAGGGCCTGCAGCTGGCCCAGGCCGATGTCGGCCACCGTCAGTCCGAGCCCGGTACGTCCCATACCGGCGGTGCCGCCGGCATGGGCAACGACGGCGAGCCCGGCGATGCCGGTTCCCTGCCGGACGCCATCATCCGCCCGCTGCGCCTGCGCGGCCTGCTCGACGCCTACGCCTGAGTCGTAGGCAAGGCCGCGGGGGCGGCCAGCCCCGCGCAACGGGGCACCGGCCCCCGGCGCCGGCCCGCCAATTTTCCGTCATCGCCACCGGCGCACGCTGCGGCACGCGTATTGCATATCCAGGGGCAGCAACCCTGAGGAGCACAACGTGGCAGCCGCCGCCGACAAATCCCGCAAGCCAGACACTTCCAAGGACAAGGACAAGGACGCCACCGGCAAGCCGCGCCGCTCGCTGCTGGCAACCATCCTGATCGCCGTGATCGCCGCCGGTGGCGCCGGTGGTGCCGTCTGGTATTTCACCCAGCGCCACGCCGATGCGGCGCCGTCCAAGGCCAAGGCCGCGGCGCCGGCCACGCCGGCCCCGGCACAGTACTTCGCGCTCGACCCGGCCTTCGTGGTCAACCTCAACGGACGCGTGGACGGCCCGCGCTACCTGCAGGTCGAAGTGCAGCTGATGACCCGTGACCCGGAAGCGTTGCCGGCGCTGCAGACGCACGCACCGGCGATCCGCGCCAAGCTGCTGATGCTGTTCTCCCAGGTCGAGCCCGAGCAGATCGCCGACCGTGCCGGCAAGGAGCGCCTGCAGGCCGCGGCGCTGGCCGAAGTGCAGAAGCTGATGAAGGCCGAGACCGGCAAGAAGACCGCCGACGACCTGCTGTTCACCAGCTTCGTCACCCAGTAAGGCGACGCCGATGAGCATCAACGACCTGCTGTCCCAGGATGAAATCGACGCCCTGCTGCATGGCGTCGACTCCGGTACGGTGGACACCGTGGAACCCGATTCGCCCCCGGGCGAGGCGCGGCCCTACGATTTCGCCAGCCAGGACCGCATCATCCGTGGGCGCATGCCCACGCTGGAGATGGTCAACGAGCGCTTCGTGCGCCTGTGGCGCATCGGCCTGTTCAACCTGATCCGGCGTTCGGCCGAGATCTCGGTGCGCGGCATCGAGCTGATCAAGTTCGGCGATTACCTGCATTCGCTGTACGTGCCCACCAACCTCAACCTGGTCCGTTTCAAGCCGCTGCGCGGCACCGGCCTGATCGTGTTCGAGCCGACCCTGGTGTTCGCGGTGGTGGACAACTTCTTCGGCGGCGACGGGCGCTACCACACCCGCATCGAGGGCCGCGAGTTCACCGCCACCGAGATGCGCGTGATCCAGCTGATGCTCAAGCAGGCCTTCGTCGACCTGCGCGAGGCCTGGAGCCCGGTGATGAACGTCGATTTCGACTACATCAATTCCGAGATCAACCCGCACTTCGCCAACATCGTCAGCCCGCGCGAGTACGTGGTGGTGTGCCGCTTCCACGTCGAGCTGGAAAGCGGTGGCGGCGACATCCACATCACCCTGCCGTACTCGATGCTGGAACCGATCCGCGAACTGCTCGATGCCGGCATCCAGAGCGACCGCAACGACCGCGACGAGAGCTGGGCGATCATGCTGCGCGAGCAGCTGGACACCGCCGAGGTGGAGCTGTCCAGCGTGATCGCGCGCCGGCGCATGAGCCTGCGCGAGCTCAGCCGGCTGAAGGTCGGCGACATCCTGCCCATCGAGATGCTGAAGGAAGTGCCTTTGTGCGTCGAAGGCATCCCGGTGTTCACCGGCGAGTTCGGCATCGCCGGCGACCGCAACGCCATCAAGATCACCGCTACCCATCCGCCGGGCAGGCCGCCGCGCCCGTCCGCGTCCCAGGAAAATTCCCATGACTGAGCACGATCCCTCCGAGACCACCGCACCCGCCGCGCCCGCCGCCGAGCCGGCGCAGTTCGCCAACCTGCAGGCCGAGGGCGACGGCAACGCCGACCTCAACCTGGACGTGATCCTGGACGTGCCGGTGACGCTGTCGCTGGAAGTCGGGCGTGCGCGCGTGCCGATCCGCAACCTGCTGCAGCTCAACCAGGGCTCGGTGGTGGAACTGGAGCGCGGCGCCGGCGAATCGCTGGACGTGTTCGTCAACGGCACCCTGATCGCACACGGCGAGGTGGTGGTCATCAACGACCGCTTCGGCGTGCGCCTGACCGACGTGGTCAGCCCCAGCGAGCGCATCCGGAGACTGCGTTGAGCCTGCTGCCGGCCACCGCCCTGGCCGTCGCCGCGATGGCCCAGGGCCATCCGCAGGCGGCGCCGGTCGGCCAGCACGCGGCCACCGCGCCGGGCCTGTTCGGCGCGGTGATGGCGCTGCTGGCGGTACTGGCGCTGATCGTCGGCCTGGGCTGGCTGCTCAAGCGCATGCCCGGCAGCGGGTTCCGCCCCGCCGAAGGGTTGAAGCTGGTGGCCAGCCTCAACGTCGGCGCCAAGGAGCGCGTGGTGGTGGTCGAGGTCAACGGCCAGCAACTGCTGCTGGGCGTGACCGGCGGCGGCATCAGCACCCTGCACACCCTGCCCGAGCCGCTGCCCGCGCTGGCGCCGGCCACCCTGCCCAACCTCAAACACCTACCGAATTTCGCGCAGCTGCTGCAACAGAAGCTGCGCAAGGACGCCTGAGCATGCTGCCGCAACGCTTCAACTCCCGTTTCTGCTGCCAGCTGGCGATCGTGTTCGCGCTGCTGGCCCTGCCACTGCTGGCCTGGGCGACCCCCGCCGCACCGCAGATGCCGGCCCTGCCCGACGTGAACGTCGGCAAGATCGGCGGCGCCCCGGTCAGCCTGCCGCTGCAGACGCTGCTGCTGATGACGGCGATCACCCTGCTGCCGTCGCTGCTGCTGGTACTGACCGCCTTCACCCGCATCATCATCGTGCTGGGCCTGCTGCGGCAGGCGATGGGCACCGGGCAGACACCCTCCAACCAGGTGCTGCTCGGGCTGGCGCTGTTCCTGACCGCGATGATCATGATGCCGGTCTGGGACAAGGCGTGGTCCACCGGCATGGCCCCGTATCTGGACGGCAAGATCGATTTCCAGACCGCGTGGACCCTGACCACCCAGCCGCTGCGTGCGTTCATGCTGGCGCAGGTGCGCGAGACCGACCTGATGACCTTTGCCGGGCTGGCCGGCCAGGGGCCCTACGCGGGCCCGGAGGCGATCCCGTTCCCGGTGCTGGTGGCCTCGTTCGTCACCAGCGAGCTGAAGACCGCGTTCGAGATCGGCTTCCTGATCTTCATCCCGTTCGTGATCATCGACCTGGTGGTGTCCAGCGTGCTGATGTCGATGGGCATGATGATGCTCTCGCCGATGCTGATCTCCGCACCGTTCAAGATCCTGCTGTTCGTGCTGGTCGATGGCTGGGTGCTGGTGGTGGGCACGCTGGCGGCCAGTTTCAACGCGGTCTGAAGCACCGCGCGCCCGTCCCTGTCGTCCACTTCGACGTCCCGGCGCGCGTCCGCGCCGCGGCCCCGCCCCCCTGACC
>NZ_LDJO01000092.1 GCF_001431595.1 Stenotrophomonas acidaminiphila
GCTTCGCGGCTGACGCCGCTCCTACAAAAATGCTTTTCGCACTTGCAGCGGTCGCAGCACGATGCTCTGATCGCTGCCTATGACCGATCCACAACTGCAGCGGTTGCTCGACACCTTATGGCGCATGGAATCGCCACGCCTGGTCGCGCGCCTTGCGCGCATGCTGGGTGACCTCGACAGTGCCGAGGAGTTGGCTCAGGACGCATTGGTAGCGGCGTTGGAGCATTGGCCGGAGCAAGGCATCCCCGACAACCCTGCCGCCTGGCTGATGGCCACCGCGCAACGGCGTGCCATTGATCGCCTGCGGCAACGGCACCTGCATGCACAGCGGCAGGCACAGGTCATCGACGAACAACAGGACTACGCCATGGGTGCGGACCAGTCCGAGCATCTGGATGACATCGGCGATGACCTGCTGCGGCTGGTATTCGTCGCCTGCCACCCGGCGTTGCCCGCCGATGCGCGGGTCGCATTGACCCTGCGCCTGCTGTGCGGCCTGAGCACGCACGAAATCGCCCGTGCCTATCTGCAGCCCGAGCCCACGAGACTA
>NZ_LDJO01000093.1 GCF_001431595.1 Stenotrophomonas acidaminiphila
ACAAGAAGAAGCGCGGCGGCCGCTGATTCCAGGCGCCACGCACCGCATCAATCGCCGCCGCGCGCCCGCCGGCGGCGGTTTTCCTTGGGGTCGGCCAGCAGTGGCCTGAGCAGTTCGACGCGGTCGCCGTCGTGCAGCACCTGCTGCGGCCGCGCCAGTACGCCATGCACCGCCATGGCCACGGATTCGCCAGCGGCATCCAGCGCCGCCTCCGCCACGGCGTCGGCGACCGTACTCCCTTCCGGCAGCACCAGCTCCCGCCGCAGGCAGCGCTCCGGCCAGGCCAGCACCACCTCCACGCGCATGCCTCAGCCCCCCTGCTCGGCCACGCGCACGAAATCATTGACCATGCGGTCGGCCAGCCCCTGGAAGCCCAGTGCCAGCGCCGGCCCGAGCAGGCGCGAGGTCGGCTCGAACTCCAGCTCCAGGCTCACCTTGCAGGCGGCGTCGGACAATGGCTGGAACTGCCAGCGGCCATGCAGGCGCTTGAACGGGCCGTCCTTCAACTGCATGTCGATGCTGCCCGGGCGCTGCAGCGTGTTCTCGGTCATGAACCAGGTGCGGAACGACCCCAGCCCCAGGTCCAGGCGTGCCACCAGGCGCTCCGGGCCCGATTCCAGGATCTGCGCCGCTTCACACCAGCGGAAACGCCGCGGATAGGCGGCAACGTCGTTGACCAGGTCGAACATGCGCTCGGCCGGCTGTTCGACCAGGGCGCTGCGGCGGATGATAGGCATGCGGGATACGGACGGATGTTCGGAAAGCCTCCGAATCGGAGACAATACGGAAATGAGCAAGAAACCCGGTAAGGATAAAGCAAAGAACGCGCAGGCCGACAAAACCATCGCGCTGAACAAGCGCGCGCGCCATGAATACCACCTGGAGGAGCGTTTCGAGGCCGGGCTGGTGCTGCAGGGCTGGGAGATCAAGGCCATCCGCGCCGGGCGCGGCAACATGACCGACGCCTACGCCTACGTGAAGGACGGCGAGATCTTCCTGATCGGCGCGCAGATCACGCCATTGATCCAGGCATCCACCCATACCGTTCCGGAGGACCGGCGCCAGCGCAAGCTGCTCCTGCACCGGCGCGAGATCGACAAGCTCATCGGCCGGGTGGAGCGCGACGGCTACACGCTGGTACCGACCGCGATGTACTGGAGCAAGAACCGGATCAAGCTGGAAATCGCACTGGCCAAGGGCAAGCAGGCCCACGACAAGCGCGATGCGGCCAAGGACCGCGACTGGGCCCGCGAGAAGCAGCGCGCGCTGCGTGCCCACAACCGCAACGCCTGAGTGAGGCGGCGGCCGCCGGCCGCTGGCCGCTGGCTCCGCCATCAAACCGGTAAAACCGGGAGCCCGGCAAAACCTGCGGGCGGAGTCGAATGCTCTACTTTCCCCCTGACGCCGGTGGCCTCGGGGAATCCGACGCGGCCCCCGGTTCTTCCCCGGCAAAAAAAAACGACCGTGCCATGCCGGCACGGTCGTGGCGATACCGGAGGGAGGGAGAGAGCAACCGGTAACGTAACCTGCGGGGAATCAGTAGGCCGCGGCCGGCAACGGCTGCGGCAGGGCGACGAAGGGGCCGAGCTCGGCCACCGGCTCGCGCGCGGCCGGCGTGGCACAGGCGCTGGCCAGCAGGCACTGGCCGGTGGCGAGCAGACGCAGGAGCCGTGAGCGCATCGCCATCATCGCCGGCTCAGGCCAGTTCGTCGGCAATGCGCTGGCGCAGCGCCTGCAGGTCCTTGGCGAAGGCATCGATGCCGGTGGCCAGCTTCTCGGTGGCCATCGGGTCGGCGGCCATGTCCGCATCGAACCGCGCCTGGTCGATCGGCGCGACGTCCACCGCCTCGGCGGCGGCCGGCACCAGCTTGCGCGGCAGCTCGCCCAGGTCGGCGTCGAGCTTTTCCAGCAGGTCCGGCGAGATGGTCAGGCGGTCGCAGC
>NZ_LDJO01000094.1 GCF_001431595.1 Stenotrophomonas acidaminiphila
AACCGGCTATCTTCGTCGTATCCGATCAGAACGGGCGATAGTGCCCGGTGCACGCACCGTCTTCTTGGCCGCCTGCACCCAGCCGTACAGTGTGTGCTTGGGAATCCCGATCCGGGAGGCTACGTCCACGACTGTAAAGCCGCGCTCGATTACCTGCTTCACCGCCTCTGCGCGGAACTCATCCGTGTACTGCTTGCTGTTGCCCATAAACACCTCGGTCATTGCCATCAATTATGGCGTCCGAGTGTCTACGAAAGGCTGGCCGGTCCAGCCCCGGGCGCGCCGACCATCGGCACCGCCACGGTGACCGGTCCCGGACGCGTATCGGTGGCCTTCAGCGCACCGGCGTCCAGTGGCGGCAGTGCGATCATCGGCTATGCGGTGACACCGAGCCCGACGGTACCGGGTGCGCCATTCGTGGGAACCACTTCGCCGATCACGATCAACGGCCTGGACACCGGCACCCGCTACACCTTCACGGTGAACGCGACCAACAGCGCGGGCACCGGCCCGTCGTCGGCGGCCTCCAACGAAGTCACCACGGCGGTGACCCAGGTGATCACCTTCGCCAACCCCGGGGCGCAGGCGTTCGGCACCACGCCGACGCTGGTGGCCTCGGTCGACTCGGGCCTGCCGCTGCGCTTCGCGTCGTCCACGCCGTCGGTTTGCACGGTCACGGCCGCCGGGGTGCTGGGCTTTGCCAGCGCCGGCACCTGCACGGTGACGGTGCACCAGGACGGTGATGCCAGCCACCTGGCAGCGTCGCTGACGCAATCGTTCAGCGTGACCGCGCTGGTGCCGCAGGCACCGGTTGTGGGCGAGGTGAGCGTGCTCGGCTCGGGCGAGGTGGAAGTGGCATTCACGCCATCGGCGGCCACCGGCCAGCCGGTGACCTACACGGTCACCGCGCAGCCCGGCGGCATCACCGCCAGCGGCAGCGGCTCGCCGATCACGGTGCGCGGACTTACCGACGGGGTGAGCTACACCTTCACCGTCACCGCCTCGGCCGCGGCCGGCAACAGCGCGCCGTCGGCGCCCTCGGCACCGGTGGTGCCGCAGGTACTGCAGACGGTGATCTTCGAGGAAGTGGGCACGCAGCGCTTCGACCAGGTGCCGGTGCTGTCCGCGCGCGCCGACTCCGGACTGCCGGTGACCTTCGCCTCGCAGACCCAGAACGTGTGCACGGTCACGACCGACGGCCAGCTGGCCTTCGTGCAGGCCGGCAGCTGACCCGTTGTGGTCACCCAGGCCGGCGATGCCACCCATCGCGCGGCCTCGGCCACACGCACGTTCCGGATCGACCCGGTGCCGCCGGGCGTGCCGGAGATCCAGACGCTGACGCCGGTCGGCCCCGGGCAGGTGAGCGTGGCGTTCGTGCCGCCGGCGTTCACCGGTGGTGCGCCCATCGAAGGGTACCGGGTGGTCGCCACCCCGCAGGGCAGCGCCCTGCGCACGGCGGGCCTGCGCGCGGCCGCCACCGCGGGCGTGGTCAGCGCCAGCGGCAGCGGTTCGCCGATCCTGGTGCAGGGGCTGGCCGACGGAGTGGACTACGTGTTCACCGTGGCCGCCTACAACCTGGCCGGCGAAGGCGAGGCGGACAGCGCCACCGAACTGGTGGCCGCGCCGGACCTGGGCTGGGTCGGCGACCTGCAGAAGATGTACGGCCAGGCCGATTTCGAGCTGCCGCTCCCGCGGAGCAACAGCCCCGGCGCATTCACCTTCACCAGCAGCAACCCCGCCGTGGCCACGCTCAACGGCCGTACCGTGACCCTGGTGGGCGAAGGCACGACCACGCTGACCGCCACCCAGGCGGCGACCAGTCACTACCTCACCGGTGTGATAACGATCACGCTGATGGTCAACGCGCGCCCGGACCCGACGCTGGATGCGCAGGTCAGCGGCAGCCTGCAGGCCCAGGTCGACGCCAGCGTGCGCTTTGCCCAGGTACAGGGCGACAACATCCGCGACCGCCTGCGACAGGTGCGTTCGGGCCGCAACGCCAACAGCGTCAACCTCGCCCTGGCCTACGCCGGCAGCGCGGGCGTGCCGGGGCTGTCGATGCCGGTCGGGCGCGTGGCCGAAGCGGCCCTGCCGGCGCTGCCGCAGGGCTGGGGCATGTGGCTGGCCGGTACCGCGACCTTCGGCACGACCGGCCGCAACGGCCGCGCCGGCGGCGGCTTCGACTTCAACACCGGTGGCCTGACCCTGGGCGCGGACCGCGCGGTCGGCGAGCACGTGTTGCTGGGCCTGGCAGGCAGCTGGGGCCGGCAGGGCACGGACTTCGACGACAGCCCGTCCAAGGTCGACGCCGACCAGCGCTCGCTGGCGGTCTACGGCCTGTGGCGGCTGGGCGAGCACCTGTTCGTGGACGGCCTGCTGGCCAACGGCCGGCTGGACTTCGACCTGACCCGCTGGAGCGAACTGGCCAACGCCAGCGCCCAGGCCACGCGCAGTGGCGACCAGTGGTTCGGGGCGCTGACCTTCGGCTACGAACACCGCAGCGCGTCGGGGCTGAACCTGACCGGCTATGGCCGCTATGACGGCCACCGGGCGACGCTGGACGGCTACCGCGAGAACGGGCTGGGTGCCTATGGGCTGGGCTATGGCCGGCAGCAGGTGGACAACAGCACGCTGGCATTGGGGCTGGAAGGCAGCATGATGTTCCAGCGCGAGCGGCTGAGCTGGCGCCCGCACTGGCGCATCGAGTACCGCGGAGCACTGGAGAACCGCGGCGACGTGGCGGTGAACTACCTGCAGCGCCCGCGTGACGCCGACTACGTGCTGGCCATGCGCAGCTACAACGACGACACGCTGGCGCTGGGTGCGGGCATGGACCTGCAGCTGGACAGCGGCTGGCTGTTCTCGCTGCTGCTGGGCCGCGAGCAGGGCCGCAACGCGATGCGCAGCACCAGCATCGGCCTGCAGGTGCGTTACGGGCAGCCGGCTGCCGGCGCGTCGATGTACGCCGAGGATGGCGACGTGTTCAAAACGGACATGACCGGCGATACGCGCCAGCGTTGCCGTGGCCCGGCACCGCGCTGCGCGGCCGCAGCCGCAGCCGCAGCGGCCAACGCGACCACCACCCGCCCCTGAGCCACACGACCGCGCCGGCACCACCGGCGCGGCTTCCTGAACCCGGAAACCGGGGTCGGAATCGAATTCTCCATGTATGCCCCGAGCCGGCAGGCGCCCGGGAGGAGAATTCGAATCTGGCCCCGGTTTCGCTGTTTCCGGGTTTGTCGAGTCGCGCCGCTGCCCTGCCCCGGCGAACGACAGGCAAAGAAAAACCCCTGATTTCTCAGGGGTCGAATATCAAATCTGGAGGCCTGGGTCGGAATCGAACCGGCGTACGCGGATTTGCAATCCGCTGCATAACCACTCTGCTACCAGGCCAGAATAATCTGATTGTACAGGAGGAAAAACTTCCTCCCGATATGAAAAAACCCCGCTTGCGGGGCCTTTTCGTAATTTGGAGCGGGAAACGAGACTTGCACTAGGCGCGTAAGTCGTTGTTTCCCGAACAGTTTCTTCGCCGAGGTGCTCAGCGAGGACCTCAATTGTAGCCTTGTTTTTGGTCCCCGGCAACAAGATCGTCCAAAGACTTCCACTGACGGCCATAGACCCGTACTCAGCGCACCGGACCCACACCCAGCACTGCGTCGTCCGCGACAGTCTCGAACTGGTCGCCTACGCCTTGCCCTCTGCTTCCGCACACCATCAACACGATGACGACCGAGCCGATGCTCTTGGCGCCGGCCTATCGCGGATGCCGTCTAGGACCGTCTAGGACCCACACGCGCCGCGCATTGCCGGTCTGCTCAAGTTGCGCCGAAAGAACGCACACCCTAGCCGTGGCAAGCCGGCGCACGATTCTTTGTCGATATATCAGGATGCTCGGGCAAGCATGACAGGCGTGGATTCACTACGTCCGGCTGGACGTTGGACAGCGATTGCCATCCCCCTCGTGCCCGGTGAAACCGCTGGCATATCACGTCATACCTAGACGGTTTTGCAGGGACCGTAACTTCTTACGACCCTGATAGCGTGAGCGTAGCTGTCGAGTCTGCTTTCCGACGCTCGACCATCTAGCGATCGATGAATTTTTGCACATCGAGCACACGACGGCTACCAGTAGCGCGAACTGGTGAGAAGTACTCAAGCCCCATGACGAAGCGGGCATCGGAACTCGCTTCCTGCACAGGTAACAGGCCGACCATGAGGTCGGCGGCAAAGGAGTCGGCCATGTAGTTCTTCTCCTGGAAGGAGACCGAGCATGCACGAGAACAAGAATGATGCACCCACATCAAAGGTGTTCTACCGCCCGATCGAAGCGTCCATCCGCTGGGCTGGGCTGCTGCGATATGAGCAAGTGATCCTGGCCTCGGTTTCGTCGCCAAGGAATCTTCCGCAATCGCTGGACTGCCCGCGCTGGGGCGAACTGCGGCTGTACACCGATCGCATCTACGACGGCATCCTCAATGGGGAACTGCCCTTCGGGCAGAACGGCATCACCGCACGCGACATCGCGCTGATCGAATCCCCTGACCTGACGGTTCGTCACGTGGATCTGAAGCGTTGGATGCGCCAGCACTACCCCGAGCAGCGGCCCGGCTTTCTCTTCTGCCGCAGCGAACGCATCGCCCATCCCTTCATCTCGCTGGAGACCGGCCAAGCCATGCTCGTCGAGCGCTTGGCCCTCAAATCCGCCCTGGAGCAGTGCAAGCGTCAACTGCGCGAGTTGCAGGACCAGCACGACGCGCTGCTCAAGCAGTCCACGGTGATTCCTGCATGCGCCCAGTGCCCGATCAGCGACCGTGCCGAGGCCACGTACCTGCACATCATCGGCACGATGCTGGAACTGATGCTCGGCCAATCCCCGTCGGGCACACCGTACTCCAGCTTCAACAGCCAGGAATCCATCGCTACCGCGATGATCGCGCATCACGGCGAACTCATGGGCATTACGGATCGCACGCTGCAAGCCAAATTTGCGCAAGCCCGACGCAAGCTACGGGCCGCCGTTTCTTGATGTTTGCAAGCCCGTATCTGCGGTCGCGGAAACCGCATTTACGGTGGTCTGGGACAGAAGCCGACATTTGAATAGGTGTCACGCCAACAAACGCCACTGAGCGTTCAGGAGTGACCGCCATGTCGCAAGCACCTGTACTGCCGCCCAACGAGCGCCGCATCCTGCGCCTGGAAGAAGTCGAAGCGAAGTCCGGCTTCAAGCGCGCCCACCTCTACAACCTGATGCGCGCCGGCAAGTTTCCCAAAGCGTTGCGCCTGGGCGTGCGCGCCGTCGGCTGGGACTCCATCGAAATCGACCAGTGGATCGCCGAGCGCGTCAACAGCCGGGCCTGACCCGTTCTCCCGCGGACTTCCCATCCTCACACGGAGAACGCCATGCAGGTTGTATCCATTGTCTCGACCAAAGGGGGCGTCGGTAAAACGACCACGGCCGCCAACCTTGGCGGGCTCGCCGCCGACGCGGGGCTGCGCGTGCTGCTGCTCGATCTCGACGTGCAGCCCACCTTGTCCTCGTACTACGAGTTGGCCCACCGCGCGCCCGGCGGCATCTATGAATTGCTGGCCTTCAATGAGCGCGACCTCGGCCAGCTCGTGTCCCGCACGATCATCACAGGCCTGGACCTGGTGCTGTCCAACGACCACCGGGGCGAGCTGAACACCTTGTTGCTGCATGCGCCGGACGGACGCCTGCGACTACGGCACCTGCTGCCGGCACTGACTCCCCTCTACGACCTGGTGCTGATCGACACCCAGGGCGCACGCTCGGTGACGCTGGAGATGGCGGTGCTCGCCTCCGATCTCGCGTTGTCGCCCGTGACCCCGGAAATCCTCGCCGCCCGCGAACTGCGGCGCGGCACCATGCAGTTGCTGGAGGACATCGCCCCGTACCGGCACCTGGGCATCGAGCCGCCGCCGCTGCACCTGCTCATCAACCGGGTCCACCCGGTGTCGGCGAACGCCCGGCTGATCCAGCAGGCCCTGCGCGAGCTGTTCCAGCACCACACCGGCATCCGCGTGCTGGCCACCGACGTGCCGGCCATCGAAGCCTATCCGCGCGCCGCGACGCGCGGCCTGCCGGTGCATCGGGTCGAGTACCGCCAGCCACCGGGCAGAGTCGCCCCCGCCGCGCTCGACACCATGCGCGGCCTCGCTGGCGAACTGTTCCCGCAATGGCAGCACCGATTTGCCACGGTGTCCGGCCGCCCGCCATTTCCTCTTGATACCGGGAGGCCCCATGGCGAACGCACATGAACTGGCCCGAGGCCACAAGCGGCTACGCGCCCTGATCGAGTTCGCCGTCGGCGAGGGCTGGCACGTCAAGCGCACGCCAGGCGGCCACCTCAAATTCACCAAGGCCGGCTGCGCCGCGATCTACACCAGTTCGACCGCCAGCGACCACCGGGCGGCCCTCAATGCCCGGGCGCAGATCCGCCGCGCCGAGCGCGAGGCCCGATCCCCAGCGCAGGGAGGCCGCCATGGTTGAGATGACCTCCCAGCAGATGGCCGGCAAGCTGCTCGCGGCCGGGTTCGAGCGCAGCGGCCCATCCACCTCGGCCTTGAGCGACCCGATCGCCGACACGCCCATGGTCGTGACCCTGGACCAGTTGCGTCCCTACGACCACGACCCCAGGAAGAAGCGCAATCCGGCCTACGAGGACATCAAGGCGTCCATCCGCGAGCGCGGCCTTGATGCGGCGCCGGCGATCACCCGACGCCCGGGCGAGGGCCACTACATCATCCGCAACGGCGGCAACACACGCCTGGCGATCCTGCGCGAACTGTGGTCGGAGACCAAGGACGAGCGGTTCTTCCGCATATCGTGCCTGTTCCGGCCCTGGCCCAGCCGCGGCGAAGTCGTGATGCTGACCGGCCACCTGGCCGAGAACGAATTGCGTGGGGGCCTGACGTTCATCGAGCGCGCCCTCGGCGTCGAGAAGGCGCGCGAGTTCTACGAGCAGGAAAGCGGCGCCGCCCTGAGCCAATCCGAGCTGGCCCGCCGTCTCGCCGCTGATGGCTTCCCGGTCCAGCAGTCGCACATCAGCCGGATGAACGACGCGGTGCGCTACCTCCTGCCGGCGATCCCGACCGTGCTCTACGGCGGGCTCGGCCGCCACCAGGTCGAACGCCTGTCGGTCATGCGCAAGGCCTGCATGCTCGCGTGGGAGCGCTACGCCAAGGGCCGCACGCTGGTACAGGACTTCGACGACTTCTTTCAGGAGGTGCTGTCGCAGTTCGACACGCAGGCCGACGAGTTCGTCCCCCAGCGCGTGCAGGACGAGCTGATCGGCCAGATGTCCGAGCTGCTCGGCATCGACTACGACGTGCTGGCGCTCGACCTCACGGAATCCGAAAGCCGCCATCGCGCCCTGGTCAGCGATCCGACCCCGCCATCGGCACCGCCCGCACTTCCTGAGCCTGGCACCGTGGCCCGCCCGCCCGCCGCGCCGGCCCCATCGGCCCCGACGCCGGCGGCCATACCTGGGTCGCGCGAGCGCAAGGACAGCTCAGGGACGGACGGCTCGCCCGCAGGAAGCCCCGTGGCGGCTCCTGGTGATCTGCTGCAGGGGCACATCGTTTCGCCCGCACCTACGACGGAGCGGCTGCAATCCATTCAGCGGATGGTCGCCGACGAGCTGGGGGATGCGCTGCCCGATTTCTCGGCCAACGTCTTGCAGTCCATTCCCGTCCAGGCAGGCGGTCTCTACCCGATTTCCGACGTCTGGCACATCGACGCGGGCCTGGACACGCCCGATCGCCTGCGCATCCACATCGCGCAGTTCGCACGCGAGATCGCGGGTGAGGCAGGCCTTAATCAGTGCATCGAGGACCGCGCGGACGGCGTGGGCTTCGCATGCCATGCCAGCGCGCAGCCCCCATCACCCCAGGGCCGCGGCGTGCTGGCATTGCTGGCGAGCCTGGCAGGCCAGAGCTTCACCGATGCCGATCTGGACGGCGGGCAGCTTGCCGCCGAGCTGCCGGCGCTGCTGCACGGCCAAGGTGATGCGACACGCCGCTTGAGCGACACCGCGCTGGTCAAGCTGTTCCGATTGCTGCGCCTGGCCCGGCGCCTGCTGGACCTGGAATCCGGCGTCGCAGGCCCTGGGGCATGAAGGAAGGAGACCCGCATGTCCGCCCCGCACCCGCTCAATCAAGCCGTCATCGCCCAGGCGCTCTACGACCTGCGCAACGGCCAACTGCGCCGCTGCAAGGCGATGGGCTTCAGCGAGGCCGAGCTGGATGCGCTCAAGCATCCCGCCATGGTGAGCGTGCTGGCCAACGCCAATGTCTCGTGGTGTTCCGTGTCCGTGAACCGCGAGGTGCTCCGGCGTCTGCTCTCGCAGGCGCAGGACGTGGAGAAGGAAATCGCGACCGTCGATCGCATGTTGCGCCTGGGGGCCAGCACGGAGATGGTCAGCCGCTTCTATGGCCTGACCCATCAGGAAGTCGCCCTGCGCCGTGAGGTGCTGGGCCTGCCCAAGCGAAAGGGGCGTCACCCTGTCCTGGACGAGAAGCAGGACGTCGAACTGTGGCGGCGCTGGAAAGCGCTCACCAGCAGCAGGAATGTGGACTTGGAGGACGAGACCTCGATTCTCGACGCGGCCATGGACCTCGCCGAAGGCATGGATTTGCCGCTGTCGGTGGTCTGGGCCGCGATCAAGTCGTGGGTCGATCAGGGACTGGGTTGAGCCATGGCCGTGGACGACACCGCACCACGCCATGGCCCCGTCGCACTCGCTGACCTGTTCGACGCGGCGCTGAAAGACCTTGCGCCCAGGCCCAGCCCGCCCACGCCCACGCGCATGCCTATATCTGCGCCGTCACCTGCGACACCGGCTGCGTCCGGCGATGCGTTCCTCTTCAGCGGCAACCGGCATGAGACTGTACCGCGGCGGCTGTTCCTCGACCGCCGCCTGACGCCGCTGGAGCGCAACGCCTGGCAGGTGTTCCGGCTGATGCTCAACGACGACGGCGTGACCGCATTCCCCACCTATGAGCAGTTGCGGCCCTGGCTGGCCTCGATGCCCTGCGCCGGGCAGGCCTCGCACGAAACCGTGGCGCGAGCCCTGACGCTGCTGCGGCTGACCCGATGGCTGAGCCTGGTGCGGCGACGGCGCGACGCCAAGACCGGCCGCATTCTCGGCAATCTCTATGTCCTGCACGACGAGCCGCTGACCCCCTTTGAAGCGATGCAGCTCGACCCGGACTACCTGCAGCTCGTCAGCCAGGCGCTCGGCCATTCGGCCAAAGCCGTGCAGATCGTGGGCCTGCACACCCTCAAGGAAATCGGCGAAGACCCGATGCTGGCCGGGCGCACCCTGCCGTCGAGGCTGCAAGTCCTGGCCGAGCGCCTCGCCAGCCAGGGCGTCGGGGCGCACGAAAGTTATCCACAGGAGGATGCCGCACACGAATCCGAAGAAGGGCCGACGAGCCTTCTTCGGAATTCCGATGACCCCACTTCGGAATCCGAAGCAGGGTCGAAACCCGCGCCAGACGCCTCTCTTCGGAATCCGAAGCAGGCCCGTACAGTACGTAGTAGTCGTATCAATGAAGTACGTACTACCGCGCAGGCACAGGCGCAGGCGCGCGCGCTGGGCGACCTGCAATGGCCCAAACGCTTCGCGGAACTGAAGGCAGAGCAGCAAACAGGTGCGCGGGTGGCATTGCAGCAGGTCGATGCCGCGCTGAGGCAGGCCGTGCTGGACGAATGGGCCGCACGATGCAGCAGCCACGGCATCCGCAATCCTGCGGGGTATCTGTTCGGCATCATCCAGCGGGCCATCCATGGCGAGTTCAACGCCTGGGCCAAGAAAGACGCGCCATCGGCACACGCTCCGCCGAATGAGCGGCCACCACCAGCACCGCCACCATCCCAGCCGCAGGGCAAGCCGGTGCCGCCAGAAGTCGCCAGGCAGCACATCGAGCGGCTGCGCAACCTGCTCGCCAGCAAGTGAGCGGGCCTGCAAGGCGGTGAAGTGGATGCCAGTGGCTTCCCGTAGAGCTATCCCCAGGGGATAGTTCCACTGACGGCTACACGTCGAACCGCAGCACGCCAGGCCCCGATCGCCTGCGGCGGGATCGGCCCTGTCCGCGCTTGATCCGGGCGCGCAGCGTTCCTTGGCGCTCCATGGAACTATCCCCTGGGGATAGTTCCACTGACAGCTACGACGTCGAACCGCTGCACGCCAGGCCTCGATCGCCCGCCGTGGGATCGGCCCTGTCCACGCTGATCCAGGTGTGCAGCGTTCCTTGGCGCTCCATGGCGCTATCCCCTGGGGATAGCTCGCGCCGCATGCGCCCGCCGCGTGAACCGGGGACTGGCGGGTTTCGGTTTGTTGACTGACTGCCTTCCGCCACCTGCCGAAGCTGTCCGCTCTTTTCCAACAACGAGCGGACACCATGGCAACCACCAACGAACCCCTGCAACTGAATCTCGGCTCCCTGCGCAGCGCGATGTCGCTGACGCTGCACACGCACCACGCCTCGCGCATTTGGCACGGCCGCGCCGCCGCCGAGGGGCGACCGGGCATCGTCGGCCTGAACGG
>NZ_LDJO01000095.1 GCF_001431595.1 Stenotrophomonas acidaminiphila
GTACCAGGCCATCGTCGGCCAGTGGCTGGTCAGCGTGCCGATGACGATCATCATGATCGTGGCCGGCTTCCTGTTCGTTTCGGTGTCCGGCTACCTGGCCGGCCTGGTCGGCTCGTCCAACAACCCGGTCTCGGGCATCACCATCGCCACCATCCTGTTCGCCTCGGTGATGCTGCTGATGCTGCTGGGCGACGACGGCAAGGTGCAGGTCGGCGGCGCGCCGCCGACCTGCACCTTGCCGTCGTCGCCCAGCAGCAGCAGCAGCACCACCGAGGCGAACAGGATGGTGGCGATGGTGATGCCCGAGACCGGGTTGTTGGACGAGCCGACCAGGCCGGCCAGGTAGCCGGACACCGAAACGAACAGGAAGCCGGCCACGATCATGATGATCGTCATCGGCACGCTGACCAGCCACTGGCCGACGATGGCCTGGTACAGCGC
>NZ_LDJO01000096.1 GCF_001431595.1 Stenotrophomonas acidaminiphila
CTCGATCTCCCACCAGTCGACGCTGACGTTGAAGTTGCCGTTGGGCGCGATCACGAAGCCGATGCTGCGCTGTTCGGCCTCTTCCGGCTTCAGGTTCGGATTGCCGCCGGTGATGATGTCCGGGCGGATCTGCTCGCTGCAGTTGGCCACGTCCGGGTTGTACTGGCCCTTCGGGCAGGTCGCCGGGTCGGCCAGGTCCAGGCCGGTGTACTGGGTCTCGGTGACGCCGCGGAACAGCTTGGCGAAATCAGGCACCTTGAAGCCGGTGCTGTAGGAGCCGCGGAACACCAGCCAGTCCATCGGCTGCCACTTGAACGAGTACTTCGGATTGGTGGTGCCGCCGAAGCCGTCGTAACGGTCGTGGCGCACGGCCAGGTTGACCTCCAGGCTGTCGACCACCGGCAGGTTGACCTCGGCGAACACCGCCTTGACGTTGCGCTGCTTGGGCGACATGTAGTTGGAGGCATCGCCGGGAACACCGAACACGTAGGCGTTGCCCGCCACCCATTCGGCCGGGCCGCCGAACTCGTATTCCTCGCGGCGCACGTCCACGCCCGCCGCCGCCTGCACGTCGTTGTCGCTCCACAGG
>NZ_LDJO01000097.1 GCF_001431595.1 Stenotrophomonas acidaminiphila
ATCGGGTCATTGCAGGTTCCTGTTGCGGGGCCGGCGCACGGCGCTCAGCGGTGGAAATCGCCCGCGGCTTCGGGCTGGTAGTGGACGGCGGTCACGCGCAGGCGCAGCTGGCGGCCACCGGGGGCGGTCCAGTCGATGGTCTGGCCCACGGACAGGCCCAGCAGGGCGCTGCCCACCGGCGCGAGCACCGAGACACGGCCCTTGTCGAAATCCGCCTCGTGCGGATAGACCAGGGTCAGGGAATGTTGTTCGTCGTGCAGTTCGTCCACGCAGTCCACGCGCGAATGCATGGTGACGATGCCTGCGGGGATTTCCTCCGGCGGCAGCACCTGCGCGCGTTCGAGCTCCTGGGACAGGGCGACGGCGGCCGGGTGCCGGCTCAGGGCCGGGGAATCGAGCATGGCCTCGAGGCGGGCCATGTCACGGCTGGAGACGACGATCGATGGCGGCAGGCCGCTGTTGGTCGGCATGGAAAAAACTCCTGCAATTGTTGAGAGACATGCAAAAGGCGGCGCCAATCCGGCACCGCCCGGGGCCTATTGTGCGGGGATTGTGAAACGGAAGCGACCCACCCCGATCATGGGGGCGGGGCGGCGGCGTTGCAATGTGTCCGCGGCGCCGGTTCAGGCGCGCGCGGGCGCTGCCGCAGGCCGCACCGGCGGCCCGGCTCAGAGCGCCAGCAGATCCGGTGGCAGGCGCTGGAACAGGCCGGCCAGCTGCTGCAGGAAATCGCCCATCGCCGAGCTGCGGCGCCAGACCATGGCGATGCGCCGGCTGGGCGCGTCGTCGCCGGCAAAGCCCAGCAGGCGGATGTCCTGCGAGCGCGCCACCGGCGGCTTCACCGCCAGCATCGGCAGCAGGGTGACGCCGACGTTGGCCGCCACCATCTGCCGCAGCGTTTCCAGGCTGGTGGCCTGGAATTCGGATTTTTCCAGCGCTCCGGCCAGGTGGCAGACGTCCAGCGCTTGGTCGCGCAGGCAGTGGCCGTCCTGCAGCAGCAGCAGGCGCTGGTCAGCCAGGTCGGCCATGCGCAGCGTGGCGTGCGCGGCCAGCGGGTGGCCTTCGGGCGCGGCCAGCACGAACGGTTCCTCGAACAGGAACTCGGTATGCAGCTGTTCGTCATGCAGCGGCAGTGCCAGCAGCGCCGCATCGAGCTGGCCATTGCGCAGCTGGGTCAGCAACACGTCGCTCTTTTCCTCCACCAGCAGCAGTTCCAGCTGCGGGAAGCGCGTGCGGATCGCCGGCACCACGTGCGGCAGCAGGTACGGCCCCAGCGTGGGAAAAATGCCCAGGCGCACGGTGCCGGCCTCGGGGTCGCGGCTGCGGCGCGCGGCCTCCTTGAGCTGCTCGACTTCGGCGACGATGCCGCGCGCACGCGCCGCGGCCTCGCGCCCGGCCGGGGTCAGCATGACCTTGCGCGGCGCGCGTTCGACCAGCGGCACGCCCAGCTCTTCCTCCAGCTTCTTGATCTGGGTGGACAGCGTGGGCTGGCTGACGAAGCACGCCGCCGCGGCGCGGCCGAAGTGCTTGTGCTCGGCCAGCGCCACCAGGTACTTGAGGTCACGCAGGTTCATCGGGTTGGCCTCGCAACGGCGGACAGGGGCACGGAGGTGGCGCAGCCGGCCGCCGCGCCTGTGGCGATGCCGCCGGGCGGGCCGGCGGCATCGGGGCTCAGGCGGTCTCGGCCACCGCCGCGGACGGCTGCGGCGCCGGGCTGCGGATCAGTCAGCATGACCTTGCGCGGCGCGCGTTCGACCAGCGGCACGCCCAGCTCTTCCTCCAGCTTCTTGATCTGGGTGGACAGCGTGGGCTGGCTGACGAAGCACGCCGCCGCGGCGCGGCCGAAGTA
>NZ_LDJO01000098.1 GCF_001431595.1 Stenotrophomonas acidaminiphila
GGCGGGCGCGCGGCGGCGATTGATGCGGTGCGTGGCGCCTGGAATCAGCGGCCGCCGCGCTTCTTCTTGTCCTTGGGCAGGTTGCGGCCGAACTGGCGTACGCCTTCGCGCGCCAGCTCCGCGTCGTTGTTGGGGAAATAGTCGCCTTCCCAGCGGGTGACGCGGTCGTTCTCGAAGAACACGGTGAAGTTCTTCACCTCGGTCTTGCCCAGGCGGTTCACGCGCTGGCTGGAGGTGTAGTCCCAGCGCTGCGCATGGAACGGGTCGGGAATGGACGGCGTTCCCAGCAGCGCATTGACCTGCTGCTTGCTCTGGCCCGCCTGCAGTTGCGCGACGGACTTTTCTTGCAGCAGGTTGCCCTGGTAGATGGGCTGCTTGTAGATGATGCCGCAGCCGGTGGTGGACAGGGCGACAACGGCGATCAGCAGGAGGTTGCGCATTGGGACGGGCGAATGAGGAAATCCCGGCGATGATACACTCCCCGGCACCCAGCGCGATCTGACCGGAGGCAACTGGCGTCAAACCGCCAATGAACACGATGGCCATGGAATCCAACGACCTGCGCAAAGTCGGCCTCAAGGTGACGCATCCGCGGATGCGCATCCTCGCGCTGCTCGAGCAGAACACCCCCCACCACCACCTGACCGCAGAGGACATCTACCGGCAGCTGCTCGACTGCGGCGACGAGATCGGCCTGGCCACGGTGTACCGCGTGCTGACCCAGTTCGAGGCGGCCGGCCTGGTACTCAAGCACAATTTCGAAGGTGGGCAGGCGGTCTACGAGCTGCCTCTTGTACAGCTCTCCGAGCCCACGAGACTGAGGCGAACCGCGTCTGCCGACTTCTGCTTGCA
>NZ_LDJO01000099.1 GCF_001431595.1 Stenotrophomonas acidaminiphila
GGGCCGGGAGTGCGCCGGAACACCCTGGCCGCCCCTGCCCCGGGCCACCGTCGTCTGCCAGCGGAGCCGTCCGCGGCACACCCCGGCCATGCCGCCCCCTGCCCGGGCCCGTGCCCGCCCCCCCGGTGCCGATTCCACTTCCCGCAGCCCGCCCAGGACTGCTAGATTCACCGCGCCTGCGCGAGCGGGCGCGTAGGACACCGACGTTGCGACAGGGCCCGTCCGGGGCGTGATCGGATCCGGCTGCTTTCTACGGTAGGGGATATTGAAGGGTTCATTTACGTGGGCGGGCCGCCATCGGGGGGTCCGCCCCTTTGCCTATGCTGTCCAGGGGAAACGCATGTCGACCATCATCCACGATGTCACTCCAGCCTCGCGCCTGCGGGCGTGGCTGCGGCGGAGGACTGCCCTGCTGGGGAAAGCCGCACCGGCCGTGGCGCTTCTGGTCGGATTGCTGGCCAGCCCGCTGGCCGTGGCCGCCACCCCGACCAACGGAACCACGACCTTCGGCTCCGGGGGCGGCGACACGCCGCTGGTATCGGGAAGCGGCGCGACCGGCCTGAGTGTCGACAACATCGTCGGCTCGGGGTGGGACGTGAGCGTGTATACGAACACGCCCGCCCAGATCTATATCGCGGCAGGTGACCTGTACTTCAGTACCGGCGATGGCATCTACTACGGCGACGCGGCGTACGACGGCGAACCGCTGAACTCGTTCCGGGTCGCCTCCAACGACAACAGCGTCTTCGACCTGGGTAGTTTCCAGTATTCCGCGACGGACAACGGCAGCGGCGCCACCGTCTACTTCACCGTGACCGGCTACCTCAATGGCATGGAGGTACCCGGCGCCAACCTGGGTTTCTCGATCAGCGGCCCGGGGGGCAACTGGCCCTTGAACACGGTGGACACATCGGGCGTTGCAGCATTCGCCGGCATCGATGAATTCCGCATCACCGTGGCGGGCCCGGCGCAGGCCAACTTCTTCGCCATCGACAACATCAATGTGAGCAACGTACGGCTGCCCGACACCACGCCGCCCACCGTCTCCAGCATCAACTCCAGCACGACCAACGGTACCTACAAGGCCGGCGACGTCATTTCCGTGCAGGTCAATTTCAGCGAGAACGTGTTCGTCACCGGTACGCCGCAGCTGACCCTGGAAACCGGCGCGATCGACCGCACCGTCAACTACGCAAGCGGCAGCGGCACCAGCACGCTGACCTTCAACTACACCGTGCAGGCTGGCGACACCAGCGCCGACCTGGACTACGTGACCACCAGCGCGCTGGCCCTCAACAGCAGCACCATCAAGGACCTGTCCGGCAACGCCGCGGTACTGACGCTGCCAGCGCCTGGTGCGGCCAATTCGCTGGGCGCGAACAAGAACATCGTCATCGACGGCGTGGTGCCCACGGTCAGCTCGGTCACGGCCAGCAACGCCGACGGGACCTACAAGATCGGTGATGTGCTGTCGGTGCAGGTCAATTTCAGCAAGATGGTGACAGTCACCGGCACGCCGCAACTGACCCTGGAAACCGGCGCGACCGACCGCATCGTCAACTACGCAAGCGGCAGCGGCACCAGCACGCTGACCTTCAGCTACACGGTGGTTTCCGGCAACACCAGTGCCGACCTGGATTACGTATCGACCAGTTCGCTGTCGCTCAACGGCGGCACCATCAAGGACACGACCGGCAACAACGCCACCCTGACCCTGCCCGTACCGGGCGCGGCCAACTCGCTGGGTGCGAACAAAGCCCTGATCATCGACGGCGTGGCCCCCAGTGTCAGCAGCATCGTGGTCAGCGGTTCGCCTGCCAGCACCGACGCCTCGATCGCCTTCACGGTGACCTTCAGCGAGCCGGTGAACAACATCTCCACCGACGACTTCACCCTGGTGGGCACCGGCGGCGCGACCGGCAGCATCGCCAGCGTGTCGGCGTCCAGCGGCAGCACGGTCGACGTCACCATCGCCTCGATCAGCGGCAACGGCACGATCAGAATCAACCTCAACGGCTCGACCAACGTCATCGACAACGCCGGCAACAGCATCGCGTCCTACAGCAGCGGCAGCACCCACACCGTCGCCATCCCGACAGCCCCACCGGCACCGACCATCGGTACGGCCACCGCCGGCGACGGCCAGGCCACGGTGACCTTCACCGCGCCGTCCAGCAATGGCGGCTCGCCCATCTCGACCTACACCGCCACCGCCAACCCCGGTGGCGCCACCGGCAGCTGCGCCGGCCCAGCGGCGTGCACGATCACGGTCGGATCGTTGACCAACGGCACGGCCTACACCTTCACGGTGACAGCAACCAACGGGATCGGCACCGGCACGGCTTCGGGGGCCTCCAACAGCGTCACCCCCAAGGCCGACCAGATCATCACCTTCGCCCAGCCGGGCAACTACAACTTCGGCACCACGCCGACCCTGGGCGCCACCTCCGATTCCGGGCTGACGGTGAGTTTCAGCTCGTCCACGACCGGGGTGTGCACGATCACCTCCGCGGGTGCGCTGACCTTCGTCAGTGCCGGCACCTGCACCATCGATGCCGACCAGGCCGGCAACGCATCCACCAACGCCGCCACCACGGTAAGCCACAGCTTCACCGTGAACGCCGTCGCCCCCGATGCGCCGACCATCGGCACGGCCACCGCCGGCAACCAGCAGGCCACGGTCAGCTTCACCGCGCCGGGCAGCAACGGCGGCAGCAGCATCAACAGCTATACGGTGACCGCCAACCCCGGCGGCAATACCGGTACCGGTTCGGGCTCGCCGATCACCGTCACCGGCCTGACCAACGGGGTGAGCTACAGCTTCACCGTCACCGCAACCAACGGCGCCTCGCTTACCGGCGCGGCGTCGGCTGCGTCCAACGCGATCACCCCGGCCGCACCGCAGACCATCACCTTCAACAATCCGGGGGCGCAGAATTTCGGCACCACGCCGACACTGACCTGGACCGGCCAGAGTTCCGTAGACACTCAGTCGCCGCTCTGCGCGTAGCGCCTCTCAAACTCTACCGGTGACAGTCCGCCAGCGGAACCATGTCGGCGGATGGGGTTGTAGAACATCTCGATGTAGTCGAACACGTCCGATGCAGCAGTGGCCCGTGTCGGATAGATCCTTCGCTTGGTCCGCTCCTTCTTCAATACGCTGAAGAAGCTCTCGGCCACTGACTGGGCATGAACGTTACCGCGACCACCAAA